>JBAZNA010000001.1:0-600000 GCA_041649475.1 Patescibacteria group bacterium | reverse complement strand
TTTTCAAGAAACGACTGTTGCCGAAGCTAAGAAACAAGGCGCGATGGGACTCTTTGAAGATAAATACGGATCAAAAGTAAAAATGTATTCCATTGGTGATTTTAGTAAAGAAATTTGCGGCGGTCCGCATGTTGAGCATACTGCTGTGTTGGGAAAGTTTAAAATTATAAAAGAAGAAGCGGTGAGTGCCGGTGTCAGACGAATAAAGGCGATTTTGGAATAATTATGATAAAGAATTTAATCCTTCATCTCTGGTCCCTTCGCCGTCAATTTGCCAAATATTTTCTTGTCGGCATCAGCGCCGTGATTTTGGATATTGGCAGTTTGTTTTTATTAAAGCAATACGCGCACATGCGGCCGGTTTGGGCTGTGGTGGTCAATCAGATATTCCTGATAAATTACGTTTTTTTCCTCAACAAATACTGGTCATTTAAATCAAAAGAATGGGCCCATAAACAGGCCGTCCGGTTCCTGATCGTCTGCGTCTTCAACTATTTTTTTTCAATCGCCTGGATGTATTTATTTAATGAGAAATTTGGTGTAAACTATCTACTGGCTAGGACTGTGAATATCGCCCTGGCGGTTTCGTGGAATTTTTTATTGTATAGGTATTGGGTTTATAAATCTTGACAAATGTCCAATTTAATAGTAAACTATTAACAATTAACCCGTAAACAATGCCAAATAAAGACATTATAGAGTTAAGAGGGTCAATAGAGGAGTTATTGCCGGCCACTACTTTCAGGGTCAAGCTTGAAAGCGGGCAGATGATTATCGCCCATCTGGCCGGAAAAATGCGCTTAAATAAGATAAGATTAGGCGTTGGCGACTCGGTAAAGGTGGAAATGACTCCCTACGACTTGACAAAAGGACGAATTACGTATAGATTTTAGGTGGAGGACAATTAGACAACCTATAAAAGAATATCAACCATTGCGGTGTAGCTTGAGCCCGTCATATCAACGACCACTTGTCCGAATATGATGTGCCTCTCGGGCGTGGATATCGCGGCAGTGGTTGGTATTTTTCTTAACCTAATTTTATGAAAGTACGAGCATCAGTGAGGAAAATCTGCATGAAATGCAAGGTCGTTCGCCGCAGGGGCCGTGTTTACGTTATTTGCAGCAATCCTAAACACAAACAGCGCCAGGGCTAAACCAAGAATTTTAAATAATTTTTAGAAATATTTTATGCGAGTAGCCGGTATAAATATCCCCAAAGAAAAGAGAATTGTGGTTTCCTTAAACTATATTTTCGGTATTGGTCCGACTTTGTCAAAAAAGATTTTGGCCAAAGCCAAAGTTGACGAAAATACCAGAACCAAAAATTTAACCCCGGCCGAAGAAGATAAAATCCGTATTATTATTGAAAAAGAATACAAAACCGAAGGTGATTTAAAAAGAGAAATAATGGCCAATATAAAACGTCTGAAAGATATTAAGGCCTACAGAGGCATCAGACACATGAAGCATTTGCCGGTTCGCGGACAAAGAACCAAAACTAATTCCCGCACCGTGCGCGGTAATACCAGAAAGACCATGGGCAGCGGTCGCAAGCCAGCCGGGCAAAAAACTTAATTTCGTCTCTAGTTGTTTTTAAGATTATAATAAATATGTCAGATTCACAACCAACACAAACACCAACTGAAACCGCCGCGCCAGTCGCGGAAACAAAGCCGGCAGCTGAAAAAACCGAGAAAGTTGCGGTTTCAAAAAACAGAAAGAAGAAAGTAGTGAGACAGGTTTCTCACGGAAATATTTATATTCAGGCCTCATACAATAATACAATCGTGACAATTACTGATCCGGCCGGTGATGTCTTGGGCTGGTCTTCTTCCGGCAAGGTTGGTTTTAAAGGACCAAAAAAAGCTACTCCATACGCGGCCGGCATAGTTGTCAAAGATGTGGTTGATAAAATCGCGAAATACGGATTGAAGGAAGTGCATGTTTTTGTTAAAGGTATCGGCGGCGGCAGAGAAGGCGCCATCAGGGCCTTGCATATAAACGGTTTAAATGTTTTGTCCGTAGGCGATGTCACGCCGATCCCGCATAACGGTTGCCGTCCTCCGAAAAAGAGGCGAGTATAATTTTGTTAATAATTTTATATATGTCAAATGAATCAAATGACAAATGCTCAAGATGCCGCCGGGCCGGAGATAAATTGTTTTTAAAAGGGGATAAGTGTTACGGACCGAAATGCACGCTGCTCAAGAGAAATTTTGCTCCGGGCGTTCATGGCGCTTCCAAAAGGCATCCAAAACAGTCAGTTTACGGCAAACAATTGTTTGAAAAGCAAAAAGCCAAAGAAATTTACGGCCTGCGTGAAAAGCAGTTTGCCAATTACGTAGCCGAGGCAGCCAAAAAAACCGGAGATACCGGAAAGTTTTTGATTTCCTATTTAGAATCACGTCTGGATAATGTTGTTTATAAAATGGGCTTAGGCAAATCACGCAAGGGTTGCCGACAGCTGGTTAGCCACGGTCATGTAACCGTTAATGGCAAGAAAGTTAATATTCCATCTTACCGCACGCGAGTGGGGGACGAAGTTGCTTTGAGAGAAAAAGACAAAACCACTGTGGCGTTTGATAAAATTTCAGAACGACTAAGCAAAATTGAAGCTCCGGTTTGGATGAATCTTGATGCCAAAAAGGTATCGGCAAAAATTCTCAATGCTCCAACTGCCGATGAAGCCGGCTTTGACGCCAAGTCAATCATTGAGTTTTATTCAAGATAATTAAGGGGGGTTTCCCTCAATAATAATTCACATATGGAAAACCTATTATTGCCGTCAAAAATCGAGTTTGTGGCCGGGGACAGCCCAAACAAAGGATCTCTGGTGGTCACGCCTTGTTTTTATGGTTACGGAACCACTTTGGGCAATACGCTTCGCCGGGTGCTATTATCATCTTTGCCGGGCGCTGCGATTGAGGCCTTTAAAATAAAAGGCGTCCAGCACGAATTTACGGCTGCAGACGGCGTGAAAGAAGATATTGTTGAGGTAATATTAAATCTTAAACAATTGGCAGTTAAGGTGTATACCGATGAACCGGTTACTTTGAAGTTATCAAAGAAGGGTCCGGGCGCGGTTAAAGCCGGTGATTTTGAAAAAGACGCCAATGCCGAAGTTATGAATAAAGATCTGGTGATTGCTAATTTGACCAGCAACAAGACCTTTGAAATGGAAATCATCGTGGGCCGCGGCCGCGGCTTTAAACCGGTTGAAGAGAAAGATAAAAAGCAATATGATTTGGGCACAATCGTGATTGATTCCATTTACACCCCGATAAAAGATGTCGGCTACAGCGTTGAATATACCCGCGTGGGCGATATCACCAATTACGAAAAATTAAATTTAAACATTGAAACTAACGGCACGATTTCTCCGGAAGAAGCGGTCAGACAATCAACCCAGATTTTGATGGATCACTTTGCTTTGATTTTAGATACAGCCAGTGAACCGGTCGCCCGTGAAGAGATGGTTGTCTCCGCACCAGCCGAAGAGGATGCCAAACCGGCCAAAGAAAAAAAGCCCAGAGCCAAAAAGACCACTAAAAAGAAATAAATCATATGCGACATAAAAAGAATAAGATTACACTAGACAGAAAAACAGCCGCACGCCGATCGCTTATGGCCAACTTGGCCGAAAGTTTGATTTTGTACGAAAAAATCAGAACCACCAAAGCCAAAGCCAAAGCGGTTAGATCGGTAGTAGAAAAATTGATTACCAAAGCCAAAGCCCAAACTTTGGCGGGCCGCAGAGCCATTGCCAAAGTTCTGTACACCAAAAATTCCGTTAAAAAATTAATGGAAGTTATTGGTCCGAAATATAAAGACAAAAAAGGCGGGTATACCCGGCTGACACTGCTTAAATCCAGAAAGGGCGATGGCGCGGAAGAAGCTATAATTGAATTAGTATAAATATATGTCCACTAGAAGAAAAAAATTTGAAATTGATGCCGCCGGTCAAAGCGTGGGAAGAATTGCCACCCGTATTGCCATGGCTTTGATGGGCAAAAACAGTCCTCACTATGTTGCTCATCTTGATCATGGCGATAAAGTGATTGTTTTAAATGTTAAGGATGTTAAGTTCACCGGCCAGAAACTTGAACAAAAAACATACAAACATCACAGCATGCATCCGGGCGGTTTGAAAATTAAACCGGCCAAGGATGTTATGAAGGTTAATCCGGAAAAGGCGGTTATCCATGCTGTCAGCAGAATGCTGCCGAAAAATAAAATGCGAACACAAAGATTATTACGTATTTCTTTTAAATAATATATGGTTAAACTCAACAAGAAAAAAGATGATTCCGCCCGAGCAGTGGGCAGACGCAAGACCGCCGCGGCCAGAGTTCGTTTGGTTCCCGGACACGGAAAGTTTGAAGTCAACGGCAAGCCGATGGCCGAATATTTTCCTTATTTTGAATGGCAGGACACGGTGATGGCTCCGCTTAAGGCCGTAGCCAAAGAAAAAACCTTTGATGTTTCCGTGAAGGTAAATGGCGGGGGATTAAAGGGGCAGGCCACTGCCGTTCAGCATGGCATTGCCAGATCCCTGGTTATTTGGAATGAAGAACTTAAAAAATCTTTAAAAACATTAGGATACTTAACTCGCGACGCCAGAGCCAAGGAAAGAAAGAAACCTGGTTTGAAGCGTGCACGCAGGGCTCCGCAGTGGTCAAAACGTTAAAAAGCGAGTAAAATAGACCGTATGTCCTATACGGTTGCGCAAAATACCACATTTTTAACTTCGGCCTCAATCCTACAAAAAGTAGTATCTTTTTTATATTTTATTTTGGTGGCGCGGCTGATCGGGGTAGAGAACACTGGTCAGTATTTTTTTGCCATAACTTTTACCACTATTTTTGTAGTTGTGGCTGATTTTGGTTTTGCCGCGGTTTTAATTCGCGAGGCCTCGCGCTATCCGGAGAACACGGAAAAATATCTAAACACCACCCTGGTTACCAAAATTTTATTCGGCCTGGGCGCGTATGCTTTGGTGGTATTTTTTGTTAATGTTTTTAATTATCCGGCGCTGACCAAAGATTTGATTTATCTTTCCGGCATTACCATGTTTTTTGATAACTTAACCAATACTTTTTCCGGCACTTTGCGGTCAAGAAAAAATCTTGTCTATGAATCTATTGGAATCGTTGGCGCCCAGCTGGTGACTATGGGCATTGGCACCGTGGCGTTATTAAACCATTGGCCCCTGATTTGGCTTATTATCGCTTACACCATTCCGAGCGCTTTGTATTGTCTGTATTTGGCAATTTGCGTGCGTAAACTTTACGCGATTAAATACAATTTTATCTGGGATAAAGATATTTTTAAGATATTTTTTATTACTGCTCTGCCCTTTGCCATTGCCGCCATCATTGGCCGACTGTATTCATACAGCGATTCTCTTTTGATGTCCAAGATGCTGACGATTAAAGAATTGGGATGGTGGGCTATTCCGTATAAAATAGCTTTTGCTTTTCAGTTTGTGCCGTTGGCCTTGTCGGCCAGCGTTTACCCGGTGTTTAGCGGCCTATTTGTCAAGGACAAAACGCAAATTGGCCCCTTGTTTGAAAAATCATGGCGTTATTTATTTACCATAATTTTTCCTTTATCCGTTGGCCTGATTGTTTTGGCCGACCCGGTTATTACACTTATTTACGGACCAAGTTACGCGCCGTCAATTAATCCGCTGCGCATACTGATGGGAAGTTTAATTTTTACCTTTTTGGGATTAATTACCGGAGCTTTGCTTAATGCCACCAATCGGCAAAAAACGCAAACCTGGCTGGTGGGAGTCGCTTTGGTTGTCAGTGTGGTTTTGAATTTGATTTTACTGCCGATTTTACGACTAAACGGCGCCGCTATTTCGGTGCTTGTCAGCAACACGGTTTTGGTAGTTGGCGGATATTTGTTTGCCCGACGCGAACTAAACATTAAATTTAGAAATATTTTAAAATATATCAATCAAACCTTGTGGCCGGCGGTGGTGATGGGGGGAGTGGTGTATTATTTATCTTTAAAAATAAATTTTATTTGGACCATTCCGATCGGAGCGGTTGTGTATTTTGGGCTGTTATTTTTGACAGGTGGCATTAATATAGGCCAAATTAAAAATATAATAAATAAAATTTTTAAAAACAAAACTCAAATTTCTGTATGAAAACATTAATTATCACGCTTGAATATCCGCCGCAAATCGGCGGGATTGCCTCCTATACGTATAACCTGGCCAAAAATTTACCGGCAACAGAGACAGTGGTGTATGCGCCAAAAATAATGGGCGGTAATGAATTTGACTTAAAAAATAAATGGAAAACGGTTAGGGAGAAGCCATATTTTAAATTTTTCTGGCCCAAGTGGCTGAAATTGTATTTCCAAATCAAAAAAATTGTCAAAACGGAAAAAATTGAGCAGATTTATGTGCACCACGCTTTGCCGGTGGGCTATGTAGCTTACTGGTTAAATAAAAAAATGAAAATCCCGTATACAATTTTTTTCCACGGCACTGATCTGGAAATGGCCACCAAGGTTCCGGGAAAGAAAAAGAAACTTAAAATGGTTTGCCAAAGAGCCGAAAAAATAATTGTCAACAGTATTTTTTTGCAGGATAAATTTAAATCCAAGTTTGAAGATTTAAATAAGGATGTACGCGTAATTTATCCCTGTCCGGGCGAGGCGTTTTTTGGCAAAGTTTCGGAAAATGAAATCAAAAAATTAAAATCCCAGCTGGCCTTGGAAGGGAAGAGTGTAATTTTGACCGTCTCCAGAATTGCCGAGGGCAAGGGTTTTCCGCATATGGCGCGCTTGTTGCCGCAGATTTTGGAAAAAATACCAAACTTGGTTTGGTTGATTGTCGGAGACGGGCCGAAGAAAGACGAAATTATGAAATTAATTCAAAAAAATTATCTGCACAACATCACCCGGTTTATCGGCGCGGTGCCGTATAACGAATTGCCGAGATATTATCAGCTGGCTGATTTGCTGGTGTTACTCACGCATCCGGATGAATCAGTGGAAGAGGGCTGGGGGACAGTGTTTGTGGAAAGCGCTGCCTGCGGTGTGCCGGTAGTGGCCGGCCGAGTTGGCGGCGTGGGAGAAGTGGTGGAAGATTTGGTCACCGGATTGGTGGTGGATGTTTATCAGGAAGCAAGCGTGATAGCGGCGATTTCTGATTTGCTTCGCGAAAAAGAATACGCCAAAAAAATGGGTGCGGCCGGCCGGGAAAGGGCATTGAAAGAATTCACCTGGCAGCAGCAGTTTAAAAAATTGCTATAAGCCAGAGTCATTATGAATCCGTTAATTAGTGTCATAATTCCGGTTTACAATCACGCGCATACCATTAAAAAATGTATTAGCGATATTTTAGCGCAAACTTATCAACCAATTGAAATTATAATCGTCAATGACGGCAGTACGGATAATTTCCAGCAAGCGATTTCGGATTTAAAAAATTCTGACATTAAAATTTTCAGCCAAGAAAATAAAGGCGCCCCGTCGGCCCGCAATCTAGGTTTTGCGCAGTCAAAAGGGGAGTATGTGATTTTTTGGGACGCGGATACGATTGCACGGCCCGATATGCTGGAAAAAATGTATAAGGCCTTGCGAGATAATTCCGAGACCAGTTGTGCCTATTCAAAATTTAAATTCGGTTGGAAGACAATGCAAAGCCATGAATTTGACCCCGGATTATTAAAAAAATTAAATTACATTGATGTAACCTCTTTGGTACGTCGCAGTGCATTAACTGATTTGAGGCCAAGCGCCGGTCCGTGGGATGAATCAATAAAAAGATTTCAGGATTGGGACCTCTGGCTGTCGCTTTTAGAAAAAAATAAAACCGGCGTTTTTGTGCCGGAGGTTTTGTATAAAAAAGTGGTTGGCAACAGAAAAGGCATCAGCGCCTGGCTGCCGAGTTTTATGTATAATTTACCGTGGAAGATTAAGAAAGTTGCGGATTATGAAGAGGCGAAGGCAATTGTTTTGAAGAAGCATGGGCTACAATAACAGTGAATAAAATAATGCCCATCACATGAAATAAAGCTGGAGAAGTAATGTTTATAACCATCAGAGCGATAACGGACGTGATCAGTCCGTTTTTTGATTGTGAATCTGATTTGCAGATAGAGCATATAATCCAGGCAAGAATCGTAATCCAAATCAACATTCCAATTATTCCCATCTCATCAATGATTTCCAAATAACCCCAATCAAATTGCGCTGTAGTGATGGTTTGTTTATTCATTGGTATATAGGCGGTGACCGTATCTCCCAGCCCATTTCCCAAAATCGGGCTAACTTTAATTTTATCCAAAATCGCCGGCAGTAGAATCATTCGGCTTAAAGAGCTGTCTTCAATTTGCGGCATAGCAATGCTTTGCAAACGAATACCGAAAAATTCCCAGCCCAAACTCTGACCGCGGCTGGCCGCAGAATGAATTAAGGTGAAAGAAAGAAAAAATATGGCTATGGCGGCGGCGGAACATATCAGCCATCTCTTCCAGCGTGTTTTGTTGAATAAAAATAACAAGCCGACCGGTAGGGCTAAAATATAAATACGGGTAAAATTTATGGGAAGGATTATTAATAAAGATAGCGCTAAATATATGTAAATTTTTTGTGATTGTTTAATGATTTGTGAAATAAAATATAACAACAGCGGGATGAGCAGAAGCTGTTCATTTAAAACAATTCGGTAAAAATTAAAATCATAGCCGGTGATTTTGCCGTTGGCGATATCCCTGAACCAGTGGTAATAGGCATCCTGCAAGTGTAATATGTTGGCAGAATAAAAAGCGAAAGTAAATAGAATAAAAATAAGATTGCCGAAAACGGTGGCGGTCAAAAGACCCGCGGCGATTTTTTTAAACCTGTCTGATTGGAGAAGTTCCCGTAAAGGGAAATAATAAAATAAAAATAAATAGGGGATAACATCGGAAATTATTTCCTTGGCGTTGTGGCCGGCAAGATAACCGCGGGCAATGGTAAAGGCGATCCAGATATATAAAACGGAAGCCAGAGCACAGAAGATTTTATTTGAGTTAATAATCGCGCGAATTTCTTTACTTTTGATTTTCTGCCAGATAAAAATTACGGCTGAAAAAACTAAAAGCAGAGTGCGCAAAGATATACCGCCGATTTCCAAAAAGTTTTCCGTGCCGCCCAGAAAAATTTCCGTAGCCACGATATACCAGCCGCGTTGGTCATTTTTAAGAAGAAAATAAATTGTTGAAAACAATATGAGCGCGGCGATAAAGGTGTTTAAAAAATTCCCCGGATGAAAAAAATATGAAAACACTCTCAAGCCAATGTAAATGGCTAAAAAAACAAAGGTTTGTTTTTTTGAAATCATATTAGGTTAGTTTGGCGCCGTCTATGTTTTTATATCCGTTTAAAAATACTTTTGCAGTCATTGGATTTTTTCCTTCCGGCTGCAGTTCTAAAATTTCAATCGCGCCTTCTTTACAGCCAACGAAAATTTCATTTCCGGAAACTTCAACTTTGCCCGGTTCCATCTTGCCCGGTTCAATATTTTTGTCGGCTTTTTTTAGATTTAAAATTTTTAAGCGTTTACCGTTCCAAAAACACCAAATTCCCGGCCATGGTTGCAGACCTCTAAATTTATTATAAATTTCAGCTGGAGTTTTGTTAAAATCAATTTGGCCATCGTCTTTGCTAAGCAATTTAGTGAGAGTCGGCTCGCCGGCTTGCGGTTGAGGAGTGATTTTGCCCTCTATATACTCTGGAATGGTGTTTAAAAGCAAAATAACGGCCTTTTTGGCCATTTTATCTGCCAGTTGGGGATAAGTGTCGTTTGGGTCTATAGTGACGCTTTCCTGGGTCAAAATCGGCCCGGTATCCATTTTTTCATCCATCAGCATTATAGTATTGCCGGTCTCGGTTTCACCGCTCGTAATCGCGGTTTGAATAGGGGAGGCGCCGCGGTATTTGGGCAGAAGCGAACCGTGCACATTGATTGATCCGTATCTGGGAAAATTTATTATTTTTTTAGGAATAATTAAGCCATATTGTGCTACGACGTTTAAATCAAGATTTTCCACCGGCAGTTGATAATCTTTTAAACTTTCCGGCTGGGCCACCGGAATGTTATTTTTTTCAGCCAAAATTTTCACCGGGGACTCCTCAACCACTTGTTTGCGGCCAACCTTCTTATCCGGCTGGGTGATAACTAAAACAACATCAGTGATGTCGCTGTTTATCAGTCCCGTTAAAATAGTTTCCGCAAATTTTTCCGTCCCGAAGAATACGGTTTTTAGTTTTTGCATAAAGTGAGAGAGAAACAACTGAGATGATATCGATTTTGAGTACTAGCGCAGCTTGGCGAAAAATTGATATCATCTCAGGAGAATCAATCTATGGTATGTAAATTCTTTGCTTTTTCTATAAACAAGATTCCATTTAGATGATCAACCTCATGCTGAATAACGCGCGCGAAAAGCCCTTCGGCGATAAATTGTGTTTTTTTGCCGGATTCATCGTAAGCCGCTACTTTTATTTTTTTATATCTTTTTACCTGCCCGTAAATTTTTGGCACGGACAAACAGCCCTCTTCATCCCAGTCCTTTATAACCGAGGCCTTCTCCCACTTCGGATTGATTAAAATAATATCCTTGGCCTTATCTTTGTTGGCATTTTTGGAGATAATGCAAACCTGTAAACTTTCGTTTACCTGGGGAGCGGCAATGCCCACGCCGTCCTGCGCATAGAGAGTGTCGGTCAAATCAATGATAAGTTTTTGGATTTTTTTGGAACCAATTTCGCCAATGGCCACCTGCTTGGAGACCTTGTGCAAAATGGGACTTGGTTCGGTAATGATTTCTAATTTCATATTTTTTTAATTCGCATATAATATGGAATTCGGATTCGGGTCCACTTTCCAATTTGGCGGCAATTTTGACAGTAACAATTTCGTGTTTTGTTTATAGCTTTGATAGCCGATTTTAGCCAGAATCACCTGCCAATATTGGCCGCCGTAATAATACGGCGAAGTTTGCAGCGGACCGGCTATCTTAATATCTTTTTGGCTTTTCGTCAAGGCAGTCAGGAGGTTGGCCATTCTTTGGCCTTCTCTTTCAGCCAATTCCTGTTTATGGTTCCCATAGAATAATTTTAGCAGAAATTTAAAAGGAGGGTAACCCAAGAGTTGTCTTTCTTTTAATTGTTCAGCATAAAAATTTTCCGGTTTAAACAATGAATTAAACACCAGATGATCGGGGTGATTGGTTTGAATTATAAGCTTGGCGCCATCCTGTAAATTATATTGGGCATCACGCAGAAGCTGAAATAAATTTTCCACTACCTTATATTCGGGAATAAACAAAGAAGTGTCAGCATCTAAAAACGCAAACAATTTAATTTTTGACCAGTCCAGATATGACCAGGCCAACTGCGTGCCGACAATTATTTTATCTTCGGGCGTGTTTAAATTTTCCAAATCATTGACATCACTGTCAATGCGTACCACTTTGCGGCCGTTACTGGCGCCGAGCATTCTTCTGATGGCGGTTTCGGCCTGCTGTGTGCCCACGCCAAACATCGTCACATTTACGCCGTGGCAGTTCGGGCATGACGAACGCATCGGTTCGCTGTGTCCGCAGTAGTGGCATTTTAAAAGATTTTGATCCTGATGGTAATTTAAAGTGATGTGGCAGTTCGGACATTTATAGACATTACCGCAATCGCGGCAGCCGACGTAACTGGAAGAACCGCGCCGGTTAAGATAAAAGAAAATATCTCCGCTTTTAATATTTTTAAATTCTTCCACCAAGCGCGTGCTGATGAAATTATAATTGCCGGCTTTGCGCTCGGCGCGCAAGTCAATAATCGTCGGTTTACTCTCAAAGGGCGCAATAGCAAGAGCGCCGGTGTTTTCGGAATCGGCGTTTTTATAAATCTTATGCTGGCAAAAATAAGAGGTTTCAACCGAGGGAGTGTGGCCGAGTAAGTTAAGTTCGGCGCCGTGATGCTTAGCCAAAAATATAGCGGCGTCGCGAGTGTGCAGGCGCGGAGCCATATCCCAGCTTTTATAATTTAAATTCGCTTCGTCATCCAAAATTATAGTTTTTAAATTAAACCACGGCAGAAACAGCGCCCGTCTGGTGCCGATGATAATATTTTTTTCGCCGCTCCAAATCCGCATCCATTTGTCAAATAATTCTTTGTTGGACAGTTCGCCGGTAATTATTTCCGCATGCTGTAAAATATTTTCAGGCAATTGTTTCTGAATTTTTTCTAAATTAGGAAGTTCGGGGACCAGATAGAGAATTTGCTCCGGACCGATTAATTTTTTCAAAATAAATTTTATTTTTTCTTTATCGCTACCGAAGGCAAAAAATGTCGGTTTAGCAAATTCCGATTTGGCGGTCTGTTTCGCCGGTACGGGCATGACCCCGCTTTCCTGCATCTTTTTCAATTTTCTTTTTTGTAACGGAGGCAAACAAGATTTTAAAATAAAACCCAGAGACGTGTGATAAAATTCGGCGATGTCAATTAAAAAATTGATTTGCGCGCGGGAAAGAATCGGGGCCGTGAAAACAATCTCTTTAATTTCCTTCAGTTTATGTTCGCTACCGGCTGAATTTAATTCCGCCACCACTCCAAAGATTTCCGATTTTAAAAAAGGAATTTTTACCAGCTGTCCAACCTTGATTTTAGCTTTCATTTCTTCCGGCACCGCGTAATCAAAAAACGGCAACGTTACCGGCATTCTCCTGGCTGGTATTACTTTGGCAAACATAGGCGGTTAGACGGAGAGAGCGAAGTCGGCCACCAGATAACCGACGCCAAACGGGCCCTCATAGGAGTATGATTTATAAGTGTAGTGTACGCCTTGCAGAATTCCCATCAAGATCAAAAATGACCGGAAGCCGCATTCGGCGGCATTGGCGATAAAATCTTTATCAAGCTGGAGCATGCCGGCCACATTGTTGGTTGATAGTAGTTCTTGAATCTTGGCGTCAAATTCCGGTCCGGCCTCGTTATATCCGGCGGGTGCATCAGTGAGTAGCGCATGTGACAAGTCCCCGGAAGCGATGACAGCCACGCGTTTGTTGGTCTCCATGATGCGTTCTTTAATCATATAACCGAAATCCAAATGGGTTTTCCAGTCCAGATCGCAAAAACCAAGGGGCAAAATTTGTACCTTAGACAAATGGCTGGCCAAGTAATATAAAGGCACCGATGAACCGTGGTCCAGATTCTTTTCGCTGATGGCCGTGGTGGGAAATTTTTGATCTTTACTGCTTTCGCGGATCATTGAAGATAAATTCATTTCGCCTTTAAATTTTAACTTGGTGGCCAGATCGCCGAAATCGCGCAGGTCGGTTTCAAATTCCGGAGCGATGTTCATGGTAAAGGCATCGGAAAAATAACTGCCGTGAGGCGAGATGATAATTAAAATTTCCGGATGGGTTAAATACAAGTTCTGCTCTAATTGCTCCATGGCTTTTTTGGTTTGAGCAACTTTTTTTATGGCATCTTTACCGATGGTGGGAATTAAAAGCGGGGGATGGGGAGCGATGCCGGCAAAAACTAACGACATATATTTAATTTAATAGTTAGCAATTTTTACTTTTCCGGTGGAAATCCACTTGGCAATATTATTCGGTTCAGTGAAACGGTTGCTGTAATTGGGATTGCCAAGCGTAATTACGGTATATTGTTTTTTGGTTACGGTTGATTCAACCAGCATCAGCATAACCGCGCCGGCTTCATCGGTGTAACCGGTTTTACTGGCCAGAATTTTGTAGTTTTTGTTTGTTACTTTAAACAGTTGATTGGTGTTGGCAATGGCGTGACTGGCGGCGCCGGCTTTGCTCGGCAGTTCTTTAAATGAATACTTAGTTAAAGATAAAGCCGATTTTATATTTTTATTCTCCATTATTTTGGTAAATATCTTTAACAGATTTCTGGCGGATGATTGGTTGTTCTTGTCCAGCCCGGTAACATCGGAGATGGTAGTATCGCTGACGCCCCAATTGTTTAAAGTTTCCTTCATGGCGGAAACAAAATTAGCTTCGCTTAGTCCGGTGGCTTGGGCGAGCATGCGGGCGGTATTGTTGGTTGAGGCAACCAGCGTATAGTTAAACAAGTCAGTGTTTTTTATTTTGGCGCCGTTTTTTAGTGACAAGCCGGCGCCTGTGGATCCGTATTTTTTGGAATCATAAACACTCGTTTTGGTCAGATCAAAATTTTGGTTGAGGGCCTCATAAGCAACGACGAGCTTGGTGAGCGAGGCGATGGATAATTTTTTATCAATATTTTTTCCGGAGATAATCCGGCCGCTGGGATATTCGGCTACCAAGTAGGCCGGCAGTTTACTGCCATACATGTCGTCAACCTTGGCTTCGCTGTCGCCCAGGAATTTATTTTTAGATGAGATTAAACTGCTGTTTAAAAAAATCGGTTCGCCGTTTAAGATGCTGACGACTGTAGCTTGAGCTACAGTAACCACATTGGTTCTTTTGTATCCCATGGCCAGAAAGGTATCGTCATCGGCAAGCCGGCGTTTTTTGCCGTTTTCCATTACATAAACAATGCTGCCACCCGCAGGTTTCAAAAGGGTTCCGTCTTTAAAGGTAATGGGCATGTCGGCGGTTTCAATTGATTTGATGTAGGAGAGTTTATGTTTTTCAATCGGCAGGTCTTTATAATTTGTTTGGATTATATTTTTGTCCGTGATTGGGTAAAGTTTGTTGCCCTTAAACAAGTAATAGGCATTATTTAAATCGGTGATTTGATAAATCACTCCCTGTACAGATCCCGGAGTGGTGGAGGCGGTGATCACGTCTCCGATCGGGTAATTGGCCAAGTCGGTATCGTCAACTTCTATAACTTCTTGAGGATTATAACCTAAGGCGCGCACTACCGCTTCGGAAGCAAACGGGCGCAGGGTGTCATAGTCAAGCAAGTATATGCCGCTGGCCGATCTTAAGATGGAATAAACCGGGAAAGAAATATCTGTGCCGGCTGTGTAGTTGCTTAAATCGGTTTCCGACGTGGTGATAATCATTTTCGGATCGGCCATGCTTAGCAGTGTGGCTTGGTTGGTAAATTTTCGTTTAACGCCGTTTTGAATCAACCAAACATCTCCGGTCAGGTCTGATTTTAGGAGTGTTCCATTGGGATAAATCTGACTGAACCAGGTGTTCCAGATTCGCCAAAAATTTTCATTGCCATGTAAGTGGGGAGTATAGGTGTAGAGAAAAGCGGTAGCCCAGCTTTGCGGAACCACGCTGGTGTTATCAATGCTGGTGGTCTGATCTTTTTTCTTAACTATGGAATTGGCGGTGTTATCATAATACCAGCGGATGATGCCGGCGGCATCGTCAACTTGTTTGCTAAAACCTTTATGTTTCATAACCTTCGGATCACTCATACTGCAACTGTCGCAGACGGCATAACCGGTGGCCCAGTCAAGTTGTTTTTGGGTGGGGGTGTCGTCGGTGATTAAACTTTGTTCTTTTTGCAGAGTGACCAGCAGATATTTGGGGTTGACCTGATAGGTGACGGCCGCGTCATAAATTATTTCGGCCGCTGTTTTCACAATACCGCTGACATCCGGCACAACCAAAGAAGCCAGGTAACTGCCTTTGCTTGTCAAAAATTGTTGGATGTCGCTTGTTGTCCAATTACCGGTGCTTTGCATTTCTTCATCGGAGATAATGAAGTCCGGATTGAAGTTTGAGGCCGTTTGGGCTTGGGCTAAAAATGGAAAGCCCAAAGAAATTAAGCAAAATATAGCTATTATTTTGGCAATAGTGTAGTTTTTCATATGTGTTAATTATAACACATATTTCCGCAATAAAAAAGTTTACTTTGCCAGCATCAGTTTATTTTTTTCGGAAGTCACTTTAACCGTATCGCCGTCGCTGATTTTTTTCTCTATCAGTTGCATGGCCAGTTCGTCCAAAAGTTCGCTTTGGATGATGCGTTTAAGCGGTCTGGCGCCGTAATTCGGGTCGTAGCCCTTTTTCACCAGATATTTTTTGGCGTTGTCATTAATAATCAGCATAATTCTTCTTTCGTTCAAACGTTCCTGCACTTTTAAGAGCTGTAATTCCACAATCTTGTTTATGTCCTTTTCTGTCAGTGAATGAAAGACAATAATATCATCAATGCGGTTTAAGAATTCCGGTTTAAAGTTGCTTTGCAGTTCTTCCATTATTTTATCTTTGATATTTTTTTCACCGATTTTTTTGCCGTGCCCGTCGCCAAAGCCGAATTCGCCTTTTTTCTGCATGTCCATAATAAAATTACTGCCGATATTGCTGGTCATGACAATTACCGTGTTTTTAAAATTCACGGTGCGGCCCTTGGCATCGGTCACGCGGCCGTCATCTAAAATTTGCAGCAAGATATTAAACACATCCGGATGCGCTTTTTCAATTTCATCAAACAGCACCACTGAATAGGGTCGGCGGCGGATTATTTCCGTAAGCTGTCCGCCCTCTTCATAACCGACATAGCCGGGAGGGGAGCCGATCATTTTTGAGACCGCATGTTTCTCCATATATTCACTCATATCAACCCGCACCAGCGCGTTTTCGGTGTCAAACAGAAATTCAGCCAGGGCTTTGGCCAGTTCGGTTTTGCCGACGCCGGTTGGACCGAGAAATATAAATGACCCGATCGGTTTGTTTGGTTCGGAAATGCCGGCTCTTGACCTTCGGATGGCATTGGCCACGGCTTTGACCGCTTCCTCCTGACCGATAACACGTTCGGAAATTTCTTTTTCCATGTTGACCAATTTTTCGGCTTCGCTTTTTAACATCCTGGAAACCGGAATGCCGGTCCAGCGTGAAACTACCCGGGCGATATCTTCTTCAGTCACTTCTTCTTTCAGAATGCCGGTGTCTTTTTGAATATTTATAAGTTTTTGTTCTTCTTGCCTGATTAAGCTTTCTAAACCGGGGATTTTGCCGTATCTAATTTCGGCTACCTTTTGCAGGTCGCCCCGTCTTTCTTCAATCTCCGCCTGTTGTTTGATTTGTTCAATTTCTTTTTTATGGTTATGAATGCCGGTGATAACTTCTTTTTCGTTTTTCCAGCGGGCCTCAAGCTCGTTGCTTTTTTCTTTTGTTTCAGCCAATTCTTTTTCCAGTTTAGCCAGGCGTTCTTTGGCTTCTTCTTCTTTTTCTTTTTTTAAGGCGCGTTTTTCAACTTCCATTTTTATCATTGCCCGTTTCATCTTATCCAGTTCATCCGGCATGGAATCAATTTGCATGCGCAAAGCCGAGGTGGCTTCGTCTATCAAATCAATGGCTTTGTCGGGCAGGAAACGATCGGAAATATATCTCTGGGAAAGATCAACCGCGGCTAAAATAGCCGAATCGGTGATGCGTACGCCATGATGAACTTCATATTTTTCTTTAATGCCGCGTAAAATAGCAACGGCATCATCGCGCGCCGGTTCATTTACCGTCACCGGCTGGAAGCGGCGTTCCAGGGCTGCGTCTTTTTCAATATATTTTTGGTATTCTTTTAAAGTGGTGGCGCCAATGGCGTGGAGTGTGCCCCTTGCCAGTGCCGGTTTTAACATGTTAGAAGCATCAACCGAGCCCTCGGAAGAACCGGCGCCGACAATAGTGTGCAATTCATCTATAAACAGTATGATTTTTCCGGCCGAATCATTAATTTCTTTTAAAACCGCTTTCAGACGATCTTCAAATTCGCCGCGGAATTTTGTTCCGGCTAACAGCGAACCAATATCCAAAGCGATCACTTCTTTGTTTTTTAGGGACTCGGGCACGTCGCCGTTCACAATTCTTTGCGCCAAACCTTCAACGATGGCTGTTTTGCCGGTTCCGGGTTCGCCGATCAGTACCGGATTGTTTTTCGTGCGGCGGGACAGAATTTGCATGACGCGGCGGATTTCATCGTCGCGGCCGATTACCGGATCAAGTTTTTCTTTATAGGCCAAGTCGGTCAGATTTTTTCCGTATTTTTCCAGAACATTATATTTTGTTTCCGGTTCCGGGCTGTCAACTTTTTGACTGCCTCTGATGCCGGCCAGGGCTTTGAGCGTGTCCTCGTAATTTACCCCATAACCTAAAAGCAGGTCGCTAATCGGATTGCGGCCGACCATGAAAGCCAGAAACAGGTGTTCCACACTGATATATTCATCGCCCATTTTTTTGGCTTCGCCCACGGCGGTTTGAAAAATATAGAGCATTGATTGGCCAAGCAAAATTTGGCCGATACCGCCAACAGGGGATGAACCGGGCTGTTTTGGCATTTTGTCTATCAAGGACTGGGCGCCTGCCTTTAGCGCTATTGTATTTACGTTAAATTTATGTAAAATTGATACGACAATGCCTTCAATATCGTCTAAAAGGGCGAAAAACAGATGCGGCGGTTCAATTTGCTGCTGACCGTTCTCAAAGGCAATTTTGGCCGCGTTTTGAATGATTTCTTGGGATTTATTGGTAAAATTTTGGGGAATCATATTATTGTTAGGTTTAGCTAGGAGGTTATTATCACTCGTAGGAGGTGAGTGATAATATCATAACAAACTGTAAAAAAATGTCAAGCTATGCTAAAATAAGCTGTATTATGTTGAAACATATAGGAATTATCATGGATGGGAATCGGAGATGGGCCAAGGAGAGGGGACTGCCGGCCATGGCCGGGCATAAGGCAGGGGCAGACCGATTAAAAGATATTCTTTTGTATGCTCAAAAAATCGGTCTTAAAATAATTACGGTTTTTGCTTTTTCCACTGAAAATTGGAAACGCTCCAAAACAGAGGTAGATTTTTTGATGGATCTGTTTATTAATTTTGTTGATAAAAATTTACCTGAACTACAAAAAATGGGAGTTAAATTTAACCATTTGGGTTCGTTTGCTAAATTGTCAAAAAAAGTTCAGGAAAAAATAAAAAAGGCAACCGAAGCCACCAAAGATAATAATGAATTGATTTTTAACATTGCTTTAAATTACGGCGGTCGCGATGAGATCGTGCGGGCGGTGCAAAATATTGTTGAACAAAAGTATAAGCCAGAAGAGGTTGATGAAGAGTTAATTGGCGCTCATCTTGATACTGCCGGACAGGATGATCCGGATTTGATCATCAGAACGTCGGGTGAACAAAGATTATCCGGCTTTTTACCCTGGCAATCCGCTTACAGTGAATTGTATTTTACTGATGTGTATTGGCCGGATTTTGATGCCAAAGAACTGGACAAAGCCATTACTGAATATAATAATCGGCAAAGGAGATTTGGAAATTAATATGCGCGCTTTTATTGCTTTTCCATTATCAGACGAAGCCAAGCAGGAGCTTGTTAAAACGCAGGCCGAAATTAACGGTCAAAATTTATCGGCTAAAATTAGATGGGTGGAGGACAAAAATATGCATGTTACGGTTGAGTTTTTGGGGGATGTTAAAGAAGAACAGGTTGAACACATAAAAAACATATTGAATAACATTTGTATCCAACACAAACCTTTTGAATATAAATTAAAAAAAGTAAATGCGTTTCCGAATCTAGAGCATCCGAATGTATTGGTGGTTGATATTGGTGATGATGAAAGAAATTCGAGTGTTAATTTATATGTAGAACTACACAATGAATTGGCTAAAATTGGTTTAAATTTAAATAACAGGAAATGGTATCCGCACGCCACATTGGGCCGTATAAAACCTGATTTTTCCGGAAAAATTTCATTGGATAATATAAGTGTTCAAGAAACAAAATGGATTGTTGATGAAGTTTTGTTTATAAAAAGCGATTTAACACCTGCCGGGCCGGTGTATGAGGTTATAGAAACTTTTAAATTAAACTCTTAATTTATGAAGCGAATTTTAACTGTCATTTTTATAATAATTGGTTTGGGTTTTGCCGGTTTGGCCCGAGCTGAAGAAATCAATAATTTTGGCGTTGTTATTAATGTTAACAAAGATAGTAGTATAAATGTTACCGAAAGGGTTGAGTATAATTTTGATGGCGTCCAGAAGCATGGGATATTCCGGGATATCCCGATTAAATATCAAGCGCGCGGTGGAAATTATAATTTGAGAATTAGTAAAATTAGTGTAACTGATGAAAATGGCCAACCGTACAAATATACAATTTCGTATCCCGGTAAAAATTTAGAGATAAAAATTGGCGACGCAGACAAACTGGTAACCGGAGTAAAAACTTATGTAATTAGTTACACTGTTGATCGAGCTATAAATTATTTTTCTGATCACGACGAGTTATACTGGAATGCGACAGGAAACGGCTGGCAGGTGGCAATTAATAAAGCTTCAGTTAAAATTATTTTTTCTGACTTTACTGTAGACAGTAAAAATATTCAAGCTGCTTGTTATATGGGTGTGAGTGGAAACCAGAATCCTTGTCTGTCCCATTCTTTTACAAATAACAACGCAGTACTTTTTAATCAAGGATATTTGTCGCCCGGCGAGGGCTTGACCGCAGTATTGGGCTTGCCAAAGGGAACGATTTTTCAACCAACTCAACTCCAAAACGTTTTACTCACCTTACAAGATAATCTCATTTTAGGTTTGCCAATCCTTGTTTTAATTGGGCTAATTTTATATTGGTACAAATTCGGTCGTGATCCAAAAGGCAGGGGAGTGATTATTGCGCAATTTGACCCGCCCGATAAGTTGTCCCCAGCCGAAGTGGGCACAATTATTGATGAAAAAGCGGAAAGCAGAGATATTTCGGCTCAAATTATTGATTTGGCTATAAAAGGGTATTTAAAAATAATCAGGACAGAAAATGGTGTTTTGTTTAAACAACCAGATTATACCTTTCATAAATTAAAAGAACCGGATGATTTGAGTAATGATTTTGATAAAAAATTGATGGAAGCGATGTTTGAGTCGGGAAAAATTGTGAATTTGTCCGTTTTGAAAACAAAAATTTATTCCGGGATTGCCGAGGTTATAAAAATGATCTATGCCAACACGTATAGTAAAGGATATTTTGTCAAAAATCCCAATACAGTCAGAATAATCTTTAGTGTAATAGGCGCCTTTTTTACGGCCGGTGGCATTCTCTTGGGAAAAGATGGAAATATTTTGGCGGCTATTAGCGTGTTTATTTCAGGTGTTATGATAGTAGTCCTTGGATTTATAATGCCAAGAAGGAGTGAAAAGGGTGTGTTGGCCAAAGAACATATTTTAGGATTAAAAATATATCTGACAGTGGCGGAAAAAGATAGAATAAATTTTCATAATGCACCCGAGAAAAATCCAGAGCAGTTTGAGAAACTTTTGCCGTATGCGATGGTTTTGGGAGTGGAGAAGCAGTGGGCTAAACAATTTGAGGGAATTTATACCCAAAATCCAAATTGGTATAATGATTCAAGTGGAGCCAATTTTTCAGTTATCGCCTTTGCTTCTACTATGAATAATTTTAGTCATACTGCCGGAGCAGTCATGGCTACTGCGCCAGGAGGTGGCAGTGGGTTTAGTGGTGGTGGCTCGGGTGGTGGTTTTGGCGGGGGTGGAGGAGGAAGCTGGTAATATGAATTTTAAAGAAATTTTAGGAGTTAGAATTGACGGTTTAAGTTTGGCAGAAGCGCAACAAAAAGCGCGTGAGTTTTTGCCTTCCGGTCAACATAAGATTTACACTCCTAATCCGGAGTTTTTGGTCAAAGCCCAAAAGGATGAAAATTTTAAAAAAGTTTTAAATTCCAGTGATTTAAATTTGTGCGATGGGTTTGGGTTACAGATGGCCAGCGGTATAAAAAGAATTCCGGGTGTGGATTTTATGATTGAGTTGTGTGAAATTGCCGCGGAGCAGGGGAGGGGTGTTTATTTGTTGGGTTCCGGTAATGATGAGGTGATACACAAAACCGCTGAAAATTTGCTAAAGAAATTCTCAAATTTAAAAATAGCCGGGATGGATAAAGGCCCAAAAATAAATGAAAATCAAGATGGAACGATTTCTGTAGAAAATAACGAAACTATTTTGGAAAAAATCAACCAAACTGGTGCAGAAATTATCTTTGTTGCTTTTGGCATGGGCAAACAGGAAAAATGGATCTATGAAAATTTAACCAAGTTACCAAATATAAAAATTGCCATGGGTGTGGGTGGGGCGTTTGATTATATTTCTGGTGTGGTTAAGCGTGCCCCTAGTTTGATACGTAATCTGGGACTGGAGTGGCTTTATCGGGTTATTAAACAACCATCAAGATTGGTCCGAATTTATAATGCCACTATAAAATTTTTGTTTTTATCTGTTTTTAAATAAATATGGAAGTTTTAGATATTGTGGATGAAAACGATATTATTGTTGGCAGTGGATCTAAGAATGATATTTATGAAAAAAAGTTGACGCACAGGATTGCGAATGTTTTTATTTTTAATAATGAAAACAAATTGGCCTTGCAATTACGCAGCCAAAATGTACATTTTTGCCCTAGGCATTGGTCAATAAGTGCCAGTGGCCATGTTCAGTCAGGGGAGACATATGAAGAAGGAGCTTTAAGAGAACTTAAAGAAGAAATCGGGTTGGAATGTAAATTGGAATTAGCACGCAAGGATTTTTATTTAACACCGGATGGAATTGGCAAATTTTTGACAAGTTTTACAGCTAAAAGTGACGGTCCATTTATTATTGATTCTGAAGTGGTTGATTCGGTAAAATTTTTTAGTAATCAAGAGATAAAAAAGATGATTGCTGCTGGTGAAAAATTTCATCCAGAGTTATTGTTTATTTTAGATAGAATTAAAGATATTACCTTGATTTGTGCCTAAAGTTGGGGTATAATTTTAGCATAAACATTATTAAACACATCTATGATCCGCACCCGTTTCGCCCCCAGCCCAACCGGATATTTGCATGTCGGCGGTCTGCGCACCGCCTTATATTCATATTTGGTTGCCAAACAAAATAAAGGCAAGTTTTTGTTGCGCATTGAGGATACTGACCGGGAAAGATTTGTGGCCGATGGTGTGAAGAATATTTTGGACTCGCTTGGCTGGGCTGGAATAGTGCATGACGAAAAATTATATACTCAATCCGAACACTTAGACGTCTATAAAAAATATACCGATCAACTAATTGACGCCGGCCAGGCCTATTATTGTTTTTGTACGCCGGAACGTTTGGAAAAATTACGCGAGGACCAGCAAATTAAAAAAATGCCGACCAAATACGATAAACATTGCTTATCCATTGATCCGCAAGAAGCAAAAAAGCGCGTGGCCGCCGGCGAAAAACATGTAATCAGATTAAAGATGCCGGAAACGGGGGAGACAGCATTTACGGACTTAATCCGCGGTGAAGTTGTTTTCAAAAATGAACTGGTTGATGATCAAGTTTTGTTAAAGTCCGACGGCTTCCCCACCTATCACTTGGCGGTGGTGGTTGATGATCATTTAATGAATATCACCCATATTATCCGAGGTGAAGAGTGGATTAGCAGTGTGCCCAAGCATATTCAACTGTATAAATATTTTGGTTGGGAAGTTCCTAATATGGCGCACTTGCCATTATTATTGAATCCGGATAAATCCAAACTAAGCAAACGCCAGGGCGATGTGGCGGTTGAAGATTACAGAAAAAAAGGATATTTGCCGGAAGCATTAATCAATTTCGTCGCCTTTCTTGGTTGGAACCCGGGCACGGAAAAAGAAATTTTCAGCATTAAGGAATTAATAAAAGAATTCAAGCTGGAAAAAGTGAATAAATCCGGCGCCGTATTTAATTTGGAAAAATTGGACTGGTATAATAAACAATATATAAAGAAATTATCAAATAAAGAGTTGGCAAAAATGGCCGGACTCAACCCAAAAGATAAGAAACTGGAGAACGCGATTGCGTTGGAAAGAGAAAGAATCACGGTTTTGTCAGAGCTACCCGAAGCGATAAAATTCATAACCCAATTGCCGGAATATGAACCAGATCTTTTAATCTGGAAAAAAAGTTCCAAAGAAGAGGCGGCAAAAATCTTGCCGCAACTCGCTGAATTTTTAGCCAAACAAAAAAAATGGACAAAAGAAAGTTTGGAAGCCAAAGTAGGGGAGTGGATGAAAGAAAAAGCATACTCAACCGGTTCGGTATTGTGGCCTCTGCGCGTGGCTTTATCAGGTCAGCAAAATTCTCCCGGACCGTATGAAATTGCCGAGGTTTTAGGCAAAGAGGAGACCTTAAATAGAATTCAAACCGCTATCCGTGGTATAATATAACCATGAAAAAAACCATTCTGATTTTCTTGGTTGTGTTAGGGCTATTATTTCAGCCCGTTTTTGCGTTTGCAGAGACAACAACCACCAATCAGACAGAAATAGATCAATTAAAAAGAGAAATTGAAGCCAACAAAAGTATTGTTAAACAACTGGAAGATACAATCGCTAAATACAATACAAATATTTCCCAGAAACAACTTGAAGCCAACTCTTTGAAAAATCAATTAGGGATACTGGATAACCATATTGCCAAAGCTCAAGCCGATATAGATTTAACCCAAACACAAATAAAACAAACCCAGTTGGAAATTGCTGCCTTGCAACTGATTATTCAGGATAAAGAAAATGTCATTGCCAAACAAAAAGGCATAATTGCTAAAATGGTGCAGAATATAAACGCGGAAAAACAGAAAAATTATTTAGAAATTTTGCTTACCAATAATAATCTCACTGATTTTTTTAATCAATTGCAGTATACGATAAATGTTTATACTGATTTGGGAAAATCAGTTAAAGTTTTGCGGCTGGCCAAAGAGGATTTGCAAAAACAACAGCAGCAGTTAAAGGATAAAGAAAAAAATCTTGAGGATCTGCAAAAACAGATGCAGGAAAAAATGGATGCCCTGACCAATCAATCAAACGCCAAACAACAACTTTTGGTATCCACAAAATCTTCAGAATTAAAATACCGCACTCTGCTTTCCAGTTTAAAACAGCAATACCAGACGATCGTGAGTCAGATTAACAGCGACGAACAGTCAATGCGCAAAAAATTGGAAGCTAATAATCAAATCGCGGACACGAGCGTGGGTGATTTACAGTGGCCGGTGCCCAGTCATGTAGTAAATGCTATTTTTCATGATCCGGATTATCCGTTTAAAAATGTCATGCAGCATAGCGGTATAGATGTACGGGCGGCGCAGGGGACGCCGATTCGTGCCGCGGCATCAGGATATGTGGCCACGGCCAAACGGTGCAGCTTGTCAAGTTGCTACAGTTATGTTTTGATAATACATACAGCCAGCTTTTCAACTTTGTACGGGCATTTAAGCCGTGTGGATGTTACTCCCAACCAATTTGTAACCAAAGGCGACGTGATTGGTATGTCCGGCGGCACGCCGGGAATGGTTGGCTCCGGGCCGTTTGTCACCGGTCCCCACTTGCATTTTGAAACCCGTTTAAACGGTATTCCGGTTAATCCGTTCGGCTATATAAATCCATAATTATGTATAAAAAAGGACTGATTTGGATAGTTGTTCTCCTAATCATCGTGGCCGGTTTGGTCGTTGGTAAAATTTTTTTAAACAAACAAACACCCATTTCAACATCACCAACTCCGACAACAAGCACTCAAGAGGGGACACCTGATGCCTGGAATACTTATGCGAGCACAAAAGACGGATATAAAATCAGCTATCCGCCGGAATTTAATTTGAAAGACGACAATATATTTTTGGTGGATCACAATGCGACCGGTACGGAAATTGATTTTCCTTCAACCTATACTACGGGCACGAATCTACGTGAGGCGTATGTTGGAATTACAAATCGTAAAGTGGCCACGCCGGCTGATTGTTATGCGTCATTTAATGGCGGAGAAAATAGTTCTTCAACTGTAACGATAAACGGAATTACTTTTAATAAAATTGACGAATCCGGTGCTGGGGCAGGGAACTATTATGAAGATGTGCGCTATGCGGTCGTGAAAGGGGATTCGTGTTACAATGTTGCCCTATTTATGCACTCGGTGCAGAGGTTGAATTATCCGGAAGAAACCAGGCCAGCCGAGTTTGATCGCGCGGCTGTGACAAATATTTTTGATGAGATAATGAAGACGTTTAGTTTGCTCTAAACTTTACTTTTCAAACAATGGATGAAAATCATGATGGGTCTTTTCGGCAAACTTATCAGAAGCGTGGACATAACGAGTAGTTGTATCAAGCGATTCGTGGCCGAGCAGAATTTGTATTGCCGCCGGGTTGGCGCCATTTTCTGCCAGGAAGGTGGCGAAGCCGTGTCGCAGGGTGTGGCAACTAATCGGAATATTTATATCGAGCAACTCTCGGTATTTTTTTATTTTAAATTGTAAATAATTTGCCGAGATTTTTTTATTCTTTTCCTGATTATTGCGGCCGCGGTAGGGGACGAATAACATTTCCGAAGTGCTGGCGCGTTTAGCCAGATAATTTTTTAAATGCTCCAGCGCCCGCGGGGTCAGATATACAAATCGTTGTTTTTTTCCTTTGCCAAGAATATATATACGTCCGGTTTGATCAATTTGGTTGACCTTGAGTGATAAAAGTTCGGAAATACGCATGCCGGTGGCAAATAATGTTTCCAGCATGGCCCGATTGCGCAAGGCCACCTTTTCATCATCTTCATATTTCATTGGCGCTTCAATTATTTTTATCACCTCGGTAAATTCCGGCACCTGCCCGTGCTTTTTTATGTTTTTAATTAATTTTACGGCGGCAGGGGAGACGGGTGGATTGTGGTCCATATCCTCCATGAATTTCAAATATGAGCGCAAGGCAGAAAGTACCCGATTTATTGAATAGCTGCTTAGTTTTTTCTTTGAAGGTCCCTTTTTTAAGGTTTTTCGGTCTGTGGACATCAGGTACGCTTTAAAACGCAACAAATCCGTTTTATCTAATTTGGTAAAATCTTTTTTTACGTCTTCACTCAAAAAATTCTCAAAAGTTTTTAAATCGCGATCATAATTATACGCGGTCTCTTCGGAAAGATTATTCGCGCGCAGGTTTAAAATAAAATCATCAAGGTAGGGAAGTGGATATAACATCTCCCCGACCCTTCTTACAGTTGTTGTCTTAGCGGCCACAGAGCTTTCATGTGGCGTTTTTTCCTTATCAAGACGAGTGTTTATACCTCTTTTCATATCAAGGCCTTTAAAAACGATTTAAATGCGTTACGCTCATATTTTGGCTAATGTTAGCCAAGATAATGACTTTGAAATGGCTTAAACAAGCGGAAAAACCCTCAAAAGGGGCATAAACCGGCCTAAAGCATATCAGGGGTGAAATTGTGATCAAAAATTTATCAAATCTGAATGAAAAAAATCTAATTATATATACAAATATATATAATATATATCCGGAGAAGTATAAAATATTTTTCTGAAGAAAATCTTTAATCTTATAAGAATAGTTAAATCGGGAAGAAATCGTCATATTTGCTGGTTTGGCTTAAAACCCTATATAATAATTGAGTGTAAGGGATATTATACTCAATTATATATTTCTTTATATCTTCAGTCAAATGGGTTTATCCACACCCCTACCCGCCTTTGGTGTGGTCTCCCATCACTTCCAGTACACCCTCTCTCCAAATCTTAGATCAATGTATTCTTTTGGATGAATTGTTTTTAAAAATAATTTTAAATTATTTAGCTGGGGAGTATAATTATTGCCGGGCTGGACAAAGATATTCCACGGTTTGTTTGTTTTAATTAAAATACCGGAATTAAGATTATCCAGAACAAAGTACTGCGGCTCTATCCCCTGCTTGGGCAGGTCGCTATACCATGAGGCGATAAAATATATAATATCGCTTGATAAAATATTTAATTGTTTTTCCGTGACAATTAATTCGCGTTCATCATACAGTATGGGGAAAGAACCAAACTGATTTTTGATTTTACTAAAATTAGGAATATGCACAGTGGTAGTTGGTGTACTTGAAGTCATAACTGGCGTCCCCGGTGTATTAGTCGGTATAGAAATACTAGTGGTGACAATTTGAAATTCAGTTTTTTCAACATCGGCTAAATATTTAATAACCGATCCCCCATCGTCAAGCAAAAAATATTTTTGTCCGTTGTCATATATCAAGGATGATTGTTTCTCTATTACTTTAACCTTTAATAAGTTTGGAAACACTTTCTCTACAAAAATAGATTGAACGGAGAATTTTTCACTTAGTCCTTTCTGAATTTTATCAACGTCAACCAAAAAATAATCATTTGCCGGCAAAATTCTGCCGCCATCCAGGTAAGTTGTTTTGATATAATTATCTACCTCCTCTTCGTTAATATTTTTAAATCCCGAGCATTCAATTTTATTTATGCGAAAAAAAGGCATATAAACTAACATGCCAGCCCAAACAACGACCAGAATGACAAGTATCATGCCGATTATCTTTCCGGCTGTCCAGGGTTTCTTTTCTCTTTTTTTAAACGGATTGATTTTATAGGCGGGGGTGCTTCTTACCGGATAAAAGTTTTTTTGTTTTTTTCTTTTAAAAATACCAAAAAACCTTTTCCAAGGATTTTGGTAAGGTTTGTATTTGGCGAAGGTATATTCTGATTTATAATGACGCATGCCTTTAGAGTTTCTTTAAACCGCAATATTTCCTTAAAACTTTTGGTATCAGAACACTGCCGTCTTTCTGTTGGTAATTTTCCACGATAGCCAATGGAAATCGGCTTAAAACAACCGCGGTGCCGTTTAAAGTGTGAACATACTCAGCAGATCCATTCTCTTTGCGGTATTTGATATTTAATCGCCGCGCCTGATAGTCGGTGCAATTGCTGGTCGAGGTAATTTCGCCATAATCACCCTGTTTATCCCCTTCACCCTTCATGGTCATCCAGGCCTCAAGATCATATTTACGGAAGGCCGGTCCGCCAAGATCTCCACTGGCGATATCTATTACCTGATAAGGAATCTCTAAACCATTAACAATTTCTTTTTCAATTGCCAGTAATTCTTTATGAAGTTTTTCACTGTCTTCCGGTTTACAATAGATGAACATTTCCAGTTTTGTAAATTGGTGCACCCGGTATAAACCCCTGCTGACCTTGCCGTAAGCGCCGGCTTCGGTGCGAAAGCAATGTGAAAGCGCCACATATTTTAACGGGCCTTTAGACAAATCCAAAACTTCATTCGCATGGAATCCGCCCATAGTGATTTCGGCCGTACCGATCAAACTTAAGTCCGTATTTTCAACTGAATACACCTGTGTTTCTTTGCCTCTGGGGTTAAAACCGATTCCTTCCAAAATGTCGTTTTTCGCCATGTCTGGTGTTTCTACAAGCATGTAGCCGTGCTTGGTAACAATATCAATACCGTAATTTATCAAGGCCTGGTTTAAACGCACCATGTTGTTTTTAAGAAAATAAAACTTTGCCGCCGTCACCTTGGCTCCGCGTTCAAAATCAATTAAATCTAAATTTGTCAGTAATTCTTCATGAGTTTTTGGTGGAAATTTAAATGGTTTTGGCTCTTTGTTTTTATAAACAACCTTAAAGTCCCCTTCTCCGCCGATGGGACTGTCCGGATGGGTTAAATTAGGCACGGCCAAAAGCAAATTTTGGTAAGCGGTTACGGCTTTTTCCAATTCTGTTTCTAAATTTTTTATCTCCTCCCCTACTTCCCGCATTTTTTTTATTTCTTCAGCAGTCGGTTTGCCTTTTGATTTGGCATTACGCAGAGCGCGGAGATCTTCCACCTGCTTTAAAATTTTTCGCCTGGTTTCGTCCAATTGTAAAAGTTTGTCAATGTCAATTTTTACATTTCTGTTCGCGCAATTTTTTTTCACTTCTTCTTTATGTTCTTTTATAAATCTAATGTCTAGCATATTAGCCCTTAAGTAGTTAATTCTTTTAATTTTGAACTTTTATAAATGTCTTCCATGTACGGCTGTAATTTAACAATCTGCACATGCTCATCTACGGCATCAGCCAGATTGTCCACAAAGGCCTTTTGGTCATAGCCCAGAGCCACCACATCAGGGTTCTCTTCGGCAATGGCCTGGTATTTATTTTCACCCAGACAACCCAAACGCACCTTATCGGCAATACCCAGTTTTTGGACGTTTTCCAAGCGAATATTTTCATTATATTTCGGCAGTTTGCCTTTTACTTCGCAGACAATCGGATCCCGGGCAATTACCGCCACTAAATAATCACCGTATTCTTTGGCTTCTTTTAGCATGTGAATATGGCCGGGATGAATGATGTCAAACGTGCCGAAAACAATCACTTTTTTCATAATCAATATAAGCGTAAATTATTTTTCCGGTTTTAAGGTTGGAAACAAAATCACTTCTTTTAAATTTTGAGAGTTGGTGAGCAGTTTTACCAACCGGTCAATGCCCATACCCAAGCCGGCGGTCGGCGGCATGCCGTGTTTTAAAGCAATAATAAAATCCTCATCATAAGGCATCCCCTCTTCATCCCCGGCTTTACGCAACCTCTCTTGCTCTTTAAATCTTTTTTCCTGTTCAATCGGATCGTTTAATTCAGAGAAACCATTACACAGTTCATTTCCGCCCGCGCACAGAAGTTGCATCCGCTCAACATATTTGGGATTATCAGGTTTGGTTTTGGCCAACGGCGACAGCTCTACCGGATGATCAATCATAAAAATCGGGTCAACAATTTTCGGCCGCACAAATGTTTTGTATATCTCATCCACCAATTTTCCGTAACCGGTTTTGGCGTTGATACCCTCTATTTTGAGTTTTTTGGCCTGGGCAAATAATGATTTTTGGTCGGGATATTTTTCAATATCAATCTTGGCGTATTTTTTTATTAGTTCCCGCATGGTTGCTCTTGGATACGGCGGCGTAAAATCAACTTTTTGTCCGTTGATTTCCATTTTTAAAGACAAATCAACCGATTTTATAATTTTAGGCAAAAGCTCTTCAATTAAATCCATCAAATCGTTGTAGTTTGCATAGGCCAAGTAAAATTCAATCTGCGTAAATTCCGGATTATGATTATTATCAATCCCCTCGTTTCTAAAACACTTGGCAATTTCATAGACCTTTTCCAGTCCGCCGACAATTAATCGTTTTAAATATAATTCAGGAGCGATGCGTAAATAAAAATCCGCATTTAGGGCATTGTGGTGGGTAATGAAGGGTTTAGCCGCGGCCCCGCCGTATAATGATTGTAAGATTGGGGTCTCAACTTCAATAAAGCCCTTGTCGTCAAAATAAGCGCGCAGGTTACGCACAATTGCACTGCGCATTTTAGCAATTTTCATTGCTTCCTCGTTGGCCAACAGATCAAGGTATTTTTGCCTATAGCGCAGTTCAACATCGGCCAAGCCGTGAAATTTTTCCGGCAAGGGCAAGAGCGCTTTGGCCAGTAAAATATATTTTTTGGCCAGGACCGTTATTTCTCCTTTGTGGGTAGTAAACATTTCTCCTGTAACTTCAACAAAATCGCCCAGGTCGTAGTTTTTTAGAAAAAATTTATAGCCATCTTTGCCCAGTTCTTTTTCGGAAAAAGCGATTTGCAATTTGCCGGACTCATCCTGAATATGACTGAAACAAATTTTGCCCATTTCTCTTTTTGCTATTAATCTGCCGGCGACCACAACCTTGGCGCCGGTCGGACTATTTTTTGCTTCAGCAGTTGTGTTTTTACGGTCACAGTGGTCAGGATATGGATTTATGCCTTGATTCTCTAAACTGGCTAAGCGTTCTAACCTAACCTGCTCTTCGCTCAATTGGTTGGTCATACTATTTTTATTTTATTTCTAAAATCAGATAAATTTGTGTTCCGGCCGGTGTTTGCACTTCAACTTTATCCCCTATTTTACGGCCAATAAACGATCCGCCCAGCGGGGATTCATTGGAAATTCTGCCCTCCAGCGGGTTGGCTTCCTGCGGGCCGACTATGGTGTAGGTTTTTGTGTTTTCGTTTATTTTTACAACCACCGTACTGCCCACAATGACCGTTTCTTTGTTTTTTCCGGATGACTCAACCACCTGCGCATTATCCAAAATATATTGCAATTGTCGCAGGCGCCCCTGCGCCCAAGCCATATCATCCTTGGCCTGGTGATATTCGGCGTTTTCAGAAAGATCGCCCTGTTGTTTGGCCTCATCTATTCTGGCGGCGATTTCCGGAATGCGCGTGTCTTTTATTTCCTGCAGCTCTTTTTTTAAAGCAGCTAAGCCGTCGGCTGTAAGATATTGAATTTTGTCAGACATATTTTCATTGTTCTAGTATGTATATCTAAAAATTATATCACGAATAAAGTAAAATTTAAAGTCATTTTTATTTAAGATATTTAGCGCCCCACCAAGCCAAAAAATCCCTGGCGATTGGTTCGGAAATAGTACTGCCTTCTTTCCCCTCTTCAATCATTACCGTCACTACAATCTGCGGATGATCAAGGGGAGCGAAAGAAGTAAACCAGGCATGATTATCTTTAGTGCTGTTCCATTGTGCCGTTCCGGTTTTGCCGGCGGCCAAAAAGGGCAAGGATTGCAGCATTTTACAACTGCCATAAGTGACGCAGTCCCGCATACCCTGGCGCACGACCGCTAAATTACTGTCAGATATCATAGTGGATGTTCTGGCAAAAGTTAACACCGTGGTTTGACCAGTAACCGGATCTTCAATTTTATTTACCAAATGCGGCTGGACAACTGTGCCGCCATTAGCCACGGCCGATGTCCAAACCGCCATTTGCAGAGGTGTGACCAATAGGTCGCCTTGTCCGATGGAAAGATTATAGGTGTCACCGATATACCATGATTCGCCCTTGGTATTTAGCTTCCATTCTTTGCTTGGTAAAAATCCACTGGCTTCTCCGGGCAAATCAATGCCGGTCTGTTTGGCCAGGTTAAAAGATTTCATATATTGGACCAACCGGTCCACGCCTAAGCCGACGAAATTTTTATAACCCCCGCCGATATAATAAAAGAAAGTATTAATTGACCAAGCCAGGGCCTTGGTAACGTTGGTTACGCCGTGTCCGCCGGCCAGCCAATCCCTAAAAAACCACTGGCCAACCTGGATACCGCCGGTGCTTAAAAAAGCGGTATTGGGAGTAATGATTTTTTCTTGCAGAGCCGCGGCGGCAATAATTAATTTAACGGTTGATCCGGACGGATAAGTTCCGGCTATGGCCCGATTAAACAAAGGATCATTTGGATTATTCAGATATCTATTATAATTATCCACAGAAATGCCGCCGGAAAATTCATTATTATCAAACGACGGCCAAGAGACCATGGCCAAAATTGAACCGTCGCGTGGATCCATGGCTATTCCTATTGCTCCCCCTTTGCCGATTTTTTTAAGCGTCGCTTTAATTAAATTTTCCATTTTCACCTGGGCCTCGGCGTCAATAGCCAGGATTAAATTTTTACCGGGCTCGGGAGAATTTTCAGCTAAAACATTTTGCTCGTGCCCGAGAGCGTCAACTTCAACCTGTTCAACTCCGTAAGCGCCGCGCAAGGCAGATTCGTAGGTTTTTTCCAATCCGGTTTTGCCGATATTATCAAAAAGCAGGTAATCTTTATCTTTAAACGCGGTTAATTCATCATCGTTGATTTTTCCCAGATAACCTAATAAATGACTCAAGCTCAAAGAACTGGTCGGGGTTGATAAATCATTGTTGATCGCGTATTTTCGTTTACTTCCCTTTTCCACCACTATGCCGGGCAGCTGCGCGCTGGCTATGTAAAGTTTGAGTGCAGTTTCGTAATCAAGATTTTCTTTAATCACGAGCGAAGCGTAACTGTAGGAACCGTATTTTTTTAGGAGATCGGTGATTTGTGTTTTGGAAACTCCGCTTAATTTTACCGTGTCATCAATAACAGTTTCACGCTGGGCTGAATCTTTGGGCAGATCCTGTGGCACCATCGCCAAGGAAAATTCCGGGACGTTTTGTACCAGTTCGTTGCGGTTTCTGTCAAAAATAATGCCTCTCTGCGAAGGTATGGGCTCCAAGCGGATGCGGTTGCCTTCGGCTAAAGAACGGTAGTAATCACCTCTGATAACCTGTAAGTAGATAATGCGGCCGAAGATGATAACCAAACCGACTATCATAATAATACTTAACCATAAAATTTTCTTATTGGTGATGCTTGTTCCTAAATAATTTTTAGTTTGCGACAAACTGATTTGTTTACCAATCGGTTTTTCAAAATCAAAAGAGTCCTCAATCCAGGAATTTGAATATTTACCGGGCAGATCACCCTTGTCTATTTTGCTTTTGATTTCAAAAAGGCCTTTATCCATAAGTTTGGTTTAGGAGGAGTGGATATCAATATACTTCGGATTTAAACGCCGGCTGAATCTACAGCTGATTAAATAAATGACCGAGAGTATCAGCGAGCTTAAAAAAACTTCCCACAAGACGTCAACTAAAATTTCTTTGCCGGGCAGGAGGTTTTGGTGCGCGTAAAGATTATAAAAAATTAAAAAAAGAAAGAATAAAAATCGGTATAAAATCAAACCGATGACCGATGAGAGAATTATGACCGGGAAAGACCGATCGGTAAAAATATTAAAAAGAAACCAGCTGACGACCGATAAACTGATTAGCATGGCTATGCTGCTTGTGCCGAAAGCCATGCTGGTGAACAGTTCGGAAATATAGAGCACGGCCAGAGCGATCCATAAAATATTTTGCTTGGGGTATAAAATGATCAGCCAAAGCAAAGACAGAAAAATTATATTGATATGATTAATTGGATATGGCAAAAAATTTATAATCAAAAAATGCAGAACCAGAATTGACAGAATAATTAAAAATTTTGACAATATGGCCCAAGCAAGCTTCATAAGCTCTATTGATTTGAAGTAATAACGCTGACTTCGGTGAGTTTTGATAAATCCACAATCGGGGTCAGGATGGCTTGTTGAAACGGCTGATAGGCCTCATTTTCGGCGGCAGCAACTTCACCGATTAAAAGACCGCGGGGAATATTTTCCTCTAATCCGGAAGTGATAATTGTATTTCCGACTATCACTGCCTCGTCGCGCGGGATGAAATTCATTTTTATGCTTAAACCGTAGCCGCCCTCAACTACGCCCAAACTTTTATCTTTGTTTAAGATGGTGGCGGCGATCTTACTTTGATTATCGCTGATTAAACGGACCATGGATACGTCTTTTTGCACGTTGGCAATTGTGCCCACCAAAATACCTTCTCCCACGATTACCGGCTCCCCTACTTTTATGTTGGCGCTTTGTCCGGCATCAATCATAATCATATTTTCCAAACTGTCATTTTTTCCGATAACATTTGAACTGACCATTGTGTATTTATGGCTGTTAAAAAAATTAAGCTGTTTTAACAGGGTCGCGTTTTCCTGTTCCAGCGTTAATAACCGGGCGCCGTCAACCGCATTTTTTTGACCGTTGGCCAGGCAGGTATTATACAAATTAATCAGGTCTTGTTTGTCTTTGGAATTATTTTGGGCATTACTGATGCTGATCCTTATGTTATTAAAAGCGGTGGGGATGGGCATCAAGATTTTACGCAGTCCCGATTCTACCGCGGTCAGCCAGCCCAAGTAATGAAAAAAAATGAGCAATACCAATATTGCCCCCAAAAGAATGTAATTTCTTCCAGTATTTTTAGAAAGCATATTTAGGCCCTTCTTGTTTCCGGTTTTATTATAACTTCATCGCGAAGTTCATCCTCGTCAAGCAGTATGCCGGCGCCCCGAACTACTGAAGTGAGCGGATCATCGGCGATTCGGACCGGGATTTCGGCGGCCCGGGCAATCAGTTGGTCAAATCCGCGCAGGAGCGCGCCGCCGCCGGAAATTAAAATTCCTCTTTCATGGATATCGGCCACCAGTTCCGGCGGAGTAATTTCCAGAGTAGCTTTTATATTTTCAATGATTGTTCGCAGTGATTTGGTGATGGCTTCTCTGACTTGAGAGTCGCTAATCATAATTTCTTTGGGCAAGCCGGTTACCAGATCTCGGCCGCGCATTGGAAATTGCATAGGTTCGTTAAGTTCCACGGCCGAACCGATTTTTATTTTAATTTCTTCGGCTTGCTTTTCACCCAAGAGGAGATTAAAGACATCGCGGGCGTATTGGATGATGTTGCGGTTAAGTTCATCGCCGGCAATGGGCAGGGATTTATGAGTGACAATTCCCCCTAAAGAAATTACCGCGATTTCCGAAGTACCGCCGCCGATTTCAACGACAAAGTTTCCCACCGGTTCGCGCACCGGCATTCTGGCGCCGATGGCGGCGGCCATTGGTTCTTCCACAATCATGACTTCTCTGGCCCCGGCATTGGTGGCCGCGTCAATGATAGCTTTTCTTTCCACTTCGGTGATCTCAAGCGGCGCGCCGATTATCACGCGCGGCCTGGTCATAAAATTCATACTGTCTTCGTAGACCTTATCCATGAAATATCTAAGCATTTTTTCCGTGACTTCAAAATCTGAAATGATGCCGGAAACCAAAGGTCGGGTGGTGACAATATGCGGCGGAGTTTTGCCAAGCATTTCTTTGGCTTCGTTGCCAACCGCCAAAATTTGTTCGGTGCGCGTATTGACGGCCACCACGCTCGGTTCGTTTATAACAATGCCCCGGTTTTTTACGTAAACAAGGGTGTTGGCAGTGCCCAAATCAATGCCGATATCTTTTCTGAATCGTTCAAACAGGTTTTTAAACATATGTTATGGCGCGATATCCCGATTGTTGTATTTACGGCCGGTAAATATAATACTTTCCATGATAAAGAATAAAAGCAAAAGCAGGATTGCGTTCCACCAGGCCAGCAGTTTTGCCTGCAAGAGCATTAAAGCGATAATTAAAGTCGCGGCGATAATAATTCCCTGTCTGAAGGTGTGCTTTACATGGTGAAATACCACATCATCGTTTTTTACAATTTTTTTTCTGATTAAAAATCCGATGATGGCAAATGAACCGGTCAGAGCCAGAAACAAACTGGCGTAAAAGAAAATAAATCCAATGGTGCCGGCAGAGCTGGGATCAATACTGCCGACTACAAAAAACCAAGCCAGCCAGCAGATTAGGGCGCCGATGGTCATTATGATTAAATAAGCCCTTAGAGACATAATTCTTGTGTATTTATTCTAGCTTGTTACAGGCCTTTTGGCAAGCTAGGATAAGTATCTTATCTTTAGAACCGCCCGCTCCCCTGCTTTTTCCTTTATTTTGGCCAAAATAACCGGTTCATTAAGCTTGATTTCCTGGGCGATTACCGAGCTTAAACAGGCAATGGTGAGGATCTGGTTTTTTACATAAACGGCCTGGGCATATTTGATCGCGTCTTGTCCCAAGAGTTCCGCGATAATTCTGTTGGCTTCTTCAACCACAATTGACGCTTCCACATTTCGTTTAAGTGGCGAATTTTTAAAATGGTTATTCAGGATGTCGCTAAGCGAGCGCATATTTAAATTTTGTATTGGCAGATATCCCTAAAATCACAATGCTGGCAGGCAAACTGGCTGGGTGTGGCGGTAAAATCGCCGGCATGAATTTTGTCTATAATTTTAATCAATTTTTCTTCAAGTTTTTCCAGTTCTTTGGGTGTGCCCATGAACGACAATTTTAGGTTGTCATTTAAATAATAAAAGGTCAGTTGGTTTAAAGATCCAAAATTTTTGTATTCAGCGAGCTGTTCAACCGCCATTTGATAAATCAATAATTGATTTTTATCATCTCCCTCAATTTTTTCTTTGCTGACGCCGGTTTTATAATCAATTATTTCCAAAGTACCATTTTTGAGCTGATCAACGCGGTCAATCCGTCCGCTGATCAGGTACTCCCCCACTTTGATTTTGAACCTGCTTTCCAAAGCAATCGGAATGGTCCAGTTGTCTTTTTCTGATTCGTAAAATATTTTTAGAATATCTTTACCGTTTTTATAGTAAGCGTCTTTTTGTATTTTGTCTTTATACCATTCATCAATCCAGGAGGTTTCATATATTTTTATAAGTTCATCCAGGGTTGGGACTTTAATTTTATCATCTTTGGGGGTGGGAGCGACCTGATTAAACAGCGAGCCCTGTTCCACCTTGTTTAGTTCCTGAATCCGCTGGTAAAACTTCTGCATGGTGCTATGCATGGTTTGTCCGAAGCTGAAAACGGCATTGCCCTTGGTGGGAATACTTATTATATGTGCCAGTTTGTATTTGTATGGACAGTCGTTGTAGATATTGATTTGAGAGAAGGAAAAGGCCTTGGGAAGTTCGTATTTGAATTGAGCTGATCCCACTTCTGGGACAGAGTCAGCATGACTTTTTGTTCCGCTCTCACGCTTCACAAAAAGTAACGCTGACCCCTGTCCCACATCCCCTACCTTAAATCCAAGCTCGTCTAAAAAGCGACTGATTTTTTTGCTTCTGACTCCACCATAATCATTGGCACTGGTTAAGTATAATCTGTTTTTGGCGCGGGTCATGGCCACATAAAACAAACGGCGTTCTTCCTGCCAGTGGCTGTCCCCTTCCGGTAACTGTTCTTTGACCAGTTCAGTAGGAATTTCAATTGATTCGCCATATTTGCGCGCCGGAAATCTGTCTTCAACTAAATTGACCACAAAAACATATTTAAATTCCAGGCCTTTGGCTTTATGCACAGTGATAATATTTACGGAATCGGGCGTGTCCGACAGTTGATACATTGCTCCTCGGTCACCGGACTCCAAAATATAGTTTAAGTGCTCTAAATAATTGCTGGTGTTAGCGCCGGGCGTGACTGATTCGTAATTGGCGATATCCTCAAAAAATTCTTTCAGCTGATAAATTTGTCTGATCACTTCCCTGTTGCCACGGTCTTCTTCTTTTGTTAAATATTCCAGATAGCCACTCTGCTCTAAAAATTCATACAAAACAATGGTCGGTTTTTCATGATGGACTTTTTGCAATCCAGTATGAATTAGATTTAAAATTTTATCGCAAATAATGACGCCTTCTTTGGAAAGTCCAACCTCCTGGGCCCGTTTTATAGCTTCATAATATGATGTACCCTTGCGTTTGGCCCAGTATGATATTTTCTGTATATCATGTTCATCAAAATGTAAAAACGGCAGACATAACATCCTGTATATAGCGGACGACTCACAATAGTTTTCCAGAAGCTTCAAGTAGTTGATTACGTCCAAAACAACCGGCTGGCGATATAATCCGGCGGCGGCCAGAAATTCGTAGGGTATGCCGGTTTTTTCCAAGGCGGAAATAAACGGCTCGCTGTGGTTGTTGGCGCGGATTAGAATGGCAAAGTCGTCCCAGGTGGCGTCTTTGTCTGCTTTTTTTAATTTAGAAATTTCTTTTACCACCGCCTTTACCTCATCATCAAGAGTTGAACACGAAATGTGTACAACGGATTTTTCAGCATCAACAGCGCCAGTTAAATTTGATTTCAATTTTTTATCAATTTTTAATTTGGCTTCCAGGCGATCCGGGTTGTTGTTTTGGATTAGTTTATAGGCATAATCCAGGATCCCTTGGTTGGAGCGATAGTTTTCGTTTAAAACAATTTCTTTGGCTTTGGGAAAATCGTCTTTGAATCTTAAAATATTTGAGACCGAAGCGCCCCTGAAGGCATAAATGCTTTGATCATCATCACCCACCACTGTTAACCCCTTTGCACTATCCCCTGCCAGCATTTGCACTAACTGGTATTGCGCCCAGTTCACGTCTTGAAATTCGTCAATTAAAATATATTTAAATCTTTTGCACAGAGCGTCTAAAATCAGCGGCCGTTGAGTTAGAAGCTTGTGGGCATAATAAATCAGGTCGCCAAAATCAAGCGCGTTATTATCCAGTAATAATTGATTATACGCGTGATAGGCATTGGCGATTTCCGAAAGCTGATTTTTTTCCTCGGTATTCATGTCGTCTTTGTCCATTTTTAGGTTCTCGGCATGATCAAGATATTCTTGAGGCGAGATAAGCTCGTCTTTGCATTTGGAAAAATGGGAAATAAGTTCGTGGATATGTTTAGACGGATTACCCAGTGCGCGGTAATAATCCAGGTTAAATTTATCTAAATTTTTGCGCATCAGCATCCAGGCATCGGTTTCGGTAAGAAGTTTGAATTGGTTGCTTAAACCGATATCAATGGCGTGGTGTTCTAGAAGTTTTTGGCAAAAGGCGTGAAAGGTTGAGATTTGCAGATCAAGATAACCGATTTCAATCATACCATCCACTCTTTCGGCCATTTCCGCGGCTGATTTATCGGTAAAAGTTAAAGCCAAAATTTCCTCCGGTTTGGCCAGTTTGTTTTTAATCAGATAACAAATTTTTTCAGTGATGACCGTGGTTTTGCCGGTGCCGGCTCCGGCGACAATAATCAGCGGACCGGAGGTGTATTCAACGGCTTGTTTTTGGGATGGGTTTAGTTTTTTTTCACTCATAATTTATGTAGGCGTTTAATTTAGGCGATAAATCCGCCGGCTTGAACCTGCCAGAGGCGATTATAGATTCCTGATTTATTTTTTAGAAGTATTTTATGACTGCCCTCCTCGGCAATGCCGCCTTCGGTAATAACCACAATTCTGTCCATTTTCATTATAGTGGACAGCCGATGGGCTATCACAATCACTGTTTTGCCCTTTATAAGGGTGTTTAAAGCGTCTTGGATGAGCATCTCGGACTCTGAATCCAAACTGGAGGTGGCCTCGTCTAGGACCAAAATTGGGGCGTTATGAAGAATGGCCCGGGCAATGGCCACGCGCTGTCTTTCACCACCGGATAACTTGATGCCGCGTTCGCCCACGAATGTTTGATACCCGTCAGCCGTTTCTTTGATAAATTCATGACAATGAGCCAGTTTGGCGGCCTCAATTACCTCTTTTTCAGTTGCCTCTGGTCTTCCATATCTAATATTTTCCAACAAACTGCGGTGAAACAAAATTGGATCCTGTGGAACCATACTGATATTTTTCCACAAACTTTCTTGGGTTACTTTGGAAATTTTTTGACCGTCAATTAAAATTTTTCCCCCGGTTACGTCGTACATACGTAACAGTAGCCGGACAATGGTTGTCTTCCCTGCTCCGGACGGGCCCACCAAAGCCACCTTTTCTTTTGGTTCAATTTTTAGATTGAATTTAGAAATAATTTTTCTGGTTTCATTGTAGTTAAAACTGACATCCTTAAATTCAATTTTACCTTCTTTGACGATTAGATTTGACGCATTCTGTATATCCGTTATTTCATGCGGGGTGTTTAATATCACAGTCATTTCTTCGGCATCGGCTAAGTTTTCATAGACCGCTTTTATAACTCTGCCAAAATCCCACATCCTTGACACTATAATACCTAAGTATGATTGGATTAACACAAAATCGCCAATGGTTAAGGATTGTTTTTTCCACAACACAATTGCTAAATAAAAAATGCCGATATCTAACGCAACTGATAAAATACCTTGTATACCTTCAAAAATATTGGCTAAATTCCAAGTTTTAACTCTGTACTTCTTAAAATTTTGAATCGCATTATCAAAATTTTTAAGCTCCCTATTGTAGCCGCCAAATAATCTGATGTTAACATTATTTGTTACGGTATCAGCTAGTAATCCGCTTATTTTACTATCGGCTTCGTTACGTTTTAGATCATATTTTAGTTTATATTTGGAAAAGACAATATTAATTATCATGAAAACCACAATCCAAATAACCATGCCTATGCCTACCCAGATATTTTTTTGAAGAAGAATAATAATTATGGCTATTATACTAACTGCAAGTTGCATTAAATTAAACACCACTATATCCGAAATACTTTCAAAAGCTCTGGTGAATCGACTCACTTTTTTTGTTAGTGAACCCACGAAATTATTATTAAAAAAGCTGAAAGAATGTTTTTGTAAGTATTTAAAACAACTATTTGAGAGTGCCGCCGAGACCTCCGATGTAAAGTGCGTATCGGCAAAACTTACAATTCTCCATATTAGCCACTGAATAAGTTCTAAGATGCCAATAGCGATAAGGGTATTAATTAAAATTTTAACGACGGCATCTTGGCTTGATCCGCTGGCTAAAGCGTCAAAAAAAGTTTTGTAATATAGTGGTATGATTATATTAACTACAGACACAGCTATCATGGAAATAAATACAATAAGACCAGCAACTTTAAATTGTTTGATATGCCGCCAATAAATTTTGAGTGTTTGTTTAGTGTTGTCCTTCATACGTGTTTATGTTTTTCTTTCCCTGATGCAACCAGCAGTGCGTGATATTCTTGAAATAATTTGGCTGATTTATTTTTCTTTAAATTTGTCTCAAAAAAATGTCTATAATCATCATATTCGGGAAAACTTATATTGTAGGCGTGGCACAATCGGCGTGTGTACTCGTCAATAACGAATATTGGTTTGTTTAGCGCGTATAAAATAATTGAATCAGCGGTTTCTTTGCCAATCCCCCACAGATCAAGGAGTTTGGCACGGACAGTTTTAATTTGGTATTTTTTTAACTTAGTCAGATCGCCATTGTAATTTTCAACCAGCCAGCGACAGAATATTTTTAGCTTTTTAGTTTTCTGTTTGTAATATCCGGCCGGTCTGATCAGGGTTTGAAGTTTTCTGGTGTTTAATTTTAGAATTAATTCGGGTTTTAGTGGTTCGGCTTGGTGTAAATTGGAAATTGCTTTGGCCACGTTTTTCCACGCGGTATTTTGGGTTAGAATAGCGCCAACGGCGATTTCAAAATACGGATCATGGCAGTTTTTATCAGTATTTCCAATAATCGGCCACCACCCCTGCGGTCCGTAAATCCTGTAAAGCCGTTTATATACTTTAAAAACATCCATAAAATTATGGATTTTCCGTTAAGTTGTGGAAGAAATTACTCTGGTTTGCAACTGCAACCACAACCGGCATCACATTCACAACAATGGGTACAAAGAGCATCATTGCAGATACAGCGATCCTCTTCGTGCTCTAATGGCATCTCGCATTTAGAGCATTTTTCCATAAATGTATGGATTATGGATTAAAAATAGACAGGTGTACTATAGCAAAATGGGAAAGGGGGCGCAAGAGAGATAAACAAAATAGCCACCTCTGTTGAGATGACCATTTTGGTGGACCTATGGGCCTGTATGCATGTAGTAATTGAATATATTTTATACAATCTCTCTAATTTGTCAACTAGTAATTTTATCCACAAGTAATTTACTTCATCTGTGGCAAATTTTTGTACTTCTTCGCCACCCGGATTTTGTTCATCTCTCTATCAATCACTGCCTGTAATTTGGCATAATCAACATCCTGTTTGTTCACAGCTTCTTTCATCTGCTGTTCGGCGCGTTTTCTGGCTTCCTCCGCTTTAGCAACATCAATTTCTTCAGCTCTTTCGGCATGGTCGGCTAAAATGACAATTTCATTTTCTCCGCGCACTTCCAAAAATCCGCCGGAGACGGCAATGGCATTGTCGCCGTCTTTGTCTTTGATTTTTAACTCCCCGGCTTTAAGGATGGAAACCAAAGGGATGTGTTGTGGAAGCACGGTAATCTCACCATCCATTGTCGGGATAGAAACCTGAAAGATGTCGTTTTCATAAACCGTCTTCTCCGGAGTAACGATTTTGAACTTGAGCATATTATTTTACATCATCAATTGAACCCTTCATATAGAATGCCTGTTCCGGCTTGTCATCATGCTTGCCGTCCAAAATTTCTCTAAAGCCACGCACGGTGTCGGCCAATTTTACGTATCTGCCTTCAGTGCCGGTGAATGTTTCGGCAACGAAGAATGGCTGTGTCAAGAATCTCTGAATTTTTCTGGCGCGCTGAACAATAATTTTATCGTCATCGGATAATTCCTCCATACCCAGGATGGCAATGATATCTTGCAAGTCCTTATATCTCTGCAACACTCTTTGCACTTCAAGGGCGGTTCGGTAATGTTCTTCACCGACGATGTTGGGATCAAGGATGGTTGAATTTGAGTCCAACGGATCCACGGCCGGATAAAGACCTAACTCTGTCAAAGACCTGTTTAATACAACGGTTGAGTCCAAGTGGGCAAAGGTTGTGGCCGGAGCCGGGTCTGTAAGGTCATCAGCTGGCACATAAACGGCCTGTACAGAGGTGATGGAACCTTTTTCAGTTGAAGTGATGCGTTCTTGCAAACCGCCCATTTCACTGGCCAAAGTAGGTTGATAACCGACGGCTGATGGCATGCGTCCGAGCAAAGCCGAAACCTCTGAACCGGCTTGGGTGAAACGGAAAATATTATCAATGAAAAGCAATAAATCTTTGCCTTCCTCATCGCGGAAATATTCAGCCATTGATAAGGCGGTTAAAGCCACGCGCGCGCGGGCGCCAGGTGGTTCGTTCATTTGACCAAAAACCAGAGCGGTCTTGGCCAGCACACCCGAATCTTTCATTTCTTTATACAAATCATTTCCTTCACGGCTTCTCTCGCCTACTCCGGCAAACATTGAATAACCACCGTGTTCCTGGGCGATGTTTCTGATCAGTTCCTGGATAACTACGGTTTTTCCTACGCCGGCGCCGCCGAACAAGCCAATTTTTCCGCCTTTCAAAAACGGACAAATCAAGTCAATAACTTTAATACCGGTTTCCAGAATTTCCGTTTTGGTTGATTGTTGTTTAAAGGTCGGAGCTTTGCGGTGAATTGGATACTTCTTTAATTCCTTGGCCTCTCCCAAGCCGTCAATTGGCGCGCCGGTGACATTAAACATTCTGCCTAAAGTGGTTGGCCCAACCGGAACTAAAATAGGTTCGCCGGTATCAACTGCTTCGGCATCTCTTTGTAAACCATCAGTTGTGCTCATAGCCACGGTTCGCACCATGTTTGAGCCCAAATGCTGTTGCACTTCCAGCACCAGGGTTTCGCCGTTTGGCATTTTCACTTCCAGAGCGTTAAAAATGCCCGGCAAATTTTCCGGAAAATGCACGTCTACTACTACACCGATAATCTGTGAAATGGTTCCTTTGTTCATAAAGTTTTGATATTAAATTGATTTTTTATTTATCCCAGCGCGGCGGCTCCACCGGAAATTTCAGCAATTTCCTGGGTGATGCTCGCCTGTCTGGCTTTGTTAAAGTTTAATTCTAACTCTTTAATAATATCATCAGCCGCGTCAGCCGCGTTTCTCATAGCCATCATCCGGGCGCTGTGTTCACTGGCGTTTGATTCAAGCATGGCCTGATAAATCTGTGTCTCCACCAATCTTGGTAAAATAATTTTTAAAACTTCACCTTTGTTCGGTTCAAATAGATAATGGCGCAGAGCTAGTTGCTTTGAATCTTCTTTTACTTTTTCTTCAGGTTTGTTTTGCCCCAGTTCACTAATCATTTTTTCTAAATCAACTTCGGAAATCGGCAAGACCTGGCGCAATTTAGCCACTTGCGCAATGGTTGATTTAAAATCCGTATAAGCCACCACCACTTTGTCGTAATTTTTCTTTTCGTATTCTTCTATAATCATTCGGGAAATCGGCATGACATCTTCAAAGGTGGGGGTGTCGGAAAGCTGGGTAAAAGACGCGATTAAATTTGCTCCCATCTTTTTGGCAAAATCCGCGCCTTTCTTGCCAATTCCAACCACGTCAACTTCAACTTTTTCACTGGGTTTGACATCCACGCCTTTTATTCTTTGTTTGCTGATATTTTGTGGATTCTTTAATTGCTCGGCGGTTTTTCTGATAATATTTGAATTAAAACTGCCGCACATGCCCCTATTTGAGGTGATCAAAATAATCAGTAATTTTTTTACCGGCCGAATATCCAATAAAGGCAAAACTGCTTTCTGGGTGATTGATAAATTTACCAGCAAATCCCAAGCCAGAGTCGCATAGGTTCTGGTATCTAACGCGGCTGATACGGCTTTGCGCATTTTGGCGGCGGCAACCATTTCCATGGCTTTGGTGATTTTCTCAATACTGCCGACTGATTTTATTCTGCGCTTGATTGCTTTGGTATTTACCCCCATAGTTTACTTTTTAAACTCCTCACAGGCCGATTTTAATTCGGCCTCAACTTTTTCATCCCATTCGCCTTTGGCGATTTTTTCCAGTAATGGTTTTTTGTATTTATTCATGAAATCAGCCAGCTTTTTTTCCGCAACCGGCACATCTTTAACTTCAACAGAATCAAAGTAGCCATTATTTACGGCGTAAATGGCAACCACCTGATTTTCAACCGGCACCGGCTGATATTGTGGTTGTTTTAGTAATTCAGTAATGCGCTGTCCGCGACTGATTTGCTTTTTGGTTTCCGGATCCAAGTCGCTGGCAAATTGGGCAAAGGCCTCAAGTTCTCTAAATTGGGCCATAGCCAATTTTAACTTGCCGGCAACTTTTTTCATTGGTTTGATTTGAGCATCGCCGCCGACGCGCGATACGGAAATGCCGACGTTTAAAGCCGGACGAATGCCGCGAAAGAATAAATCTGTTTCCAAGAAAATTTGACCATCGGTAATGGAAATCACATTGGTTGGAATATACGCAGTCACATCACCGGCCTGGGTTTCAATTATTGGCAAAGCGGTGATTGAGCCACCGCCTGCTTCTTTGTTTCGTCGGCAAGCACGTTCAAGCAAACGAGAGTGTAAGTAGAATACATCGCCGGGGTAGGCCTCGCGTCCCGGTGGTCGGCGAAGCAATAGTGAAATTTCACGATAGGCCCAGGCCTGTTTGGATAAGTCGTCATATACGCACAACACATCCTTGCCTTGATCCATAAAATATTCAGCCATAGCCACGCCGGCGTATGGGGCAATGTATGACAAAGAAGCGGGCTGGGAAGCGCCAGCAACAACCACGATGGTGTAATCCATGGCGCCGGTCTCTTTGAGTTTGGCCACAATGCGGGCAACCTTTGATTCTTTTTGACCAATGGCAACATACACACAAATCATGTCTTTGCCTTTTTGGTTGATGATAGTGTCGATGGCCACGGCGGTTTTGCCGGTTTGACGGTCGCCGATTATAAGTTCGCGCTGTCCGCGTCCGATTGGGATCATAGCGTCAATGGCTTTGATACCGGTTTGGACAGGTTGGCTTACCCGCTGGCGGGCCATAACGCCCGGAGCGATTTTTTCAATCGGATAAAATTTGCTGGTTTTTAATTCCTTGCCACCATCAATAGCCAAACCCAATGGGTTGACCACGCGGCCGATTAACTCTTCGCCCACCGGTACGGACAAAATTCTGCCGGTTCTTTTGACAATATCCCCTTCTTTAATGTGTTCGTATTCACCCAAAAGCACACAACCAATGGTTTCTTCCTCAAGATTCAAAGCTAAACCAAAGGTTCCGCCCGGAAATTCAATCATTTCACTGGCCTGGCATTTGGTTAAGCCGGAAACGCGGGCAATGCCGTCGCCAACTTCAATAACTTTGCCGGTTTCTTCTTTGGCAACTTCTTTTTGAAATTGGGCAATATTTTTTCGTAGTTCCTCTACTATGGAATTTGTAGACATATCTATTTAGTTAATGTTTGTTTTAATCTTTGTAATTGATTTTTTATGCTGGCGTCTAAAATCACATCATCAACTTTCAGGCGCAAGCCGCCGATTAAGTCCTTATTTATTGTTTCGGTAATTTCCGATTTGGCGCCAAAAACCTTTCGTATTTTCTCAATTGTGACCGGTTCTAATTTGCGCGCCGATTCAACTTCAATTTCTTTTATCCCTCCGGCCTTTTTTGAATACTTTACGAATTCTTCAATAATGTACTCAATTTTTTTTAAGCGGTGATCTCTTTGCAAAATACCCAAAAAACTATTCACAATTTCAGTCAGATTATGGGCTGACATACCTTTGGTCGCTTCAAAAAGCGCTTTGGCGTATTGTTTATTGCTGGTTTTTTTCATAAGCGAAATGAGTGAGCAAAATGAAAATTTATTTTCATTTTCGAACGAATGAGCTTATATGGGCGTAGCCCATATAATTTTACTTCAAGCTTTTGATTGTTTCCTCAATTAATTTATGATCCTTAGTCCCATCCATTTTTTCCGGTAAAATTTTGGCAATGGCCTCAATCACCAGATTGACTGCCTCTTTTTTTACCTCACCCAGCATTTCTTCCCGTTCAACTTTAATGTTCTTTTTGGCCTGATCAATCAAGCCCTCAATTTCTTTTTTTGATTTGGCTTTTAATTCTTCACCTAGTTTAGAGGCCTCGGCCTGGGTTTTGTCTATCACTTTATTGGCTTCAACTTTGGCCTGATCAATGCGTTCCTGATATTTTTTATCGCTCATGATTAAATTGGCTTCAATTTTTTTGGCATTATCAATACTTTGGTCAATCATTTTTTGGCGTTCGGCCATTTTTTTGGTCAACGGCTTTAAAATCAAAAACCACAAAATTATGGCTACAACGGCAAAGTTGATCAGCTGAAAAATAAACAAGGTGCCATTTATGCCAAGAGAAGCTAAAACGCCTTCACTTGACGAAGTGGCCTCGGCTGCTGCCTCCGCACCCGCGGCTAAAGCTGTGTTGATAAATATCATATCTTTTCTTTTAAATAATTTTATCAAGCCAGACCTTTATAGATCTGGCCGGGAAAATTACAAAGTAAACACTACAACCAAAGAATAGATGGCAATTGACTCGGCAAAAGCGGCGCCCAAGAGCATTGGCACGAATAATTTGTCAGAGGCCTCCGGATTGCGGCCAATGGCTTCCATGGCCTTGGCAACCAGCATACCAATGGCTAGAGCCGGCGCAAAACCGCCGATAGCCATGGTTATACCTTTTGCTAATGTCACGATTGATGCGTGATCCATATTCGTAATGAGTGAGAGAAAAAGTTAAATGTGTTTAACTTTTTCCGAACGAATTAGAATATATACAACTTATATATTTTTTGACCTTTCTTAATATTATTTTTCAGACGAAGGAAAAATAATATGATTAATAAATAAAAAAATTAATGCGCGTGTTCCGTTTCAGCATGTTCGCCGTGCGGCGGTGATGTGGCAACTGTTAAATATACTAAAGTTAGCATGGTAAATACACTGGCCTGAATTAAACCGACCAACATTTCCAGCACCATAAACGGTGTTGGGAGTAGTAGAGCAATAATGCTGCTGATAACGGTTATCAGGACCTCTCCGGCAAACAGATTGCCGAACAACCTTAATGACAGTGATAAAACCTTAGCAAATTCGCTGATAATCTCTATAAGCCCCACGGCTAATCCTATAATCGCGGTAAAAATCGCCACCGGCCCTTTGCGCAAGCTTTTGATAAACGTGCCAATCTGGATGAATTTGTTGATATAGGTAAAAAATCCGACTGTGATCAGCCCGAAAATATGAGAAATTACCACCGAAGAAATAGCCATGGCCGCGGTGAGGTTTAGATCGGTGTTGGCCGGGCGGAGCAGCGGCGCTTCACCAATATGAATACTGCCGGTACCGGGAAGAAGACCCATCCAGTTTGAGAGCAGAATAAAGAAGAAAACCGAACCGACCAGCGGCAGAAACTTCAGTGTTTTTTTGCGATCGCCGGTTACCTGATCAAAATATCCCAATAAAATTTCCAAAAAATATTCCCAAAAATTTTGTAATTTGCCCGGTTTTAAATTTATTTTTTTGCGTAAAATCAAACCTACTATTAGAAAAATTGCGATTGCAATCCAGACATTTAAAATTGTATTAGTGATTGGCAGCGGCCCAATGTGGAAAAGGACTTCCGCTGACAATGTAGGCAATTGCATATATTATTTTTTATCGTTCATTCTTTTATACTCGGCTCCGTATAAAGTGGCTTTGTTTTTTATAATCTTTATAGTGATAAGAGCGGCGAGGACAAAGCCCAGGATTGTAAATAACGGTGTTGTGTTGTATCTGCCGTCTAAATAATGGCCGATTATGACGAATAGGACTACCGGAACTGCAATTGAGATGCCGAAATCGCCAAGTATCTTAAACGCAAACAGATAGTATTCGCGGCTGGTAGTTTTTTGCGGTTTCTGTTCGTCCATAGATAGTTTTTTAAGGGCGACCATATTTTACTAAAAATCCCCTGACAAGTCAAGGGATTTTTATGAACAGCTTTTTCGCGTTGCCAAATACAATATTTTCAATGTCTGCCAAGGGTTGTCCGCGAGTTTCTGCAATCTTTTTGGCCACTTCTTCCACCATCCACGGTTCGCATCTTTGGCCGCGGTAGGCCTGGGGAGCGAGATAGGGCGCGTCAGTTTCAATTAAAATACGATCCGAAGGGCAATTTTTAACAACTTCCAGTAAATCAATCTGTGATTGTGGGTCGGTTTTCTTAGGCGGAAAAGTGATGACGCCGGTAAATCCAAGATACAATCCCATGTCCAAATATTTTTGGGCATTTTCCCAATTACTGGTATAGCAATGGACAACGCCTTTCAAATTTTGTTGTTTTTCTAAAATTTCAATTATTTCTTTATGTGCGTCCCTGACGTGGATAACAAGAGGCAGATCTAATTCTTGGGCTAATTGAATTTGCGCCAAAAAAATCTCTTTTTGTTTTTCCAAAAACTTTTCTTTATCTATATTTTCCGGTACGTGATAAAGTTCAAGCCCGCATTCCCCTATCGCGATCACTTTGGGATGAGAAGCTAATTTTTTATAAAACCCATAATCAAAATCCTCTTCTCTTGATTTAAATTTTATTTCTTCTTCATCAACTTCGTTTTCATGCGTATGAATTGGGTGCAGACCCACCGTGGCATAAATAAAATCATACTTTTCGGCGTATTCAACTGCCCGCAAGCTGGTATCGCGTTGTGAACCAACTGCATTCAAAACCATGCCTTTTTCTTGGCAGCGTTTTAAAACCTCGTCGGCATCATCTTTATAGGCATTAAATTGAATGTGACAGTGAGTGTCAATCAACATAATTATTTTATCTTCTCCATCTCCTCTATAGCCAAATCCAGAACTTTATTACCGGCGGCTACGTCTTCAGATGTCACCAAAGTTTGCAAAACAAAATTCATGTTTGTATATTTTTTAAAAAAATTTTCAAAATCATCGGGCGGTACTTGTTGCTTTGATGTTAAAATTTTACAAACTTGATCAATAAGACCTACGACCCCTTGAAACCAGTTTTTTTGGCATTTATGTGTAATCTTTTTACCCCCAACTATTTCTGTAGGAATTTCTTCAATATAGTCATTGCGCAGATGTTTCAAGGTGGTTTTTACATAACTAATCCTTGATTCCGGGGTTATTATCATGTCATTTAGTTCAGACATATTTTTACATTATTTTATCCACCGTGCTTTGAAGCATTTTTAAAGCATCAGGAATAAGAGGTAATAAAAGCGTAACCGTTCGCACCAAAGGCGGTGCTAAAAAGGAATTGGCCATCTGCTCCATAAACCAGGGGCTGATTGGAAATCTGGCGATAAAGTATAAAATGAGACCTAAGAAAAACACGCCTTCGGCGGTGCCAAAAAGCAAACCCAATAATTTGTCCAAGCCCTTAATGCCCGGCAGTTTTGTGACTAAACCAAGAATTTTTTCGCCCAGCCAAAAGATAACCGAAATTAATTTTACGATAATTATAAAAACCAGAATAAAAAAGATTACTTTGGCCCAGTTTTGATTCCAACCGGTTGATTGTATAATCCAAGTCGCGACCGGTTCGTATAATCTGGTGGCGATATAAATTCCGACAATAGTTCCTATCAGGGATAATACCGCATGTACCAAGCCATACCATAATCCGGCCAGGGCAAAACCGGCAATGATTACTATAAGGGCGATATCAAGATAGGACATAAATATTAATTTAATCGCGGAAATAATGCTTCCGGTTTTTGAATTTTGTTGCCCACTAAAATCGGCACCCAATTTTTCTGTTCATCCAGCTGTTTGCCCAGTTCTTTTGATATATCCAAACCAAGCTGGACAAATATTTTTTCTGCGGTTTCAGGCATAACCGGCCAAATCATTACGGCAATATGACGCAAGGCCTCGGCCAAGTGATGCAATAAATTTTGCACTTCTTCTGTTTTTCCGGCTTTAATTAAAGCCCAGGGTTGCTTTTCAGTTATAAGCTGATCGCAGTAAGACAAAAATTTCCACACTGCATCCAGGGCCTTGTCAAAACGCCAGACAGTCATATTTTTTACGTATTCCGGCCAAACATCTTTAGATAAAAACTTTATCAAATCTTTATCAGTTTTAGTCATATCCGGGACGACTGAATCGCAATATTTTTCAATCATGACCAAGATGCGATTGGTTAAATTGCCGATGCCATTAGCCAGGTCGGCGTTATATCTTTCTTCGAATTTCGCGTAGGAAAAATCACCGTCATTGTCAAAAGGGATTTCTCGGGCAAAAAAGTAACGCAGAGCATCCAGCGGATATTTGTCGGTAAGTTCAACCGGATTGATGACATTGCCGACTGTTTTGCTCATTTTTTGTCCGTCAACGTAAATAAAACCATGAACGGCAATTTGTTTGGGCAGTTCCAATCCAACGGACATGAGCATCGCCGGCCACAAAAGCGAGTGAAAACGATTAATATCTTTTCCAACCACATGCACGTCCGCGGGCCAATATTTATCAAATAAATTCTGATTTTCTGAACCCCAGCCCAGAGCGGTGATATAATTTGTCAGCGCGTCAAACCAAACATACATTACCTGCGAATCATCACCGGGCACTGGCACGCCCCACGGCAATTTTTCTTTTGATCTGGAGATGCTGATATCTTCCAAACCGCTTTTTAAAATATTTTTTATCTCGTTATACTTCACTTCCGGATAAACAAAATCTGGTTTTTCCTTAAATAAAAATTCCAACGGTTCCTGATATTTGGAAAGCCGGAAAAAATAATTTTCTTCTTTAACAACTTCCAAAGTTAAATTCGGATGATCTGGACACTTGCCGTCCACCAAATCCTTTTCCGTTTTAAACGCTTCACAGCCCATGCAGTATAAACCGGAATATTCTTTTTTGTAGATATCCCCGCTTTCCTGGGCTATTTGCCAAAATTTTTGCGCGCGCTCCATGTGCCGCTCTTCAGTGGTGCGGATAAAATCATCATTGGAAATATTCCATTGATCGGCCAAATTTTGAAACATGGCGGATTTTTCGGCGGCAAACTTTTCAACCGGCTGGCCGGCGACTTTGGCGGTTTTATAGATCTTTTGGCCGTGTTCATCGGTGCCGGTTAAAAAATACACGTCTTTCCCTAAAAGTCGCTGATACCGTGCCATTATGTCCGCCTTTAACAGTTCCAAAGCCACAAAACCGATGTGCGGATCCGCGTTGGCATAAGGAATTGAGGTCGTGAGATAAAATTTTTCTTGCATATTTATGATATTACTAAAACAAACTCCCCTTTTTCCGGGATATTCATTTGTAAAATTTGTTCTATTGTGCCCCGGTAAGTACTTTCAAACTTTTTTGTCAGTTCGCGGCAGATTACCAACTTTGTTTCCGGTTTTAAATATTCCTTTAATTCATTCAGGCATTTTGTAATTCTATGGCTTGATTCATAAAATACAACCGTATAATCCATGCTCGCCACTTCTTTAAAGTATTTTTGCCGTTTATTTTTATGCGGAGGAAAACCCATAAAAACAAATTTGTCGGTCGGAAATCCGGAAATGCTTAAGGCGGAAATAGCGGCGTTTGGACCAGGAATGGGAATTATTTCAATTTGTTGGTTTTTATTTACCAAATCCCTGATTAATAAATTGCCCGGGTCGCTTATGCCCGGCGTGCCGGCATCGGTCACCAAAGCTAGATTTTTACCTTCATTCAATAACTCAATAATTTCGTGCAATTTTTTTGCATCACTGTGCTGATGATAACTTATCAGTGGCCGGTTGATTTCATAATGATTAAGCAGATTTTTGGTCACCCGCGTGTCTTCGCATAAAATAAAATCAACACTTTTCAATGTTTCCAAAGCTCGCAGTGTAATATCATCCAGATTGCCAATTGGAGTGGCAACTATATATAACTTACCGGACATAAATTTAACGGTTATCACCACTGCCGCCAATAACCCCGCGATCCAGTCGTGAATACAATTTTTCTATATTTTTATTCGCGATTTGATCCAGAGACAGGCCGAACTCGGTTGCGAGTTGGGATACATACCACAAAACATCTCCCAATTCTTTTTCAATTTCCTGTTTTTTTTGCTCGTCAATTTCGCTGTTATTGTCTCTGATTAGTTTTTTTACTTTTTCCGCCACTTCCCCGGCTTCGCCGGCCAACCCCAAAGTCGGATAAATAAAATTATGACCCGGGTTTGGATAAATCACGGTTTTTCGGCTGGCGGTCTGGTATTCTTCAAAATTCATATTAATTAATCAATTAGAGAAATAGCAATAACCGGGCAGGAATCACAAGCCATTTTGATTGTTTGTTCATCGTCCCCTGTTTCATTATACACCTCGGCCTTGCCTTCGTCATTCATTCTGAAGGTTTTACCGGCAATAGCTACGCAAGTTCCACAGCCAATACATAGCTCCTTGTCTATTTTTGGTTTAGGCATAAATTTCAGCTTTAAAATTATTCTAGACAATACTTTTCGGTATAGAATCTGATAAGCTCTTCAATATCCGGGATTGCTTTCGGGTCTCCCACTCCTACTTTTAATTTCTTCTGAACGTCTTCCAAAGTGTGGGCGCCCTCAAGTACGGCTTCCTCAATGTCTTTGTCGGTGATATTCAACTTATGGTCAATGATTTTGGCACCAGCCGTCAAAACTCTCTGGTGCTGGCCGGTTTTTCTAAAGTAATCATTAATCGCGGCTTGTAACGCCTTATCTCCAAGCACCGAACAATGAATTTTTCTATCAGGCAAACCGCCCAGTCGCGCCAAAATATCCTGCGGTTTTAAATTAAGGGCATTGTCAATTTTCATACCGCCTTTTTCAGTGATCATTTCACTCATAACTGAGGTAGAGGCAATGGCACTGCCACAGCCAAAAGTTCGCCAGCGGCAATCTTTAATTTTTTCTGTTTTTGGGTCAATATTTAACCACAACACCATCTCATCGCCGCAAGCCGGAGAGCCGACCCGACCCATGCCGTTATATTTAAACTTTTCTTCTTCGCCATAATGCATGAAGTTGCGCGGATTGAAAAAATGATCCTTGACAATATCAGAATAAACCCAGCCGCCGCCGCCACTCGCGCGGATGTCAACTTCTTCTTTTAGATTTTGTTTTTTGATGGTTTTTTTTGGCATATTATTATGGTTCGCCTCTATTTGTATTTGGCGTGTTGCTGTTGTTTTAAATGAACCGGTGAAATTTCTCGCAAAGTTTTTACAATCAAAGGCAAATACTTCATTAAATAATCAACATCCTCTTTGTTGTTAGAGTGACCAAAAGTAAAGCGCAAACTGCCGTGCGCGTATTCATAAGCCAAACCCATGGCGGTTAAGACATGCGACGGCTCCAATGATTCTGAAGTGCAGGCCGAACCGGTTGAACACATGATTCCATATTCGTCCAAATACAGCAGCAAGGCCTCGCCTTCCACATCCATAAAAGTGACGTTTAAGTTGTTTGGCAACCGGCTGTCCCCTATTTCCGGACCGTTTAACTTCACATCAGTTATTTCTTTTTGAATTTTATTCCATAAATATTTTACCAAATCCTGTAAACGTTTACTCTCTTTTTCTTTATTGGCTTGGACCAGTTCCAGGGCTTTGGCAAAACCAACAATACTGGCCACATTTTCAGTTCCGGATCGCAGTTTTCGTTCCTGCCCGCCGCCTAAAATAATCGGTTTTATTTGCACACCCCGGCGCAAATACAACATACCAATTCCTTTTGGCCCGTAAATTTTACTGCCGTTTAAAGTCATTAAATCAACGTGTAATTTTTCTACGTCTAAATTTAAAAATCCGGAGGCCTGACAGGCATCAGTATGAAAAAACGGATACGGTGTGTTATTTGTTTTTCTGTATTTCAAAAGTTCCCGGCCAATTTCATCAATCGGTTCTATCGCGCCCATTTCGTTGTTGGCAAACATTACGGAAATTAAAACTGTGTCCGGACGGATGGCTTTGATGATATCCTGGGCGGAAACAATACCGAATTTATCTACCGGGACATAGGTAATTTCCCAGCCCTGCTTTTTTAAATCCTCAAGCGGGCCAAGCACGGCGTGATGTTCAATTGGAGTGGAGATAATGTGTTTACCGCGATGTTGGTGGGCTTTGGCAATGCCATAAATGGCCATGTTGTCAGATTCGGTACCGCTGCCGGTAAAAAGAATGTTCTCCGGTAAAGCATGAATAAGTTCAGCCACTTTTTTGCGAGCGTCGGTTATGGCTTTGTTGGCAAACCGGCCGATGTGATACAAAGCCGAGGGGTTGCCAAAATGTTCGGTTAAAAACGGCTTCATAGCTGAAAAAACCGCCGGTTCAACATATGTCGTGGCGGCATGATCCAGATATACCTCTCTTGTTTTTTTGGCCTTTGGCAACATAGTTATACCATTTATACGGCCGAGATTTTCACTTGCTGGAGGGTCTTTATAATTTCTTTATTTAATTTTGCTGTCATGGTTCTAAATTTACATTTTTTATGATTACCGGCACATTCAATTTCGCCTAAGAGACACGGGGTAACCGCTTGTTTGCCTTCCATTATTTCAAATATCCTGTAGAGAGTCAGACCTTTTAACGGCACTTTCATCGCATAACCGCCATTGACACCCTGTTCAGCGGCAATGATACCGGCTAAATTTAATTTGCGCGCGATTTTTTGTAAAAACCAAAAAGAAATCTCTGATTCTTTGGAAAAATCTTTCAAGCTTTTAAATTTTTTACCGCCTTTACCGGATAGATATTTGATTAACTGCACGGCGTAATCCGTTTCCCGTTTTAAGCTGAACATAAGTTAAAAATAATTAATTAAAATGGTAAAGTTAAATTTAAATTGTTTTTAGGAGCGGCGGTTGGCGCGACGCTGAAATCAACAGCAAAGGGTATAACGTCTCCGGCCAGGGATTTGTAGAATAACTGCCGGTTAGCTTTGCCAAAGTCATAAAGTTCTTTGGTCACTTTCACGTCCTGCTCGCAGTATTTTTTTATTTCATCAATCTTACCTTCTTTCCACCATTTGATTGCCTGGAGCCCGTCTGCGCTTTTGGTGATATTATCCAGCGTGGCTTCGGCTACATCGCTTAATTTAAGCCGGATGCCGATGCTGTCTTTGATAATTTTCATGATGTCCAGATGCGGAATTTTGGTCAAATCGCCCAGATAGTAGTTATGCAAAATCGGCAGGTCAAAATGTTCGCTGTTATAGCCAATTAACCGGTCGGCTTTCTCCAAAATGGGCCATAAATTTTTTAATTCATCTTCGGAGAAACTGGTGTAAGTGTTTGTTTGCGAACTATATATTGAAACTACTGATATTTTGAATTTTTTAAAGTCATTATCCACGTCGGCAAAGGTGTTTTGGGTTTCAATGTCAAAAACGATTTCGTTGGGCATAATTTTTTAAATAACTAAGGACGAGCAGAACTCGCACTAATATAGTATGATATTATACTGCTTTTGTCAAATTGGGACATATCTACCGCTTTTTCCATTTCTTCAATCTGTTTGCGCCGGGCTTTGGTTTCCGGATGCTTGGCTACAAACAAACTGCAACAATCTTCGTAAGGACGGTTGGAAATTTCCAGCGTGCCGATTTTTTTGGCTGTGTTCATTATATCTTTTTTATTGGTTCCAATCAATGGAGATAAAGTTAACAAATCAGACGATGCTTCTACCACGGATATATTCTCCAGAGTTTGCGAAGCCACCTGGCCGAGCGAGTTGCCATTGGCCAAGGCCTGATATTTGTTGGCTTTGGCGATTTCACAGGCGATTTTATTGAATAATCGGCGCGTGATCAGCATTCTGTACTGTGAAGGAATCTTCATTATCACCTGTTTTTGCAGTTCGGCAAACGGGACCATAAATAGCTGAACTTCTGATTGGTAATTGGCCAGAGTTTTGGCCAGATCAAAAATTTTCTCCCCCACTTCGACTGTAACTTGCGTTTGATTTTGAAAATGAATCAGACCAACTTCGGCACCGCGGCACATTAATTTGTAGGCCGCGACCGGGCTGTCTATACCGCCGGATAATAAGCACAATACTTTGCCGGATGATTCTGTCGGCAAGCCGCCGGCGCCATCGGTTAAATTTCCATAAATAATAGCCTGATCTTTGCCGATGGCGATATTAATATCCAAATCCTGATGTTTGAGGTCAACTTTCCAACCGGTTTTTAGGCGCACATACTCCCCTATCTCATTGGCAATTTGTTTTGAGGACAAAGGAGAACTTTTATATGAGCGTTCTGAAGATATGCGGAAGGATGTGTGTTTAGAATTGGCACATTCGGGGGTTTGCAGTAATTTGTCTATGGATTTTTTTAAATCGTTGATATTATCTGCCTTAGTTATAATTGCCGGTGCAAAATTGGCTATGCCTGGAATTAAGGCCAGCCGATTGATATCTTGTTCATTTAAATCAGCGCTTAACACCATTCCGCTTTCCACTCTTCTCACATTTGCGCCGGCAAACAATTTTTCCAGATTATTTTTCAAAGCGCGATAAAAAAACGGCTGGTTAGTGCCTTTTAAAAATATTTCGTCGGGGTGGATGATGAAATTCATACCAAATAGATATGGCAATATCTTACCACTTTCGGTATAAACTTCAAGAGAATTGCCCAAACTGTTCAAATATGTTTAAATATCCCCAACCAATAATGGTATATATGTAATGCATTAAATTTAACAGTTAGAAAGGGGTTTTAACAATTTATGGAACCATACTCAATTTATATAAATCACCGTCCGTTCCGGATAGCTTTTTTAATAAACCCAAAATCAGACACTGACTGGGTTGATAAAATAATTGCCTATAATAGAGAGAAGTGGGGAGGTAAATTCAACCCTATTATTTTTACTGATGGTGTAACTATAACCGACAGCTGGTGGAAATTCTTACGAGGATATGATCCTGATATTATACATTCAACCGTTGTTTTGTCGGAAGAATTGAAAAAAAAGATTCATACATTTCTTTCTCCACTTCAAGTGGAAGAAATTCGTCCAGAAAACACTCACATAAATATTAGCAGCCATCCAATTTCCATACTTCCAACAGAAAAAAATATTTCCCAAATAGGAATTCCGCTTTTTGAAGAAAAAAATGATTTAATTTTATTTGAGGTTGTTGAAACAACCCCTGAAATAATTAAGACTTTTTTAGATAGAAATTTTGGACTTTTGAAACAGGAACCAATGATGACTTCTCAACTTAAAAAAGCACTGGAAACCTGTCATGCCAAAAAATACAAAGTTATAGATGAGCCCTCTCTAAATGAAGCCTTGCTTGACTTGGGAGATTGGCACACAAAGGCAATTTTCCCTGCTCAAATTTGTTCGTTACCAAATTCATTCAAGGAGGCTGAACATGCATATAATAATGAAAAATTTGAGATTATCGTTGGGGATACAGTGGATGAGTTTACACATTTTTGGAATCGTACCTTAGAGATGAGTACTTGGCTCAGAACTTACTTTACGCAACTATGGCTCCCAAAACAACTTGCGGAAAGCGAATTATTGAGGCCTGGACTTGGAAAATTCATTAATCGCTATGCTGGCAGTACAGGTAACCACCATGGTCAAGAGGCACATTTTACAACATTCTCACTCACTGAAACTGAAATACAAACGGTTGCAAATCTTTTTAATGCACTAATATGGCACCCAAAAAAATTTACTCTTTTTACAGAACATCCAATACCTGATTATAATTCTAGAGATTCTTACTTCTTTTTGCGACAAGGCTTAGATTTTCACCGAGCACATTCAAATGAAGAATATCTCATTTTAGACGAACCTGATGTAGAACAGGGTGTGATGGGGGGAGAAAACTGGTTTACTGATCTCTATATTCAATACCGCCCAGAGCGCTTCAAAAACATCATTGGACAAGACTATTGGTGGCAACTTCCAAAACGTAACAGTATCGTACACGATCTGCCATTCTTTAATAAAAAGGCTCGCATTAACGAACATGGAATGTTTAGTGTCTTGATGAGTCGCAAAACTAGAATTCATGGAGAAGATACTACTCTGGTTATTAAGATTCCCGAAGATAAATCAATATTTTATGCTTTGTTGTGTGGAGAAAGTTTTGATTGCATAAAAAACGGAGATAAAGAACGTTCCCTCTCTCGGCCTTTCTATCGTTTACAACGTTCAGATAAAGGTATGTATCTGTCTGGTGTTTTAGGACTTTTCCCGGACTTACTCAATGCCCACCAGCTTTTTGAAAAGCGGTATTGGAGACATATCTTTTCACGAATGTCTAATCAAAACCTCGAACAAGATGAAGATACTCAACAAAAACTTCTCAACAAGCTCACGAAAAAAATAAACTCAGGAATGGATTTTAAGGGATCAGACAGCGCAAAGAAATGGCTTGCTCATACTGTAGTTAATATTGCAAAAGACTATAGCAAGGAAGAAATCGATTTGAATTACAATATTCTTCGTGATTTGGCAAAACAAGAAACGGAGGAATACAACCAAAAACCATCTGTACAAACTATTGAATTTAATGAGGAAGACTTTAAGAATGAACTATCTGATATGATTGAATCAAATATTTTTCTTTTGGGAGTTAAGCCGCGATGCCATCGATGTGGCTATCGAATCTGGTATCAGATCAATGATATTAAACAAAAAATTAAATGCAGAGGATGTGGTTATGAATTTTCTCTACCTGCTGAACCAGAGTGGTTTTATCGCCTAAATAGTTTAATACGAGCAGCCGTGTCCCTGCATGGTACAATCCCACTACTCATTACACTCGGACAAGTTATGGGAGATGCACGATCCGCGGCTATATTTATGCCAAGCATAGAACTTTCGAAAAAGAAGGGTACAAATAAAGAAACAATTGATACTGAACTTGATCTTGTTTGTATAAAAGATGGACAGTTTGTTATTGGTGAAATTAAACAGTCTGTCAGTTTATTTGGTGTAAATGATTTTAAGAAGATGTCAGATGTGGCAAAACTTGTACGTCCGGACACAATCATATTCACCTCCATGGACAAGGAAGGGCCCAATGCCTTGGTTAAAGACAATATCAAGAAACTAAAGGAAGAATTAGCATATTTAGAGATAAATGTAGAGTGGTATCCTATTCATTATTGGGTTTTTGATCCAAGACCGGTGAGATAGTGTAGAAACCTTACACCCCCGAACTAAACCTCGCAAACTCAATAAATAACCCCAGGAAGATTAAGCCCATTATAAACGGGGCAATAAGAGATAAATAGTTGGTTTTGTTAGGTTTGAATCTTTGTAATAGTAAAGAATTGCTTACCACTGAAATTGAACTCAAGGCCATAGCCAATCCGGCCAACTCCGGTTTCAAAATAATACCCAGTCCGGCAAAAACACGCGCGGCAATAGGAATGCCAATCACATTATAAAACAGAGCAAAAAACATGTTCTGTTTTATTTTTCCCACTGTCTCGCGGCTTAACTTTATGGCCGTCAAAACATCGCGCAAATCATTTTTGATAATAACAATTCCGCCGGTTTCCATGGCCACGTCCGTACCTCCGCCCATAGCAATGCCCAAATCGGCCTGGGCCAACGCCGGTGCGTCGTTTATACCATCCCCAACCATGGCCACCTCAATGCCGGTGCTTTGAATTTTTTTAACTTCATTGGCTTTGTCTTCGGGTAAGACCTCGGCCAAAACATTTTTTATGCCTACCTGTTGAGCAATGGCTTGCGCGGTGCGGCGGTTGTCACCGGTGATCATATATACCGCGATGCCAGCCTGCTGTAATTTCTTAATTGTTTCGGCAGAACTACTTTTTAAAGTATCAGCCACACCAATCAACCCTAAAATTTCCGATTCATCAGCCAGAATCATAGCGGTCTTTCCCCCATCTTCCAATTCTTTCATTTTTTTATCAATTTTGGCTAAATTTAATTTAGTGTAGTCCGTAATCAATTTGCGGTTGCCGAAATAATATTTTTTATCTTCAACTATACCCTCAACGCCGTGCCCGGGGATGGCTTTGAAATTTTTAACTTCCAAAAACGCAACTGATTTTTGCTGGGCATAACCAACAATCGCTTCGGCCAACGGATGTTCGGATAACTTTTCCAAACTGGCGGCAATACCAATCGCTTTATCAGTGCCGATATGATCAAGTTCAATAACATCTGTAACTTCTGGCTTGCCTTTGGTTAAAGTTCCGGTTTTGTCAAAAACAATGGCTTTAATCTTGCAGGCGGCTTCCAGCGGCTCGCCACCCTTAATTAAAACGCCATATTGGGCGCCTTTGCCCGTGCCTACCATAATTGCCGTAGGCGTGGCCAAACCCAGCGCACAGGGGCAAGCAATCACGATTACAGAGGTAAAGGCCATTATGCTGAAAGCAAAACCGGCGCCAAGAACAAAAAACCAAATAAGAAAACTCAAAATTGCCAAACCGATCACAATCGGCACAAACCACATGGAAATTCTGTCGGCAATATCCTGAATCGGGGCCTTTGAACCCTGCGCCTCTTCAATTAAACGAATAATTTGCGCCAGTGCGGTTTCGTTGCCAACTTTGGTGGCTTTAAATTCAAAACTGCCATGTTTGTTTATGGTCGCGCCAATCACTTTGTCGCCCACGGTTTTTTCTACCGGAATGCTTTCACCGGTTAACATCGCTTCATCAACCGATGAATCCCCTTTTGTGACCACGCCATCAACCGGAATTTTTTCTCCGGGACGAACGATTATAATATCTCCGGCCACAACTTGTTCAATCGGCACATCAACCGTTGATCCATTTTTAATAATGCGGGCAGTTTTGGCCTGTAGACCCATTAATTTTTTAATAGCATCCGAGGTTTTGTATTTTGCTTTGGTTTCCAGCCACTTGCCCAAAGTGACAAAAGTAATTAAAAAGGCGGCGGTTTCAAAATACAAACCCGGCAGACCCTGAATTAAATTTGCCAAACTATAAATATAGGCAGTAGAAGTGCCAATGGCAATCAAGCTGTCCATGTTAAACATCTTCATCTTTAAGCTGCTCCACGCGCCTTTATAAAATCCGGCGCCGATTATAAACTGAATTGGCGTGGTCAAAATAAATGAGATTATCCCCTCATATGGCAAATCAAAAAACATGAAAAATACCATCGGCAAACTTAAAATTATGCTGGCTATCAGGCGCAACTGTAAACCCTTCATCTCTTTTTCTTTTTTTTCTTTCTCTATTTCCGGATGATCAACATCAATCACTTCGGCCTTATACCCGGCATGTTTGACCGCGTTCAGTAAATCACTTTCAGTCGCCGTATCATAAAAAATATTGGCCTTTTCCGCCGCAAAATTAACATGAGCGGATTTCACTCCGGGCACTTTTTTCAAACTCATTTCAATAATGGCCGCACAGGAAGCGCAGTGCATGCCGCCGATGCTTAAGTTTGTTTGTTTGTCGCTATCCATATAATTAAATTACTTTCAAAACCCCTCTGCGCACACCCATTGCGCAAGTTATTGGATAATCCCCGGTTTGAGTGGGTGTAAACGTCATAATTATTTTTTCTCCAGCCAGCAAGCGTTGCGCTGTGTTGTATAATCCGGGAATCATAATCGTGCTCATACAACCCTGTCCGTTTTCTTTAACATCCACAACAAGTTTTACCGGCTGGCCCTGTTTAACTGTGAAGACATTTGGCTGGATATCTTTGTTATAGGTAAAAGTGGTTTGAACTAACTGAACATTTTGCTGCTCATCAGTTGTAGCTGTATTTATTTTACCTGTTTGCGGTGTATATTTAAAGTTCCCACCCCCGCAACCGCCACAACCGCCTCCGCTGGCTCCGCAAGCGCCACTTGCGGAAGCAACTGTTGCCTTGGCGGGCGCACTGGCACCACTGGTATCATCAACTACCACAAATTTTCCGGTATACATACCCATTGAACAGGAAAATGGAATTTCGCCGGTTTCAGTTGGAGTGAAGGTGATAATATTCTCTCCCTGTTTTAAACCTTGGCTGATTCCATACTTGGGCATAACAATATAACTGGCACAGGAAAGAACGGATTTGGATGTGATTACCCACTTAACCGGTATACCTTTTTTAACGGTAAAAACATTTGGTGAATAGCCGTTAAAATCCTGTGTCATTTGCACAACTTGTGCGTTGGCTGTGTCTGTAACCTGAACCGGCTTGTTTGCGCCCAGACCGGAGACCAATCTGCTGCCATTGGCAATATTGACCCAGCCGAAAATTATCACTGCCAAGCCCGCAACCATAAAAAATATTTTTGCTTTCTGGCCTTTAAAGATTGAACTTAATCCGCCAACAGTTAATAGCCCCGGCACGGTGCCAAGAGCAAACAAACCCATAATCAAGGCGCCCTTCGTGAAACTACCGGTACTGACGGCATAGAGCTGCATCGCCTGGGTAAATCCGCAAGGCAGAAAGAATGTCAAAGCGCCGGTAATCATTGAACCGCGGTGGCTGTATTCTTTTGTTTCTTTGCCGATTCCCAACACTCTGGAAATGCTTTTTGGCAGGGCAATGGTTTTGTCTTTCAAGTACGGAAAAATTTCTATGAGTTTTAAACCCAGAAATATCATTACTCCACCAACGATTATGGTTAACAGACCCAGCACGCCGACCGACGGACTGATTATTGATCCGATTGCACCGATTAGTCCGCCAAACAAAGCATAGCCGGCAACCCGGCCGATATTAAAATATATATGAGGCATGAATTTTTGTTTTGTTGTTGCTTCGGGATGGAGTTCAGCGTGTCTGGCGGAAATTGCCAGGAGTAATCCGCCAACTAAAGCCATACAAGTTGATACGCCGGCAATTAAGCCGACAATTGGCACAATGTAAAGCCCGGCGCTATTATCGCTACTTACGCTTAAATTAAAAATTCCCAGCCATCTGGCTATCGCATAAAGCCCAAGAAGAATGACGGCGGCTAGCGCCAAATTTTTGTAATCCTTTGGATCTTTGGAAAATAGCGGCAGTTTGTCTTTCTGACCAACCTCATAACCCGCTGATTTAATTGCGTCTCGTATTTGCGAGGCCTGCGGTGTCTCGCCTTCATAGATTATATCCGCCTTGCCTTCGCTGTGGCTGACGGTAACTCTCTTAATACCATCAACTTTTTTTAAATTATTTTCCACTAAAATTTCACATGACTTGCAGTGCATCCCGCGTATGGGTACAGTTAATTTTGACATAGCAAAAAATTAAAAGAAGGAATTATTTGGTTGTCAGGTTGAAGGTTTGAATTAATTCTTTAACGAAGGCATCTTTCTCGGATTGTTTTTTTGAATTTAATTTATGCGAAGCGCAGGAATTTAAGTGGCTTTCCAGAATTATGTTATTGGTCTGCTTTAATATGCCCACAGCCGCGTGAATTTGCTGGGCAACATCAACGCAATATCTGTTTTCATCCAACATTTTTTGAATTAAATTTATCTGGCCTTGAACTTTTTTTAAATTGGCCTTGATCTTGGTTGTGTATGGCTCCAACATATCTTTGAATTAAAATTAAAAATGAGTATGATTAATACTCATAGTATACCTATACCCTAGGTATAGGTCAAGCCCTTAGGCCTTGAGTTGTCCACAGGCCGCGGCAATATCCTGGCCCTGGGAATGGCGGATGGTGCTGGTAAAGCCGGAATTGAGCAATGTCTCCTGCCAGTGTTCTATTACTTTTGGCGCCGATCCGGTAAAAACCCCGGTTGACGCGCCGGTAGAAATCAAATTATACGGAATCAGATTAATTCTCACGCTCCCCAACTTTGAAGCCAGTTTAATAAATGCCTTTAAATGTTTGGCATCGTCATTAACTTTATCAAGCATAATATACTCCAAACCCAGATAATGCGCCCGACTCGGAAAGGCCTGGTGATATTTTTTGGACCAATCAATTAAAAAATCAAAAAAGCCGGGCTGATGCGATGGCATTATTTTTTTTCGGGTGGCGTCAATGGCGCTATGAAGCGATACGGCAAACCGAACCGGCGGAAAATCTTTATCTGCAATCATTTTTTCCATAGCCGCAGGCACGCCGGCAGTTGAAATCGTGATTTGCCGGGGACCAATATCAGTGTATTTTAAAATAATATTTATGGCTGTTTTGACATTATCATAATTGAGTAGCGGCTCACCCTGACCCATAACCACAATATTATCAATCCCCTCTTCCGCTCCCAAATACCTTTGCCAAAAGCGATATTGATCCACAATTTCCTGCGCCGATAAATTTCGCGTAAAACCGCACGATCCGGTGGCGCAAAAAGCGCAATTCATCGGACAACCGACCTGGCTGGAAATACAAATTGTATTTCTTGACTTGCGGCCCATCAAAACTGTTTCTACAGTTTGCCCATCATTTAATTTTAACAACGCCTTTTTTGTGTTATCTGTTTTACTTTCCTGCAGAAGTCCCAACTCAACCGAAAGCCAGGGCAAATTTTTTAGTTTTTCCCGCAAATCCAAAGGCAAAGTGGTGATTTGCGCATAACCATCAATGCCAACATCAAACCAGGCCTTATAGATTTGATCCTGGCGGAATTTTTTTTCGGAAGCGATTATAACGCCCAAATCAGGCATATTTATTTTTTATTTTTGACACCGCTAAACCAACTAAAAAGTTACAAACCAGCACGGCGCCGATTATGAACAAATAAAGATTCAATGAAATTGGCACGAAGTAAAAAATATTTCGCAAAGCCGTAAACAAGCTTAAAACCAAAAATATGAAGGTCAGCGCGGACACTACTAGTATAACTTTATTACTTTTTATCTGCACCCACTCGCGTGAAAAGAATAAAACCGCGATTTGGGACAGCACCAAAGCGGCAAAGGCGGTGGTGCGGCCAAGTTCAAAATTATTTAAATAAACGCCAAAGTAATAATAAAAAACCAAACTGATGCCTAGTATTCCCAGCCCCTGCAATAGGGCCTGCGCGCCAAGCGGAAAATTGATCATCGGTTCACTAGGAGAACGCGGTTTTTCTTTCATTAAGTTGTAGCGAGCGGCTTCTCTTTCAAAACCAAGCACCGAAGCCGGATCACAGATCAATTCCAAAAAGATAATATGAATGGGTAAAAAAATCATTGAATCACCAAAGAATAGCGGGATGATCGCTAAACCGACAATTGGAATATGAAAAGACAGTAAAAAGACAAAAGCATGGCGCATGTTGTCATAAATTCGCCTGCCCTCACGCACCGCGCCCACAATCGTGGAAAAGTTATCATCCATTAAAACCATGCCGGCCGCGGCCCTGGCGACTTCTGTGCCTTTTTTGCCCATGGCCACGCCGATATTGGCAGTTTTTAAAGCCGGTGCGTCGTTAACCCCGTCTCCGGTCATGGAAACCACCTCGCCGATATCCTGCAAATCTTTAACAATCGTATATTTTTGTTCCGGCTTAACCCGAGCAAAAATACTGCAGGTTTTTATCTTATCTCTTAAGGCGTCAGGCGACATGTTGGCAATATCCGATCCGGTTAAAATTTCTTCATTATGAGCCAAGCCGATTTCTTCGGCAATGCTGTGAGCCGTCATTCTGTTGTCTCCGGTGATCATTATGATTCTGATGCCGGCTTTCTGACAAGTTTCTACCGCGTCCTTTACTTCCGGTCGGGGCGGATCGCTCATAATAAGCAGACCGACGAATTCCAAATCTTTATCTGCGATATTTTTGACCTCGGATTTTTTAGCGATGCCAACCACTCTGTAGCCATCATTGGACGCGTCTTCAAAAACCCTGGTTATTTTTTGTTTTTCCAGTTCAGCTAAATTACAATTATCAATTATGAATTCCGGAGCGCCGGCGCTGTATTGGCAGAAGCCGTCATTTTTATCCTGCCATAAATGGTGAACCATTTTGGTGTTGGCATCAAAGGGTTTGTCTTCTATCAATCTGTGGGCTTCATAAATATCATGCGGTTCAAGGCCGATGCTTTTGGCAAAACTATGGGCTTCAATTTCAATCGGGTCAACCGGCACCCGCTCTAAGGCCAGCAAAACTATTTTCATGAATTCGGTCAGACCGGATTTATTGCCGCTGTTAATTTCTCTTACCTGCCCCTGCCAATAAACCTGCTTTAACGACATTCTGCCTTCGGTTAAGGTGCCGGTTTTATCGGTACAAATTACCGTCACTGAACCCAAAGTTTCCACCAAAGACATTTCCCGTACCAAAGCATTTCGTTTGGCCATTTTCAAGACCCCAAAAATCAGAAAGACGCTAAAAACAATGGGAAATTCTTCGGGGATTAAAGACATGGCAATGGTTAATCCGCCTAATATTCCGGCTACCAGCCCCTTGGTCAAAGATATAATAATGGCTACAACCGCGGCTGTTAAAATTGCCAGTATAGCTATGGTTTTTAGTAAACGATTCAGTTTAATCTGTAAAGGAGTTTTGGATTTTTTGATTTTTGACAGTAATGAACCGAGTTTTCCGTAAGATGTATTTAAACCCGTGGCATTAACAAACATTGCGCCTTCGCCTTGAGTGACGTATGTGCCTTGCCATAACTTTGTTTCATCGCCGGTTTTTTCCAAACTGATGGCCTGCGACTTAGCCACCGCGATTGATTCGCCGGTTAAAACCGCTTCATCTACGCGCAGGCCGGGTGAATCAACCAAAAAGCCGTCAGCCGGAATTTTATCTCCGGCAGTTAAGTGCACCAGGTCGCCCGGAACCAAAAATTTTGTTTCCAAGGTGATGATTTTTCCGTCACGATAAACCTCGCAAGAGGTTACCATCATTTTATCCAGGGCCTCCAGGGCCTGGTCCGTGCGCTGTTCTTCTAAAAATTCCATTAGGGCAATCGGCACGATTGAAAACAAAAAAATAATGGTTTCAGTTTTTTCGCCGATAAAAAAATAGACAATCGCGGTGATTAAAATGAGAAGCATCATTGGCTCTAAAAAAATACCGAGCAGACGCATCAGCCAGTGTTTCTTCTTCGCTACCGGTAAAGAATTATAGCCAAAATTTTTGAGTTTGACCGCCGCTTCAACTGAAGAAAGACCCTTTTGCATAGTTTATCCTTGACAAAATTGTTAATTGTTTCTTAAAAAAATATTATACTAGAAATAGCACATTTTTGCAATTCTGTGCGGAAAGGAGGTGCGGGATGAAAACTCGGGATTGCAACGGGCAAAGGATATACGAAGGCAGTATTGTCTGCGACCAGGAAAAGGACAGAACTGCCGAAGTCCAAACACTGCTGGATGAACAGTACGTCAGCATCAGATTCTACGAACCCGGCAGTGAGCTCGGGATGCAGTCGGTGGTCGTACCGGCAGACAAACTACTCTTGCTCCTGGAGTGATTTCTGGCTCCGGGACTTGGCCCAAGGAGGCCTCATGCTATCTGGCTCAAGTGGTGAGTCGGGTTAAGCCGGTCGGACTTAGGCGACCGGCTTTCTAATATCTTTTCTTTTAATTTTTCCGGGGTTAAGCCGGCCAATTCATACAATTCATCCGGTTTGCCTGATTTTAGGAAATTATCAACGCCGATTGATCGGGCTTTATAATCTTCCGGCAGGATAAATGAGTTTAAAAATCCGGACCAACCGTTGTGCAGAGTAATTACTCTGTCTTTTTCTTCGGTTGATAAAATTTGTCCAATTCTATCCCCAGCCAACTTCGGCGAAGTCACGGCCACTATTTTTACATCCAAACTCTTTTCCAATTCCGGCAAAATTTCTAAAACATTTTTTAAAATCAATGATCCGGAAATGGCCAAAACGATTTTTTCTTGATTATTATTTGAATAATTCTTAAACACATACGCGCCCAGTGTGGCATCTTGAGGAGAGGTATGGATTCTTTTTATCACCGGCACATCCGGTCGGCCCACGGATAAAACAATCGGCTCGCCTTTTTCTAAGGCGTAAAACAACATCTCTATGGTCTCATTGGCATCTAACGGCTTATATACCTTTATTCCGGGAAAGGCATCATAGAGAGACATCCAAAATTGGCCGTGGTGAGTGGGGCCGTCTTCGCCGGTCTCGGGGCCGTCATGCGAAGCCAATAATATGAAAAAACCTTTTTGCGAAAGAATGCTATTGTTAAACAAAGCCAAACGCACGCAATTGGCAATCATACCGGTAAAAACGGCATAAGTTGAAAACACTGAAATCGGCTGAAAATTTCCCGGCAAAACATCCTGGGTCATGGCCGCCGACATCATAGCCATATTTTGTTCGGCAATGCCAAATCTTACTCCCCTACCCAGCGGATTTTGTTTGTTAATAATTCCATAAACCTGTTCGGCCGAATTGGTCAAAACCGACCCGCTCAAATCCCCGGCTCCGGCGTAAAAAAACGCCGTTTGGGTCATCAGCCACTTCATCCAGGCCTGCGCGGCCTTGCGCGTAGAGACCTTTGTGTCCTGTTCAAAGACCAATTCCGGCGGGAGTTTATCCGGACGTTTTATGGTTTGCGGTTTTACTATCGGCCGGCCGGATAGAGATTTTTTCATCTGTTCAACTAATTTCGCTTCGGATTTGATATTTTCAGCCGTGACTTTAAAACGGGAATCAAGATACAATTCATCTTCTTCTTTTAAATTTTCAAAAATGGTGGCAATGTCTTCCATGACATTCCCCTTATTGCCGGGGACTGCAAAACCAAGCTCGTTTTCTATTTTTATATATTCATCATGAGCGACTTGACTGCCGTGCGAGGTCTGGGAATTTTCTTTTGAGCCATAACACTTGCCTTTTGTAGTATGGGCAATGATCACGGCAGGCGCGCTGTTGTCAAACCCCTGCGCCGCCAATTTGTAGGCGTAGTTTAACTCCGTCAGATTGTGTCCGTCTGCCTCTATTACATTCCAACCCATACCCAGCCAATGATTAAGGTAATCCGAAGAAATAACTTCGTTTATATTTCCGTCAATGCCGTAATGGTTGAAGTCCAAACTGACGATGATATTTTTTGTGCCGGTGGCGGCTAAAACATTACGGGCTTCATAACTCATGCCTTCTTCGCTTTCCGCGTCGCCCATAAACACCCAAACCTTAGTGTCTAATCCGCAGGAGCGGTGGGTGATGGCAATGCCCCCGGCGGCAGCCAGACCATGGCCGGAAGGGCCGGTGCTGTAATCTGATAACGGGTGAAAACTTTCCGCATGTCCGGATGGTCCATCAACATGACGAAAACGAATCAAGTCCTCGGGAAAAATCGGATGTAAAACCGCTTCGGAAAATTGCCTGCCGCTGCGGCGTAAGGTTTCATATATTAACGCCAGGCCGCTATATAAGAGTGGGGTGCAGTGGCCGGCGCTCCAAATAACTCTGTCCCGTCCGGGATTTTTTGGATCAGTGGGATCAAAACTCATCGCGCCGCCAAAAACCATAGCCAAAAATTGTTCAACTTTGGAACTGCTTCCGCCCGGATGGCCGGACTGCGCCCCCTCAACTGTGGCAAAAATAAGTCCGCGCAAAATTTTGGCCAGATGTTGTAAACGGCCAACTTCAAAACCGGCTGACGGCTCCAAGGCCAAACCGCGCAAATCCAAATACACTGAATCTTTGCAATCATGCTTAAACCGGTTTGGCTCCATGTTTTTTAGTTTGGAAAACTCTTCGGCGTTTAAAATGTTATATGGCATACGGAAATAGTTTATCATAGAAAAAAGATTATGAAAAGAAAAAAGCAGTCCCGAACCGGAACTGCATGCCCCCTTAGCAACAACCGCGCGCTCGCGTGAGTCAGGTACGCCCCCAGGGAGGGCGGAAGGTCTCCAGATACTGCACGGCCCTTCGGTACTGAAGCTCTGCTTGCGCGGAACTGGTGGCGGCCTTGATCGCATTGGCGTAATCCTGCGCCAACTGTGTGTATTCGCTCTCCCACCAATTGAGGTACTTCACATCCTGCCTCCGGCGCCACTCCTCAATGAGGAGCACCACTATGAAGGCGAAGGAGGTCGCGGTGAAAATCACCGCATTCTCATGCCACTTGTAAAAGGCACTGAAGGCCACGACAACTGTCCAGATCACCAGGATGAGAAACCTGGCGATATGAGCCAGCAACTTCTTCTGCTTGAAACTCGCCTGCTTGCGCTCAATGGCGGTCATTGTGTGCCTCCTGTTGTGCCTACAGGATACCCTAAAAAACCCTTTTTGTCAATGGATTAAGCCGTCAACCTACCACATTCTCCCCTGCTCAAACATCTGTTTTTCCCATTTATAAAAATCCAGATACTCACACGGAGTTAGTGGTGTGTTTGTAGTAGTGGTGTAATCATCCGGACCGCAACTAATGTCTGTCGGTATGTCATGGCTGATAATTCTTTTTCCGTCCGGCCCGATTTGGTTTATGTATAATTCCAATTCATGCATACCCAAAAGATTGGGGTAATTTTTTTGGTCGTCAAAAATTGAATGGCCCTCAAACGAATTTGGCACGTTTATATTTAAAATTTGCAAAAGGGTGGGCGTAAAATCAAGCCCGGATGAATACATGTCAACGCTTTTCGGCAAAACAGTGTCGGGAACATACATCATAAACATATTTTCATCATAAAAACTAATTTTGCCGGCCACATCGGGAAAAATATCTTTTGTATAAGCGGCCGGAAAAACGGCGTGGTCGGCCACGGCAATTAAAATTGTATTTTTGGATAAATCACTGGCCTTAAAATCATTCCAAAATTTCGCAAAGGCGTCATCGGTAGAATATACGGAGTTCAGCAGGTTATTCTTGCCATCGCCGTATTTAATAATGTCCGCGGATAAATTAAACGGCGGATGACTGTCTATGGTGGAAATCATGGCTAGAAATGGACTCTGGGTTTTTTCATTTATAATTTGCCAAAACGCCGGAAACATTTGGTGGTCCGAATATCCCCAGGAAAGAGGTTTAGCGGAAATATACCTGCCCAGTTCCGCTGTGCCATAAATATCACCTACGCCAATACTGCTTAAAATTGAATTTTTATTTTCATAGTTTTTGTCCACTGACGTGATATATGAGGCGTATTTGTAGCCGCTGTTTTTTAAAATCTGTGGCAAACACAAAGCATAAATTCTCTGCAGTTTTTTTTCATTATTAATTTCATTGTAGCCGGTCGGAGGCAGAAATGAGCAAAGCTGTGAGAGGATGCCGGTGATGGTCGGCGTGGAAGCATTGTAATATTTATGAAAAACGGTTGTAAACGGATCCGCGGCCATTTTATCCAACCCGGGCGTCAGCCCTTTAAAATTCGGGTTATAGACATCGGTCAGGCGTGATGAAAATGATTCAAAAAAGACAATAATAATATTCGGCTTGCTGGATGAGAATGTTGCGGTGCTGAAAACTTTTTCTTTGTGGGCGACGGCAAATTCATTCAAATTGAAATGCAAACCGAATCGCTCCAATTTTGCCTGTTCAATCGGACTAAGCACGGCATTTTGGTTTTGACCGGCAAAATATCTGTAAAAAGACCGCACAATCGTATATTCGGGCGTGTTTTTAAAAGAACTTAGTCCAAAAATAGAGAGTAAAGCCACCGCGATCAAAGCCAGATTATAGTACTGCCAGTAATTTTTTGAAGCGGAGTCATGCGCCCTGATGACCTGTTTGAATAATAGGGCAAAAATAACCAGAACCAATACGCCGCCGCTGATTAAAAACGGGGTGAGCCAATTAAAGATAACTGATGACGCGCCTTTGGCATAGCCAAGCATCACCGGATTTAAATACAAACCGGAAAAATACATAATGCCGACGTTTATCACCCAGACAATCAGCATCGCCACAAAGAGCAGTGACCAAAAAATCAAAAACAGATGCCGCCAAACTTTCTTTTTGATCCGCCAGTAAAGCAGACCGGAAAGGGCAAACCCCAAAACCCAAAACATGGTCATGGCCCAGGAGCGGAACAAAACGATATTGTAAAATTTTATATTCGGATCAAGAATGTAATAATGATAAGCGGCATACTGCAAACCGCTTAAGAGAAGAAATAAAAACAAAATAAAAACAAAAACCTGCCTGTTTATTTTTTTCCAGGCATTGCCGTTTGGGTGTAAGCCCAAATAGAATTGCAAGCGCCAAAATAACAAACCGAAAATGAACAGAAAATAAACCAAACTCAACCATTCCCAGCGGGAGAAAAAAGCCAGAAAAGACAAGGATAATATAAAAAACAGGGAATCCAGATATTTTTTAAATTCAGTTTGCCAAAAATTGTGACGGTTTAGTTTAGTTGTTAAGTATCCGTACAGCCATTTAAAAATACAATAACCCGCAAAAATACCCAGCCAAAACAAGCAGGCAATAAGCACAAACCGCCAATGGGGGCGCTTGGCAATATGGTACCAGCTCCAGCCGGCGGAAATCACAAAAGAGCCGGCCACAGCATAGGCAACCGACCCTATTTTTTTAATAAAGTTTATCAACTTTGCTTTCATTTTAATACAACTCGGTTTTGTATTCCTTTTCCTCTCTCACCTGCCGCATGTCTTTTTTTGATTTGACCCGTTCTTTAACTTTATGTTTTTTCAGTTCACTCTCCAGGTAATCCCGGATTTTATCTATGGCCTTATATAATGTTTTTTCATTTTTTGAGGCAAAAATGTCTTTACCCGGCACTTCCAGCTTGCAATCAGCCACGAAGATACTGCCTTTCTGATGGTGATGCGATTCCACCCCGACGCTGACGTTCGCACGGATGATATTATTGTAAAATTTTTCTAAACTTCCTATCTTTTTTTCCGCATAGTCCCTGATGGCATCGGTAAGTTCAAGGCCCTTACCGGTAACAATGACTTGCATATTAATATAAATAGTTAATTAACGACTTGGACCTCCATTTCCAATTCAACCCTAAATTTATTGTATACTTTTTCTTTAATTATATCAACAAGGGTTAGCACGTCTTTTTGCGTGGCTTGATTGATGTTAACTATGAAATTACCGTGCTCATCAGAAATTTTGGCGCCGCCTTCAGAGAGTCCGCGCAAATCCAACTGATCAATCATCCAGCCGGCCGGAACCGTGCCGCGCCGAACGTATAATTCCGGCAATTGTTTGGTGTCTCCCGGCCATTTACTTAATTTAATATTCTTAAAGAAGCTGCCGGGCGAAGGAAGCTGGGTAATCCGGCCAGCGCGCTGGATCATATGTTTTTGCACGGCCGCCATAATTGCTTTTTTGTCGCCTTTTTCCAAAAACAAACCGGCTGAAAGGATCACGTCTTTATTGTATTTAAAACCGCTGTCTCTGTAATCAAATCGACACTCCTTTGGCGTGAGATTTAAAATCTCGCCATCACGCCAAACCTCAACTTCTTTAACCGCGTGAGACATGTCTTTGCCCATAGCCCCGGCATTGCCGCGCACTGCTCCGCCAACCGTTCCGGGTATGCCAATAGCCCATTCCATCCCGGTCAGGCCGTTTTGCGCGGCCAGATTAACCACCGCGCCCAGGGAAACACCAGCTTCGACTTTGATATTAAATTTATCATTCTTTTTTATAAATTCCGGCTCTTTGGTTGTGCAAATTTTGATGACCACGCCGTCAAATTCGTCGTCGCCGAACAACAGATTGGAGCCGCCGCCGATTATAAAATAATCAAGACCGTTTCCGGCTATATAGTCAAGCAAGCCAATAAGCTTTTCCCGGTTATCAACAGTTATAAAATACTTAGCCGGACCGCCGATTTGAAAGGTGGTATGTTTGGCTAAGGGTTCATTGGCTTTAACTCGCCCGAATTTTTTTAACTCAACATATAAAGCGTCTGTTGGCATACCTTGTAAAATTCAATAATCTACGCTATTATATAGTAAATTTATGGTTCAAGCAAATGGTATTTTAAACGCCATTTCCAAGCGGCTGGGCAAGCACCGTTTGTTTTATGTTTGCCGGGACGTGGAACGCGCGCTCGGGCTGGATTTAAAAAAAATTCATAATTACTTTATCATCAGCAACTCCACCGGTTTCGCCCGAAAAGTCGCCAAAGACCGGCCGAATATAATTTTAATAAAAGCCAAAAACCAGCTTGATACCCGCGATTTATTACAACACAAAACCGCCAAACAGGCAATAAAAAGGGGCGACTTCGTGGTGGTGTTTAAAAATACGACCCAGATTGAGAAACTCTGCGCCCAAAACGGCTGGACGCTGATTAATCCCCCGGCGGAAATTTCCGGCCGGGTGGAAGAAAAAATTTCCCAGGTTAAGTGGCTAGGTGATCTGACCAAATATCTGCCAAAGCAAAAAATTCAATTGTGCAAAGACATAAAATCAAGATGGAGCCCGTTTATCGTTCAGTTCAACCGCTCTCATACCGGCAGCGGCACAATGCTAATTGATTCCAAAGAAAAACTGACGGAAATAAAAAATAAATTTCCCCTGCGCGAAGCCCGAGTGGCTGATTACATCAAAGGCCCGATGTTTACCAATAACAACGTGGTTTGGGGCGATAAAGTTTTTCTTGGCAACATAAATTATCAAATTACCGGCCTCTCCCCTTTTACGGAAAATCCCTTTGCCACCATCGGCAATGACTGGCAGCTGCCGTATAAAATTTTAAATAAAAAACAAATCAAACAATACCAAAAAATCGCCGCTGACGTCGGCAGAAAACTTAAAAAAAGCGGCTGGAAAGGACTTTTTGGCATTGATGTAATCGCTGAAGAAAAAACCGGCAAGTTATACCTGATTGAGGTCAATGCCCGCCAGCCGGCTTCAACCACCTACGAGTCCGTTTTACAAAATAAAAATAAAAACTCAAACAGTATATCCACTTTTGCGGCGCATCTGGCCGGTTTGCTTGATATCAGCCCGAATGGCTATAAACTGGCCGAGATAAAAAATGGCGCCCAAATCATCCAAAGAATGAGTGAAAGAATTGACGCGATGGCCATACCAAAAATTAAAAATGTTCCGACTAACATTATAGTTTACGAAAATAAAAAAATCGGCGAAGATTTAGTCAGAATTCAGAGCGAAAAAGGAATAATGGAAAAACACAACGTGTTTAACGCCGACGGACTGGCAATTTTGGTCGGAGTAATGTTCGCCCAAAAACAAGTCCGGTGGACGGCAAAAAGATCCGGAGCCATTCTGATTAAAGACGGAAAAATTTTATTGATGAAAAGAAACAAATACGGAAACAAGTATTATTCCATGCCGGGAGGCACCGTTGAAAAAAATGAAAACTTAAAAGACACGGCGAAGAGGGAAATTCTGGAAGAAACCGGATTGCATTTTCAATTTGACGCAAAAAAGCCGCTCCGCATTTTGACTCACCGAGATGAATACTATTTTTTCACGAAAGACATTGTCGGCGAAGAGGCCTTGGGCGGTCCGGAAAAGGCGCGCAACGCTCCGGATAACTATTACGAACTGGAATGGGTGGATTTAAAAAAACTTCCTGCCGTAAGATTACTGCCGGAATCATTAAAAAAGAAATTAATCGCATCCTTAAATTAGTATGGCGCAAACCCTATCTCCCAATGCTTTAAAATTAATTGATAAATATTTTAATTTGCCTTTTGACGTCGCCGAAATTAGATGCCCGTATTTTAATAATGCCAAAGTAGGCGGACGGGCGCAACTTCGGGTTTTGGCCGGCAAGGGCACGCCGCAGGAAATCGTGGATGAAGCCAAGATAATCTCCATGCAGTACAAAAAAGGGATTTTTGATAAAGACGGCCACTGCTGTCTGCATATGCATTCCGAGGCCGAGCATATCGGCTGTATCCGCCAATTTTTGATTGATAATAATTTGGGCGTTGACTGCTCCGGATTTATCAGCCATGTTTTGATCGCGCATTTTTTGGAAACCAAACACGTTGACTTGCGCAAAAAGATGTTTATAACTTCGCCCCGTAATTTTTTCAGATGGATTATCAGTAAACTGCGGCCGGTGGAACAAATGTCCGTATCGGTCTATGCCAATTCAAAAAACTCTGTCGCGGTAAACGCCATGTCCGAACTAAAGCCGGGCGATTTGATTGTGATGCTCAAAACCGGACCGAGAAAAACGCGCAACCATATGCTGCTTGTGACCGAAAATACCGGCGAGATTATTAATTATGTTCATGCCCGGGCCTGGTCCAGCGAGGGGCAATACAGTCACGGCGTTACCAAGGGCCAAATTAAAATTATTAAGCCGGAAGCCGGCTTGCTTGACCAGGAATGGATTGAGAAAGGATTAAGCGGAGAAAAAAACGAAACTTTGCTTGAGGCCCAACAGGCCGAAATTTTACAAATGAAAAGATTAAAATTTTAATATGTCTTTTTCACCGGAACTTTTACAAACCGCTCTCACCTACCTGATGGCTTCGGCCATTGGCGCGTTTTTATTTGCGCCGCTCCTGATCAAATTCTTAAATAAATTCAGGATTACGCGCCGCGATGAGTATGATTTTACTTTAAAGGGAGACCGGCAGGAAAAAGTGGGCACGCCGATTATGGGCGGACTCTTGGTCATTATTACGGTTACGGTTATCACTATTCTTTTTAACTGGAATCGTGAAAATACCTTCGTGCCTATCGGCGTGATGGGTATTTCCGCCCTCTTGGGCGCCACCGATGATATTTTGAATATCTTTGGAAAAAAACGACGTGAGCGCAAACTGGCTCACGTTTGGACTTTAATAAAAGTTCACAAAAAATGGTACATGAAACTGTGGTATATCATCACTTTGCCCTGGGAAGCGTTTAGATCTTTGACGTCTATTTTTGGCTCTCATCCTGGCCGCGGCATTCAGGTGCATGAAAAACTTTTATTCCAGTTTTTGGCCGGAGCAGTGACTGCCTGGTGGATATATTTTAAATTGGGTCCGCAATGGCACTCTCTGTGGATTCCGTTTGACGGGCAGGCGTTTGTGGGCTGGTGGATAATTCCGATTGTGATTTTCTTTGTGATGTTTACTGCCAATGCCGTTAACATCACTGACGGCATGGATGGCCTGGCCGGCGGATCTTTGATTTTATCTTTCCTGGGGCTGACGATTTTAAGCTGGGTGCAAGGCAGAGAGTCCTTTACCATTTTAAACGCCACGGTCGTGGGCGCGTTGATTGTTTACACCTATTTTAACGTCAAGCCGGCTAAATTTCAGATGGGCGATGTGGGTTCGCTGGGGCTGGGGGCATTATTTGCCATAAATGCTATCGCCATAAACCGCACCATGCTTTTGCCTTTGCTGGGCTTTATTTTCTACATTGAAATTTTAACGGTTATGGCGCAGGTTTTTTTCCGCCGCTTGATTGGCAAAAGATTATTTAAAATGTCCCCCCTGCATTATCACTTTGAATTCAAGGGCTGGGCTGAAGAAAAAATTGTCATGCGTTTTTGGCTGGTGCAGTCGTTTTTTATTATTTTATCTATTTGGATAAGTATTTATAAATAGGTATGTATTTGAAATGGCAAGAAAAAACCATAAATAAATTTGACGCGCACACGATTGATTCTCTCTATAGTGACGGCTTTGTTTTCACGCGGGTTGGAAAAGGTGCAATGAACCAGACCCGAAGCTTGAGAATAAATTTAGCAAAATTTGAACTGTCTAGTGAAAATAGAAGGATACTGAAAAAAACCGAAGATGTTGCGCTCAAAACCGCACCCATCCCCTATTCTGATTATGACTGGAGCATACATAAAATGGGCAAAGAATTTTACGCGATCAAATTCGGTGAAAAAACTTTCAGCGCGCAGAAAATAAAAGAATTAATAATTGATACCAAAAAAAGTAATTTTAATTTACTATTGAAATATGAATTGGCCGATGAAACGATCGGCTACTGTATAGCCCTGGAAACAAAACATATTTTACACTACTGCTATCCTTTTTATAACTTAGCCAAAGCCAATTCAAATTTGGGTATGGGCATGATGCTGAAAGCGATTTTATACGCCAAAAAAAATAAGAAGAAATATATTTATCTGGGTTCTGCTCAAAGGCCGACTGATATATACAAACTGCAATTCGCCGGTTTGGAATGGTTTGACGGAAAAAAATGGCAAACTGATTTAGCGGCATTAAAAAAACTGCTCAAATAATTATGAAACACATCCACTTTATCGGCATCTGCGGAGTGGCAATGAGCGCGCTCGCCATTGCCTTTAGCGAAGACGGCTGGAAAGTGACCGGCAGTGATGTTGGGTTTTATCCGCCGATTTCGGATCATTTAAAAAAACACCGAATTAATTTTTACCCGGGCTGGCATCCGGAAAAAATGATGAGAGACGACAGGCCGGATATTGTGGTGGTGGGAAACGTGGCCGGCTCCACCAATCCGGAATTTTTCGCGGCCAGAGAAAATGAATTAAATATAAAATCATATCCGGAGGTTGTGGCCGAATATATTGTTCAGGATCATTCAGTAGTTTGCGCCGGCACCTACGGCAAAACCTCAAGCTCGGCCCTGCTCACCTGGATTTTATCAAACGCACAAATACAACCGAGTTATATGTTCGGCGGGATAAGTTTGAATATGCCCCTTAGCGCCAAACTCCGCAAAGACAAAAACCGGTCGGGCTGGAGCGTTCTGGAAGGTGATGAATACAAAACCGCGCGCTGGGACAATCGGCCAAAATTTATGCTCTACTCCCCCACTCACCTACTACTTTCCGCGGCGTTGTGGGATCATGCCGATGTTTTCCCTACAGCTAAGGACTATTTAAAGGCCTTTAAGGACTTAATCAAATTAATCCCAAGAAAAGGTCTGATCGTGGCCTGCATTGACGGTGAAAATATCAAAGAATTAATCGCAGACGTAAAAGCCATTACTTACGGCAAAAGCAACGCCGATTACGTGTATAAAAATATCAGTCAGACAAAAGACGGCATAAAATTTGCCATTGAAAATAGGGGTGAGACCTACCAAGTGTTCGCACCCGTCTTAGGCGAACACATGGCGGAAAATATTTGCGGCTGTTTTGCCGTGGCCTATGAAAGCGGCATAGATGCAGACACCATATTAAACAGCATTGCCACCTTTAAAGGCATCAGACGCCGTTTGGAAAAAAAAGCTGAAGGCGATATAACTATTTATGACGATCTGGCCCACTCGCCCACCAAGGCCAGAGCCACTTTAAAAACCTTGCGAACAATTTATCCGGAAAGTAAAATTATCGCTATTTTTGAACCGAACACCGGCCATCGCCGACCGCAATCCGCTCCGGGTTATGATAATGCGTTTACACCGGCCGACGAGGTAATCATACCAACTCTGACCAAATTAAAAGTTGACTCAAGCGAAACCGAACTGCCGTTTGAAGGCGAAGAATTGGCACAAATTATTTCCAAAACCCACCGGCAAACAATTCACATACCGGACGACACCGAGTTGATTGACTATATTTTAAAAAATACCAAAAAAGAAGACGTGGTCGTCTTCCTGGGTTCGCACGGCTTTAGAGGCATGATTGACAAACTGGTTACTTGCCCTCATCCACAACTTCAGCTGTAATCTGTTCTCCGTTCTTTTCAGTAACGAGCAGAGTAATGCCGCAGACATTGCATTCAACCACGCTATCAACAGCCAAATTCGGATATTTGGATAAATCAACCTCATTTTTACACTCCGGACAAAGAAGTTTAGACATAAATAAATAAGTTAATAGTTAAGGCAAAATACATTATACAATATTCCGGTTTGGGACGCAAGATTTAATTTCTATGATTACTCCACAACTAAAAGCAAAGAAACTGGCCAGGGCCCTCGGCCTCAAAACCGAGTTATTTTTAAAACGCGAAGACCTGCACCCCTACGGCTCGCACAAGGGCAGATCCATACCTCTGATGGTGGATAAATACCGAAAAGAGGGCTGGAGAAATTTTTGTATTTCCTCATCCGGCAATGCCGCTTTGGCCGCCATATACGCCATAAAAAAATTAAATAAAAAAAATGCCGATGATTTTACGCTGAAAATTTTTGTCGGCGAACATATAGACGCCCGTAAATTAAATTTAATTAAAAAAACAGCCGGCAAAACAAAAACGATAACCGTTACACAGGTGCAAAATCCGAAACAATCGTCTTTTCAGCTGGATAAAAAAGATCTGGCCAAGAATTTGCGCCAGTCCACTGACGACAGCGCTTTAACGGGTTATGAAAAACTGGCCGAAGAACTTGGAAAAATAAAAAACTTGTACGCGGTCTTTATTCCCACTTCGAGCGGCACCACTGCCCAGGGGTTGTATGACGGATTTAAAAAAATAAAAATCTCACCGCAAATTCATATCGTGCAAACCGCGCATTGCCATCCGATTGTGGACGAAGTTAAAGGCACTCACACACCCGCGACAATAAACACTTCCCTGGCCTCGGCGATTGTGGATAAAATTGCCTTCCGCAAAGCCGAAGTGGATAAAGCGGTCAATGAATCACACGGAAGCGGCTGGGTGGCCGGCGACAATGATCTAAAAACCGCCATCAAACTAATTAAAAAAACAGAAAATATTTCTGTTTCTCCTAATAGCGCACTGTCGGTTGTCGGATTAACACAAGCACTTAGTGATAATTGGAAATTTGACGGACCAGTAGTTTGTCTAATTACCGGCAGATAATTATTGCCCGTTCATCAAAATAACTTCGGCGCGGCCATCAAAATTTACATCCAAAGCTCCAACAGACACCTGCGCGCCCGCGAATCCCTGCGCAATTTTAAATTCAGATAATTTTTTACCGGTAAAATTAAAGGTTCGCACCAGCGAGCCGCTGGCAGAACTTAAAACCGCTACCACTTCATCTTTGCCGTCGCCGTTGATATCGCCAACGGCTATTTTTATCCCTTTTTTATAATTTTTATTTTCAATATAGAAACTTTTTTTAACTTTCTTTAAGTTGCTGTCGTAAATTAAAATTTGCGCCTGAACGCCGGTGCCCGTGCCCAAAACGATGTTTCCTTTGCCGGTGCCGTCAACATTTCCGATTGCCGCCGAAAATCCGCCCTGATATTTTTTTCCCAAAGGATAAACGTTATCAATCAGGTTCGCGCCGTAATAAGTGTATAACTGCACCTTGCCGCCCGAGTTACCGGAAACCACCAGCGAATTTTCAGTGGCGCCGTTTAATTTGCCCGGCGCGAAATCCAAAGCGCCTTTATAGTTTCCTCCAAAAGGAAAGTCCTCATACCAAATACCGCCGTTGCTGTCATTAATTTTTAACTTAAATCCTTCGGCGGTGATTTTTTCCACCCGGCCCTGTCCGTCTAAGTCCCCGGCAAATATTTTGGCGGCGCCCTGCGCTTCCTCGTCATAAGAAAAGAAGCCGTTTCTGACACGATTGCCATTTATGTCATAAAAACTCAAAAAGTAACCGTTGGGATAAGTCACGCCCTGTAAGGTCTGAAAGGTTTTAAGCATCACCAAACCATCTTTGGCGCCCAATGTAACGGCGTTAGTGATTGATCCGTCGTTGACGGCCGGATCCTGTTTGCCGGTGATTTTTTCATACTCCCCACCCAGATCAACTGTTTGGGATTTGGTGGTGACATTAACTATGGCCACGCCGTTAGTGTAGTCGCGGCGCCAGACATCTTCCGTAAAATTGGCGCTGCCGCTCACGGATTGCGCCTCGCCAATCGGCTCGCCCAAATTCACGTCATACTCATCATACCACCAGATTTGCGCGTGATTTTCGTCGCCGTGATCAAAGCTGAAATAAACATTATTGACCATTAAACTGCTGGCCAACCCAAAACGCATTCTCCGATAGTTGTCGCTTTTGCCGGTGTTGCCGGTGTTGGCGTTGATCACATAAATAAGCGGCTGTTTATTACTTTGCTGGTTTACTTCCAGGCCGTTCATAATTCCGCTCCAGGATCCGCCCTTTTCCCATGGGGTGGGAAAATTTTCATACATCCGACCATTTACATACTCCTGCATTGAGGGTATGGAACTGCCGTTCATGATAATGTATTTAACATTAAGCTCCTGACTGCGCTCTAGCAAATAATCAATTCTGTTTACCCACTCTACATCGGCCAGACGGGCAGTGTCTTTTTGTCCGTCGCCGTTTAAATCAATATCACCTTTGTTGGTTCCGGAAATGCCGTCATTGACCATATCCCAAAAAATTCCGTCCCAGACCCCGGCGGATAGAATCTTTGTTTTGACAAAATTGACCAGATAATCAGTCCACTCCAAACTCATGTTGGTATTTTTGAGTCCCGGCCAATTGGAAACGACATTGCCCTCGTCGTCCCGCAGCCACCAATTATTTTTTACCTGAAAATCGCCAAACAAAGTGTTGGCCGGATATTGCTGCCAAGCCATGTTGTAGCTCTGGCTGGGCACATAGGCCAACAAAATGATATTCGGATTATCTTTTTTTATTTGGCTGATGACGTTTTTGCGGACAATGGCCTGCTCCGGACTCAAAATAAGCAAATCATTTTTTGATAATTTCTTTATACTGTCAGCATCGGTCGGCAAAGTGCCCAGATAATAATTGGCCAGAAGCGGAGCCGAACTGTGCGCTTTTTGCCAAACTAAAAAAACCACAATAAAGATGGCAAAAAATACTGATACTGTGGCTCTGTAAAATATTATCTTACCTATTGGTTTGCGTTTGCGCGCCATAAAAACTTATTTTCAACCAACCACCACGCCGCTTTAAACGGATGTTTTTTGATTGCCGTTCTGGCTGTGCAGATCATCCAAACCGGTATCTTGCTGTCAGTAACTTGCTGTCTGACATTTTCGGCCGCCTCCGAACCCCAAAACTCCGCGAAATTTTCAATTTGTCTTAAGTCCCCCATTCTGAAGTTATGCACCACCGACGGATAAATAATTCCATTGGGATCCATAAAGAAAAAATCCCGGCCCGGAGCGTTGGACAAAATCGGATTATGACTGGTTATGAATTTGAACATGCCACTGGCAAAATAGGCCCGGGCCCAGCGCTTAAGATTCCAACTCTTGAGTTCTGACTTTATCAGATATTTATATTCTTCATCTAATAAATCTCTAAGATTTTTTGATAAGTGATGTTCGTCTTCGGTGCCCAAGGCCATATTTTCGGTTAAGGACTCCTCGCCGATTTCTTTAAAATCCGTGTTTTGCTTACCGCCAAAATAAAACTCGGAGCTCTGGGCAAAACTATGGGTGAACTCCACGCCCAGTTCGCGGGTCAAATCATAAACTTTTTTCAGATGGGCGACGTTTTTTTCGGTGATGGTAAAACCCAGCCGCAAATTTTTAACGCCCAATTTTTTAATTTCGGTTAAAGTTTTCATGACCTTATTAAAGCCGTCCGGAATGCCGCGCATTTGGTTGTGCATCTCTCCGATGCCGTCAACGGAAATGGCCACGCCAATATCCGGTTTAATCGGCAAAATCTTTTTCATTTGGCTGACGACCAAATCAGTGGCAAAAGCATTGGTGGAAATAATAATTCTGGCTTGGGGACAGGCCTTGGCCACATTGGTGATTATTTCCGGCAAATCCGGACGCAAAAACGGCTCCCCGCCGGAGATGTTTATGTCCCGCAAGCTGGAGGGTAGTTTTTTAAATTCCGACGGCGGCAACTCGGGAAAGCCGTGAATTTTCCAGATATCGCACATGATACATCTGGAGTTGCAGTTATAGGTTACAGCTAAAACACAATCAATTGGGAGTTTGACCATATGGGTTTATTGTTATTTGACTTTATTATACTCCAAAATTGTGCTATACTCAATAAAACCATCCACTTATGCTTTCCTATCTCAAGCGTTTCTCTTTTTCAGCATTACTAGTTGTTATTTTAGCCGTCTTCGCGATCTTTAATCCCTATACCAGTTTGGACATCCTGGTTTTTTTGGTAATAATCTTTATAATCTTTCAAAAAATACTGGGCGAATATTTTATCCTGATGCTTTTGATAGTCCGGCCGGCGATTGATATTTGGCGGGATTTCACTCTGTTTTCATATCAAAGTTTTAATTTCAACATCAATGCCGCGCTCTCTACCCTGCTTTTAATCTGGTCCGCTTATTTCTTTTGGAAACACCGGTCATACCTCAAGCAAATTCCGGCGATTATTCCCTGGATTTTGTTTTTGGCCTGGTGCGCCATCACGCTTGTTTACAGTTATGATGTCGCCGCCACCATCACCGAAACCATGAAAGCGGCCAACTTGTTCGCCCTGTTCGGCATTTCCTATATTTTATACAGCAAAAATGGAGTCAAATTTAAAAAAGATTTTATAAAAAGTTTAATTTGTGCCGCCATCATCCCCCTGGCCGTGGGCGTTTACCAATTTATCTCCCAGACCGGCATGAATATAGATGACATCAGAAACAGAATTTACGGCACCTTTGCCCACCCGAATATAATGGCAACTTTTGCTCTACTGCTCCTCACAGTTCTTCTGCACGAATACCCGGAAAAGCATAATATTTTTAAAAATAAATTGTCTTTAGAAAACGCGATTGGTATATTTTTGTTATTAATTATCGCTCTCACTTACACCCGCATCGCCTGGATCGGCACGGCCGTGCTTCTTTTGGTAGTCGGCATAATCTATTTTAAAAAATTGGTATTGTATTTGATTATTGGCGCGGGTTTGTTTTATCTGATTTTTTATCCGCTTAACGCATTCTTGATAAATAATTTTAACTACAACATGCAGTCATACGGCATTATTTCCCGACTCACGGCCAGAAACGAAGAATCTGATTCGGTCTCCTGGCGCATTGATGTGGCCACTAAGGTCTTACCGCTTATCAAAGACCGGCTGGTGCTTGGTTATGGCTACGGATCTTTTGCCACGGTTTGGGATAATAATAAAGGCATACAAAATTTGTGGGATAATACTTCCGAAGCGCATAATGATTTTTTAAAAATTGCCTTTGAAGGCGGGTTGATCGGCATTGGATTGTATCTGTTAATTTTTGCCGCCTTGCTTTGGGAACAAGTTAAATTCGGAATAAAAAATAATTGGAAAAATATTGTTTTTATTACCAGTATAATCGTTTATCTGGTCTTGAGTTTGTCGGACAACATGTTGCATCACACGCCGGTGATTTGGTGGATGTGGGCGGTTTGGGGTGTGTGGGCTTGCGAGTATAAAAAGGTCTAAAACAAAAAACCACCCAGAGAGAGTTACCTAGCGAAACAACGAATTGTTAAGCCGGGCAATTAGGGTGGATTTTTTGTTGGCAAATTTCTCTGCCATTTTTAGTCATCAGATATTGACGAGCAAAAATGGAAAAAGGAAGAGGCGGCGGCTGGAACGGCTAGAATACTCGCCGCCTCTTCCCCCGGGGAGGGCTGAACTTGGTGGGCTGGGTCAAAAGACCGTGCAATCCGGGAGCCAGTCACAACCCGACTGATCGGGTGTCTGACCCACGTTGGCAGGCAACTGCCTGCAACCGGTCTGGGTCCACGGAGCGTAGGTGTATGGAGCGCTCCACAACCCCCGGCACTTGTCGGGCAGGACGGTTCTTCCGCCGCCGGCCTTGTCGTGACAGATGACTGTACAGACACCGCCCGGAATGATGATCACTTCCGTGACCGGGGTGAACTCCGGGTGCTGGCCATCCACCTTGAACTGTTCACAGTCGCTGATCTGCGCCAGTTTTTGGGTGGAGAACTCCATCTCCATACCGGTGCATTGGGCATACGGCGGAGCGTCGGTCTGGGGCAGAACGTCCTGTTGAACCAGGGTGTCCTGCTGGAGCACATCGCTCTGGAGTGTGTCACTCTGCAGGGTGTCGGTCGCGATGGTGTCGCGACCGGTGTCGTGACCCAGGGTGTCATGGACACCGCCGTCGGGCACAGACACGTCTGGCGCGGAATCTGCGTCAGGGAAAGCGTCCTGTGCCCAAGGGCCAAGGGCGCTCTTGTCAAAGGTACAGCCGGTCAAAGCCGCGCAAAGCGCGACCCACATGAACTTGTTCATCGTAATCCTCCTCTCATTCTATTTATAATTTTAAAGTTCTAAACAGAATGAGAGTGGGGAGCGGCCGAAGCAGCTCCCCTGTTTCCTCCTTACCTCTCCGGAATCGGAGAGGTTGTTGAATAAGGTGCACTATTAATTGCTGTTACTGATTGTGACGACGGTCGCCGAAGCGTCCGTCGAGGTTAGAGTAAGCGTTCTGCCAACTAGTGGCAGACGCCGTCGTGTGCGCCACCCCAGGCGCAGTTGGCGAGGTTCTGCGTGCAGAAGTTCACCTCGCGGTTGTCTCCGAAGTAGGAGATCCGCGTGGTGCCCGTCGGCGCGCCGACTGGGAACGTGTCGGCCTCGCAGGTCGCAAAGAGCGTGGGGTAGTCCTCAGTGTGCGAGCACTCGCCGGCCGCGGACAGGATCTCCTGGGCCAACGCGTTGGACGTGATGGTCACGTTGCGCGAGATCCAGGGAGCGGTCTTCGGCCAGAACGACACCACGGTGACCGGAGTACCGGCCGGCAACTTGACCCCGAAGGGCCAGCAGCCGTTGGTGGTGTGCACGCAGACACCCGGTGCTGTGCAGATTCCACCGGAGCGAGGCCCCGGGCAGTTGCACATGTCCGCCGTGGTTGCGTTGCTATCGTCGCACTGGGTGTCGTTCATACAACCGCTCGGTGCGGCATCGGACTGGGGAACGCCCGCATCGGACTGGGGTGCCGCGTCGCTCTGGGGCGGTGCGGCATCGGACTGGGGTGCCGCGTCGGACTGCGGCGGCACTCCGGCGTCGGACTGCGGCGGCGTCATGCCGACGCAGGCACCCACACCATCGCAGAAGTCGGCGAGCGGATCCGTGCACTCGTTGGCAGGATCCGTGCCGGCCGGAATCGCGTAGCAGGTGCCGAGCCTGCCTGGCACGTTGCATGCCATGCAGAGACCGAGGCAGTCGGTGTCGCAGCACACGCCGTCCACACAGTGGCCGGACGCGCAGGGCGGAAGTGCCGAACCGCACGGCTCGCCGTTGCCCTCGGGGGGCACGGCGATGCAGTCACCCGATCCGTTGCAGATCAGGTTGGTGCCGCACGACGTTGCCTGGAGCGGATACTGGCAGGAGCCAGCCCCACTGCAGGAGCCGTCGCAGCCGTCGGCGGTGCTGGAACCGTCACACTCGAGGTCCGGATCCGTTCCGCCGGTGATGCTGGCACAGGTGCCGGTGGTACCACCGGTCATGACCGCGATGCAGGCCACGCACACGCCGTCGCAGGCCGTGTCACAGCACACACCGTCGACGCAGTGCTGGGAAGCGCACTCGCTGGGGAGCCCGCAGACAGCACCGTTGGTCTTGAGGACCACGGGGGGCTTGCAGACGCCGGCGCCGTCGCAGGAATCGGGCGGCTGACAGGTGAGGTCGTCCTCGCCGGCCGGTACGTTGCTACAGATGCCGAGGTGACCCGGCACGTCGCAGGCCACGCACACGCCGTCGCAGGCCGTGTCGCAGCACACGCCGTCCACACAGTGGCCGGACGCGCACTCGCTGCCGGACGGCAGGTTGCAGAAGCTGCCGAGGAGCAGACCTGGGTTGACCACGCAGTTGCCCGCGCCGTCGCAGATCTCCCCCACCGGAGAGGTACACGCCTCTCCCTGCGCCGGGAACTGGCAGGAGCCAGCCCCATCGCAGGTTCCACCACAGGTGGGATCCGTACCGGCGCACTCGCTGTCCGGGTCGGTGTTCTGAGGAACCGGCCAACAGGTGCCGTCGGCGGCTCCGGTCTTGGCGTTGGTGCAGGCCACGCAGAGCCCGCCACAGACCGAATCACAGCACATGCCCTCCACGCAGTGGCCGGAGATGCACTGGATGTCGCCGGTACAGGCCGAGCCGTCGGCCTGGCGCTGGTCCACGCAGAGACCCTCGCCATTGCACGCCGCGAGCGGAGTGGTGGGAAGGGTGCACGGCGTGGTAGCCGCCGGGTACTGGCAGGCGCCGACGGCGTTGCACAGGCCGCCGCAGTTGTTGGGATCGGTGCCGATGCAACCGTCGCTCGCGCCCTTGGGGTTGGTTCCCTCCGGAGCGAGCATGCAGTGGCCGACGTAGCCGGCACGCTTGCAGGTGAAGCAGGCGCCGTTGCAGCCGTCGTCGCAGCACACGCCCTCCACGCAGAAGCCGGACTTGCAGTCCCCCTCCGGCCACGGGCCGTTCCTGAAGCAGGTTGCCCCGTCGATCAGGGGCTGGGGGTTGGAGCTGCACGCGCTGGTGCCGCTGCAGGTCTGGCCAGCCGGTGTGCACTCGTTCTCGGGGTCGGTGTTCGGCAGATAAGGCGTGCAAGTGCCCACGGAACCGATCTGGTCGCAGGCCTCGCACACGCCACCACAAGCCGTGTTGCAGCAGACGCCGTCCTTGCAATTGCCGTGGAGGCACTGCGCATCCGCGGTGCAAGCCGTGCCGTCGGGGAACAGGGTGTTGGGCACGCAGACGCCGGCGCCGTTGCACGAGCTGGCCCAGCTGTTGGGCAGGTCGCACACGGTACCCGACGGCGGGTACATGCAGGCGTTCCAGCCGTTGCAGGAACCGCCGCAGAGGCTGCCGTCGGTGACGCAGTCGCCATCCGAGTTGTCCTGGGCCGGAAGCGGCTTGCAGTGACCCTCGGGGTTATTGCAGGAGAAGCAGGTCTGGGTGCAGTCGCTGTCGCAACAGGTGCCATCGACGCACTTGCCGCTGGCGCACTGGCCGGGCGCCGTCTCGTCGCACGGATGGCCGTTCGGGTAGTACGGCGGCTGGATGCAGGCACCAAGGCCGTCGCACTGGATCGCGAGCGGGTTGATCGTGCTGGTGCACGACGTTCCCGCCTGCGGGTACTGGCAGACCCGCGCGCCGTTGCAGCTGCCGCCGCAATTGGTGCCGTCGCTCGGGCACGCCTTGTCGGGCGCGCCGGCCGGCTTGGGCTGGCAGGTGCCGGGCACGAGGTTGCAGGCCTCGCACACGTCGCCGCAGTCCGTGCTGCAGCAGACGCCGTTCCGGCAGAAGCCGGAGATGCACTGCGCGTCGTCGCCGCAACCGGCGCCGTTCGCCTGGTTGTGCAGCCCGTTATCGGTGCTGCTCGGGAGGGGGCTCATGCAGCCGAAGCTGCAGAGAACCCCCAAGGTACAGAGACACAACACGGACAGTCGCTTCATGGCTACCTCCCTTACCTCGTTGAGTGTCCCCTCTCGCACTCGCGAAAGCGGAACGTGGACAGGACTTCTACTTCTATATTTCCGCCGACACAAAAGTTTCCCTTTGGTCGGGATTTTTCTTACTTTCTAAACTTACTTTTTTACTCTAACCTAGATTGTAAAGGACATCCTCCTACCAGCTTATACTTTTCGCTGTCAACATAGCATAACAGATAAAAATATAAATTGGTAGGAGGCTGTGAGTCATCGCGATTTCACTCGCAACAGCTCACAGCGTATATCAGACAGCGTTTACTTCGTTAAAGAAGCGTAACGCCGTACAGTGTGCATGAACCTACTTCTTGGTCTTGCTGAACATGTCAGCATCAACCCGCTTGCAGATCTCGGTGGCCTTGGCCGTGGGCACTTTCTCCTCCTTCGTCAAGGTGTTGACGCAGGAGGCGATGTCCTCTTGGTAATCTTCGCGGCCGGACTGGCTGAAAGCGATGACGATCGCGAACATGATCAGGATCAGGCCGGACCCGATCGTGATGCCCCACGGGAAGTTCCCGCCACCTCGCTTACGCTTCGGCGGACGGATGGGCTCGTAGGACTCACTGTCGTCAGCGGGCGGGTCGGGCTCGACAGGCGCGACGACGGGGTCGGGCTCGGGCATGACGATCTTGGGCTCGGGCTCGGACGCGAGCTCTTCCCGCACCAAAGTGCGGGTGCTCTTGTCCTCCGTAGCCGCAGGCGCGACCACGACGGGCACGGGCTCCGCCGGAGCCACACCCGGAAGGGTGGCCCTTGGGGAGGACGTCGGCGCGGGATTCGCTGCCAGATCTGCCGCTTTGACCTCGCTGGCCAACTTGGCCAGCGAAATGGGCGGCATGGGCGGCGGACCCTTCTTGGGCGCATCGCCGTTCTGGACGGCCACAGCCCCCATCGGCTTGGTCGGTGCGAACGCCTGGTCCACAGTCGGCACACCAGAGGTGTCCACGACCGCGGTGTTAGCATGCGCCAGGTCTACCGTGGGAGCGGCGAAGTCCATGATGCCCGAGGGCGGACCGAACAGGTCGTTCTGGTTCGCAGGAATCGGACCGGACTGCTCGTTGTCCTCCATCGGCCGGGCAGGCATCGCCTCCCTGATGCCCAAAGGCAACTGCCCCTGGGCGGTCGACGCCGTCTGCTGGAACTCGTCCTCCATCCCTGCCAACTCTCGCGGCGCATCAGTGTCGGAGAGAATCGGGGTGGGCGGCTTGTGCGTCAGCGTCCCCAGAACTTCCTGGGCCAGCGCTGCCGTCACCATCTCTTGCTGATCATCAGCGGAGTTGGTGGAGGCAGGAGCAGACGCCCCTTCCTCCTCGCCGGGCTCCGGCGGACCGCCGAACGGGACCGGCGGCGGGATGACGGTGTCGGGCGCCGCGTCAAACTCGCGTGCCGGATCATCCGGCAGTGTCATCGGCGCGATGCCTTGCAGCGTCACTGGCGCGATGCCTTGAAGCGTCGGCCTGTGGCTGCCCGGAAGCGTCGGCTCCCCCTCTGCCGCAGTGTCCTCGTCAAACGAGGACCCTTCGGCCCTTCCGTTCTTCTCGCTCATGATTCGCCTCCATCGTGTTCATGCGTTAAAATTGTAAGGAGCGCTTGTTGTCTTGCTCCTCCTATATGTATCCACAAAAACTTTTTATAATTTTATGAACAGATATAGGATGAGGAGAGTCGCGCTCGCGAAAGCTGCGACCCTCCCCTTTGTTTCCCCCTTGTTGGTTGTTAGAAACGGATCACCAGACCCGCGAAACCTTGCACACCGAAGGCGGCATTGGCCTCACGGAACCGGATGCTTGGTGAACCCAGTAGTGTGAACTCCGCCCACCGGCCGCCGATGGCGATGCCGATGATGGGGTTGACGTACCAGGTGAACTGGCCCGGACCGGTCTCGGTCTTGGCCACCATCAGTTCTTCCACGCCGAACAGGAATCTGAAAGTCCGGCGGCCGCACTTGCCCATGAGGCGTACGGCATTGGCAGGCGCCTTGTCCTTGCTGGTTGCGAAAGCCAGACTGAAACCCGGCACGAACGAGCAGAGCCCGTCCGAGGGAACCTCAAAGTCCAGCCGGAGCTCGACATACGGCTCCACGGAATCGCCCTTGAACCAGCTGACGCGGCTGCCGACGCTGATGTCAACGAAGAGCTTGTCCTGCTTGGTGAGCAGAACCTTCTCCACCTTCTCCACCCGCTTGTGCAGGCCGGAGAGGTCACTCTCCACCTTCTCCAGACGCTTGTCGGTCTTCTTGAGATTGGTGAGAGCTCCCGCCATCTCGTTCAAGATCTCGTTGACGTTGTTGGACGTGATGCTCATGTCCATCTTGAGCTGGGTGATGGCGGACTCAATGCTCCTGATGTTGGGGAGAACACGACTGATGCTCTCCAGGAGCTGGCGCAACTCGCCGATCTCCTTCTTGCTGCCTCTGGCCAGCTTGGTCATCTGATCCTGCAAGCTGTCAAGCTGATCCTTCTGGAACTTCTTCAGCTTGTTCAGCTTCTTGTAGAGATCAGACTGGTCGCACGACACGGGCGTCGGCGGTGCGGGTGCGGGCTTTGGCTTTTTGGCCTCGGCCAAGCACTGGGCCACTTCAGCTTCCAGCTTGTTGATGTTCTCCCTCTGCGCCTCCAACTTCTGGATGCGCTCCCGCTGTGCTTCGTAGAGCGACTTGGCTTCCCTCGCACCCTTGCGCGCCTCGCGGTCCTTGAACCACTGGGCGTGCGCCGGTGCGGAGAGGGTGGCGACCACGATGGTCGCCGCGATGACGAGAACAAACTTCCGAGCGAACATCATGGCAAACCTCCATATCTTGGCACAAAGAAAAGGGCATTTTTCCCTTTCTTCATGCCAAGATAGTTGTAAAGAACCGCTAACTATTTTATACACTTTTCACTATCCACCAGTTACAATAATAAAAATCCCTTGGAGAGAGATTTAGGGCTTAAATAAGCTATGTTTTTATTCGTGGTATCTCTCTCAACACCATTGAATATAACACCGTACATTAGCACAACAAGAGAAAGTTGTCAAGAGGAATCGGGCAAAAACATAAAAACCGCCTTTTAAGCGGTTTTTATGCTACCAATTGAGCCCATCACATTCGGCCCCAGGGCCCTTTCCTTTAATATAAAGGAGAATGGGGTGAGAGATGAACGCGATAGACTCATGTGAAAAACGGGGCTGGGGTACATGCGTACTGCATGTCCCCAGCCCGAGGAGAGAGCTACTTTATACTTCCTACTGCGACTGGTACTTGTTGTCCCAGGCGCAGCCGTGTCCGCCGGCCAACAGGTGGCCGCCGGAAGCGCTCCAGTTCTGCACCATCCCGTTCTGCCACTGGCCGGAGCACAGCGTGGGGGTGGCGTCGGAGCCGTCGGCCTTGTAGCAGGTCAGTGCACAGGCCAGCGGCGGAGCGGCGACCGAGACGTTGTCGTGCGGGGTGAAGGCGGAGATGGCGTTGTTGATGCCACGCGCCCACCAGATGCAGTTCACCGCATCCGGGCCCGGGTCCGAGAGACCCAGTCCGAAGCAAGTGACCTGATCCGGCACCTTGCAGATGCCGTCGGTCGGGTCACAGACCAGACCGGTGCCGCACGTCACGTTGGAGCAGAGACCCGTGGGGGGCCGACAGACGGCGTCGTTGCCGCTGCAGGTCCCGTTGCCGTCGCCACTGACGTGGCAGGCGGTGCGGAAGGCCTGAAAGCCATCGGCCGGGCAGTCGGCGTGCACGCCGTCGCAGTACTCCGCGACGTCGCAATCCGACACGGCCGCGCGGCACAGGGTGCCGCTGGCCTTGCCGAAGCAGGCGCCGACCGGAGCGTCGGCACAGATGCCGCTGGCGTTGCAGTAACCACTCACGCAGTCGCTGTTCAGCCGGCACATCTTGCCGTTGATGCACTTGGCGCATCCGTCCCCGCAGTCCACATCGGACTCGGCGCCATCCTTGATGCCGTCGGTGCAGGTGCTGCTGACGGGGATGCAGACGTAGTCCGCGCAGAGGCCACTGGGGCAGATGTTGCCGCAGGCGCCGCAGTTGAGCGGATCGTCCTTGAGGTCGACGCACATCACGGCGTCGATCTTGCCGGGCACGGGGCAGCCGGCCGAGAGGGTCTCGTTGCCGCTGCAGTCGCAGACACCGGCCACGCACTGCGCGCCGTTGGTGCAGAGGAATCCGCACGCGCCGCAATTGTGGTCGTCGGTCAGCGTATCCACGCAGACCAGCGCGCCCGTGGCGTCGGGGCAGAACTCCTGCCCCTCGTTGGAGCAGGCAGCGATCTCCTCGGCGGTGAGACCCTCCATGCAACCGAGGTTGCCGAGGGCCAGGACGGAGAACAGCGAACAGATCAGCGCGAAACGGGTCATGTGATCCTCCAGTTGTTGAGCCGGCACGTCAAGCGCGCCGACGTCGTCAGCTTGCCAAAGGGGCCGCGAACCATTCGCACCCCTATTGTCGTAACTTGTTGTAGCTCTCAATTGTAATGTGCAGCCATCAACCTTGCGGTTAATGGCTCTTTCATCGCCACTTCATAGAAATGAAGATGAAAAATAGGTGGGCCGCGCGCGTCGTGTTATCAACACGCGCGGCCCGATGAAACGGTGATGTCGGTGGCTAACGCATCCAACCGACGGAGACGAAGGCGACGGAGGCGCGACCGTGCCAGACGATGCCCGGCTTCTCGATCCACCTTGCGCCGTAGCCGCCACTGACCTCTCCGAAGAAACCCTTCCCGAAGAGCCAGCCAGCGACTGCCTCAGCGCCGATCCAGCGCTCGTTTCCGCGCTCTTTGATCAGCTTATCGGTTTCGGGGTAGTACAGGAGCACACCCCGCACACCGAGGCGCAGACCCCACTTGAGCTGGATGCCCGGGCCGAGGGAGGCACCAATGCCGAAGTTGGCATTGGTCTTGTCACCGGCCGTGCCGATGACGCCTCGCGCCTGGACGAACCAGGAGTGGCCGTTGCCACCGAGCCGCTCGTGCCACTCCAGCTGCGGGCCTCCGCCGAAGGACCAGTCACCAGCGGTCTGAAAACCACTGATGTAGAGGCCTGCACGGAAGTGCCTGAAACCCTTGATGCGGGGGGCGGGAGCAACCGGAACGGGCGGGGTCAGACCAGGAACCAGAGTGGTGGTGGGCTTCTTGACGTCCACCTCCACCACGAGCGTGTCGAGGTCGTTGAGGTTGGCGTCGAAGACCTTCCCCTCCTCCACCCAGCAGTACCGCTGGTTGCACTTCTTGCTGAAGTGACAGCCATCGGTCTGCGGGACATCGGTCGGATCGCACACGGCCGACTGGCCGTAAGCGGTGGAGACCGCGCAGAGCACGGTCAGGACGAGAACGATACCGGTCGCCTTCATGACATCCTCCATGTCTGTTAGCCGGCACGCCAAGCGCGCCGACGTCGTCAGCTTGCCAAAGGGGGCGAACAATTCGCACCCTCATTTTCACCGTTTGTTGTAAGGTACAGCTTTGGCCATCAACCTTGCGGTTAATAGTCCTTTCATCGCCACTTCATAGAAATGAAGATGATAGGAGGGCTGCGCAGATGTCTGCGACAGCCCGATAGACCAGCATCTTGTCGTCCCGAAGGACGAGTAGATGAATGGCGGGATGTAGATCTAGTTGGTGGGCCGAACCCTGACGAGCATCTTGGTGCTGTGCTTCCCCGAGGGGACGGGCACGAGCACCCTGGTGTGACTGGACTTGAGTCCGGCCACGCTCCGCTTGAGCTCACCCAGCATGGTGTGGTTCTGGTTCAGGGTCTTGTTCATCCCCTCCAGGAAGGGCAGGTAGTCCGGCGGGGAGGGCGGGGTCACGATGATCGGGGCGGGCGGGATCGGCAGGGGCGGCTCCGGAAGCGGAGTCGCGGCGGGCGGTGCGATCACCACCTGCTGCTTCTTCAGCCCCCAGATCGCACGCTTCACGCGACCCTCGGCCTTGTCGAGCATGCCTTGCAGGTCCTCCTTGGTCGGATGATCCTTGATGGCCTCCGTCAGACCCTTGGTGGCGCCGATGAGACCGGTCGTGGCCTCGGCCTGACCCTTCAGGGCATCCGCGACCGAACCGAGCCCCTGATCGATCTTGCCGTTGGTGCCGGCGGCGGCCTTGTCCACGTCGTCCTTCGTCGCCACCTTGCCCAGCTTGGACGAGATGTCGTCGGTGCAGGACTTGGCGTAGAGGAGGATGGCGATGATGGCGGCGAGGAGCACGAGCCCCCCGAGGACCTTGCCCCACATGGGGAGGCCCTGCGGGGCGGCGGGCGGGGCGGCGGCAGACGCGGAAGCGCCAGCGTCGGGAGCGGCGGCCGGGGGGGTCGTCGCGGAATCGGGAGTGGCGGACGCGGGAGCGTCGCCGGGCTGCGCGGTACCGGGCATCAGAACCTCCTTCTTCGTGGAACCGTTGAACCCCTTAGAGCGGAAGGCCCACAGGGGCGGGTTGAAAAACTTCTACATCTCACTTGTAATGTGCGTCGATGGACAACACTTATGTGTTATCCTGGGCGAAACGTAGAACTAACCAATATTCTTCGTTACGCTCAAGATAACAATACAACAAAACTACTCTTGGGTGAGAGATGCTACATAATTGAAGGTCTTTTAACTAACAAACATTGCGTTTAAGGGTGATACTCTCTCGGATATCAGCCCTTGATGGCGTTGTTTTGTAAAGTACTTCGCGGGCGCTTTATTCGCCTTTTAAAAGTTTAACTGATTAGTATAGCACAAGTCGTAGGTTTTGTCAAGAGCTGAACCGTCATTATGGATTATTTTGGCTAATATACAACAAAACCCCCTTATACAGGAGGTCTGTTTTTTGTCTTTAAATTATCCTAGGTCTCCGTCGCTACCTTCTCCCAATTTTTAATAAATTCTTTTGGATCTATCACGTTCTTGCTTGATAAAAACTTATACTCCCCATAAACATCTATAAGCGCCTGATCTTTAAATATCAAAGCCGCGGCTTTTGAGTGATCTTTAGAGAAAACAACATCAAAGTTATGCCCGGTGATTCGCATGAAATCATTATCTTCTGTGTAATCCCCACCCAAAAGTAACTTTTCTTCAACTGTCAGACCTTCTCCGCCATTGGTGATTAAATCTACAACTTCGCTTATACGTTGCATTGAATTTAAACTTTTATTTTGCAACACGCTATTTATCTCTCCTTGCATCTCCGGATGCGCCCACATTGAATTTTCCAGTTTATGTAATAAACCATCCATTATTCCGGCTTTATCATCCTGATAAAAATCAATAAATACCTTGTCCCACTCCGTATGCAAATGCCGGACATTATTTGTCACAATTTCTGATTCCGGCGCTATTGGCATCTCTGTCACTTTGAGTTTGGCCTCCGGCTTTGTTTCCGGCACAGGTGCAATTGATTTCTTTGTCACTTCAATTGGATGTACTCCCCCGCCCCTAACCTTACCGCCGGTAGCAACCTGTTTACCCTTCAACCCCCAATCCGGTTCGCGTATTTCTGTGGCTTTGTCTCCGCCGACCTTCCCGCTAGTTCTCATAGTTGGTTTTGTGTTCCAATCCGGTTCAAGTACCTGTGCAGCTGCTCTGGGTCTTAAATTTATCTCACCAACCGCCGCCTTGGCCGCACCGGTCTGATGATAAGCCACGCCCTCCGGCCAATTTATATATTGTTCAAAAGAAACTTTATTATATGTGTCTTTACTTAAACCAATAATCACATTTTTTAGTTGTTGGGCTTCGGCGCTTTTGCCAAGACCTTCTTTTCCCAACTCGGCCAGTCGGTCATAATATGGTTCAATATGTTTTAATCGGACCGCCAAATCAGTTTGATTTTTTATAATCCCCCTCTGTACATCGCTGTAATTGGTAAGCATGGATTGTTGTTTGCCGGTGAGAAGCCCGGATTCCACCTTAACACTTTCCGTTTTGACAGAGGACTCTTCATGCGCCAATTCAGCTTTGGGTTTATATGTTTCTTCATGCCAATACTGCTTCTTGGCCCCCTCAATCTCAAAATGCCCTTTCCCTTCTTCATCTATCCATGGCACCAGCTTGCCTCCGCCCTTATGAAACATCACCGGATGACTCACTGAACCATCTTTGTGAAAAACATAACCATGCCGTTTCATTTCGTTTACTATTTCCGTATGCCCCCATTTTACCTTCTGCGACTTGAAAAAATCTTCCAGCTTATGCGCCGCTTGTGACGGTCCTTTGGCTGTAACTTCCACGGCTTCCGTTTCTATGAGTTCCGGTCCGGCCACGAGTGCGGCTTTAGCTCCACCTTCAATAATCGGATTTTTTAATTTAAAGTTCAAGGCCTCGCCTGTTGTCGGCGCACCGGTGTTTATTCCCAAAGCCCGCAACCCTCGTCCGGCCGTGTTATCAAAGGCCTTATGCGCCGTATCTACCGGATGCGCATAAACTTGAATCATACGCTCGGCATTTTCAACCATACCATTACTCCAGCCGGCAGCCAGGCCTTGTTTGGAAATATTATCCAATAAATGATCAATTGACTTTTGCACGCCATCTCCGGCGGTAAAAGCAACGCCAAAAATACCAAAGCCCCTGGCCAAGGTTCCCAAAGCTTTCAAAACTCCCTGCACCCTTTCTTTGCCGGTTATATTTTCTTTCTTTTCTATTCCCATGCCCGCTAAACCCCTAAGAGTTTCTCTGGTGGCATTTACAATTAGATCTTTGGCAATAAATCTACCCTCCCCTTTCTCGCTGAAATCTTTTTCCTTTTTAAATTTCCGTCTGGCTTTCTGCATTCTCTCTGCCACGGCCAAACCGGCATAAACCCCGGCCCTCAAAAAGGCAATCGGCGTAATGGCCAAATCCAAAGCATCACTGGCGATTTTCCAGCCGGATACTTTGTTTACAACATAAGCCGCCAAAACTTCTTGAATCTTTTTTTCTCGTTTGACTTTTGCCACTTCAGTGGCGTCTTCTCTCTTTCTGGCAATCTCAAGCAGGCGTCTGTGCAAATCCCTTTTTTCTCCGCCGGAAATATATTCGGCACTGTTTATCTTTTCTTCAAGCTCTCTAACCTTGGCAACCAGTTCGGGACTTTCCTCCGGTTGGGCTGGTTCTGCTTCCGGCTGATTGGCTGGAGCCGCAGCTCTTTCCGCTTCAATTTTAGCAATTATTTCTTCCAACACACTTTTTATCGCTCGTTTTTCTTCTTTTGTCCCTTCAGCTCCTTTTATATGTTCATACAGATCGCCTTTTTTTCGCAGTGCCAAAAGAGCATCAGTATAAAATTTAACACCCAACACTTTACTAATGACTTTATACGCGGCATTTGCCACTTCAGGACCATAATCTTTAGCCACTTCTTTGGTGCGGCCTAATTTTTCTTTGATCCACCCCAAAAACCCTTTTTTGCGTTCAGGAACTTCTTCAATGTCTTCAACTTCCATCGGCGGTTCCGGTTGTTCTGCCCATTCATCGCCGATGCGTTCTTCTTCCGGCGGTTCTGCTGGTGTTGGAGCCGGTGTCGGCTCCGGCGCGGGTGCCGGCGTTGGTTCTGGTTCTGGAGCTGGGACTGTCTCGACTGGTTCAGTTTGTACTATTGGTTCTTCAGTCAGCGGATTTGTATATTTTTGTAATTTATCAAGATACGTAACTAAGGACGCAACTTCCTTTTTGATGTTTTTCAAAACTTCATCAATTTTTTGCTTTGCAATCTTACCCTGTTCAATCTTTTCCAACTCTTTTTCAACCCACTCTATATTATCCAGCACTAAATTCGATAATTGAGCATCATAAAATTCTTTTGCCCTGCCGCTTAAATTTTCAAATCCCGTTTTCAGCCAAGCTAAATCATCTTTAATGCCCTTTATTTTATCCATCAGGATTTCTTTCTGTCTATCAACAACCTTTTCCGGCCGGGCGTTAAGCACGCTCAAAAATTCGCCGCGTCTTTGATCTTTGCTGGAGAGAAGCTTTATTAAGCCGAGACATTCCTCCTTTTGTGCAACAAATAATCTCATTGTTTGTTTTTTTTCTGCACCTGTTTGATCATGTATCTGCTCTATAAGTTCTTTCATCGTTTCTATTCTCTTCAACAAACTTTCACCCGTATTACCTTCTGATTTTGCGTTCAACTCTTCGGCCTTATTTTCCAAATCTAAAATTATCTCCCGCAATGATTTTCTTTTTTGAGGAGACACTTCAACCGGCTCCGCCGGTTTAGGTTCTTCCGGCTCCACTTGTTCTTTTTCCGTGATCTCTTTTTCAGGCGCAGTCCCCTCCGCAATTCTTTCTTCAGCCACTTTTCTCCTGACTGAATCTTTTTTTGTATAACCGCCCTCAACAATCTTGCCCTCTTTTTTAGCGATAGTTCTCTTGACCGTTTCATCCTCTCTTTTTAAATTATCAATCTCAACCGCCAGATCGACCGCTCTATCAAACAATTTATCAATTTGTTTTTGATAGCTGCGCTTATCAATGTTTAAATTTTTAAATTCCAAAAGAATCGCAGTCAACTGCTCTTTTAGCTTTGTGACATCCTTGTTCTTGGCTTCCAATTCTTGCAAACGCTCTCCAATACCCCCAATCATCCGTTCAACCTGTTTCTGGCTTTTTTCCTTATTTTCTTTTGCCTGTTCTCCCCTCTTGGCCATATTTAATTAATTAAATGTATCAATTTTTTTTGAAACCATTTCCCTTTTTTTCTTATCAATCAATTTCTGCATTTCCAGGCGCAAGCCATTGCCTTCTTTGATTATTTTTTCTAACTCAAATAAAAGCCGGGTGTGCTTTTTTGATAATCTGTCCAAATCATCCTCAATTTGTGTATCCTCCTGCATAAATTTATTCTGGTTTTTTTGCGTCCAAGTCCTTTTCCAACTGGCTCAATTCTTTCAGGGCGTCTTTGTCCGCTTTTTGCATATCTTTATTAAAACCAGCTTCTATGGTTGTTAGCTTGGCCGACAAATCCTGATCTAAATTTCCGGTTTTTTGATTCAAATAAGCGGCTTCCAAAATTACCATCAATCTGTCAATTTGTTCTTCGGACATTTCCGGCAAAACTGTTAAGAGTGACTCTCTGGCTTCGTTAGGAAGATTAAGAGAAGCAATCAAAAACCCAAGCTTCTCGCCTTTTTTTTGGGCTTCTTCTTTTATTTGGTCTAAGTCCATAGAAATCTATTAATTCCCAAACAAATGTTTTTTATATCTCATCACCCACAAGCTGGAAATCAAAGCGCCGACTAAAAATCCAAGCACGAAGTTTAAAATAAAATTGGGACGGGCCGGCAGAACTGAAGCCAGAGGCGTGCTCACGGCTTTGATATCAACATCGCCGCCGACATACTGCCAACCCTCGCTGGACATCACCTGGGTGACGGCGCTGGATAAATTAACAGCGTCGTTTTGGCTGTTGCTGTAGGCCGTGATATTCATCAACCCGGTGCCGTAGACCATCGTGGCCACCACGTCTTTTGACCATTGCTTGCGCTGTTTGCGATCCGTTAAATTTAACCAGCGGCCTTTGTCAAAAGAAATGCCCGGATACTGCATTACCTTGTTATAAAAATCAGTGGTTTTTAAAACCTGCACCAAATTGGTGCCGATGGTTTCGGCTGATTTGGCCTGGGTATACGGATCCACGCCGGTGCGATTTTTAGAAATTATCAGAACCTGGCTGTTGGCGCTATACTGCCTGGGGAATAAAAAACTAACGCCGGCAGACGCCACGGCGATAACAACCCCCCACACGATTATGAGTTTATAGTGCTTGAGAAGAAGATGCCACATAAAATTAATTACTTAATTTCAAAAATTTTTGTTTCAAGGTTAATTGTTTTTCCGGCGCGCGAAACTTGCAGGCGAGCAGTTGAATTGTTGCTGACAGTATACCACAAATTGGCCGGGTCAGCAACGCGGCCGTTGATTGTTAAAATGATATCGCCTTTCTTCAAAACGCTCTCCGCGGATAAAACTCTGGTGACGCCAAATCCTTTCACGCTGGCGGATCCCACCACGATCGGCTGTTCGTCACTGTACCAACCCTCAACCCCGAGAGACGGATAGGAAACCAATTGCTGGCTTAAAACTCTTGCCAGCACCCTGGTTATGTAACTGCTTGGCAGTAAGGTACTGTCTTTTCTGATAAATCCGGCTACCCGGCCTTGAGCGTCTATAATAATACTGCCGGCTTGAAAATTGGTATCCAGCAGATAGGTTAAATAAGGGGCGCTGTCTAAATGAGGCAAACCATAATCGCCGGTTATTCCATATTTGACATAAGCGGGGTTCCAGTTATTGTTGTTAAACGCGAAAACTTCGTCATTCGCGGAAATTGAACTGCTGAAATTAACCACCTCAAACTGGCCGCCTTTTATTTTTAAATAAACAACACCGGAATATTTATCCAGCAGGCCATTTTCAAATTGATAGACCTGCCCGTTCTGCGTCAACACGGACATGCCTTTAAAATTTCCGTCATAATCCGGCAAATACATGGCTGCCCAGCCGTCTGAACCTACCATCACCGCCGAACCGAGCGGCTGTCTTAAATAATTGATACCGCTTAAACTGGCTTCGGATTTATACACAGCCACAATACGCAAAGAAATCTCATCGCGTATTCTGGTATCAAGCTGAATGCTTGATATGGCCGGACGGGTGTAAGAAGAAATCCAAATATCGCCGGCGCCGTAATTGGGCCAGATCCAGCCGACCATGATGGCCGCTCCGCACAAGCCGACAAAAACACAAAGCGCGACCATGCCCAATAACATTTTTATTCTCTGCCAGCGTTTATGGCTGGAAATGCTGGATGATTTTGGCGGCAAATGAGGAGGAAACATAATTTAACGCCATTTAACGGCAAAAATTAAAAAACTAATAAATAAAACCGCGTTGACTCCCAAAAACCAAAGCTGTTTTTTCCAATCTATCCCTTCCGGCGACATATTGAACCTGACCAAAAGCCACAAAATATACCAGCACCAAATTAAAACCAAACCGCTCACCAGGTATCCCATGGGTAATAATTGGACGATCCAAAGCAATTCCATCATCAGCACAAACCACAGCAAGATATTAAGCCAGAATTTTTTATCAAAAGGAAAACCGTATTCATTCCACCACCAGCCGGCCATAAAAGTCGCGGCCACGGATACGAGAAAAATCCAAAGCCAATTGGTTGTAATATATATCAGCTGAAAAGCGATGACTGCTTCCATGCCCACAAAAATTCCGGCCAGCCCCAGAACCGACATTATAAAACGCCAGCGCGTGTTGGGTTTCATAAACGGAGAGATGGCCACGTTGGAAGCCGGTATGAGCCAGAAACTGAAATAGTTAAATATTAAAAAACATGCCCCGACGAGCAGCCAAGCCAGTTGCCATTCTATAAAGAGAAGAAAAGACGCCATGCCCAAACTAAAAAAAACCAAAGACAACAAATGCCGCACTTTGCTGAATTCAGGCGGATAATACATTAGATACATGAGCAGTCCCCAAATCAGCAGGAGAACCAAAATCCAGATTCCTACCATCCACCAGGAAGTAACCAGCGATAGCCACCACAACATGCCAATGTTGATTATTCCATCAACCACGGCCACCAGTTTGGGATGAAGTGAAATAGTTTTACGCATAGAATATTTTATATGATTATATCACAAAAAGCGCCAAATTGCAATTCATGAGTTTTTATGGTAAAATTTTAACAATATGTCTTTAGCTGAAAACAAAAAAGCATTGTTTGATTATGAAATCCTGGAAAAATATCAGGCCGGTTTAGTGTTGTCCGGACAGGAAACAAAATCAGCCAAAGACGGCCAAATCAACTTAAAAGGAACGTATGTGACGTTTCACGGTAACGAGGCCTATGTCACAAATATGCATATTGCCAGATACAAACCGGCCGGTCCCCTGCTTGAATATGACCCGACTCGCAGCCGCAAATTATTACTGCGAAAAAAAGAAATCGCTTATTTACAAGAAAAATCTTTAGAAAAGGGCTTGACAATAGTGCCACTTTCGGTGTATATTAAAGGCCGTCTCGTGAAGATTGAGATAGCAGTAGCGCGCGGCAAACACAAATACGACAAACGCGAAGCTATCAAGAAAAAATATCTTAAACGAGAAATAGAAAAAGCCAAAAAGGGGGGTGCCGGGCTTTGATAGAAGCTTACGGCTAAACTGGCATACCGAGGCGGCTCCGGCCTCGTAAATAGTGGAGCAAAACTAATAAGTGCCAACTTATTATCAAAAGCTAAGGTTGCTGTCGCCAACATGTTTGGTGCCTTCAATTTAGCTCCGGCTTTAGCTTAATTGCTTTAGCCCATCGCTCCAGCTACACCCGGTAACTGAAAGCGGTGTCACTCACCGGGAGTAGTTTGGCTCTTTCTCCGCCTGGGGCCAAGCGAAATAAAGCACGGATAGTCAGCGCAATTTTAGTTCCCTTCTATCGCGCTGGCGAAACAACAAGGGACACTAAGTATGTAGAAGGTTTAGTCAAGGTTATCTAGACGCGAGTTCAACTCTCGCCACCTCCACCAAGCTATGCGCATTTCGCACAAAAAACACAAACCAGAACCGAAAAAGATTTTTTTTCATAACGAGGGCATCTCTGCTCCGGAAGTTTTGGTTTTGGATAACGCCGGCGGAAATTTAGGCGTAATGAAAACCGCCGAAGCCGTACGCATTGCCAGAGAACAAGAACTTGACCTGGTTTTAATAAATCCCAAAACCGAACCGCCGGTTGCCAGATTAATTGATTTCGGCCAATTCAGATATCAACAGGAAAAAGAAGAACGGCTAAAGGTGGCCCACGCCCATGTCACCGAAGTTAAAGGTGTGAGGTTGTCACTGCGCATCGGCGCGCACGATTTAGAAATCCGCAAAAATCAATCCATCAAATTTTTAAATGAAGGCGACAAAGTGAAGATTGAAATAATTCTGCGCGGCCGGGAAATGCAACAAAAGCCCATGGCCCGAACAGTTGTTGATAATTTTATAAAAGACGTAAACAGCACGCTCCCTGTGCGCTTAGACCAGGAAATTGAGGTGCAATTTAATAAAGTAACCGCGATTATCGCGAAAAAATAATATGCCAAAATTAAAAACACACAAGGCCCTGTCAAAAAGATTCCAAATCACCAAGACCGGAAAAATTTTAAAACGCCGGGCCGGACAAAATCATTTTAATTCCAGAGACACCGGCAAGGCCGGCAGAAACAAAAAACGGGATTTAGTGATGAGCAAATCATGGAACAAAGTCATGGAAATAAATTTACCAAACTAAATTATTTTATTTATATAAGCGCGACTGTTATATGACAAGAATTAAGGGTGGCATGCTCCACGCCAAACGCAGACGCGGAATCCTCAAACATACCAAGGGCTTTCGCTGGGGCAGAAAATCAAAAATCAAATTAGCCAAGGTGGCCAAATACAAAGCCGGTCAATATGCTTTTACCGACCGCAAATTAAAAAAGCGCATTAACCGCGGTTTGTGGCAACTGCGCATCAACGCCGCTATACGCGAATACGGCTTGAGCTACAGCAAGTTTATCGGCAACTTAAAGAAAAAAGGTATTGTTATAGACAGAAAGGTGTTGTCCATACTGGCGGCTGATCATCCGGCTATTTTCGCTAAAATTGCCGAAGCGGCCAAATAGTCCACAGCGGTTGCTCTTGACAAATTCTGAAAAAAAGGTATAATAGGCATATAAAATTGATAAATTCCAGATAAGGTCCCGAGAATGTTTGGTATCTGGAGGAAACGTACCCTCCTTCGCTTCCTTCCTTTTACCAAACATTGTCGGGATCTTTTTTTGTTAAAAAAATTGTTTAAAAAAATGGGCGCCGGGGAGAGCAAGCTCAATCCCTCGGCGCCATGACTGGCCTCCTACTTCTTTTTTACCTGGCCGGCTTACCTGGCCGGCTTCTTGTCCCTCGGCCACGGCCCGTGCGGCATGGTTATGTCGTACGGACCAGCGGATGTCGGCACAGCATCTTCCCCGTCTGAAGGCGGTTCCTTCAGAATCGGCACATGGGGCACGCCCCGAAGCGTTTCCACTTGCTGGCGATGACCGCCCGTGAGTTCAACGATTTCCTCCTGCTCCACCACGACCTTGGTCCTGGCCGTATTGGGCGGCCAGACGAACATGGGCCGGTCGTGCCCGGACTCCAGCTGACCTTCCAACAGACAGACATCAGCGAAGTCCATCGTCTCACCCTTGAGTTCCATGACTCTGCGGATGATGTAAGCGAACGGGATCTCGTAGGGCGGAGACAGGAGCAATGCCAACTCCTGATTTCTTTCCGTCTCGGTCATCTCAAAGACCGGCCGGCGACCTTCACCATAGGTCTCTATGCAGCTGGGGCACCAGCGGAGGATGAACTGTCTGCCCTTGCCGCCACCGCAGATATGGCATCTGCGGGCGAAAGCGAAATCCATGCCTGGCGCCATGGCTGGCCTCCTACTGCTTGTCCTGCTTGTCCCTCGGCCACTTCCCGAACTTCAGGGTGATCTCGCGCATGCTGGCCGTCGGAACGGCGTCCTCCTTCTTCTTCTCCTCCTCCTGCCGCTTGCGGAACAGGACGAAGGCGTTCCAAGCCAGCGGAAACGAGATCTTCACGCCCAGGTGCTTGTCCATCATAGCGATGAGCTCCTCGGGCGACATGATGATGTGGATCTGCTTGAGGAACTTCATCGCCGTCAGCTCCAACTGATCTGCATCTTCCTCCGACTGTGGGAGAAGCCCGACTGTCACACTACGATTGTAATTGTCTCTCATGACCCTTGCCTCCTCGTAAAAGTGGCTTGATCCGCGGCTTTTTGCCGACGGATCGGTTGTTGTTTTCGCAACATAGAACATTACCACTTGCTTTTTTAAAAGTCAATGTTATAATGATTATATAAACTCCTACTAAAATGGTATAATATTTAACTACATTTAACTGCAAACTATGACCATAAAAATTCTAGGTTTCGGCCATCCGGATTATCAGAAGCTGGAAGACAATGTTAAATACGCGCTTAGACAGCTTAACAAAGACGTTCCTGTTGAAAAGGTCTCAAAGATCAGCGAGATTATGTACTACAACGTGCGCGGAGTTCCGGCACTGGTGGTAAACGACCGCATCGTCGGCTATGGCAACATGCTCTGGGAAGGAATTAAAAAAATATTGTCCAACGCAAAATAAAAATTTTAATTAAAAAAAGAAGCGCCCAGGAGACCTGTAAAAACGGTCTCTGCGGGCGCACTCGGAAAAAGGGCAACGAAACGAACTACCTGCTGTCTCCCGGGATGATGGTGGTGATGACAGCACCGCCGTCAGCCGCATCATCCACGTGAACCGCGGTGAGCGGTCCGCTCACCCCAACCGGAAACGGCTGGGAGTTGGAGCCGTAGCGTCGCGTGCCATCAGAAGGAACTTCGGGCGGCACGGTTTCGGGTACCCCGCCGTCGTCAGCGACGAAGGAGTGGGTATCTTGTGTTACCGTCGGCCCCGTCTCTCCCATACTGAACATCGGCTGGTCCACGAAGCGCTCAAAGGAGGCCTCCATGGACAACATCTGCTCGAGATCAACCGGCCTGCCGATCAGCTGGTTGAGCCGCGGGATCAGAACGTTGAGCGGCATCTCCAGCGGGGGCGACAGGAGGCGTTTGATTTCCTCGCCCGGCTGGGTCGTTCCGATCTGACCGGTGGCAACGGCCGAAATGGCCTTGTTGGTGCAATTCGGGCACCAACGGGTAACGCTCCGCTTGCCACAGAGGTGGCAATTACGCGCAAAGGTCAGATCAACCCTCTTCATTCCGTCCGTCTTCTCGATCATCGCAATACCTCCTTAAAGTTGCAAACCGCGAACATGCCGCGGTTGGTTGCCAACCTTGGTAACTTCACAAGATAACATATAACCGGGCGGTAGTCAAGAAGTTACAGCGAGATTGACAAAAAATCAAAAAAATGGGATAAATAATCCGGTTTAAATCTCTACAAAGGAGGCAGTGATGACAACCCAAGAGATTCTTGAGGAAGTGAAGAACCACTTCCGTGCCATGCACATGCAGCACCTGGAGGAGGTGCGGGAGATCACCCAAGGGGTGTTGGTCGCGCGGAGCCTCGGACTGGAGTTCTTCTTCTACTTCAACACGGCCCTGGCGCAGTACAACATGGGCCCCGGTTACGAGGAATCCTATGCTGAAAGGCACGAACACATGGCCGAAGGGTACCCGAGAGGATGCGGACATCGCGGGGAGTTCTGCATGTTCCATCCCTATCCCCAACTGGGGATTGACAACTGGGAGAAGGCCATCCTTTTGGCCAAACGCCACTTGCGGCAGATTGACCAGCGCACTCCGCTGATGTGGTATGACATCCCGGTTGTGATCTACAAGTGCTGACCTCGCACCTTCCCCATGTTCCCGTCTGTCGTCAGGCGGGGCTTTTTTTAAAAGAAAATCAAGCTAAAATTTTTATAGATTTTAGAAGTAAAAAGAAGTTGAATCTAAAGAATTTGCGGGAGAAAGTGGAGCCAAATCAGGTAATCTTAACACCGAAATTCTTCCCCCCAAAAGACCGTCAAGAGCCACAACATCAAAAATTTTAAATTGCAAAATACCCGGAGTGATTGTAGGTGCGGCATCGGCGCGCAACTGTAGACTTTTATATTGACCTTTGGGGATCGTTAGGTCAACATTAAAAGCAAAAGAAGATGTTATGGTTGATTTACTTCCCAAAACAACCCCGTCTGACATTAAACGAATATTGCGGATATTATTAATTGTTAGTGGGGTAGAGCTGGAAAAAGTATTAAATGAGATGGTTTTTATAAGCACATCAACGGTGGATGTTGCGTTAAAAGTTGAAGTGGCATTAAAAGTGAAACCAAAGAGTTCTATATTGGTCAGAGCTGTCGGGAAGCTCGTCCAATTCTGAAAGCCGTCGGTACGTTTTATTGTTAGCGCAACTTCTCCCGGTGATCTCGGCTCGCCTGATGGGTTAGAACTTTTGTAAAGATAAAAAACCAATGTTCCTAATATGATTAAAATTAAAAGCCAAAACCAATATCCTTTTTTCATATATATTGGAAATTAAAATTAACTGATTATAGTATACCGCAACCATATAAATTAAGGTAGCCCTTGCGGGTTACCTTAATTTGCGGGGTGCATGGGACGAAGTGGGAACTTGGCGGTTAAGTAAGTGTACATCCTTGACTAGGTAATAAGTCGATGTATACTTTACTCATATATTTACGAGAATTAACAAAAGAATAATTATGGTAACAAGAATAGCACAAAAATCTGATGACATTTTAAAAATTTTTGAGCAAAAATTAAAGTCAATGCAGGGACACTGCAATAAATACGACCAGGGCGAACGGGACTATGCACGTTATCTTGCACTCGACCTACGCATTTTATTGCATGATAGCAAGTTTTCCTATTCAGTTTTGGGTCAAATTGGCAAGAAAGATACCAATTTTTTTGATACGAGTTATAGTCCTCCAGATAAAGTGTTGATTAGCCCTTTTTGCAGTCTTTATGGTGTGCCGGCTGGAGGGGCGAATCCTTCATATGTTCCCTGGTTAGATCAGAATCCTAATGACTCTAGAAGGTTAGTACCCTTCTCAGAATGGTGGAATCAAATTGTAATAAAGGATGGCTACAGTAAAGAATTTACGAGAAAAGACTTGATTCTCTTTGTTGCTGACCAAGGTGGTGGTGCTCATGTAGATCCTCTATTAGATGAAGCGTATGCGAAGTTGGCGCATGAAAATTCATTAGGGTGGACATCTTACGATAATCAGAATCCGCGGTCTCCAGTAGGTGATGCCGATTTAGCAGCCATACGGCAAATAACCCACGAGGTGTTAAAAACTTTGATCCCTAATTATCCCTCACTAAAAATGCAAATACCGGCTGGAGTTATCGGTGTTATTGGTCCAATATGGCTAGGCAAAAAGCCATCGGAACCTTCTACAAAATCTGGTTCCAAAAAAAAGATTGGTCGCAATGATCCTTGTTGGTGTGGTGCGAAAAAAAATGATGGCAAACCAAAAAAATTTAAAAAATGTCATGGTGCTTAAAAGAGCCCGATCATTTCATGATCAGGGCTCCTCAAATGAAGGACTTTAATACCTTGCGGGGTGCATGGGACGAAGTGGGAACTTTTGTCACTCAATCTTTGACATTACTTTTACTAAGTGATACTCTATAAGATCTTTTCAAGCAGGAGGGGAAAGATGAACAAACTGATCATCTTGACCGGACCTTCCGGTTCTGGAAAATCCGAAGTTGCAAAGCTGCTCATTTCACATCTCGAAGGGTATGCGAGTCACAACATCGGCGATGCTCTGGCTCACTGCCTGGGTATCAACCCTTCAAACCGAGCGCAACGTCTCACAATCGGACCGGCGTTTCTCGCCAAATACAGCGAGCGGGGCTACGTGGATGTCTTGTGTGAACTTGCACAGCCACGTCGTATCCTGGATGGTGTCCGACTCCTTGTCGGTCTGAAAGCTTTGCGGGAATTGTTTCCGGACTTGCTCCATATTCACAAATTGGGGCAGATCCAAACATCCCCAAGGCAATACGACGTTGAAGCGCTCCGAGTGGTCGCCGACCTGAAACTGCCATGGTTCAGTAATATCGCAAAACTAGATGAAATCATCCGGCTGCAGGTTGTGCCACTCGTGGAATAGCCCGCCATGTCTTCGTACGTTCGGCGGGTTTTTTAATTATTTTGCGGAACCAACGGGACGCTATTATAACTTTTTTTAGCGAAATGTGCGGGGTTTATATACCTAAATTGGCTTAATCCCCTGCTTATTTTTAGTGTAAACAAAAACAACCCATCTTATGAGTTGCTTTTGACAGAACTGCGAGTGTTTTGCTGTTCCACCATGCGTATCGTGGTCTCGCCCGCCTGCGTCGCTCGACATCGCTCTGGTGTCCGCTTCTCTTCGGCAGCCACTGGAAAACTATTCAGACTTAATGAGTCTTTCGGGTTTGATAAACCACCCAACCCGCTGGGGATAATTCTTGTCTTGCCGATATTCCTGCAACTCTAGAAGTTCCATGCCGTATTTTGGATCTATCAAATCCTTTGTGAACACCAAAAGATAGTCCTCCATAGTGCGCCAGCAATTATCAAACAGTACCGCAGCGTTGTCGGGAGTTAAGTAGGGATTCAACTCCTCGATTTTAGCCTCGGGTTTTCCTGATGTATGTTCAATAAGAACATTCCTAACGTCAGTCATCCTTTTTAGCCAAATGCGATCTTCTCGAAACACATTAATAAAGTCAGAGTGTATGCTCGGGTAACTAATAACGAAATTCGTAAGTCCGTTTTTAAATTTTGAGTCGTCTTTGAACAAGAATCCGATTGGATATCCCATTTTCAAAACTACACCCTGAAAACGATCCTTGAAGGCTATAATTAGATTACCAAATACATTTTTTACGGTCTTTATTTTTTTGAGTTCCGGCACCTTGAGGTCGTTCCATTCTGTGCGCAATGTCCGTAGATCGCTGAATGCTGGCACTAATCCATCAAATATGACAGCGAAGAGGTCTTTTCCAACATTCCGCCAATCAATATCGGTCTTCCTCATACCAAAATCCTTAAGTACATGGTCGTGGAGGTGAATTAAGCGGGCCATAAATATTTCGCCCATGCCAACATCCGTAAAAAGTTTTACGGAAAGTTTATCTTGCATGTTTGCCTTAAAAAACATATGACCGTCTCGTAACTAAGGTAAAAATCTAAACACGACCTCAGGGACTACAACAACCACACCAAAATACATAATAAAATCACCCAAGCTATAAACACCCTTACCAACCTGAAACCTGTCTGCCAGCCAGGCTAATTTTGTGCTTCTGTCCAATTTACAAAATCTGCGTGATGGCTGCCTCCTCTTTGCCTCAGCCAGTTGCCGCCGACTTAGATTCAAAACAGGCATACGAAGCTTGTTGTAATCAATTACATATAAGTTTGCCAATCCACCCAGTACCATAAGCAATAAACCCAATGCCGCCAAATAAAAATGAAGTCTAAACAAAATCAATGACAAGAAAAATATAATCACGGATACGGTGAATAATTCTACGGTCTCCTTTGAAATTAATTGTTTTTGTTCCAAAGTGGCTAAAATACTCATATTTATAAACTTTTATACACAAGGTAATCAAATTCACTGAACATTACAAATATTATCTGATCAAATGAATCAGGGTATTGGCTAGTATAATCGGAAACACATTCCATTGCAATTTTTGCTGCCATATCCTTTGGATACCGAAATGCGCCTGTAGAGATAGCTGGGAAAGCCACGGTCCGTAAATTATTTTTCTTCGCAACTTCTAAACTGTTAATGTAGCAATCCTGCAAGATTTTCTTTTCCAGACCACCCTCAAAACCATACGCTGGACCAACAGTATGGATCACGTATTTGGCAGGTAAATTATAGCCCTTAGTAATTTTTGCCTCACCTTTTTTGCATCCTCCCAAAGTCTCACATTCTTCTTTTAACTCCGGACCAGCAACGTAATGAATTACCCCATCAACACCACCACCTCCCAAAAGTGTCTCATTGGCAGCGTTAATTATTGCATCCACACTTAGTGTTGTAATATCACCTTCAATTATTTTAATATCTACCATACCAAAGTTTACTTTTTTACTTTTATTGTTTAGCCAAGCGTTAATTTAGGATATTTAACTGAGACATATCCATTTTCTTCATGTCTAAGGATTAACTTTGGTTTCTTATGAAGCACGCCTTGGTTTTCTCTTATTATAAAGAGATAAAAATATGGGCGTCCGTTTTCTCTAGGGATAATCCGTGCTTTGAGCTTACCTTCCCGGAGCAATTGTCTTACTGCAGAAGAATCCAGATCATAATAATGTTCTAATTCCCATATTTTGTACCAGGTATCTTTATAACAGAGCGAACCGGGAATTATATGTTTATTAATAGCGCGTTGACAGATCATACATTTAATTCCAAATTTGTCATACCAGCACGAATCTCCAGAAACACTTGTTCCACAAATTCCGCAATTATAAGTCCCATCATTCAAATGAAATCCCTTTGGTTCATACTTCAGTCGCCTTTTTCTCTCTACTTCTTCTTCGTCTATTTTTAACAGCACTTCAACAAGCCCTACAAGATTACCTATCGCCATTTCCGCTTCTCCACTAGAAATCTCCTTGTGATATTTTTCAGCGTACAGCTTTTTAAAATCCTGGATTGTTTGCTCAGATATTGACATTTGTCCTTATCTTTAAAATTTTGTCTACATATTTTACAGTTTCTGCCAGTTTATATCTAACTAACGAGTTTGGTATCCTTAACGTGATATAACCTTTTTCAAGTGAATAAAATGTTCGTTCCAAATCCCTCAAAGCAGAACTAGCTCTGTAATTATGATATGACCCATCAATTTCTATGTTAGTTTTAGCAGGCACAACAGCAATATCAATATGTTTGTGCCCGTCCCATTTTTCTAATTCAGAATTATAACCAAGTTTTGTAAGTTCCTCATTTAATTTTTTAGCCTCTAGGGTAGGCTGATGACGTAATTTTGAAACAGACTCATCTTTATAAAAAAATCTATAATATATTTCTTCCACTACTATTTTTAATACCAACAATATCAAGACGAACTCAATTAGCGGAAAGAATGCTTTTAATAACGGCCAAACTTGAACCATACAATATTTATTAAATTTTAAATATTTCCGGCAATTAGATCGTTTTCAAACATAACTATACCCTCGAGCGATTGTTCATATTTGCTTACATCTGGAAAATCTAAACGCTGTATCTTTTTATACACCGCAATAATTATTTTTTTCAATCTTTCAACATCTTCATCCGTGATATCGTATGGTAGAACCACTATTTCATTATCCATTGTTGGCGTTAGAAATTCCAGACACCCCCTATGTACTGTATACTTTGAATAATCACGTGAGCCTTCTATCAATAATTTATAAAACATCAACTGTCTTTTATAACTGTATAATTGAATTTTTTTATATATATCCTTTCCATCCCAGTCTCGGTGATATTTTCCTGTTTTAAAATCGTAAACTTCTAGTAACTTTTCTTCTTCATTAGGTATTATTTTATCTATTTTTCCGGTAATTTGGGCTTTATCTATCATAACGTGCTGTAATTTGAAGTCAGTTTCTATCCAATGAGAAACATCAAAATGTTTTATAGCAACATCAAAGTATACTTTCCAAGCATCTTTCCCCTTTTCTAAATATTTGGTTAAATCTAATTCGCTCATCGCTTCTTTTTCCATTTTTTCACTTAACATTAAATCAACCTCCTGAAGTGTGGGTAAGAAATTTTTTTCTTTCAAGTACGCATATATAGACTCCGTAGTTTTATGCATTGCTGTTCCATATGCCATGGAAGCGCTTTTTGCTTGCGGAAAATGAAGAAAATTTTGTTCAAAAAAATAGTAAGGCCCTCCCTTGGTTACATCGAGAAAGTTATTTAAATGAGTTACACTCATTGCATATTCATCTATCAGAGGTTGTAAAACAGGCCTTTCATCTGTCGCGATTGGCCCAAGCGTTGGAAATACATTGTTTTCTAATGTTGCAATCGTATCCGATAGAGTAGTTTCTTGATGATGTGCAAGAATATTGTGTTTAAAATCTTTAAAAAGATTTGGTTCTAAGAACGGAACTTGTAAGGCATCCTTTCCGTTTTCCTCTCTAGTGTAACTAGTAACATATAAATGGTGTTTAGCGCGTGTAAGCGCAACAAAAAATATACGTAAATAATCATCAAAAGTGTCACCAGATGAATCAATTGGTAAATTTTTAGGAAATGCAATCAAGTCTGCCCCTTGTGACTTTGCCCATATATTATTTTGGCAGTTAATCACAAAGACAGTATCAAATTCAAGCCCTTTTGCTTTATGTGCCACCAAAAGCGTAACAGCTTCTGTTCCACTTAAATAAGGGCTTGTATCTGTAATAGGAAGACAATTTTTTTGATATACATCTACACAGTCTAGTAAATCTGATATACGTGGTGCTTTGCTCTTGGCACAGTAAGAACGGACGGTGTTTATAAAAGTATTTAGGCTTGATAGGAATTGTAGATATTTGCGCGGATCAGTTTCAAATCTCTCTTTACTAAAATAAAACTGTCTAAATGGTGATGAAAAAAAATCTTTATTTTCTGGTGGACCTATCATTATATCAATCAATGAATCCATCGAGCTTGTATCTGCCTGGGTTGCTAAATCAATAAGCCATTTAGCTACAGACTGAAGCTTAACGTTATGATTTTCTAGCATCGTACTAATCCAATTTTTCTGATTCTTGTGTGCCTCAATTGATAATTCCCATAATGTTTGACGTTCCAAATCAAAAAATGGAAACGATAAAACTCTCGGTAACAAGTCATCTTGATAGTTAATATTTTTAGTAGCAATTGACTGGATTAATCGCGCCAATAAAATAAGTTGTTGAATGTGCGATTCTTCTAAAACGTTCCGCTGCCTTTCATATCTTATTGGGATCACCTTTGATTGAAGGTAACGTGCAATTATTTCTAGGTGCTTATGGTTCCTTGCAATCACAGCTATATCGTTTGGATTGACTCCATGTTCAATTTTTTCCTGAATTTCATGTGCTACATATGCATATTCATGTAACGCAGTATCGAACGTGTGGGCAATAATTTCCCCATCAGGAATATTTGGATTAACCGCTTCTAATTTCTTTTCTATTTCTTTAAAGCGCGTAGATAGTCTATCCTCCCCTTGTGATATAACCAATTGTGCAAAATCAACAATTGCAGGAGTTGACCGATAGTTCTTAACCAGAGTAATTAATTTGGTATCCGGATATCTTTTTTTGAATTGCAAAATGTTATTTATATCCGCACCTTGAAATTTATAAACAGACTGATCATCATCACCCACGACCATAATATTGGGCCTGCCTTCATTAACCGGATTATCAACTAAAAGATGAATAATGCTCATTTGAGCATCATTTGTATCTTGAAATTCATCAACCAAAATATATTGATACTGTTCTTGAAGTTGTGCGAGAATACCTTTTTTCTTTTTCAGTACATTAATAACATCAATAATCATGTCATTAAAATCAATATAACCCGCGGTGGCCAAGGCTGATTGATATTTATTGTATATTTGTGCAAGTGTCTGGTTTCTTTTTAGTTGGTGTGTATCCTTAAGGTGCAACTCTTTTGAATCCGAATCTCTCTTAAGCCATTCTTCTTTCCATACGGTTAAAGGTTTTGTACAATTTTCTTCAACTGCTTTTTCATAAGCCGACGTAAGAGATGAAATTATCAATTCTTTATAATCAAGAAAACTTGTGTGCTGAATATCACCAGGTTGTAAAACAATTGAATTTATTTCTGTTAATAAATCTGGAATTTTCTCTCGCACGCTTTTCGACATGCGCTCTTCAAAAAAAGGAATTATAATTTTTTCAATTGTTGTATAACTAATTTCATTTATTTTTAATATTTTTGCATACTCTTCAGGAGTAATACCGGCTTTTTTTAATTTGTCAATTCTATCTCTTATACTTTTGATGTACAAGTAAGTACCATCGGGTCCTTTTGTACTAAAGGCATCTGAAAGTGGTATTGTCTCTAAAATATCAGATAGAGTTTCGATCTGAATTATTTCATCCGCAGAGTTCATTTGTTGATAGTTATAAAAATCTTCTCGGAATCTGTGCATTATACTAAGTGCAAAACTGTGGAAAGTGTAAATTGCTACTTTATGTGCATTAATACCTATAAGTCCAGATAAACGTTCCATCATGTTTTTTGCTGCTGAATCGGTAAACGTAAGGCATAAAATATTTGTGGGATATACATCGCTATTTTTTAAGATGTTTGCTACACGTAAACTTAAAAGCTCTGTTTTACCAGATCCTGGACCAGCAATAACTAAAACAGGACCATCGATAGTATCAACAGCAAGTCTTTGTTCTTTGTTTAGATCTTTATAACGCGATTCAAATGACATATTGAGAAATAAAGTATTTTTGTACTTGTAATTAAGCAGGTAAACTTCAGTACCTCTGGTATCCTTTATATTTAGGGGCTTCCACAAGTTTAGATTCTGCTGTCGTCTGTAAAAATTTATTAAAATTAAAACTCTCTAAAAGTTCCACATCTTGAATTCTATCCACTCTAAAGGTACGAATATCACGTGCAAGGTGACAGTAAGCTACAACATAAGTATTATTGAGAGAATAGGGGTCAATCATTCTCCACGAACCCTTATAGCGAATTTTTATCGACCTGTGGTTTTTAAATGCCTCCACTAACATAGCACTATGATCAACCTTTTGGACCATAGCTTCCTTTTTTAAGGCAAGTGCCAGATCAAATCTTTTACGTGCCGCAGTGTAGGTCGTTAATTGTTCTTCATTAAATTTATGTTTAATGCTCTCCAAATAACTTAGTTTTTCATTCGCACTATCGGTCCCTGTAGCGTATTTCTCTGGGTGCTCTGAAAAATTTAAAAGTTTATTAATATCACTTTTTGGCGATTCACTCTTTAATTCCACCCCTTTCCAATTGAATGTCGGCACATACTCACGTCGTGACATATGTGTTTTACACTTCAAACAAAATCTACCGATGCCTGTGACAAGCGATTTATCTTTAAAATCCGATATGGGCTTTACTTCTCCACACTGAGGACATTCTTTAGCGGCACCACTGTGCAAGTCAAGAATCGTATTCTGTATATTATTTATTATCTCGTGGTTTGAAGTTTTTTTTTTACTATATTTTGTATTCTTGAATCAAGAGTTGTTATAGGATCTTCACCCAGATTAAATTTGTTTATCCTTATAAATTTATAACCGTAACCCTCAAGAACATGTTGCCGATACACATCTTCAGGCGAATAATATTCTTGATAATTTCCCCCATTAACCACTTCCATTGAACGTCCAAAATGTTCAAGGAAACCATCATACTCAATAATAATCTTGTGTTGAAATCCATCATTATCGTTATACACTAATAAAAAATCAACTCTATAATTTGGATGTTTATAACTATTATCAAGTTGTTTCAAATATTTGCCCAACTCAAACTGTGGAATTATTTCAGCGGTTCCTTTGTTTTCTTCCCAAAATTTTGTTTGATAAAACCAATTAAGCACGAGGGGTTCCATTTCAGAATTATTATCTACTGCACTTGAATCAAACTCTTTTTGACCTTCAACCAAAGTATTTTTGTAATGCTGGAGAAATTCTTTCACCGTTCCTGTGTACTGATCTATAGGTTTACTGAGGACGAAGTGCATACACTCCTTAGCACGACTTAAACCGACATTAAGACGCTGAGCCTTAATTTTACCCTCATCATCGTCCAGATCGATATTTTCAAGGTTAGTGGAAAAGACATAATTCAATTTATCATCTGCCTTGGTAGCTACCATCGAATATAAAACAATGTCCATTTCTTCTCCCTGACATGTATCAAAGGTCATTATTTTGAGTTTTAATACATCAAAAAAATAATCTGCTTCCGGCAAGCTGCTTATCTTTTCATATAATAACCCTTGCTGGTTAGTGTGGGGTGTAATAATACCCACCGAACAACTTTTTCCCTGTTCCTTAAGTGTTTTCAGTTCGGAAATAATAAAATTAATTTCAGGTACATTTGTATTCTTGATAGCTTCTTCTAACCCGTCATGTTCAACTTGTGAAAATTTGATTACAGAACTAATCGGTACGCCACGAACTTTCATGACCTGTAGACTATTTTTGTAGAAGAATTTATTTGAATAGGAAATAAGTTCTCTATATCCACGGAAATGTTTTTTAAGACTGGTGCGGTAGTTATTAATAAAACCTAAAAAATCGAGTATTGAAACTTTAATATTAAATTTTTCCAAACGGACTACCTTGTCTGTTTCATTGGAAATGGTTTTTAAAAATACGTCTTTCAAACCTGCAAGATGTTGTTGGTTTATATCTCCTCGTGCCAACGCTGATTTTACGTTACTAAATTGAAGATTGTCGCCAAGCACTACAATTTTTTTTGCTCTTAAGAGAGCCGGGAAGGCTTGGGCTATACTCACCTGTGATGCTTCATCAATTATAACCAAATCAAATATTTCCGGTACTAACGGTATGTATTCGGCATAATCACGAATGCCGGCCAAAATACAAGGAAAAGCATTTTTTAATTTGGAAAATTGTTCCTTAGGAAATTGCATCTTATTTTTAATCACTCGCCTAAGTGATTGTGCATCAGCTTTGTTATTGCTAGTGAAATCCACAAATCTTCCATCCATTAAATAAGTCATTTGCATTGTTACGATATTTTCAATTTGTTTTGTTGCATCCCTGTAATTCAAATCCTTAATGATATCAAAATCATATGTTAGTCCCTGGTGAAGAGTTATTAAACGAAGTAATTTCTCGAATTCAAGGTCCGATATCTCAGTAAGCTTATTTTCATACAAAGAATTGAAAGAAGTATTTTTGATTCCAGCAAGAAAGAAAGTTTTTTCATGAGTATCAGACGATCCCTTAATATATGCCATATCATCATTAATCTCCAAAAGAGTATCTACATATTCTTTGCACGTCTTTATCTCAATTATAAGTCTATCAAGATTACTTTTTTGGATAAGAACTTCAAGGTTTTTATTCTTTTCCAGGTCAATATTTAGGTCCAACAATTCCTTTTCTGAAGCCATCAGTTCACCCAACTCTTCATATAATGAGTTTATTTCAAAAATGGTCGCAATATTTTTTAATTCTTGAAGAGTTGCATCCTTTATGTCGCTTTTTAAATCTTCAATATTTTTTTCTACCTTCGATAAACTCTCAACTAATTTATGCAGACGATCTAATTGCTCATCTGAAAAAAATAGATCTTCTTTCTTTAAAAGAGATACTATAATATCCACACAGTCATCATACTCACAAGTAGGAACTTCCTTTTTCAATTCTAATATATATTTATAAATAGCCAGGATCGATTCAAGGTCCTTTAAATTTTTATGTGGATCTTCAAATTTTGATAAAGGAAATTTTTTTCGGAAATTCTGATTTAACTCATGAACCTCTTTACCTTTTCCTAAATAGCCAAATAAACCTCTTTTTAACTGTTTGGCTGAATCAATATACTGTTCCAAATCTACGGCATCCAACTCGGATGATTGCTTAAAAAAATTTAAAAGTGGTAAAGTGTCTTTTGCAAAGTACTTAACTTTGACCAACATTTCTTTCAATTTCAAGGTATACTGTGTTACATCTTTTAAAACAGCCAAACTATTAAATTTATTTTTTTGAATGCCAATAAGATCTGTGTATTTCTTATTTTTCGTGAGGATATCAACTATTTCAAAAACATCTTCAAGACCCCCAATCAATTTTTCTACATTAGGTTTGTTCTCTTGTACAATTTTTTGATAAGAAATCAGAAGCTTAACTTCTAGAAACTGTGGATTATCAGTAACAAGTTCTCTTATATCCTCAAGTGCGGAAATAATTGATTCTAAGTTCGTTGAACTTTCTTCATTAAGCTCTTTTTTGAAGTTAAAATTAAATGATATTTTCTTATTTGTATTAATTTGCTTTTTTAAATTTAGGAGAATGCTCCGAATTTTTGTGAGTTCAACTACTGAATCAGGGTTATTAATAGCTTCATCAATATCAATACAAAATCCGTTTTCATCAAAATGTTGTTTTAATGAGACTAACTCATTTACATCTGCAAGGGATATCTTCTTGTAAGCCCCAATTTGTTTTTCTACTCCGTTTCTTAAAGCAGTAATCGCAATATCAATCTGCTCATTGAGATTTGGATATTTACTCTTTACCACGCGGAACTGTTCTGTTATTCCATCAATTGAAGACTGCGTAAGTAATTGGTTATATGTATTACCAGTTTTTCCCAATCTTAAAAGAGGGTTCTGAAATTTTTCATCAACCCGCACTTTGTTGAGGGTATTAATAATATTTTTCTCCACAACGTCTAGAGCTTCTTTTTTGTCAGAAAGAACTAAGACGGAGTTTCCTTTAAGAATTGTATCAAACACAATTGCTGTTATAGTATGGCTTTTACCTGTTCCTGGGGGACCCTCGACAAGCACGTATTTAGACTGATTATTATTGATGGCTGAGAGAATCTGTTGTTGTTCACTATTAAGAGGAATAGGACTTTTACAAACCAGACGTTCACCCACGCTTTTTCCATCCCACTCGTCTGCAATAGGTATCTGAATAGACACGGGATTCTTATTAATAAAATCTTCTATCAGTATTTTAAAACCATTCATTAAAGGGCTACCTTCAGGTGCATTTAATATGTCCTCATAATCATTTAGTAAAGCCTCATCAGATTTATCGAAAAGAGCCACATACACATTTGTACTTAAAGATATATATAAATTCTTGCTGGTCTGTATATCTGGCTTTGCTACAAAAATATTCTCTTCGAGGCCAAAAAAATTGGTTATTTCCGTAATTGTTTGTTGCAAAATAAGATTAAGGTCATCTGTATGATCAGCAAGATAAATTATTCTATCATCTATCGTCTGAAGAGAACCTTTCCTATCACGTTCACGATTATATTCCTGTACAATGTAAGCGAGTGCTTTCTTGTTTATATATATTTGTGAATCGAATACTATAGAAAATTCATCACTTTTTCGTTCGATCGAAAAAGGTATATAAAAAATTGGATACTTGTTTTTTTGATAACTAATGTCATAAAAATAAAAATAAAATTCTTTCTTGTCTTCAATCTTATAATTCTGATATAACTCATGTAAATCATTAAATAAATCAGAAACTTTAAACATGTCAAAAAACTTGGTTAAACTAGTACGAACTTCTTCAAGATCAAGTACATCCTTGAGAAGATTTTTTATACTTGTTTTCTCTCCGCTCAATAACTGTTTAAGCCCCTCTGAAACAACATCTTTAATTTTATTTTTTAAAATATCCGTAAGTTCTTCCTCTATTTGGAATATTGCATTCTCGTCGGCAAGCTTAGTATTCTGCAGTGATTTTTCAATACTTTTCACCAAGTCCAACACAATACGTCGTTTGAAGACCCTGTCTGCGTCTTCCATAACCGAATTAAACGCCTGCAAGTAATCATCCTTGTATTTGAGGGCGGACTGATGAACCGCCTCATCAATTTCCTTCGTTAGATTTAAAATTTCAGCATTAGAAACTTTATTCACCTGCTTTTTTATTAAGTCAAGCAGTGATTTAGGTATATCTGCCTTGTATACGCCTTTTTGAACTGAATTCAAAACATCACTATTGAAACAGTTATTTACGAGTTTATAAGCCACTTTATAAAAACTCGGATACTTGTTCAGATTAACACCAGTAAGTAAACCTTTTTCATTATGAAGTTCAATATTCCTACGTGGTAATTTTCTTTTATGAAAGTCCGTCTCGAGAAAATCCATAAAATAATTACCAACCGCCTTTATGAAGCGGGGTATGGATTCAACAATTTGTATCCTGGATATATTCTTATTCATAATTATTTATCATACAGTATTTCTTGACTTAGAGGAATTTTACAAACTTATTTATAAAATTAAGGGATACTTCATTAAGTATTATCTTTTGATACAAAAAATAACACACCCCTAACAACACCAACTGACTATATTTTACGCTCAAAGACTATTCTTGACAAGTTAACTAAATTACACCAGCAAAGGTGTAAATAACACAACTTTATAACTTACATGTTAAGTACAATATAACACAATCTTAATTTGTTCCAATCTTCTTTATAGAGCTAATTATAATATTTGGAATGCAAATATTTGGCTGGATATCACAATCACTCTCCACAAGCTTCCCTGTCACCAAATACACATCTGTGGCCGGGTTTATATCCTCCGGCTTTATGTTGCCATACTTCCCCAGCATAAACGTCACCCATTTCCCATTTACTTCATTAGCTGACGGTTCATCTTGCGGTATGGCCCAATACCACTGTTTTGAATTTGAGGTGTCATTTTGACCTGTAATATAAAATTTAATACCTGAAATTTGCGATAGATCGGTTGCAATTGTTCCTTGCCATTGTACGGTCTTGCCTATATATTGGTCGCTTTGATCTCTTGCAACCATATCATAACTTAAAGAGGATGGTTCAGTTAAGGCCGGCGGATTTGTTTCCGACGTGCTGTAACTGGTAATTATAATGTAACCAAAATACAAAAACATTAAAGCCAGCGCTACCGCAACGCCTATGGGATATTTAATTTTAATAACTGCCACATCTTTTTTAACCTCTGGCTGCTCAAATTTTACAGTTAAATATAACAAAGCAACCTCTAACATGCTAAACAAAGCCAGAAGTGTTAAATCAAAAAATGATTCCTCCGCCGCGGTTATCTCGTAAAAGCCAACAGCCACGACTAAACCGATGGATATGTAAGCCACGATCTTAAACAAAACGCTTAGGGCTGTCACATCGCCGTTAGTTTTTATTTGCTTCCGGATGGAAAATAACAACAAGACATTACCGGGTATATAAAATACGGCAGCAAAAACGAGCAGATCGGATATATTTATAAACTTCAAAGTCAGTGTGAAGTATATACTATAAGCGAGCATGAGGGCGCCGGCGGCGAGAGAGTAGATGGTTTGTTTTTTAAAAAGAGATGGGATGGTTTCAGGCGACATATATAAAATATTAATTTGAGTTTATCAATCGTTTAGCATCATCTTTAACTTTGGTTAACCAGCCTACACAATCCTCGTATTCTTGTACATACCCTGCATCACATGTCCAATTATGATTCAGGTTATTCGTGACACAATGACCGTGAACAGGTTTAGCATAACATTTGCCATCATACAAACAAGCGTCCGAATCACATTCTGTTTTGATTTGGGTGCATATGTATTTAACATCTCCTATAGGCCCCCTAGGCACAACCACATATCCATCTTCGCATCCGCAATTTGGTTTTCCATTATTATCGAATGTACCTAACCATACAAATCCAGATGGGCACAGACCGGGAGAGTCTATATTTGCTGTATTAGTAATAAGCGGTCCGACGTTTACAATAATATTTTTATTTGGATCATACAAAAAGGCTTGTTTGGCCTGAGAATATACTAAAACTACATCGCCATTTTGTGCGTCTTTATAAAACGGCTGGGTTAGAACTAATTTAATCGCGTCATTAACCGTTGCCAATACCGGAACTTCTCCATTTGGTAAAGACACAAGTTGCCCAACTTTCTCAATGATACTTTGTAATTCTTGCTGTGCGGCTGTTGTTGTTTGTCCATCTAGAGGACCCGAAGAATTTGTGCTTATCGCAGATGGCGCCTCATTGATTGGTATAACATTGCTAACAGGATTGAAATCGCTGTTCGAATGATTTTGAACCAATCCGGAAAAAATAAAAATTATAATATAAATTACTAAAGCGATATTTAATGCCACAATATGTGAAACATTTTTGTCTTTGCTAAATTTCTTAATTAAAAAATGCAAAATCACCTGTAGTGTGACTACTGCCAAAACCCAACCAACCAAAGAACCAATAAAATAAGGTAATGTCACCGATTTCATCCTCAATAATATTAAAACGAATGTAACTCCTCCGAGTATGTATGAAATGCTTTTACGATTAGCAAAAGACTTATTTGTCGCAACCTCCATATTCCAAAATTTAATGATTTAATCTAACGATCAAAAAAAGAATGCCCAGAACAGTACCAGTTATAGCCATCCACATACCGGCTCCACTTTTATTTGTGCGCACAATTCCCACTATGCCAAGTATAAGAGCCAACAACGGGAAAATACTTAATTCCCAAAGAAATATGGAAATAATTCCTAATACAAAACTAGCTACCGCAATTTTATCATTTTTTATTGTCTGATCTGTTTGATTTGTCATATTTATTAAATTATCTATAAATCCCCACTTCTAATTTTTGAACGAAAGAAGGCGTTCATGGTAGAAAAATGCCCTTTTTCTTCCTGAATTTCTTTCATCTTAAACATGGATTTAGCCATAAATCTATCCACTCTATTATGGAGTTCGTATGGTAGAGGTTTATCATCTTCTGTAAAACCTAACCCATTCATTTCCTCCAATATCTCCTGCGTTAGAGGATATTTACCATAAACAGGAAAATCTAGCCACGTCTTTCTTAATGCGTCCTCGGCTGATAAGTGCAATTTTTGTACACATATAGTGAAGTGCTCCCATCTGAATGTATTATCATCTTTTATTAATTTTTGTTTTACATCGTCGCTTAAGCTGCTCCACCATTTTACGTCATCATCGGTTGCACCTTCCTGCTTAAGCATGTCCTGCTCAACAAGAAAGTACAACGTAGCTATCGTCTGTTGCGAATTATAATTTTGTCCCAACACACCCTCTCTACCGTCGTCAGCATTAACACACCTTATTTCCCAATTATCCGGTCCAATAAGTGAATACTTAAGCAACATACCACTATTATGCGGTAATTTGAAAATGAAACCTTTAGCTTTCTCCGCATCATTCAGGGATGAACATACGCTTTTTTCGATATCTTTGACATCAATAATCTGTGCACTCCTCGTTTCCTCAACTGCTGTGCTAATATTTTTCTCTGTTTCTAAAAAAGTTTGCAACTCTTTGCACATTGATAATACTTCTTTATACGCGTTTGTTGCTATTGCTGAAAATTCCGTAAATTTGCTACTAGGATCCGCGCCAATGATATTACAAAGAGATCTCCACCACTCAAAGAAATCATTTGTTGAGCTGCTCATGCTCTTTTCAAAATCCTCATATCGAGATTCATTTATATCAAAAATTGTGTACAGTAATCCGACTAGTTGGGCATAGTTAATTATCTCTCTATTACCTAGTTTTAAAGTGAGATAAAAAAACCAAAGCGTAAATTGTTGATAAAGTACGTTGAGATTATGCTCATTCAAACTGCTTATTTGATTCTTGAATATATCAAGTTTAGGATGAAAAACATAACAAGTCATCTTGTCGCTAAACCCTACAGCAGCAAAGCAGAGTTCCTCCTCAAAAATTCTCTCATTTTTTGGTTTCACTAAAATATTATTTGTGACCCTTGCCTGATATGGACTGCTCACATTCTCCCTCAGCATATTTATTTTAGCTATTTTACCACTTAAAATATCAGATAATGACATAGATTTGAATAAATTAAAAAATGGACCGCGGTTTTGCTAGTCCATCTGGTACATCCCTACGAACGAGATGCCCATAACGGCTTCCGCGGCCCATTCCTGGCCACTATGAGCAAGAATGAGGCAGCAAGAAACCGCCTGTGTGCGTAGGGATTTTTGTTTATGGACTAGCAGTATTAATTTACACCTTTTCTGTTAAATAATCAATAACTGCTGAGTTTGGTAAAAAAAAGACCAGTGTAGTATGTCTACACCGGCCTCTTCTTAGTTTATCTCTTACTTTTGTAATGTGCAGCAGTGAAATATACCACTGCAAGCCCCACAAACATGAAAAACCCTTTCATCAGAATGTCGGATACGGTAATTCTTGCGCCAGGGAAGACAACGGAAATTATGAAACCAATCATAATCGCCGGCATAAGGACTATGTGGCAGAAGTTAACAACTAAAATCTCTATTTTATCTCCTGTTTTGTTTTGTCCGGATTGCATATAATTTTTGATTTATCATGTGAATAATAATAATACGATCTATTACTTAACGCTCTATCTTCAACTTGCTTTTGCTCAAGACGTGCACGGCTTGAAACGCCAATGAGAAAAACTTCGTTGAGCAATTTTCTTCTTCTCTTTTCCCTTTCCCAAATGGGTATGGCTTCTGGTTGAATATCAGCAATAACTTCTCGCGGAAGATTGAACTTGATTTCGACTATTTCTTTTCTGTTTGGTTCAAAATTCTCGTGCTTTTCACTAACAAATATTTTGATGAGCAGAAGGAAGATGACGCAAACAATTAAGAATAAAACCATAATGATTTCAGGTTAGAGATGGCCGAGGGCAGGTCGCACAGACACTGCCCCAGCCAATATGATTTAGAAGTCACAATTATTTATCAGTCGAGATATCTCCGCCGATGCCTCCGACTTAGATAATTCGGTTATGCTATTTATCCGCTCTTGTCGTTCCTCCTCATCTAAAACTTTCTCTGTAAGTAATTGCGTAAGTAAAATAATCTGTTTCTCTGTGATACTGCTTTCTTCAAAGGCACGATAATTCTTGCTGGCGTTGTATTCGGATTCATCTTCAACCATATCAACAGCTGGTGCTTTGGTTATCGGAGCAGGATTATCAAACATCACTTCTTCTGCTGGTGTTGGCTGATAGTTAGACAGCACTGCCACAAAGGCAAAGATATTTCTGAGACACTTAGCCATTGCCCGGGTTTGACTCATGGATTTTATTTGAAAAGCGGGTTTATCGGTCCAGCTTTTTTCTTCTCTGGTGCACGATGCCTCGGCTGATGACACAATTTTTCCATCTTTGTAAGCAACTGCCCTGGATTCAAAACCAAACACATTGTCTTTTTTGGTAATTGGTTTCACCCATTCCACGCCGACTGATGTATTATAGAATCTGGCGATTGTCTGCCAGTCCTCGAATGTCAGGAATTGTTCTCCGTTTATTATAATTTTCTTTGCTTTGGAATTAACAACTTCAGTTAACGCTTTAGCGGCGCGATGTGCGAATTCTAAAACTTTTACTGGATCCCCCTCCGGCGCCGGCAGGTTGCGATTAATTACTAACGCTGGTTTTTCTGCTACTGCTGTTAATTGATTGTTCATATAATTTATTATTTATTATTTTCTGGCAGCCATAACATAATATTTTTTCGCCTTGATAATTAAAAAATACTATGATTGGAGTACTTACACCATGTCGGCCGCACTTCACGCAGCGCAATAACCCGCTTGGCGTATCCCGCCAGTCACCACTTTTAAGCAGTGATACGGTAATCGGATCAAGGACGCTGATATTGTGCCGCGCGTATTGATTTAAGATTTTATCTTTCACCATAATGTTATTGCCTGACTTGCACAGCGTTTGCCAGACCGCTGTATCGGCCGCTGTTTAAGATACGGCTGATATGGATAAAACCATTACTATACCGGATATCGACCTGTGATCCGATTGGAAAGTTTATTCCATTCATGAATTTACCCTCCACTGGCAAGCACGGTATGGGCTCACCACGGCTATCACAACTGCGGTAAGTTATTTTCCTTATATTTTTCCTCATAATATAAAATTAAGGTGATTTAATTTCTTCGACCTGACCGCGCCAGAACAAAAACACCGGCTTGCGCCAGCGTCGTTTTTCTTCCTGCTCATTCTCTTCTTCCACGATTGTGAACGACCTGATTGCTTTCTCGCTTTTCCGCACCCGGAAACCACGGGAATTCCAATCACGGAGTGTGAAACAATTTTCCGTGGGCCGGTAACTATCCGCCGCTTCCTGACCAAAGCGCTCAAGGATTTGTTCTTTGACCAGGGCAAAGGTTTGCGCCGAGCCTTTGTACTTTGCTTTTGCTTGTTGCATAAGTATGTTGTTAATAATAAAACAAGCGCCTGGTGGCAGACGCTAATATCCAAGAACAAGTAGCGGCAGAGGCTATGCGCCAGCGGCTAACAGCGTAACTTGGCGGCAGGCAGAATGGTACCCGGGGGTTGTCTTTCCTGGGACTCCTAAAATGTGGGGATACATTGAGGTAAAGACCCGAGCTGGGCCTTTTTATAAAATTTCACTTTTTGCCTTAGCTGTTGACAAATACCTCGTTTTGTGCTAATGTAAATTGTTCTTTTTCACAATTATCTCAGTTTTCTTTTGGCTCTGCCACACAGATTCAAAAGAAGGCTGGGAAACTAGCTACGATACCTGAAAGCGAGGATAAGCCATGAAGAAGAAAGCATACGATGAGAGGGATCTCTCCAAGGCCGTTGAGCTGGTCGTGGCACTCCATAGGGAATTCAAAGCCTTTGGTATCGACCTGGGTGATTGGATGCGTGTCCGCGACGACGAGCTGCTCCGCGGAGACATCGCCATGCAGGTCTACAATCGCCTGCCGTTTGCACCGCCCAATCACCAGATCAGAACCATCCTGGAGATCAACGATAAGGTGTGGAAGGACAAGTGCATCACCGAACAGGTGATCCGCGCCGTTGGTGATCCGCCCCCCCCTCCTGAGCGAGAGGGCATTCCCGAGACGTTCTGCCTCTGCCTGCTCTACGAGACCGGCAACCCCCTCAAAACGCTCGCCCGCAACATCGCAGCCTGCAAGTATGTCTTCGGCAAGGACCGATGGAAGAAGGATCTGGCCAGGACCTTCTCGGATACCGAGCGCAACGGACCAAAACCCGTCGTGAGTGTGCGCAAGGGCGCGAGACCTCGCCCCGCCGGATTCCGGTGGGCCGTGGTGAATCTGGGATTCAGGTACAGAGGACGCCCGATCCCCGAAGCTCGCGCCGATCTGGATCAGAAGGGTCTGATGGGTGTGGGACAGGAGCTCCCGCTAATCGCCGCCCTTCATCCTCGGTGGGCTACTCTTGCCGGGCTCAATCCCAGCATCGTCCACTACTTCCCCGAGGCGATCGCTCCGGACCTGGACTACCATGTTAAGGGAGCAATGCGGGGAGCCTTGAGCCTCAGCGGGGGCGGCACCACCTTCATATTCAGTAGCCCGGGCGTCTGGATCGGTGGCACTCACCTGATTCCTCGCAAACGCAACGAGGCCAGAAACTTCGGCGTCACCTTCTTCCTGTAGCTCCTCACGCTCCTTCCAAACGTCCCGTCTGTCAGATGGCGGGGAAGTCCTTCGGTCCTACGAAGGGCGACGGCTGTGGAAACACGGCCTCTTTTTTTTGTAAACAGGGGTTGTCAGGTAATAATTTCAAGTTAAAATTTATCGGTTGCAAAAAATCCGCGCCAAAAATTTCGAGTTTTGGACCCTATTTTGCCAAGTACTTATGATATTATATAAATATAAACTTTTCTTATGACATATAATTTCCCTTTAGAACCCGACTTCGTTGATGGTGATAATCAACCAATTAATTACAGCATCACAACACAGCCAAAGAAGCCGCGCCTGCATAGAATAGACCAATACCATATTGAAGACTGCTTAAAGCTGGAGATCGGCCACTTTGGTCGCCATATCCTCAATCGTGCGAACGCCGATAGACCAGAGCAGGAAAAAACATTTTTTATTCAGCACGGGCCCATTAGCAGGGCACAGGTGTTTTACAATATCAAAGAAGAACATCTGGAGGCGTATATTGATATAAGGTGCCAATACAGAGGCTTATGGCTAAGCCAAAATTTGGAATTAGGTGTGCAAAGCGCGGGGTTTGGCGCACGGCCATTTTTCATTTGCTCTTGCGGGTATAGGTGTTCTGTTTTGTTTCTACACCCCCAGAAGCAGTACAGCTTCGTATGCCGCCACTGTTTGGGGCTCAACTACGAACTCAACGGGATAAATAAAAATACAAAGCATGGCAAAGTTACATTTTTAAGCATTTGGCTAAACAAGCTGATAAAGCGTGAAGAAAGTATCAGACATCGAGCCTATGGCAATAATGTGACTAGGCGCTTTCAGGCATTTGCCCGGCGATATTGCAAATGGCAGAATCTTGTTGAAGCAAATAAAGAATTAATTAATAGTTAATATTATTCCCATAATATTTATTTTAGCCCTGAACCCGTTCGTGCGCGGGAGGATTTTTGATTTTTTGGCCAATGGTGTAATATAGTGGTATATTGTGAAAAAAGGGTGGTGACTACGTCCGTGGAGATAAAAATATTAAATATTATATGATATATGTCGGATTTTGATCTTAAAGCCATTGAAATAATGGGTTTATTAATATATAAGGCCAAAGGAGCAGGGGGTCTAAATATAGATTTTATTATATTCACCAAAGAAGATATCGAATTTCTAAAGATAACTCGAGAAATCTTATATATACATCTTGAGAAAATACAAAGCGAAGGTTATATAGAAAATTTGCGCCCGCTTGATGAAAATGATGAAATTTATAATGAATACCCAGATGAGAATCAGGCCGACATGATTTTTGCAGCTGCAATAGATTTTGCGAAGATAAAGGAATACGACGAATATAGACAGAGACAAATATCTAAAACTGGAAAAGATATTAAACTATGGGTATCTCCATACCATTTTTTTACAATAACTGATTGGAAAGATGTACAGATAAAATTCTTGAACAGCACCAAAATTAAAGTATCTACTAAAGGTGCGGGAAATCGTGAATTGACATACACACAACTTGGTTTTGTTACTGGTAGAAAATCATCACCAGAGCCCACACGAGAGTGGTTATTTTTGCAAACATTGAGCATGCTCCAAAATCAACAACCTAATAGAGAAACACTTCTCCAGCGCTTAAGGAAAACTTATTATGACACCACAAACGATTCTATAGACCAAACACGGACACGTTTGGTTAAAAAACTTAAAGAAGTGTTTGGGACAGATGAAGAACCCTTGGTAGACTATACGGTAGCCGGCAAGATATACAAAGTAAAATTTAAACTACTTCCTGAAGATTCATTATTACAAGAAAAGGATCCAGATAAATATAAAAACAACAAAATATTCAATGAAAATATGGCTAATGATGATAAAAGTCAAACAGATGGTGATCCAAGTGAAAATAATGAAGACGACCTAAATGATTGAGTAAAATAAACGACGAAAATACCCACTGATATGTCAGTGGGTATTTTTTTGCTTAATAAAGCCAACGCAACAGTGCTCAACGACATGTCAGCCTTACTTATAGAGGGGGACAAAAGCGCATATCAAACACAACCCACTTTTCCAGTTACAGGTCGAGTTGATATGCGCACCTGTTTCGCGGAATAGTGGGTTTTGTTATTTAGGCCAGTGAGTTTCGGCATTTTCTGATCCATCCTCACGATCACCAAAATGTTACTGCTATTACTGCCAACAAAACAACCGAATTTGCGCTAATTCAAAAGGAAATTACTATATTTATTATGCAATCTGTTACCTATATAAAAAGAATTTTTTCTCCAATAGTGTTGTGTTGGGATGGTTAAAACAAGCGCCAAGGCAAGAAAGTTTGAAGGGGGGAGTAACAAATTAATATTTAATCTAAAATTTATGACCTTCGTAAAAGCGGCCCCAATACAACAAGTTATGACCAGATTCGCTAATAAACATAAAGACAAGCTTGTCTACGTAAAAGAATATAGTGCCTTTTACCTTCGCCATCCGAAATATGAGTACTTTACGTCGGCATTCAAAACCAAAGAAGATATTTACCACTTTTTGGCTGGTGAACTGGAGATGGAATATCTTATCAGTAATTCATCAATAACTAGATCAACCTTTGAAAATGCAGTTTTGTGGTTAAAAAACAAGTGCCCATTAATAAATGAGTTCAATTCATCACAAATAATGTTCAGCGATAAAAAAGTTCTCAATGTGAGGACTCTTGAAATCGCAGACTACAAACCCGAAGATTTCATTTTCTACTACATAAACTGCCACGCGCCGCAACCAAAAGAAAATTGCCCAATTTTTAAACAATTCCTTAATCAAATTTTGGTGCAGGAAAGTGAAGATGGCAAATTCAGTCCTGATCCGGAAATCATAAATTTAGTGCAAGAAATGTTCGGCTATTATCTAATAGATATAATCGAACCACCCACAGCGTTTTTCCTGGTCGGTGATGGAGCCAACGGCAAAAGTACACTGCTCTTTGTATTGGAGCAGTTGGCCGGCGGAGAGGAATTTATCATGAGTAATTCAATCGAAAATTTGACAACCACGCCGTTTGCTAAATCGGAGTTGCGCTTCAGGCGTTTAAACGTCTGTTCGGAAGAACAATCAAAATACTTACGCTCGGATAATTTTAAAGCGATGGTTGAAGGTACAAGAATACATGCAGACATAAAATTTGTCGATCCAATTTCCTTCAAGCCAAAAACCAAACACATCTTTGCAACTAATCGCATTCCATCTTTCGATTCAATTGATTATGGGCTCAAGAGAAGGATAAAAATCATACCATTTAAACGTAAGTTTCTTCCGCACGAAACCGATAAAACACTTAAAACCTTGGATTTTCGCGATTCTAAGTTTTTCCCAGAGCTGCCGGCTATTATCAGCTGGGCAATGGAGGGCGCCCGACGGCTAATCAATAAAGACTATACATTTTCTCCGTGCCGGGCCACTGAAGAGTCAATGATTGATTACCAGAATAACGTATCATCCGTAGCTATGTTTATAGAAGAAAATTTTGAACATGCCAATGATCCTGATGCTGAATTTATCTCGCTTAATAGATTATTCCAATTGTATACCATATGGTGTAAACGCAGTGGTAAAAAACCTTTTGGAAAGAACACCTTCATTGATGAATTGAGTCATTTAAAAATTAAAAGTTTTACCGGACGAGACAATAAAGAGAATGGTGGTAAAACAACTGTAAAAGGTCGGCATCTAGATATGAAAGGGGAAACTGAGATGCGCTGGTGTGGTGATTATTTTCCGGATGTAAGATAAAAAAATTCCGAATAAATTTATAAGTTATGAAAAAATTACATTTCTTGTTCTTCATACACCCTCCTTAACAATTATAATTGTTGGTTCAAGTTAATTTACTAATTTTATAATATGATATTTGATAATGAAGAAATTATTGCCTTCGTAATACACGGCCTAATGTATTGCCTAGACTGTGCAGAAAAACACAACGGGGAAAGGGAACCTGTAACCGAGGACAGTATTAGGGAAGGTCAGACTGCTGTTTGCGATGGATGCCATACTATCATCATAGAAACTTAGACTGAATTAATTGTAATTCAGATATTGGATTCAATTGCGCCTACCAAACTGTTCTATATTGATGGTTTTGTAGGCGCATAACACGGGGGTATGGCGGAGATAGATATAAATTTACTTATTAAAAAAATGATATGGGACAAATTCCAAAAGAAATATTAGACTCATTTAAGAAAAATAAATTGAGTAAGAAGAAAATCACCGTGCAAAAACCAAGGACATGCTTAACCGGTAACAGAAAAAATAAAACTGATGCGCAGCCGCAAAAAAAGGATACAAAGAGCGGAGATGATGACGGGGACAGTGACAGCGATGAAGCATTAACAAAAACAAAACCACCACAACCACCCAAAGTAGTCGCTGATCCCCATAATAATAACACCATTTCCGAAGAAGGACTTAAAAAATTTATTGCGCTATATGAAAATAAATATGGACAACGGTTGGAGCGCCAAGAAGCGTTTGATGCCTTCTTTAATCTAATCAATATCGTCAAGATTGCATATTACGGTGATCAGCGGTAAAATAAAATATATGTCACAAAATAATTTAACTTTCATACCATATTGCCGGAAATCTTCAGAAGCCGAAGACAGGCAAATGTTATCAATTGATTCCCAGAAAAAAGCATTGGGTGATATTGTTGATCGCGAACATCTGAGTGTACCCTCCCCTGTTCTTTTTGAGTCTAAAAGCGCCTATACAGTTGGCCGTGAAGAATTTAACAAGATGATTGCCCTTATTGAAACTGGAAAGGCTAATAGCATCCTTACATACCACTTAACTCGCCTAGCTCGTAATAGCTTAGATGGCGGCAAGATCGTCTATTTAATGGATCATGGAATCATTAAAGCAATCAGAACGCCAGAAAAATTATGGACCAACACCACCGATGATAAATTCATGATGCAAATACATTTTGCGATGGCTAAAAAAAGTTCAGATGATACAAGTGATTTTGTGCTACGCGATATCCAAGCCAAGCTCCGCAAAGGTGAATATCCAGATTTTGCACCCATAGGTTACTTAAATATTGACAAAGATGGGAAGATCGCGGGAAAACAATATATCCTCGAAAAACAGGGGCTACTAGAAAAATCCACACAACACCTTAAACGAATAGAGCCAGATCCTATTTTAGCGCCCATGATATCCAAACTTTATGAACTAAATGCTACAGGACAATATACACTGGTTAATCTGTGTAAAACTTCTTTTGGATGGGGTTTACACGGCACTCGTTCTAAAACCATGCTGAGTAAGGCCACAATGGAACGTATCCTAAAAAATCCTTTTTATTACGGCGCTATCCGTTGGATGGGAGTTATTCTAGATCCCGAGGAGTTACCGGATGAATTCCGTCACAGTCCGATTATCAGCCGCGAACTATTCCGACGTAATCAAGAAGTACTGGGTAGTTTCAGCCATCCAGTAGGCGCTGCAACTTTTTACCCATATAGCAATTTTATACGTTGTGATTTGTGCCAAGGCATAATATCAGGTATGACTGCGAAAGGATCCAGTTATTACCGCTGTGTTCGTTGTAAAGGCATAGGGTATACGCGCGAGGATGTTATAGAAAAACAAATACTGTCAGAGATTGGTAAACTGGCTATTGATGAAGATTTTTTACGCTTAACTATCGAAGAGCTTAATAAGGCAAACGTTCAGGAAACAGGGTTATACGACGCTGTACGGCTACAGCAAGACCGGACACTTCAAAACTGTGACATACAGCTGGATAATTTATTAAAACTCAAGATATCCCCAACAAATGCGGATGGGTCATTGATGAACGACGAAGCTTATGCCAAAAAACAAAAAGAACTACTGGCTGAACGTAAATTATTACAGCAGAAGCGAGCCGATACAGAACAAGGGAAACTCCAATGGCACAACAAGTGTGTTGAGTATTTTAATTTTACTTGTAACCTACAAACTAAGTACCCCGCATTGTCCCCACAGAAGAAACGCGAGGTATTCCAATTTTTCTACTACAACCCGGTGTTAAAACAGAAATTAGTGCTTAACACAGACAAAAAACGGTACCAATTCATTATTGACCTAAAAAACGAAATTACTCTCACTACAACCGCCAATTCTTCGCTAGGCAAAACAAAAACAGCGTATGCTGACGCTGTTTGTTCCGTTATGCGGGTCGGACGGGACTCGAACCCGCAACCTCTTCCGTGACAGGGAAGCGATCTAACCAAGTTGATCTACCGACCCAAATTAAATTGTTGAAACGTAAGAAAATTATATAGTAAATCTGACAAAATGTCAACAATTCAATTTTGCTTTTCAATCATACCCAAGAACCGGCAAACTCCGGACCTCTCTTTGTAAACAACGCCAAAATTTTATCAAACTTGAGTGAAAGTTCATCAAATCTAATTGAAAGTTCTCGAATATCTGCCTTGATGGCAGACACATCCTTTTCAATTGTATCCAATCTCTTTTCAATCCGCTCAAGTCGCACCGTGTGATCTGCTACTGTTCGGGCTATAAAATCAAGCTGGTCATCATGCTCATCAAACCGCTTATCATGCTCGTTAAGTTTTTTAATAACTTCTTGCATAAACAAAAAGCTTAGGAGATAAATACCTCGACCTTTACGGGTCAAAATATTATACTCCTACCTAGATCAATTCTGGATAAAGAAATTATCAAATCCTGCCAAAATGTCGTCAAAGCTTTCACCGTTCCCTTTCAACACAATAATATTCGTATTTCCGTAGCTTTTTGGATAAACTTCCATAAATTTATAAACGGGCGTAACATCGGCTGAAAGAGTGTAAGATTTTGCCGGATAATTTTGCCAATCCAATTTTACCACTTTGTCATCGGCAATATTTGCGGCCGTGCCTTGCGCAATAGTAAACCAATTTTTTTGGTCCGGCGAATAAAATTTTATTGAATCCGCTCCGTGACTGATCAGCCAATTGGCCGGATAAGACAAACTGAATTTTACAAAACTATCTTCTTTATAAACAATTTTCTTCTGCGCCTGCGCTTCCTGCGCCTGCTTTAATGCCTCCTGCTTGGCTTTGGCTCGGGCCGCATCAAGTTCGTTGCTTGTATAACTTGGATTTTCATACATACCGCTATTTATGTTCTGACAGGTATAACCGCCCAAAATTGTCATCAACCCGGCCACACCAAAAATCAAAAGCAGTTTTGTGGCCATCGCAACCCTAAAACTCGGCGCCTTGACCGGCACTTTACGCTCCATGGACGCGATGCGTTCACGGGTTTTTAAAACCGTATCCGGATTTAAAGAAATACTATCAATCCCCTCTTGCACCAAAAATTCGGCAAACTCCGGATAATCACTCGGCGCCTGACCGCAAATTCCCACTTTTCGTTTATATAAATGCGCGGTTTGAATGACATCTCTGATCAATTTCTTCACGGCCGCATTTTTTTCATCATAGACATGGCTCACCAGGGCCGAGTCCCTGTCCACGCCCAAAGTCAGCTGGGTCAAATCATTGGAGCCGATGCTAAACCCGTCAAAAATTTCACAATATTCTTTGGCTAAAATTACATTGGATGGGATCTCGCACATCACATAGACCTTCAAACCATTTTTGCCGCGCTCCAACCCGAACTCTTTCATTGTTTTTAAAACCTGTTTGCCTTCCTTAACTGTCCGGCAGAAAGGCACCATCACAATCACATTTTTCATCCCCCACTCTTCACGAATTTTTTTAATGGCCTCGCATTCCAGTTTAAACCCGGGTTTATATTTTGGATCATAATACCGCGAAGCGCCACGCCAGCCAATCATCGGATTTTCTTCCTTCGGTTCATAATCAGTGCCACCGATTAAAGACGCATACTCATTGGTTTTAAAATCCGATAAACGCAAAATCACGTCATGCGGATAAAAAGCCGACGCGATAAACGCAAAACCCTCGGCCAATTTATCCACGCAAAATTTGGTTTTATCCGTATAACCAATTGTCAGTTCATCAACCTGCTTCTTAACATCCCCTTTTAATTTTTTATAATTGACCAAAGCCAGCGGATGAATCTTGACGAAATTTGTGAAAATAAACTCCTCGCGCGCCAAGCCCACGCCGTCATTAGGAATCGCCGAAAGCGCAAAGGCGCTATCCGGATCGCCGACATTCATCATTATTTTTGTGCGGGTTTTTTCTATTTTTTTAATTTCGGTTTTAAGAACTTCAAACGGCAGCAGTCCCTTATACACATAACCGACCTCGCCTTCAGCACAAGACACCGTGATTTCATCGCCGTTTTTTACAACCTGTCTGGCTTTGTTTACGCCCACAATACACGGCGTGCCCAGTTCGCGGCTGACAATCGCCGCATGCGAAGTTTTTCCGCCCTGTTCAGTAATAATCGCGCTGGCTATGCGCATTATCGGCTCCCAATCAGGATCGGTAATTTTGGTCACCAAAACCTCGCCGGGCTTGAATTGTTTCATCTGTTTGGGAGAATTTATCACCCGCGCTCTCCCCTGCCCGATTTTCTGACCGATGCTTAAGCCGGTCAGCAAAATTTTTCCTTTTGTTTTTAATTTATATTGTTCAATGACATTTATATTCGCCCGGGAGCGCACTGTTTCCGAACGCGCCTGCACGATAAATAATTTTCCGGTCTGGCCATCCTTGGCCCATTCAATGTCCATCGGATGATCATAATGCTCTTCAATAATCACACCCCACTTGGCCAACTGCAAAACCTCTTCGTCTTTTAAACAATATTTTTTCTGGTCTGCCATTTTCACTTTTTCCTGTTTAGTACCGCCATTTTTTTCGTAAATGAGTTTCACTTCTTTTGATCCCAGTCGGCGGCTCATGATTGCTTTATATCCGGCTTTCATTCCTTCTTTAAAAACATAATACTGATCCGGATTTACCCGGCCCTTGACCACATACTCACCCAAGCCGTAAGCCGCGTTTATGAGAACCACGCCTTTGAAACCCGATTCAGTGTCTAAAGTAAACATTACCCCGCTTTGACCGACGTCAGAACGGATCATTTCCTGCACGCCAACCGACAATGCCACCACCATGTGATCAAAACCCTTATCTTCACGGTATGAGATTGCCCGATCGGTAAAAAGCGAAGAAATACATTTCTTGGCCGCGATCATAAGCTCGGCTGCGCCGCGCACATTCAAATATGTTTCCTGCTGACCGGCGAAACTGGCATCAGGCAAGTCCTCGGCCGTGGCGCTGCTTCTAACCGCCACATCAACATTGGCCCGCTTGGCAAACTTGCATAAATCTTTATACGCTTTCTCTATTTCTTTTTTAATTTCTGTAGGAAACTGGGCCGCTAAAATCATGTTCCGCACCTTTGTTCCGGCCGCGGAGAGCGCCCGCATATTTCTTTTATCCAAATCTTTCAAAACATCTTTAATTTTTTTATCCAATTTGTTTTCACGAAGAAAAGCCCAGTACGCGTCGGCCGTCAGGGCAAAACCGTTTGGCACCGGCACGCCTTTGGAAGCAAGCCGAGAGTACATCTCTCCTAGAGATGCATTTTTCCCTCCCACAGAAGGTATGTCTTTTATAGTTAAATCTTTAAACCAGCGGATGAACTGCATATAAGTGCCTATAATTATATCACACCTCAACCATTTTTAAAAACTCCTTTTCATCTACAGTTTTTATCCCAAATTCTCTCGCTTTTTCAAATTTACTGCCCGGCTCATGACCCACCACCACATAATCCGTTTTTCTGCTCACACTTTCGGAAATTTGCCCGCCCAAGGCACGAATTTTTTCTTTGGCGTCTTCCCGGCTCATCGTGTCCAAACTGCCGGTAATAACAAAGGTTTTGCCGTTTAATTTTCCGGATTTCTTCGCTTCACGCAGAATTTTCACGCCGTTATTTAATAATTCTGCAACGGCCTTTATATTTTCTTTATTATTAAAATATTCATATATTGAACCGGACACCTGCGGACCAATGTCGGCAATTTTTTCCAAATCAGTCATTTCCGCTTTCATGATTTTTTCCAAACTGCCAAAATGTTCCGCCAGTTTCACGGCTGTCTCCTCACCCACATGACGGATGCCAAGAGCGTTTATAAACCTTGATAAAGTAACATTTTTGGCCGTGTTTATGGCGCTCACTAAATTTTCGGCCGATTTTTCGGCAAATCTCTCCAGCGGTTCCAGGTCCCCTTGGGTTAAAGAAAAAATGTCTGCCGGACTTTTGATCAATCCTTCATCAATTAATGTTTCCACAATTCTTTCACCCATGCCGTCTATATCAAACGCTGATTTGGAAACAAAATGGATCAAATTTTTTGTCTGCTGAGCATAACAATTTGAATTAGTGCAGAAAATTGCCACCGAGGCGCCCTGTTTTTTATCGGAAATTTCTTTCTTTTTCACCGGGCTGCCGCAAACCGGACACTTGGTCGGTTCTTTTATGGTTTTTTCACTGCCATTTCGCATTTTATCCAAAACTCGCATCACTTTGGGAATAATATCTCCGGCTTTTTCCACCACCACCGTATCGCCAACTTTTACACCCAACCGCTTGATCTCATCAAAATTATGCAAAGTGGCGTGCGTAACCGTTGTTCCGGCCAATTTCACCGGATCCATCACTGCCACCGGAGTTATCGCGCCGGTACGCCCAACTCCCCAAATCACTTCATTTATTTTGGTTGTCCCCTGCTCGGCCGGGAACTTATAGGCAATTGCCCAACGCGGCGCCTTGCCCGTAAAGCCAAGCAAATTTTGATATTTTTTTTGATTTACCTTTATCACCACGCCGTCAATCCAAAATTCCTGGGTGGTTTTTTTATCTTGCCAATCATTATGAAATTTAAAAATCTCACCGATATTTTTACAAACCCGCCAATGTGTGTCTGTTTTAAAACCCAACTCTTTTAATTTTTCCAACTCTTCTTTTTGCGTTGACGGCGCGTTATCGCTGGAAATATCATAGGCAGTCAACGACAATTTCCGATTCGCTACGATTTTGGGATCAAGCTGACGAATGGTGCCGGCGGCCGCGTTGCGCGGATTGGCAAAAAGCGGCTCATCATTTTTAGCCCGCTCACTATTGATTTTCTCCAGCATTTTTTTATCCAGCCACACTTCCCCTTCGGCTATAATATCTATTTTCTCTTTTAACTTTAACGGCACAGACCAAATTGTTTTAATATTTGTGGTTACATCCTCACCCACCTTGCCATCGCCGCGCGTGGCTGCGGTTTGCAGTTCGCCGTTTACATACGTCAAAACCATGTGCAGGCCGTCAATTTTCAGTTCGCAAACATAATCCAAATCCTTAGGCCGCGAACCCAACTCTTTTTCCAAAATTTTCATTATTCTTTCTTCCCAATCCAAAATATCATTTTCTTCAAAAGCGTCATTAAAAGACCACTGCGTCACCGTGTGAGTAACTTTTTCAAATTTTTCCGACGGCTTTCCGGCCACTCTTTGTGTAGGCGAATCCGGAGTTATAAGTTCCGGATGGTCCTGTTCGATTTTGCGAAGCTCATCCATCAAACTCTCATACATGGCATCTGTAATTTCAGGGTCGTTAAGAACATGATAGCGATACCGCAAATCATCAATCTGCTTGTGTAGTAATTCAACTCGTTTTTTTAGATCACTTGTCATAGATAGTAATAGGTAGTGAGATGTTTGTTTTTGAGCACTAGCGAAGCTTGGCGAAAAAATAAACATCTCACTACCTGATGCTATTTAAGCAAACTTAAATACCAATTAACAACTGTACTTCCCCAAAATATTGCCACAAAAGTGCCCAGTGCTAAATAAGTTCCAAAGGGTGTACTGCTGGAGAAACTTTTCTTCTTAAAAACAATCTGTCCCAAACTAATAACAGTTCCCACAATATACGCCGCGCCCAAAGCCACCAAAACATACGGCCAACCCAGCCAAATTCCCAATAAAACTCCCATCCGCACATCGCCCCCGCCGATCCAGGATCCTTTGGAAACAATATATTGCAAAAGAAAAAAACCGCCGGCAATTGCCACGCCAATTAACATTGACTGCAAACTGTAATGCAAATAAAAATAATTGAAAATAAATCCCATCACTGCCGCCAGATAAATCACGCCTGATAAAATTATTTCATAAAGCGCGTCATAAACAAAAATTGCAATCAAAAAAGAGACAAAAACTATATCTCTGGCAAAACGAAATTCGGTTACATCGTAATTGATATGATACCAGGCCACAAAAACAAAAATCAGAGCCGTACCCAGCTCAACCAAAGTAAAGTGCCAAGGGATTGGTTTTTTACAGGTGCGACAATGTCCAAATAAAAATAAATAGCTTAACACCGGAATGTTTTCATACCAGGCCAACTGCCGACGGCACGCCGGGCAAATGCTTCGCGAATTGCCTATTTTCATGTTTTCCCTGGTACGCCAAATCCATGAATTCAAAAAGCTGCCCAGGGCTAAACCAAGCAAAAAAATAAAAAGGTAAAAAAACCAGCCCGTAAACACTATATAGGACATATAGCCGCTATTAATATGGCGTTATTATACCATAAATCCTTTAATTAAAACAACTAAAAAACCTCCCCAAAAAGGGGAAGTTTTTTAATCTTTAACTACTTACTGGCTGATTCCCGACGGTGACAGGGTGATAGCGCCAGTTAAACCATTCATAGTGCCTTCTAAACTGGCTGACACTGTATACGTGCTGGTTGAACCGGAGTAGGTATAGTTGCCTGTCTGTGGATCGGTTGGTACTTGACCCATGTATGGATTTGTACAACCTGTGGTTGTGAAACCAGCAGCAGAGTTCAAACAAGCATGGTTGGAATCTCCCAACGCTACGCTTGATCCGGCCGGATACATATTATTATCAGTATAATAAAGCTCTAATGCAGTTTGCAGTTGTTTCAAATCCGACAGACGTTTGGCATCGCGAGCTTTAACTCTGGCGTTACCCAAAGCCACGACGGCTAAGGTGGAGAGTAAACCAATGATGGCGATAACCACCAACAATTCAATCAAAGTAAAACCTTTCTTATTCATATTCTCACCCCCTTTCCAATTGTAGATAACATACTTTAAATGCTTAATTACAATAGTATACCACTTTTTTAGATTATTGTCTTAATACTTTCCGGACTTTATCCACAACCTCCGACGGCTTGAAATGGGTCTTGATCAGGTAATCATTCGCGCCTTCCTTCAAACCGCGCTCAACATCATCTTTTTGGCCAAGATTGGTGAGTAAAATTATGGGTATATTTTTCATTGACGCATCTTTTTTAAGCGCTTCCAAAACCGCGAAGCCGTCAAGCTTGGGCAGAAGAATGTCTAAAAGAATAATATCCGGCTTTTTCTTTTTGGCATCGGAGAGGCCCAGCTCACCGTTACCGGCCACGCTCACTTTAAAGCCCTCCATCTCAAATTTCTTCTGATAGATTTCAGCCAAAAAATTATCATCCTCCACTATTAAAACGTGTGTTTGGTTGGCGGTTTCTTTTTTTGCCATATAATATTTTATACTAAGTTTTTTAGAGCCAGACCGATGGCCACTGACATTCTTGGCCCAATTTGGCTTAAAATCGGTTTAAGTCCCTCCTGATAAACAATTCTTGCCCAAGGATCGCCCAAATATGATTTAACCTTGAATTTATCGGAAATGTACTTGGAAAAATACGGAACAAATCCCATACCGCCGGTTAAAATAATTTTTTCCGGCCGTTTGCCTTCATTTCCGCTCTGTCTTAAAAAGATTTCCAAACTGACTTCAATTTCTTTAACAATCGGATCAATAACCGGCATAAAAATATCCAAAAACTTCTGTTCGGAAATTATTTTGTTGTTTGGCAGGGCCAGGTTCTCAAACAAATCATATTTAACTTGCTCAACCTGCTCATGGGGAACGCCCAATATGTTCTGTAAAATTTTATCCGCCTTGTTGCCGCCCGATTCAATGCTTTGGTGTGTTACCGGGGTGCCATTATCAATAATACAAAAATTGGTTCTCTCGGCGCCGATGTCAATAATCATGGAGACCCCCTGATCTTTACCAACCAAACATCTGGTTAAGGCCGTTGACTCCGGTTCAAGCGCATCTAGTGTTAAACCGGCTTTTTGAAATATTTTTGAATAAAATGCAATCAAATTGTGCGGCACGGCATTAACGAGTATTTTCTGGGCCCTGTCGCCCTCGACCGTCTGCACCACCTGATAATCCAGAGCCATTTCTTCAAGCGGCATAGGCAACAGCTTTTTTACCTCGGCTTTCACTAAATGGTCAAGTTCTTCTTTTTTAACAACCGGCAAAGTTACAATAGCGTGGAAAACCGAAGAAACCGGCAAGCTGACCACGGCCGTCTTTGACGTTGTTTTGGCGGTTTTGCACACCGTTCTGATTAAATTGGCGTATTTCTGCACCTGCTGGTCGCTCAATTTATTTTGATCTTCGCTTGCAATTGGCGCTGGAGACGCTTGGACAGTATCTTTTTTTAATAAATCTTTAACGGTGAGGTCGTTTTTTACAACTAACTTATGCACATCTTGCCGGTCAGAGGTAAGCCCGTAAGTAAATAAAACAGGCCGATTTTTCTCATGGCGCAACTCCACCAGTTTGACCCCACCCGCGCCGATGTCAATTCCCAGATAGGACTTTGGCTTAAAAAATGGCATAGATTAATTAATGTCAACTAAATTATACCAGAAAAACAAAAGCAAGGACAGTGCCTGTGTTGATAAGTGGGGATAAATGAGGTAAACTATATTCATATGTCTCTCAAACTTTTTAATACCCTCACCCGAAAAACAGAAGAATTTAAGCCGATCAAAAAGGGCAAAGTCGGAATGTATGCCTGCGGACCCACGGTCTATAACTACGCGCATATTGGCAATTTGCGGTCTTTTGTTTTTGAAGATATTTTAAAAAGGGTTTTGGAATATAACGGTTTGAAGGTTAAACACGTGATGAATATTACTGATGTCGGCCATCTGACCAGCGATGCTGATGAAGGCGAAGATAAAATGGAAAAAGGCGCCAAGCGTGAAGGCAAAACCGCCTGGGAGATCGCCAAATTTTATACCAACGCTTTTATTAATGATTTAAAGGACTTAAATATTTTACCGCCGGACGAAATGCCAAAAGCAACAGATCATATAAAGGAACAAATTAAACTGATCAAAAAACTGGAAAAAAAGAAATATACCTACAAAACCTCGGACGGCATCTATTTTGACACTTCAAAATTAAAGGACTACGGCAAACTGGCTAATTTGCAAAACCAGAAACTGCAAGCCGGCGCCAGAGTGGAAATGGGAGAAAAGAAACATCTCACCGACTTCGCGTTGTGGAAATTTTCTCCAGCCGGACAACAACGCCAAATGGAATGGCCAAGCCCGTGGGGTGTCGGTTTCCCCGGTTGGCACATAGAATGCTCGGCAATGTCGGAAAAATATTTGGGCCAGCCGTTTGATATTCACTGCGGCGGCATTGATCATGTTTCTGTTCACCACACCAATGAAATCGCCCAAAGCGAAGCGGCTAACGGCAAACCCCTGGCAAATTACTGGATGCATGGGGAGTTTTTGATCACCGGAAGTGAAAAAATGGCTAAATCTGGCGAAAACTTTATCACTATGGGGGTTTTGAAAGAAAAGGGATTCTCCCCTCTTGCTTATCGCTATTTCTTATTACAAACTCATTATCGGAAACAATTGAATTTTACTTGGGAGGCACTGGAAGGAGCGCAAAACGGTTTGGATCATTTATACCGATCACTGGCGCAGTTACCTGAAAAAGATGAAGATAAAACTTTGTCCCAACAATTTTTGGAAAAAATTAATAATGACCTGGATGTGCCGGCCGCGCTGGCCCTGGTCTGGCAGGCGGTGCGCGACCGAAGAATTTCCAAGGAACAGTTATTTAAATTTGACGAAATTTTTGGATTAAATTTAGCAGAATTCAAAGACACCCCAGCCGCTGAACTGTCCGATGAAGTAAAAAAACTTCTGCACGCCCGCGACGAGGCGCGTAAACAAAAAAACTGGGCCGAAAGCGACCAGATAAGAAAAAAACTGGAAGAAATGGGTTATAAAGTTGAAGATACAAAAGATGGAACTAAAGCCATCTCTTTCTCCTAAAAATCAAAATCAACAACAAAGCGCCAAGGGCGATGAGGCCAAAAATCATCCAAAAACCCCACTGATCATCAATAAACGGGGTACCTTTTGCTTTTACACCAAACAAAGTGGCCAGCAGAGTTAACGGGAAAGTGATTACCGAAATTATCGTCAAAGTTCTCATGGTTTCATTCATGCGCAAACCAACCAGCGACTCATTGGCTTCGTGCAGGGCATTGATACTTTCCTGCTGGCTGTCCAGCATGTGCCAGATTTCATTGGTAAACTCGCGCAACGAATTTATATACCCTTGACACGACACCAGATCCAATTCGCGGCCGCTGTACATTATCAGCCGCTCCAAAACCGTGCGGTGGCCTTGCATAGTGCGCCTAAAAGTAACAATGTTGGTTTTCAGGCGCAAAATCTCTTCAGCCATGGCCCGGTCAGGCATACGCGCGAATAATTTCTTATCCACCGAGTTGATATCATCATTGACGTGAAGTAAAATCGGAAAAATGGCATCTAAAAGACGGCTTAACAGTTCAAATAATAAATTCACGGCCGTGCCCTTGAAAAACTGACCGCGCGTAGCCAGATTTTTTTGGCAATCAGTAAAAAATTTATCAATTACCGGCAATTTGCTTTCATGCACGGTGATGAGATGGTTGGCGCTTAAAAAGAAGTCAACTTCGGTAAAACTAAGCCGTTTGCTGACGCGGTCAAAAACCGGAAAATGCAGAACCATAAAGTAATATTCCGGTTTTTTTACGATTTTCGGGCGCTGGAATGGCGGCAAACTTTCTAAAATATCCTGATCGTCAAATTTAAAACGCTTTTGCGCTATTCGTAAAACTTTTTCTTCCGGTTTAGTTATATTTACCCAAAGTAAACCATCGTGTTGAATTTCGTAGAGGTGTTTCATAATTTTTTAGAGAATTAGGTTGGTAAGCAATTTTTCGCCAAGCTATCGCTAGTGCTCAAAATTGCTTACCAACCTACTTTATAGAAACATTATACCACATTTTCCGAAACCTTTAAAATATGGTATACTATTCTCGTCTAAAATATACAAAAACTATGACAGATAACCAAGCCGAAGAGATGCCGTCCACAGAGATTACACCAGAAATTAAGCCAACCGAAAACCAAGCTGCTCCAACCGAAGAAGCACTAGAAACAGAAGGACAAAACGAACAGGAAACGTCGGCACCGGAACAAACACCAAGAGAGTCGGAAAAAACAATTGCCAAACCGGCAACGTTTCCTAAAATCCACAAGACCTTTGTCCCTTTGCTGCGCGATGAAATGGCTGTTAAGGTGGAAAAAATACTGGAAGAGGGTTTAAAGGACTCATTTTCACGCTTATCCCCGGTTGCCCAGCAGGAATTTAAGCTAAAAGGCGAACAGACAGCCGGTAAAATTAGAGAACTGCTTAAATCAGCTCATGTTCAGGCAAAAAAAATCTTTAGATTAATTTTAGAGTGGCTAAAAATGTTACCGGGTATTAATAGATTCTTTTTGGAACAGGAGGCAAAAATAAAAACGGACAGGATTATTGCCTTAAAAAATAAGATATAACAACTTATTGGTGGGTAAGGAAACTTTTTGAGCACTAGCGAAGCTTGGCGAAAAAAGATTCCTTACTCACCGATATCTAGTTACTATGTTTATAATAAATATAAATACTCAATTGCTATTACTACTCTCCCCTATCCTTCTAGTAATATTTTTTATTGCTCTGTTGTATATCTTAAAAGCGATGCTAACGGTACGTGGTCGTGAGGGCAAGGCCTTCCACAAAACCATACTGCTCATAAAAGTCCCGAAAGAAAAAAAGGGTGAAAAACCGGAGTCGGCCAATGTTGAAGAAAATATCAACCAAACCCGCGAAGAAATCGCCACCACTGAAGGCCTTTTTTCCGCCATCGCCGGTTTGCACCGGGAAAGCGGACTTTTGGCCTGGTTAAGAGGCAGAAATGACCATGTATCTTTTGAATTGGTCGTCAAGGACAGTAAAATTTCCTACTATGTGGCTGTGCCGGACAAAATAAAGGGGTTTGTGGAGCAACAAATCCATGCTCAATACCCGCACGCCGAAATCACCGAAGAACCGGACTATAATATTTTCAAACCACAAAGCCATATTGTCGGCGCGTACTTGTGGCTCAAACATCGTTCGGCCTTTCCTTTAAAGTCATATAAAAAAGCCGACAGTGATCCTTTGGCGGCCCTGCTCAATCCGCTTAGCAAAATAGCGGAGGAAGAAGGCGCCTTGGTTCAATATGTAGTTAGACCGGCCGGACCAAAGTGGCGCCGGCAGGGCGTGCACATGATCCGCGACATTAAAAAGGGAGAAAAATTTGAATACGTGATGCGCCGCGGCGCTTTGGCGCGCGCTTGGAGCGGCTGGAAAAAATTACTTTTTACAAAAAGCAAGGATCCGAGCAAGCAACATCAGGACGCGCCTTATCAGCTAACCCAAATGGAAGAAGAGATGGTAAAAAACATGGAAGAAAAACTTAGCAAAGGCGGATTGGAAATCACCATTCGTCTGGTCAGCTCGGCAGACAGCAAAGAAAAGGCCACTCTGAATTTGGAAAACATCATCAATTCCTTCAGCCAATATAATATTTACCGCTACGGAAATACTTTGGGCGCGGCTATTCCCAAAAAACCAAACACCCTGATCAGGGATTCAATTTACCGGTCAATGCGCGAAGACAGACACATGGTTATCAATACCGAAGAGATGGCCAGTTTTTGGCACATGCCTCTGCATAACACGGAAACGCCAAACATCAACTGGCTGGGGGCGCGTAAAGCGCCGCCACCGGTCAACATGCCCAAAGAAGGCATTGTTTTGGGCCGAGCGGTTTACCGAGGCGAAGAAACAATTGTTAAAATGAAAACAGCTGACCGGCGCCGGCACTTATACACCATCGGTAAATCCGGCGGCGGCAAATCGGTCTTCATTCAAAACATGGCCATTCAGGATGTACAAAACGGAGAAGGCATCTGTGTCATTGATCCGCATGGCGATTTTGTGGAATATGTTTTACAGCACGTGCCCAAAGAAAGAGCCGACGATGTCATATATTTCAATCCTTCTGACACGGAAAGGCCAATCGGCTTGAATATGTTGGAGGTAAAGTCCGAAGGGCAAAAGGATTTTGCCACCCAGGAAATGATTTCCATTTTCTATAAGTTGGTCACCGACCCTTCAATGATCGGCCCGATGTTTGAGCACAACATGCGAAACGTCATGCTCACCCTGATGTCTGACATGGAAAATCCGGGCACGATTGCCGAGATTCCGCGCATGTTTACCGACGACGAATTCGTTAAAGAATGGAAGAAAAAATTAACCGATCCGATGGTTTTGGCTTTCTGGGACAAAGAAATGGCCAAGACCTCTGATTTTCATAAATCAGAAATGCTTGGGTATCTCATTTCCAAAGTCGGCCGCTTCGTGGAAAACGCAATGATCAGAAACATCATCGGCCAATCGCATTCCGGTTTTAGTTTCAGCGAAATAATGAATCAGAAAAAAATACTGCTGGTAAATTTGGCCAAGGGCTTGGTCGGCGAGATAAACTCAAACCTTTTGGGTTTGATTATTGTTTCCAAACTGCAGATGGCCGCCCTTGAGCGCGCCTCGCTTCCCGAAGAAGAACGCAATGATTTTTATTTATACATTGATGAATTTCAAAACTTTATCACCGATTCAATCGCCACCATTTTATCCGAAGCCCGCAAATATCGTTTGGAGCTTATCATCGCCCACCAATACATGAAGCAACTTGAAGACAACAAAGGCAAAACGTCGGTGCGCGACGCGGTCTTGGGCAATGCCGGCACGATTGTCAGTTTCCGCATTGGCGTTGAAGACGCGGAAATATTGCAAAAAGAATTCGCACCGGTGTTTAATGCTTATGACTTGATCAATGTTGAACAATACACGGCTTACGTGAAACTGCTTATTGACAACACCGCCGCCAAGCCGTTTAATATGTTCACCTACCCGCCCAAGCCGGGCAACAAGGAATTGGCCGCGGCCATCAAAGAATTATCACGGCTGAAATACGGCCGACCGCGGGAAATCGTTGAAGCGGAAATAATGGAACGCGCCCAACTGTCGGCGATAGGAGCCGGAGACAGCGAAGTAACCGAAACCTCACTTTAATATGTCTACAATCTACAGAAAATACCGGCCGCAAAGTTTTTCTGATGTTACCGGTCAGGATCATATAATAAAGACCATCACCAATGAAATCGCCACGGGCAAAATCGCCCATGCTTATTTGTTTTCCGGACCGCGCGGCATCGGCAAAACCACTTTGGCCCGTCTGTTTGCCAAATCCATAAATTGCGAAAATAGAAAGGAAAAGGACTTTGAACCGTGCAAAGAATGCTCTTCCTGCGTGGAGATAACCGCCGGCCACAATATTGACGTCATTGAAATTGACGCGGCCAGCAATACCGGCGTGGACAACGTGCGCGAAAATATCATAGACAACGCGCAATTCAAACCGACCAAGTCCAAATACAAGGTCTTTATCATAGACGAAGTGCACATGCTCTCAACTAGTGCTTTTAACGCGCTGCTCAAGACCCTGGAAGAACCACCAGCCCACGTGATTTTTATTCTGGCCACTACCGAACCGCACAAACTACCGGCCACGATTATTTCCCGCTGTCAGCGTTTTAATTTCAAAAAAGTCGGTTACGACCAGATGCTGGAGCGGTTAGAACGCATTTCCAAAGAAGAAAAAGTCAAAATCGATAAAAAGGTTTTGGAACGCGTGATTAATAAAAGCGACGGCTGTATGCGCGACGCCGAAAGTTTGCTCGGGCAAATCTTGAGTTTAAATTTAAAAAATATTGGTCCTGAAGACGCCGAGATGATTCTGCCGACTTCCAACGTGCAAACCGTTATTCAATTTATTGAACACACCATTAGTCAAGAAACAGATAAAGCCATCACACTAGTGGATGAATTGGTGTCAGACGGCGTTAATCTGGAACAATTTTGTTATGACACCATTGAGGTTTTGCGCGTGATTATGATTATGCAAGCCAATCATCAGGAAAAAAATCTGGCCACCGATTACAGTGAAGCCAATTTAAAAATTATTAAAAAACTGGCAAGCAAAATTGAGTCCACGCGATTGATTCAAATGCTGGAATCTTTGATAATCAGACGGCGTGAAATTAAATCCTCGCCCATGCCCCAATTACCTTTGGAATTGTTCATAGTAAATTTTTCTGCGACCGAACCAAAAACGACCGAGACGACCGAACCAAAAACGGAAGAGTCGCCAATTCAAACGCCAACACCGGCAAAAAAACCCGCTCAACCAACCAATACAACCATTGATCAAATCAAAGATAAATGGAATGAAATAGTTGAAGAAATTTCCAAAGAAAATCACGCCCTGACTTTTATTTTAAAAATGTGCAACTTGGAATCAATTGACGACGCCGGACTGCACATATCAGTTCCCTACTCTTTTCATAAAGATAAGTTGGACGAACACAAAGCCAAAAAAATTATTGAGGGCTTTTTAGCCAACGCCTTTGGCGAAAAGATCCTGCTTTGTTGTGAAGTGGCTCCCGGTCAAACTGCAGAAGAGAACCAGGAATTAAATACTTTAGCCGCGGACTTCGGCGGTGAAGTTGTTGTCTGAACCGTTGACACTTCACTTATAAATGCTAGAGTACAAAAGTAACCCTGATTTTGTTGTTTTAAAGTTTAATAAAAAGTTTAATAATATGAAAAAAAATATCTTAACTTTATTACTTCTTGTTGCCTTATTGGCGCCCGAGTTCGCAGCTAATGCTCAAACTGAACCGCAAACCGTAAATTTAAATGTCCCCTTCACTTCCGAAGCGCCCGATGGTTTGATGGTTGGCAACTGGAAAAATGCCTGTGAAGAGGCATCAATTGTCATGATTGAACAGTTTTACGCCGGCAACACAACTACAAAACTACCGACTACCCAAGCCAAGAATTTGATGAACAGGTACTTTGGTATCGCCAATAAAATCTTTGGCGGCAATGCCAATGAAAACGCCAAACAAATTGCGCAATTGATGAACCAATACTCCACCAGTTCAGCGGCTACAATTGTGCAAAATCCGACCTTAGACCAAATTAAAGACGAACTTAATACCGGCCGACCAGTAATAGCTTTGATATATGGCAAGGGTTTAAACCCCAGAATTGATTTCTTGGTCGGTGGTTCATATTATCACACCTTTGTGATTGTCGGCTATGATAACAACACCAACGAATTCATAGTCAATGATGTTGGCGATTTAAGACAAGGTCTTGACTTACGTTATAAATATGATATAGTTTTAGGCGCTTTGCATGATTATAACCACACTACCAAGCGCACAGATGGGCCACCAACAGTGATTTTTACCAGTCAAAGAATTCTGGCTAAAGCCAAAGGCAGCAACCGGATTTATTTGATCAGTAACAACACACGGCAATACATCACTGCGCCGTCCGTTTTCAAAACTCGCGGTTGGAAATGGAGCTTGGTGCAAACTGTTGATAAAAATTGGTTAAATAGCTTTCCGGCCGGAACAGCAGTAACACAATAAAACTCCGAGGTCGGCTAACGGCAGGCCAGCAGACTCTGAATCTGCTTATCTTGGTTCGAATCCAAGCCTCGGAACAATTTTTATGGCCACAATAATAGACGGCAAATCAATTGCCGCGAAAATTGAAAAACAGGTTGCGCGCCGGGTGCAAATTTTAAAACAAAAAGGCATCACTCCCAAGCTGGCCGTGGTTTTAGTCGGCGATCATAAACCTTCTCGCACTTATATCAGAAGAAAACAAGAAGCCGCCGAAAGAGTGGGTATAAAATTTGAGCTATATGAATTTCCAACCACTGTAAAGGAATCAAACTTGATAAAATCTTTAGAAAAAATCCAGCAACAAAAAAATTTGGCCGGACTAATCATCCAATTGCCTCTGCCGGAGAGATTATACAATTCAAGGGTATTAAACTCCATAAATCCGGCAATTGACGTAGATTGCCTGACAGACGCCAATATCGGCAAACTGGTCATGAACACCAATCGCATTGAACCCCCCACTCCCTGGGCCGTTATACACGTTTTAAAGGAGATTGGCGCCAAGTTGGAGGGTAAAAATATCACTATAATCGGCATGGGCGCCTTGGTGGGCAAACCCCTGGCGATTATGCTGGCCAATGAAAAAGCCAGTATCACCACCTGCAACAAACACACCCAAAACATTAAAGCCAAATGCTTACAGGCAGATGTTATTATCACGGCCGTTGGCAAAAAAAATTTGCTGACCGCGGGCATGATAAAAAAAGATGCCATTATAATTGACACCGGCATTGTCTATATTGACGGCAAAATGTATGGAGACGTTGATTATAAAAACGTTTCCCGAAAAGCCAGTTTCATCACCCCAACTCCCGGCGGCATCGGACCGATTACAGTGGCAAAACTCTTGCTCAACACGGTTATTTGCGCGGAAAATTTAAATTAAGTATTTCTTCCAATTCGGAAATTGATTTTATCAATACCAACCGACTTCTTAAATCTTTTGTGCCCCTGGTGCCCTTAAAATACCAAGCCAAATGTTTGCGAAAAGTGACCATGCTCTTGGCGCCGTAGCGTTCAATATGTAAACGCGCGTGGCGCAAAACCGTGGCAACCAACTCTTCTGAAGTTGGTTTTAAATTTTTAAATATCCAGGGGTTGCCGATGGCGGCACGGCCGATCATCACGCCATCAGCGCCGGTGATTTTCAAACACTTATCAATATCTTCCCAGCAAGTAATATCGCCATTGGCAATAACCGGAATGGAAATTAATTTTTTGACCTGGCCGATCATACTCCAGTTGGCAAAACCGGAATACCCTTGCGCTTTAGTCCGGCCATGGATGGAAATCAAATCCGCACCGGCCGCCGCGAGGCGCGGCGCAAACTCCAAAATTTCATCATCTTTGCTCCAGCCCAGCCGGGTTTTTACAGAAATAGGCACACCCAAATTTTCGCTTTTAAGCGCCCCCACAATTCGCACGGCCCGATCGTGATCTTTCATCAAAGCCGCGCCGGAGTCGGACTTGCCGACAATCTTTGGCACCGGACAGCCCATGTTTATATCAATTCCATCCGGCTTAAATTTATCAACCACAATCCGCGCCGCCTTTCGCACCACATCCGCATCCGACCCAAACAGTTGTAAAACAATCGGTCTCTCAATTTTTTCAAACTCGCACATTTTCAAGGTCTTGGCATTACCCCGTACAATCGCTTCAGTGCTCACCATCTCCCTAAAAATTACAAAATCCGTTCCAGCCACCTCTCGGCAGATACGGCAAAACGGGCTGTCAGTTAAATCAGCCATTGGCGCCAAGGCAATAATCGGCATATTATCAAACCACATACCAGCATAGAATACCTTTTTCAAACCAAAAACTCAAGTTGACTGAACCCGGCCGGGCTGGTATACTATTTTCATTAACTTATCTTAATATTTTATGAAAAAAATCCTTTGGTTATTGGTTCTGGTCATATTAGCCGGCGGCGCGTATTACTTGGCCACAAATCGTACTGCCAACCCAACCGTAAATCCAGCTGTAAACCAGGTGCAAAACTTAACCGTTACCACCACCATTGAATTAAACGGCAAAACCTACTCTTACCCCAGCACCATGCCGGAGGGCAGCACGGCCGCTGATCTAATCACCAAAGTGGCCGCGGACAACGGCATTGACCTGCAAACAAAGGATTACCCAAGCATGGGACTTTTGGTGCAACAAATCATGAATGTGGCCGGAGATGACAAAACCCAAACCTATTGGATATACTACATAAACGGAGAGAGTGCTCAAGTCGGCATCTCGCAATATAAGCTGAAACAAGGAGACACCATCACTTGGAAATATGAAAAATCAACTTTTTAACATGAAAAAATACATACCAATCTATATATTAATAATTCTGGCCATAGCCGCCCGTTTAATCCCGCATCCGGCCAATTTTACCCCCATCGCGGCCATTGCTTTGTTTGCCGGAATTTATCTGCCCAAAAAATGGGCGCTAGTTGTGCCGCTCGTTGGTATGTTCATCAGCGACATTTTTATCGGTTTCTACAACCTGCCAACAATGGCCACGGTTTATGCTTGCTTTATAGTTTCCGCCTTAATCGGCATTTGGGTCAGCAAAAACAAAAAATTCCGCACCATACTGGGCGGAACTTTGCTCGGCAGTGTTATATTCTTTATCTTCACCAATCTGGCGGTCTGGATATTCGGCACAATGTACGCGCACAACCTCAACGGACTTTTCCAATGCTTTTATATGGCTCTCCCCTTCTTCAGAAACAGTTTGGCCGGCGATCTGTTCTATACTGGGGTCTTGGTTGGCGGCATGGAGCTTGTTATCCGTACATTGGCTCTTCGGGCGGAAGCTCGTCTTTAGTTTCTTCTGTCTTGTGTTTTAAAGGCGTTGCAAAGGACTCAACCGGTAAATTAATCGGCGGTTCAGATCTCTTAATTGAACTCTTCTGCAGTGACGGCGTCTTCACCAGAGGCAATGGGAAGTGCCAGATGGTGGCCAGTTCTTCAATGTTTAAAATATACGGTTTTCTGCCAACCTTAAGTTTGCGTTTTTTATAAGCGGCCACAAATTTTCTTTTTTCTTCGGCGGTGCGGTAATGTTTAAAGGCATAATGCGCCGAGGTGAACTTTTTGGGTACAAAACCGTTGCGGCCCTGGATATGAAATTGATTTAAACCGCCGATAAATCCTTCCAAACATTTGCTGGGATTAAACACCTCTTTGCGCGCCGCGTATAGCGCTCTGATTTTTGTAAAAAAACCGATCTTGGCAATTTTTTCTTCAATGGCGGCCACCGTATCTTTTATACCCGGGGTCAAGTCGGAAATCTTCGGAGTCGGCGGTTCTTTTTTGATAACCGGTTTGGCATCGGGACTGCTGGTAATTGATTTTGCAAATTCGGCCACAACGCCGACCGGAAGCGCCGCCACTTGCGATAAGACCGACGGTCCTTTAGCGCCTGATTTTTGAGCGATAATATCTTTGATTAATTTTATGCCGGTCTCTTTCCAATTGTTCGGGCTGGGCTGAATAATAATCTGCGTCCAGAAATATTCTCCGGCTCCGATTCGGGAAAATGTTTCCAAAATGGCAGCCATCGGATCGTTAAAGGTGGCGTCTAGGGTTACGCTGTGCTCAAAATCCTGATAAGTGCGGATTGGGTACGAATCGGGGCTTACCAATCCAAATTCAACGCCCAAAACATCGTCTGTATCGTTGGGAAATTTACTGGACACATTGCTGATATAATCTTCAACTTCCGTAATTTCAGCGGTGGTGTATTGCGCGTAAATGGCGGCCTCAACCAAATCCCGAAATTGCGATTCCGTATAAATTAAAAATTGCGTGTACCCCTCAATGCTGATAATTTCAAAACTAAACCATTTTTGTTTGACTCCCTGCCAGTATTTTTCACCGAAATTCGGCACCAGCAAAGCTCCGGAAAGCTGGGCAAAAATCTGCTCCACGGCCTTTGGACTCTGGATTTGTTCGGGCGGGATATCAATGGCCAACAAAATCCATTTCCAATTCTTACTAAATTTACTTTGCTTAAGATCCAGCCACAATTCCGAACCCATGTAAAAGAAAACCAAAATCAAAATCGCCCAGCCCACAATCGCAAAAACCGCCCGGATTAGTAGAGGCGTGGGCCAATTTAAAACTTCAGACCAAAATGAGAAATCAACGCTGATTCCAAACGGCAATTCTAAAATCGGCATATTACTTGTTTAAAATTCTGTATACGCCGCCGTAAACTATAAGAATAGCGAAAGCCGTCCACCACCAGCCAAATTGGCCGGATAACCAGCCGGCATAGTAGGCCAATAAGCAAATCACGCTTGCAATTATACAAACGAGATGACGCATGGCGCTATCAGACATATGCTTAAAATTCTATCCGCCAATCGGCGGAACTAATGACTAGTATAGCACATTTTAGGCGACTTGTCTGCGTAATTGCCACTTATGAACTATGACCAGAAGCGGACTGGCAATAAAGATTGAAGAATAGGCCCCGCTGGCAATGCCGATGAGTAAGGCAAGGGTAAAGTTATGTAAAGTGGAACCGCCCAAGAAATACAAAGCAAATAAAGGCAACATTGTCTTTAGAGTTGTGTTTATAGACCTCATCAGGGTTTCATTCAAACCGGTATTAACGGTTTCGGCAAAATCCGCGGAACTCTTGCGAATTAAATTTTCTCTGATTCTGTCGTAAACGACTATAGTGTCATTTACGGAATACCCCAAAACCGTAAGAATAGCGACCACAAAAGCCACATCTATTTCAACACCCTGTAAATGACCCAGGAGAGCGAAGACGCCCATAACGAGCAAAACATCATGGAGCAGAGCCACGATGGCCAACAAGCCGTATTTCCAACTGGCGACGGGTCGAGACACCTTTCTAAAGGCGTAAGCCACGTAAAGGATTATACCGATATTAACAAAGATAATAGCCCAAACCGCTCTTGATCTCAACTGTTGGCTAACCGAAGAACCGATGGTTTCAAAGCTGACTTCAGTAAGCGTATTCCCCTCTTTTTGATATTCGGTTCTCAAGGTCTTCAAAACATTCTGATGTTCATCTTCGCTTAAAAAATTCGTTCTAAACAACACACCCTTGTCCCCTACGGTTTGAATGACGGAATTATGCAACCCCATTGCTTCCAAACTTTTCTGCAAATCTTCCATTGGCGGCGTATTTTGACTGAAAGAAACCTGCATCAGTGACCCGCCGGTAAAATCAATTCCCAGCTTCAATTGCCACATGAATAAAAATACAATACAAACCAGAGCGACTAGGCCGCTAATCGCCAGCCAAATTTTGGAATATTTTATAAATGGAATCATATAGATTTTTTATAACCCAAAAATAATCTGTTTCCTTCTTCTTTAAACCAGGGCGCGACAAATCTCATTAACGTGCGCGTAACGGTTATGGCTGAAAACATACTTGCTAAAATACCGATCGCCAGTACCACCGCGAACCCCTGAACAAAACCCGTACCCATCCATATCAAAAATACGCAACTCAACAATGTAGTTATGTTACTATCACGAATTGACGGCCAAGCTCTAATGAACGCCTCCTCCATTGCCGGCCTTAAACTTTTACCCATCCGGAGTTCTTCTTTAAGACGTTCAAAAATCAGCACATTCGCATCTACGGCCATGCCTATGGACAAGATAAAACCGGCAATACCGGAAAGCGTCAAAGTAACCCCGATGAGTTTGAAAATAGCTAAACTCAAAAGAGCATAGACGCCAAGAGCCAGCGCGGCCAACACCCCAGGGAAACGGTAATAAATTACCATAAACATCAAAACCGCAATCAAGCCGATAATGCCCGCGTAAAAACTTTTATTCAAAGAACTCACACCCAGGGTCGCGTCAACTGTTTCCTGACTGATAAGTTGAACCGGCACGGGCAGAGCGCCGGAGTTTAACCTTTGGGCCAATAATTTAGCGTCTTGCAAAGTAAAATTTCCGGAAATCACGGCATTGCCATTTAAAATCGGCTCGTTTACTACCGGAGTGCTGATCGGCTCTCCGTCTAAAAATATCGCCACCGGCTTACCGACATTTTTTTTGGTGATGTCGGCAAACAATTTGGTTCCCTCGCTGTTAAACTGTAAACTCACCTGAACCTGGCTGGTGTTGGGGTCTTGCACCACCGCCGCTTTGCTCAATTGTTTTCCGGACAAGCCAGTGCCTTTCCATTGGTCAGACGGCGGAACAATGTCAGATTCAGTTTTTGTTCTAATAAATACTCTGGCAATATCAAATACTTTTGTAGAAGTGCCATTCTCTATGGTCGTGGTTGGGGAAATTAATTTTACAATATTTAGCCCGTCAGCGGTCTTGATGATTGTTTTGCTTATTTCTCCGTTTTTATGCGTATCGGCCCAGGTGTATAGTTCGGGTAAAGTTTGGGAACTTATTAAACCCTCACCGCCTCTTTCAAGCGTGGTAGTGACGTCTTCGGAATACTTGGTCACCGCATCAGTAAAACTCAAGCCCTTATTTAAATCGTTAAGCGCTTGCTGGGCCTTTTTTTGCGCCGCAGCATTATAGTCAGTCAGTTGTTTTTGCTCGGCCACGGTTAGTTTTCTTTGTGGCTCATTGCTTTGTTCTTTAAATTCCAAAATCGGAGTTTCACCGATCATTTTTATGGCCTGATTGACATCGGTGACGCCCGGCAAATCAACTATAATTCTAAAATCATTGCCGACTTTGGTGGTTTGCACCAGTGGTTCGGACACGCCCAGTCCGCCGCGCACGCGCCTTTCAATCACATCCCTGACGCCTTCCACGGCTGCGGTTTTGTCTTGTCCGGCCGGTAAAATTGAAGTGTCGGCCTGATAAATCAGATGCGCGCCGCCCTGCAGATCCAAACCAAGATTAAAGCCCTTTTCCGACAGAGTGGGCAAACCCAAATTGGCGTTTTTATTTATCCAATTTAGCCCTTTATTGGCATAGGTTGGCAAAACAATTAACAAACAAACAACTACCAGAATAAAAATACCGAAAACGCGCCACCTTAAACTGGTTTTGGAAACCTGCTTTTTTGGTTGATTTTTTACGGCCATAGATCAAAAAATTGATTAAGAGTTCACGCCGATTTTACATTATATTCTATGATTCGTCAAGGATGATTTTTTCCTTAAAACCGCCCTTTTCTGTATGTTTGCGTTTTTGTAATTCCAGAACATCTTCTTTTTTAAAATCCTTAAATTCGCGGATGGCATCCAAAACCTCGTAAATGTCAGCCAATTCCCCCGGGGTCTCTGAAGTTAAAAATTCACTTGTTTCCTCTATCAGTTTTTCTTTCAATTTTGTCCAGTATTCTTCGTTGTTGGCAATGTGGGTAACAGGCACTCCCCCTTTGCTTTTGATGTATTCGGGGATTTTGTCCCGGACGAGTTTGTTGTATTTCATAAACGTTAGGTTTTTTGGTTAAATTTTATATAAAATTCATCTGGATTTGATTTTTTCTTTAAATTTTCTTTACCAGGTGTATGCTACAATCATTTACGTGTTAGTGCTGTGTTGACAAGAGCATTAATGCTGGTGGATGGAGGGGGTAAGTTCCCCAAGCTGGTCCCAAATCAATTGCTCGCTCAAAAGGCGGGCTTTGGTTTATTCTAATGAAATAATTTGTATCCCCTTCTCTTTTATTTCTTCTTCCGGCCAAAATAATTTATCTATTTTGAATTTTCCAACATAGGTTACTTTTTTCTCAATTTTTCTACCGGTATATTCTTTTGTTTCAGGATTCCATTCTTCCAAAATTAGTGTATCTCCTTCATTGACATCAAAATCATTAAGACGAAGCTCAAATTTCTTTTTACCTGAAGCCACTGCGTCAAAATATTCCGGCCAAATTTTTTTATTTATTGTGGACATATTTTTTAATTTTATTTCACCTACCTCTTGTTAAAATATTTTCGCCGGTTGCGGGGGCGGAGTGTGGCTGGTGCCACAAGCTGACCTGCTAATCAGCTTTTGGGGTTCGATCCCCCCTCCGGTCAACTATTGGCACCAACTCGCCCCAAAGGCGAGTTTTGGTTTGATTTTTATCTGAATTTGATTATTTTTTGATAATTATTTTACCAACCACCTTGACAAAAATATTTATTATGATATATTTGTAAATGAATGGCAATTCTAGTTGCAGCACCGATAGCCGTAATCAGATCCCAAGGCTCCCGCAAGGGAGGCCTTTTTGTTTTAAACACGCTAACAACTATGCTCCGTGGCAGTGCTTATATTTTATCGGTTTTCCGTCAGAATTTTTTTTGCCACACGGACACGGATCATTTCGACCAATAACCTTGCCTGCGTCATCTTTCATTTTTCCGGCGGCCACGGGCACAGATTCGGTTTCGGCACCGCTCAAAATCAAATTATTGCGCCTGTTCATCACCGACGGCGCCATCTGGATGCCAAAATTAACTTTGTAAATCAAATAAACAACTTCTTTCTGGATTAAATTCAGAAGCTCATTAAACATGTGGAAGGTCTCTTTTTTGTATTCCACCAGCGGATCGTGCTGGCCGTAACCGCGCAGGCCGATGCCGGTGCGCAGATAATCAACCGCCACCAAATGCTCCACCCACAAATTATCAATTCCGCGAAGCAAAACCTGCTTTTCAATTTCATAAAGCATCTGTTTGTCAGGCACGGCTTTGATCAGTTGGGTTTCATATTTTTGCTTGGCTAAATCGGTAAGGTATTCAATTATATTGGTGCGGGTTTGCACATCATCAAGCTTGGCTTCTCCGCGCGCGCCGGACAACTCCTCAATTTTATTTTGCTCTTCACCGGAAAGCGCAAAAATCGTGGAAGCGGTTTCAATAATTTCTTTTATATTCCAATCTTTCCTGTCTTCAGTATTGGTGTGGAAAGAAACCACCTGTTCAATTTCCTGTTCAACCATTTCCAGAATCAAATCCTGCAAGGTTTTCATGCCTGCAGCCATTGTGCCGGATTTTTCAGTATCAAAAACTTGCAAGATCTCGCGGCGCTTGCCGTAGATCACCTCGCGGTGGCGGTTTAAAACGTCGTCATATTCCAATAAATGTTTGCGGGTGTCAAAATGCAGACCCTCAACTTTTTTCTGGGCGGATTCAATAATACGGGTGATCATCCCCTGTTCAATCGGCATATCCTCCGGCACTTTCAAAGTGGTCATCACCGATTTTATGCGATCGCCGGCAAAAATTCTCATCAGATCATCTTCGGTGCATAAGAAAAATTGCGACTCGCCCGGGTCCCCTTGGCGTCCGGCGCGTCCGCGCAACTGGTTGTCAATACGCCGGCTCTCATGGCGCTCGGTGCCCAAAACAAACAAACCGCCGGCAGCTTTCACCTTCTCGGCATCACCGGCATCCGGAGGGTTGCCGCCTAAAATAATATCAACGCCGCGGCCGGCCATGTTCGTGGCTAAAGTTACCCGACCCGGTTTGCCGGCCTGGGCGATAATTTCTCCTTCACGTTCATGGTTTTTGGCGTTTAAAATTTCATGTGTAATCCCCTCTCTCTCCAGATACAAACTCAATTCCTCATTTTTATCAACCGAAACCGTACCGATTAAAACCGGCTGGCCCTTGGCCTGCAATTCTTTCACTTTCATGGCAATCGCTTTATATTTCGCATCCGCGGTTCTGTATATTCTATCCGGATTATTTAATCGGCGACTGGGTTTGTTTTGCGGAATAACCACCACTTCCAGTTTATAAATCTTGCCGAATTCTTCGGCTTCGGTCACGGCCGTGCCGGTCATACCGGACAATTTCTCGTACAAGCGGAAATAATTTTGAAAAGTAATCGTGGCCATGGTCTGGCTCTCATTCTGGATCCTCACATTTTCCTGCGCTTCAATGGCCTGATGCAAGCCCTCGCTATATCTACGTCCGGGCATTTTGCGGCCGGTAAATTCATCAACGATAATCACTTCGCCGTTTTCAACGATGTAATCGCGGTCGCGCACAAACAAAGCATGGGCGCGCAGGGCCTGCTCCAAATGATGGACCATGCTCATGCCGCCTTCGGCGTAAATGTTTGGAATGCCCAGCCATTTTTCCATTTTGGCCAAACCGGCTTCGGTCAAAGTGGCAGACCGCATTTTTTCATCAACGTTATAGTCCTCATCCAAGGTCAAACGGCGCACCAAGCCCGCGAATTTGTAATACATATCAGCCGCTTCTTCGGCCGGCGCGGAAATAATAAGCGGCGTGCGCGCTTCATCTATTAAAATGGAGTCAACTTCATCAACGATGGCATAATAAAACGGTCTCTGCGACATTTCGCTTAAATTCTGCACCATGTTGTCGCGCAAATAATCAAAACCAAATTCATTATTGGTGCCATAAGTAATGTCGCACCGGTATGCTTCCTGGCGCGAACAGGGCTGTAAATATTCTGATTCAACTTTAAAAGCGCCTTTTTTATCCCGCTCTTTATCAGCCGCACTGCCCTCGGCCAAAGCTTCGGCGCTATGAATCGGCGTGGAACTGTATTTATATGAAATCAATTGCTGTTGAATTATGCCCACGGAAAGCCCAAGCGCGTCATAAATCTGTCCCATCCAAACCGCGTCGCGTTTGGCCAAATAATCGTTGACAGTCACCAGATGCACGCCCTTACCGGTTAAGGCATTCAAATACACTGGCAAAGTGGCCACCAAAGTTTTTCCTTCACCGGTGGCCATTTCCGAAATCTGGCCGCGATGCAAAACAATGCCGCCAATTAACTGCACGTCAAAATGGCGCATGCCGGTCAAACGCTTTGAAGTTTCCCGGACAACGGCAAACGCCTCCGGTAAAATATCGTCCAGGGTCTCGCCTTTGACCAAACGGGCCTTAAATTCATCGGTTTTGGCCTTCAGCCCATCCAAACTCAACTTGGAAACCTCCGCTTCCAAAGAATTTATCTTTTCAACAATCGGCTGGATTTCTTTGATAACCGCCGCGTTCGGATCGCCAAAAATTTTAGACAAAAATGACATACCCTATGATTTTATCACAAAAGTATGCCATTAGCAAGAGTACACATTCTGTACCTCTTTGGTTATGTCATCCCAGTCAAAATTTTCCCTGATAAACTCAAGTCCATGCTCGCCACGGCGCTTCACTGCTTCATCAAAATCCAGCAAATAAGCCAATTTTTCATACAAATCATCAATGTTTTTTGATTCAAATGAATATCCGCCATGATCAATAATCTCCAAATTCTCGGGGATATTGCTGGTTAAAACACAACGGCCATGGCTCATGGCTTCCAAAATGGACACGGACAGACCTTCGGCCTCTGAAGGATGAACGTATAAGTAGGCATTGGCGTATAACTGGGCCAGAGTGACACCAGTTTGAAAGCCGACAAAAATAATATTGGGATTGCCGGCGGACAGCTTTTTCAAATACTGGAAATAATCCTGGGTAAAACTGGGGGCGCCCACAATGACCAATTTTTTAATCTGCCCGCCCGGCCAATTATTCGCGTCAGTGCCGAAATGCTGTTCTATTTTTTTATAGGCCTCAATTAAATAATGTATGCCTTTATGTTTGACCAACCGCGCGACTGTTAGAATATAATCTTCATAGCCCAAACCGAATTTTTGGATTTTTTCATTGGTGTTTACTTTGGAAACGCTGACACCGTTCGGGATATAAACCGTTTCTTTTTTAAATCTATCCAAACAATATTCGTGGAGGGAATGCGAAACCACGATGGTTTTATGCGGATAGTGACAGGCGGTCCACTCGCCCCAGCCCAAATACAAGCGCGCAAACCACCCCCATTTTTTATGAAAGCGGTCAATGCTGTGGAAGGTGACTATCACCCTGGCTTTGGGCTTGAACAATCTTGGTATCCAAGCCAAAGTGGATGGGCCCACGCCGTGATAATGAATCACATCAACTTTTTGAAACAAAACATGGATGCTGGCGAACAGGGTATAAGTGATGGTGTCAAAATTTTTGGTCGGAATGGACGGGAGTGGAATCAATTTGACGCCTTTATATTCTTTGATTTCCTGTTTTAAAAATCTCGGCCGGATATATGCGGAAACAGAATGCCCGGCTGCGGCCAGACGCACCGAAAGTTCCTCCACATGCCTTTCAATTCCGCCTCCGTCTTTATCAAAGGGAATCCCCTTTTGGCCGATCATGGCTATTTTCATAATGGAGTTGATGTCCCTGTTTTAACTTCAGTTTTATTATCTTTTTGGGTAATCACCGGCCCGACATTGACGACAATATCCCGGTTTGGGTCATAGATAAATGCCTTTTTGGCCTGAAAATATACCAAAACCTTATCGCCGTTTTGCGCGTCTTTGTAAAACGGCTGAGTTTGAGCCAGTTTGGCCGCATCATTGACTATGGCCAAGGCCGGGGTTTCTCCGGTTGGCAAAACTATGTGTTTGCCGACTTTGGCGATGGTGTCCTGCAATTCTTTTTGCGCGTTCTGCTTTTGTTGATCTAAAACCGGATTGGCGTAATTAGCCGCGCCTCTGGCGGCCAAGTCATATCTGTAATAAACCCAGGCAAAGATGACTCCGACTACTAGTAAAATAACCACAGCCCAGATAAACCGCTTGGGATTTTTCCTCTGGATCACAATTGGAGACATACTTAATTTGGGTTATTATCTAACAAGAAATATAATAACACAAAATAGAGGGTGTGTCTATCAAACCAAAACTAAATTATTTGGCTTTAAACCCGATTTCTCCACGCTTTTATTTGGATGTTGACTTCTACGGCTCTATCACTATTTAAAACACTGGAAAGCATGGCCACGCCTTGTTCGGTGAAAACATAAGGTAGATATTTTGAATGTTTGCCTCGTCTCTTTAAGATCACAATTTGTGATCTTAAAGATTCGTCTAAATTGGAAGTCACAAATTGTGACTTCCAATTTTCCATCTCTTCTTTAGTGAGCTGAAACATAAAATCCGGCGGAAAACGCTTGATATTTCTTTTTACCGCCTGATTCAAAACCATGGTTTTTACTCCATAAAGCTCCGCCAGATCACGATCCAGCATCACCTTACGATTGCGGATAATATAAATTTTGCTAACTATTCTTTCACTTGGGACCATTGAATACTCGGACATAAAATATAGAATTAAACCTCTTGACAAATAGAACTCAATGTATTATTATTCATTCAGAATCACGATGAGGGGACACACCTAAGGTTTCGTCCGAAGGGTAATGCCCCTCTTTTGTTTTAGCCAATTTTTTATTTAAATTATTTAGAAAAGCCACATCTTCATTAAATGCCCTCAACAAAGAAGAATAATGATACATATCAGGCACTAATAATTTTCATAATTGTAAACTACCATATCATATCTCACATGAAACTTGGATAAAGAAAAAATAAAATAAATTAGTTTCAAAATTATAAGATATCCCCAATGATCCTCTTGACATATTTTCAAGATATATTATAATAATTCTAGAAAAAGGACTTTCGGCCGTGCTATACGCGTTACGGCACAAATTGGCGGAAGGTCTTTTTTATTTGCTTAATTCTCACACGGAAACGCAGAAATTAGCCATTTCTGATTAGAGTGCATATCTTTTTTGATTTGAACAAAAAATAATTTTCCATCTGGAGTTTTGCCAACAAAACGATATAATATCGTGTTCGGTTGCTCTAGACTTTGTTTAGTCAGAATTGGATGGCATTGTCCCCTTTCTATTAGTTCTATGGCACATGGAAATAACTTAACTCGTCGTGTTTTGTCACGGTAATTTAGTTTGCTGTGCAAATGACCCCAGAAAAGTCCTAAAAATATCTTCTCTTTATTAAAATAGGCCGACCTTACGTAAGGTCGCCTTTTAGTCCTCCTACATATCTCTTGATAAACAGAAAAAGACTTCTTATAAACTTCAGCGTAATTTGTTCCGGGTACTCCTTTTGTTTTTGCCTGAAAAATTTGAAGATTCTGGGCCATGGATGGTTTTTAAAATTTTAACTATTTTGGGAACTATTTTGACGATACAGCGCGGACAAAACTCTAATCTCTGAACAGACCTTATGCCAAATTCCTTTAAATCAGCTCCATAACAAAACATGGTTAGTGATAACCACTTATTCTCATCCGCTTCCGCATTTTGTTTTCTATGACACACATCACAATATGATACTTTAGACATATTACTAAATGATTAAAAATAACAAAAATACTTTAACATACCCCAGATAAAATTTAGGTAAAGAAAAACTAAAATTTGGATAAAAGAAAAATAAAATAGCCAAGCGATGTAACTTGGCTACTTCAAGATAATTTAATTCAACTTATTTCCCCATCCTATATAACTCATAAACCTCGGTAGCGGACAGGGCGCGGTTGTAGATGCGGGCATCATCAAACCAACCATTAAAGTACCCCTCATACCCCGGCCCGGCTATTCTGCGACCAATATAAACTGCTTGCGTGGCGCCATAATACGCGGTTGGGCTGGAAAGAGTAGTAGAACTAGAAAGCACGCCATTGATATATAAACTTATTTTATTGGTGGCTGTATTTCTAACGCACGCAACATGATACCATTTGTTAATGCTCGGCAGTACTCCATTATACCCGGCTTGGTCGCCGAAGCTGGCGTTGTAGTAACTGCCACAGCCAAATCCGGTGTAATGCCAGGTGACATTATAATTATTTGCCATTAAAAAATTTTGATCACCTTCGGTTACGCCAATTACCGTATAGTAAGTACCGTCCGCCGGAAGAGTTTTAAATTTAACCCAGGTCGCATAAGTGTAGTTATTGTTTGCAATTATTCCGGTAGCACCACCATTTATATATCCGGTACTCCCATCAAACTTCACCGCCTGTCCGATTTTGCCATTAACTTTTGTAACTCCCCCATTCAAAATGCCGTTATTATTGGACCCGCTTTTATCCAAAGTTAAAATATTTGAAGCCCAATCTTTTCCATCAAAAGTCCAGTGGCCAACCAACCCAGTGCGCAGTTGCGCCTTAACCAAGTCGGTTTTGTTTATCTTTCCTCCGCCTTGTTTGTATAGTTCTTGAACTTCAGAGGCGGACAGAGCACGGGAGTAGATGCGAAAGTCATCCATCAAACCCCAAAACATCCCTATATTATTAGCATCTTGCGAGTAGCGACCGACCATCGGCGGGTTGGCGTCGTTGGTGGTAATTGTCCCAACTAAACTGTCAGTGTCGGATGTTATAAACACTCCATCAAGATACAGATAACCGGTTTTGTTATTTTTTGTCCAGACAACATGATGCCACTTGCTGTCATTTACTGTTGGACCAACACCGAGAACAAGAATGTCGTTTCCGCTTCCGTCTCTATAAGTTGCTCTAAGTTGATTACTGGGATACTCAATTGACAAATTCACTAAATTATTTGTATTACTACCGTAATCATTATAAATAAAAGCAGGGTGAGCAGTATCAACTATTCCGTAATATTTAAACCACGTACTTACAGTGTAATCACCACTTCCGGGATTAAGGATTGCAGAATCGGCCATTGTAATATTGGCCGTGGCCAGTCCGGGAAAACTTAACGCTTGTCCAATTTTTCCATTAACTTTCCTCAAAGTGCCATTCAGCGTGCCTGTATTGCCTCTTCCACTCTTATCAATGGCATGAGTTGCATCAGAAAAATCCTTACCATCAAAAGTCAATTGGCCAACCAACCCAGTGCGAAGTTGCGCTTTAATCAAATCGGTTTTGTTTATCACTCCCCCGCCTTGTTTATATAGTTCTTGGATTTCCGTTGTGGACAGGGCGCGAGAGTAGATGCGGACATCATCCATTTTCCCGTCAAAGGTACGGTCTGTTGTATTTGATTGATTACCGATGCGGAACTCATGGGTCGCGTCGTTCGCATAGCTGGTTCCACCGGCAACGTCACCATTCAATGATAGTTGTATGCCATTTTTAAATAACCGTCCACGTTTAGTGCTTATATTAAAAACCATACAAAGATGTTGCCACACCCTTGGTGTTATAGCATTATCCAAACTATGGGCATAAACATTTCCGGTACCACCCTGATAATCAATTGATAGTTGAAGAGCATAATTAGGAACCAACAACAAAGCCCATCCGCCATTTGGAGTAATATAATTATCAAATATGGTTCCCAGATTGTTTTTTCCTTGTGATTTGGGATACACCCACGCACAAGCAGTAAAATCTCCTAATGGCAAATTTTGCAATGATGATGGTGTGGTTGCACCTAAAGACATGTAATCTGTGCCAGTACCTGTAAAATTAATGGCCTGCCCGATTTTTCCATTCACTTTTGCCACTCCTCCGATCAAAGTTCCGTTATTATTAAACACACTTTTATCCTTAGTAATCAGGGAAGACGCCCAATCCTTTCCATCAAAAGTCCACCAGCCCACCAGGCCGGTTTGCAAACTGTTGGCCGGAGTTTTAGAAATAACGAGGGCAGAAGTTTTGAGCGGCAAAAATACCCAGACAAGAGCGACCAATACAGACAAAATTGTAAAACGGAATTTATACATAACTATTTTCATATGGGCGTAGCTCCTATTTTCCCATTTTATACAATTGGTAAACCTCCTGCGCGGACAGGGCGCGGGAGTAGACACGAGCGTCGTCAATTAAAGAATTAACTTGGGAACCGTTATCCACGGCTCTTCCAATCACTAGGACACTTGCTGCTGATGCGCCACATGAATTTTCGCCAGAGAGGCCTTGGGAAATGCCATCAATATATATTTTTGCGCTAATTCCGTCGTAAGTGCCGACAAAATGATGCCATTTTGAATCGTTTATTAAGGAACCGGTGCTGTTTTTCCATTTTGCCACGCCGTAAGTCATAACCGGTCTGCCTGCCGGGTACAGTCCTATCCCGTGTCTGTAGCCAGAACTGTCGGTAAACTCGACAAAATGTTTGTCGTCTCTAGCATCATTAGTTTTTACCCACGCGCTGATTGTAAATATCGTGGTCTCATAACCTGTCGCCGAAACTTTGCCATCCACGCCATCAAACTTCATCGCCTGCCCGATTTTTCCTCTCATCAGAGAAGTTCCACCTTGCCTGCCACCATTGTTATTTTGTCCGCTTTGATCAAGAACGCCGGTACTGGTGACTGATAATCCGTCAAAGGTCCACTGGCCGACGAGCCCGGTGCGGAGCTGTGCCTTAATCAAATCAGTTTTGTTTATCACCCCCCCGCCCATTTTATAAAGTTCCTGGATTTCTGTCGCGGACAGGGCGCGGTTGTAGATACGGGCGTCGTCAATAAGTCCATTGATTCTTACAGTGACATCTCCGCCCAAATAAACATTGGCTGTCTGCGCAAAAATAGAAGTGGTGATATTAGGTAATGAATTTTCAAAAATCCCATTGAGATATAACCTCATGGTTCCTTCATTTTTATCCCAAGTACCAACAATATGGTACCAGACCCCTGTCTTAATGGAAGTCACTCCTGTGACAGTTCGATTAGTACCATTATAGATAAGGAAATACGGTTTGTAGTCTGCACCATCTTGAGTGATACCTATCCAATAATAACCCCCGGATTTAACAATCATTTCTTCAAAAGTTCCGGTTAAAACATTAAACTTAACCCATGTAGAAAGAGTTAATCTGTCTTCTAAATCCAAACTTGTATTACTATGCCCTACGTCAATAAAGTCATTTGTTCCATCAAACTTCATCGCCTGGCCGATTTTGCCTCTCACCAGAGAAGTTCCGCCTTGCCTGCCACCGTTATTTCCTAGTCCGCTTTGATCAAGAACGCCGGTACTGGTGACTGACAATCCGTCAAAGGTCCACTGGCCTACGAGTCCGGTGCGCAGTTGCGCTTTAATTAAATCAGTTTTGTTTATCACTCCCCCGCCTTGTTTGTATAGTTGCTGAATTTCGGTAGCGGACAGGGCTCGGCTATAGATGCGCGCATCATCAATAGAACCATTAAAAAAATGAGTACTTCCCTGATATGAACCAATATATAATGGGGCCGAACCGGAATTCCATGAACCAAGAGCATTTGAAGTTACATCTAGTAAACCATTTACATAAAAAGTAGCTTTATTGGTGGAGGCATCATAAACTACAGAAATAAAATACCATTTATTTAAAGAAAGAGGTGAATTGCCAAAAACTGCCGCCGCTCCTCCGTTATATAAAAAAGAGATTTTCTGATTGTAAATAAGCAGGTCTGTACCTACACCAGTGTTGTCTCTGCTAATGATACACGGCCAATCAGCATCAGCACCAAGAGCTTTGGCATTTATCCAAGCAGAAAAAGTATGACTTTCTGTACTTCCAAAACCGCTAGCCGAACCGGCGTTTATTTGTCCGCTTAACCCATCAAGTTTTATTGCCTGGCCAATCTTGCCCCTCACTAGCGACGTCGTTCCCATCCTTGTTCCGTTATTTCCTAACCCATTTTTAGCATTAGCAGTGCTTGCCGTCGTATCCATCCCATCAAACGTCCACCAGCCCACCAAACCATTTGTCAAACTTTTGGCCGGAGAAGAATTGACAACAATAGCGTTTGCTGGTGCCATCAGCCATAGGAATATTATTGCGGCAATTGCGAACGAAATGCGCTTCATAAAATCTATATGGATTTATTTCCCCATCCTATATAACTGCTGGATTTCGGCCGCGGACAGGGCGCGGGAGTAGACACGGGCGTCGTCTATATAACCGTTAAAATAATTTACACCACTGTAATAACCAATATAAATTCCTATAAAATTTTGAATCGTATCAGTATATGCGTCTCCGCTCTGGCTGGCTAAAACACCGTTTTTATAAAGTTTTAATTTATCGCCACTTTTCCAAGTAAACACCCAGTGATTCCAACCTGTTCCTGGGGCAACATACCCTGAATAAACGTTTCCGGCAGAAGTCAAGGAAAGCTGACCGAAAAACCTACCATCGGATGGAAAGACAAAAACAGCGCCCAGGCCGCCTTGGTCACCAACCACCAGAGAATAATTAGAAGGCGCGGCCAATTGTTTGGCCCAAAAAGCAATACTGATCGCTGTATTAGAAAAACCGGTGCAGGAAGAATATATTCTTCCGTCCGCCCCATCAAACTTCATCGCCTGCCCGATTTTACCGGTTGCCACTTTTGTCCCGCCCACCCTGACCCCGTTGTTATTTTGTCCGCTCTTATCAATAACGCCCGTGGTGGTGACTGACGTTCCATCAAAAGTCCAATGGCCAACCAATCCGTTTCGCAGTTGCGCTGTGATTAAATCGGTCTTGCTGATTTTACCTCCACCTTGTGTATATAATTGTTGAATTTCCGTGGCCGAAAGAGCGCGGTTGTAGATGCGGGCGTCGTCTATAGAACCATGAAAAAAATAAACAAACCCGCCAATATGTAAATTACCGGTGGAATCTTCAGTGCTCGTGACCGTGACATCTTTGGTGGCTTTTTCTACTCCATTGATATAAATTTTCATTGTTCTTCCTGAATCAAAAACCGCTGTAAGTAACTGCCATTGATTCAATATTGGCGCAGAAACAGCCAAACTGTTGGCTGAACCGTCACTGCCGTGAAATTGAAAATATAAAAGAGAAACAAAACCGAATTCAAAGTCGGTACCCGCCGCTGCTCCGCTAAAAGCCCCAGTACCTTTTTGAATAATTTCCGCATTTTGTGCATTGGCACGATTAACCCAAGCTGATAGGGTAAAGCTCCCTGTTGGATGGACAGACGGAGACGATGTTATGGTTATCTGACCGCTTCCATGAACCGCATCAAAATTCATCCCCTGTCCAATTTTGCCGATTATCACTTTTGTTAAACCACTTCTTGTTCCGTCATTCCCATTTCCGCTTTTATCGGTGGTCGTTACCGAGGTTGTATCTTTTCCGTCAAAAGTCCACAAACCTCCCAATCCGTTTCGCAGTTGTGCCGTGATTAAATCGGTTTTGCTTATCACTCCTCCGCCTTGTTTATATAATGCCTGAACTTCGGTAGCGGACAGAGTACGACTGTAAATACGAACGTCGTCAAGCACCTCGTTACCAAAAGTATTTGGACTTGCTAAAAGGTCGCCTCTGACTCCAAAAAAATATTTGTTTCTTGATGCTCCCTCACCAATATTACTATTTGCCGAACCTGACTGTTCAATACCATTAACATAAAATTTGGTTGAGTTTGCAGACGCATCCCAAACTGCCACAAGATGATACCATTTATTTAGAACCGGTGTTACACCCCACTGTGTACCGTCACCTGCGGCTTGCCACTCACTATGCTTGGTTACAAATTGACCACTGCCACCCGTTCCATAGTCCCAAACTATTTGGACTGAATAATTACTATCCTGCACATCAATTATTCTTGGATAATTATTACCAGGAGCAATGGTTAAAAATTTTACCCACACAGAAACAGTCACCGGTGTAGACGCGATATCTGTTGAATTGGCGCCCGAAATGTAGCCGGTAGTTCCATTTAGTTTAATTCCCTGTCCAACCTTTCCGGTAGCCACGGAAGTCCCACCCATTCTACCGCCATTATTATTTTGTCCGCTTTTATCAAGAACGCCGGTGCTGGTGACTGATACCCCATCAAACGTCCACCAGCCAACGAGACCTGTTTTTAAATTCGGGGCGCTGGTGTTAGATGTGGAGATAGTGGCGGCGCTTGCCGGCGCTACCAGCCATAGGAATATTATTATGGAAATTGTGAATAAAAATCGTTTCATATTTTACTTTCCCATTTTATATAACTGCATTACTTCGGCGGCCGAGAGGGCGCGGGAATAGATGCGGGCGTCGTCAATGGAACCTTCAAAATAGTATTCATTATGCCCACCCCCTCCTGAAATCCAATTTCCGATTCTAACTAAATTTGTTGAAGCATCCCAGCTTCCCAGGGCTGCACTGGTTCCATCTGCTCTTCCATCCAAATAAAACGTAGCTTTATTGGTATTTGCATTATACGAAACCACGATATGGTGCCAGGCATTGGCTGAAACGGTACTATTGCTTAAAACCGAAACATTAGCATTGTTATAATAATAACAAATTCTGTTTCCGCTGATCGTCAAATTAGAGCCACCCGCTTCCCCCCATGTCCCGCCATTCTCTATAACCCATCCGAGTCCGCTGCTATAATCTTTTGTTCTGTAAACCCAGACGGCATACGTATGACCTATGGCACTTGAATTATTTCCCGCAGAAGCCGCCATTCCAACGTATGCACTGCTCCCATCAAACTTCATCGCCTGACCGAGTTTGCCTGAAACAAGTTTTGTTCCACCAGTTCTGGTACCGGTATTACTATTTCTACTTTTGTCCAGGGCCTGTGTGGTATTTGTATAGGCGCCATCAAAAGTCCACCAGCCCACCAAACTGGAATCCGTTAAAGATCCGCCTTTGCCCGCATTGGAGGAATTGGATTTTGCGGGAAGTGACATTTGATACAGGGCTTTTACTTCGGCGACAGACAGGGCGCGGCTGTAGATGCGAACGTCATCCATTTTCCCACTAAAATATCTACTATACTGACCAGTGTAGTCCAATCCAATTTTTAAAGGATCGCTTGAAACAGCCGGCGGCGAAGAAGCGGTGGGGCCAGCAACAAGAACGCCGTTATAATACATTCTCACGTTCGTACCATCGTATGTTACAGTAGCCAGGGTCCATTTATTCAAAGCCGGACCTGCGACCGTAATAATAATCGTATCGTTAAAGCTAAATATGATATTATCATTGGCATATCTCCACGCCATTGGCATACTCCCAGAATCACGAGTGATTATACCTCTAAGCCCACTTTGTGCTCCAACACCACTCACAGTTGGATAAATCCAAACCGAATATGTACTAGTGGCTATATCCAAAACAGATCCTTGACTTACTGGAACATTAACATATCCGCTCGTCCCATTAAAACTCATTGCCTGACCTATTTCCCCTACCACTGGTGTAACTGTCGTTCTTGTCCCCGTGTTATTATACCCTGATTTGTCCAACGCCTGTGTGGCGTTTGTATCCGCTCCATCCATTGTCCACCAGCCCACCAGGCCGTTGCTTAAATTTATTGTCGGAGTTTGATTTATCTTTCCGCCGCCGAGTTTGTATAATTGCTGGACCTCTGTGGCGGACAGGGCGCGGGAGTAAATGCGGGCATCGTCAACTGAACCGTTAAAAGGAAAGGTAGGACCAGCCCACAATTCTCCAACATGCGTGGCATAAAACGTATTCACATCTTGGGGGACATCGGTATTTTGAGAGTCCTTAAATACTCCATTTTCATACAAAGAACTTACCCCATTAGCCCTTGTCATCACATAATGTCTCCAGGTTTTTTTTGGTAATACACTCGCGACTATAACAGTCGCGTTAATATTATTATAATAAATACCCATTTTATTACCTCCAGTATTTATACAAAAACCATAACTGCCTCCATTATAAAAAGGACATTCCGTCGCGGGTGCGTTTGCGGTGGTATCATTCCAATAAACCCAAACCGACATTGTAAAAGTAGATGTAGAAGTCAAGGCAGTAACACCTGGAGTTGTAGCAATATTCCCGCTACTCCCATCAAACTTCATCGCCTGCCCAATTTTGCCCGAAACAAGTTTAGTCCCGCCATTTCTAGCGCCGGTATTTCCATTTCCGCTTTTATCCAAGGCCTGTGTGGCATTGGTATCCGCTCCATCCATTGTCCACCAGCCCACCAAACCAAAAGTTAAGTTGCTATTGTTAACGCTTTGATTGACAACCATGGCATTTGCAAAACGGGAACGCAAAAACAAGCCCGCGGCGAGTATTATCAGTAAGAAAGGAACTGTGAACAAAACGCGTTTCATATTATTTTCCCATTTTATACAACTGCGTTACTTCAGCAGTGGACAGGGCGCGGTTGTAGATGCGAAGATCATCCAGAGTTCCATCCCAAGAATCATAGCCCGGCAGGTCGCCTATCCAAAATGTCGCGCCGTATGAAGAAGTGGCGGTATCGTTGTCGCTCGCAATAACTATTCCATTTCTAAAAATTTTTTGCCCGACACCGTCTTGCGAAGTAAACGTCCAAAAAGCCCATTTATTAGTCCAGCTTGCATCCCAAGCAATAGAAAGCCTGCCTCCACTAGCAGTGGAACCAAAGTCCCAATAAATACCTCCCCACCCGGGAAAGTGAATATTAAAAAGAGGACCGGAATATATAATTGATGTATTTGAAGCCGGATTAACAACTTTAGCCCAGAAAGAAATGGCGGCACTGGAAGTCGGAAATCCCGTCGTTGCTGAAGTTATAAATCCATTTGTTCCATTAAGCTTCATCGCCTGCCCAAATTTGCCACTCACTCTGGTCACCCCTCCGTTTAGAGTTCCATTATTTTTATTCACACTCTTGTCCAATACAACCGTGGGCGAAGCCCAATCTTTTCCGTCAAAGGTCCAATGCCCAACCAAACCGGAATTCAAATTCGGCTTGGTAGTTTCGGATTTGCTGGTTATGATGCCTCCGCCCTGTTTGTATAATTGTTGGACTTCCTGCGCGGACAAAGCGCGGTTGTAGACACGAACGTCGTCAATAAGACCGTTAAAATAATCCGGTGAACCCATACCAAAACCAATTGCCCCTGCCAAGGTAAACGTTGTTCTTGTTTGATCTATCTCTTTATCCAGAATTCCATCTACATAAAACCTACCCTTAGTCCCATTAAGCGTATAAACACCAAGGTGCCATTTATTGTCTTTGATAATTGCATTACCCTGAAAAGCTTCTGGACTATTATAAGTTGAGTAAGAAAACATCTTCCCGCCAACTGTGCCAAAATACAAACCCCTCGAGTCCCAATAATTATTAACAATTGATTGCTGGTCATTGCTGGTTGTTTTAAACCACCCTGCCAGTGTAAGTGTGGCGCCAGTCGTAAAAGATGGTAAAGTTATTTTTGATGTCGTCCCGTTAAACTTCATCGCCTGGCCAATTTTGCCAGCAACAGAAGTAACCGATATTCTCGTTCCATCAATCCCATTTCTACTTTTATCCGTTGTGGTTACAGCGGTTGTTTCCTTTCCATCAAAAGTCCACCACCCCACCAATCCCGAATTTAAATTTGGTTTGGCGGTTTCAGGTTTATTTACTATCACCCCCCCGCCTTGTTTGTATAGTTGTTGGACTTCGGAAACAGACAAGACACGACTGTAGACGCGGACGTCATCAAGAGAACCAAGCAAATTTGCACCTCCAATATCAAAACTGCCGAGCTGGTCCGAAATTGTAATAGTTGTTAAATACCTCTGCACACCATCAACATAAAATATCGTTCCGTTTGTAACTCCGCTTTGAAATGACATTACAATATGGTGCCACTTATTATCTCTTATATTAATATTAGTATTTCTAAATCCTGCACTACCTCCCCAGCTATATGTTTCCAACAATCCACCCAACATAAAAATGCCATAAGCGTTAGCTTTCTGAATAAGATTATGTTGTCCATCATCATTTAAACTACTGCCCTTTAACCAAAGTGATAAGGTTCCCGTATCAACCTGTAAGGAGGCCGCATTTCCGGTATTAACCCAGGCGGATGTCCCACTTCCACTTAACGCTTGCCCTAATTTCCCGGTTAATTTTCTAATTCCACTAGATACGGTGCCAATATTTCCATTTGTGGAAGTATCTTTTATATGTGTCGGATCAAGAAAATCTTTACCATCAAACGTCCACCACCCCACCAAACCCTTATTTAGATTGGGCAAAGAAACACTCCCCGATGTGTTCACGGTCGCGGAAAAAACGCTGTGCGAAAACAATAGGCCAACGGCGAGAAAGGATAAACCCAAAATTGTAAAACTTATTTTTTTCATGCTGTTCGGCTAATTATTTTCCCATTTTATATAACTGCATTACTTCGGTGGCGGACAGGGCGCGACTGTAAGCGCGCACATCATCAATAGAACCATTAAAATATCTGCCAACACCACTTAGATAACCGACAGACAAAGATCCCATCGCCGCCATAGCTCCGGGGGCATTATTATTACCGCCAATATCCACGCCATTTTTGAAAATCCGTAAACGAGTTCCGTCATAAGTAAAACCAACATGATACCATCTGTTGGCGACCAGGGTGGTTGCAACACTCACCCACGCAGGCGTGTCAAACCCATACCCATAAACCGACAAACTTCCATCCCACTCAAGCAAACTGTACGGCGATCCTACTCCACCTATAATTTCACAACGGCCTCCGCCACAAGTAGCAGGGTCCGTATTTTTAATTTTAATCCAGGCAAAGCGACTGACGTTTGTTCCCGTTATTGATGACCCGGCAACACTGACCCCCGTATCAGAAGCATTAAAGTTCATCGCCTGCCCAATTTTACCTGAAACAAGTTTTGTGCCACCAGTTCTGGTGCCAATATTTCCTAACCCGCTTTTATCAAAAACCGAACCGGCGTCAATATCTTTCCCATCCATGGTCCAATAACCAACAAGCCCGTTGCGCAGTTGCGCTGTGATCAAATCTGTTTTGTTTATCTTTCCCCCGCCTTGTTTGTATAGTTCTTGAATTTCGGTGGCGGACAAAACACGGTTATATTCTCTAATATCATCTAATGAGCCGGCAAAACCGCCGGCACCGCTGCCATATCCAATACTGCCAACGCTTGCCTGCGCTGTTAATGTTTGCGGTGTAGATCTATCAAAGATCCCGTCTAAATAAAATGAAGATACTGTCCCATCATTAGTAAAGGCGATATGATGCCATTTACCATCAGTGACTGTTCTAGTTCCACTTGTTCCCGTTGGGTTCCCACTATTTTGATAAACAAATACCACTCCGGAGGTTAACCCAAAATATATTCCAGCGCCATTAGAATAATTGTCTAACACGCCCTGTTGAGCGGTGCTGGTTGTTTTAATCCAAGCGGTTCGTGAGATTACAGCGGTATTGGTAAAACTCGGCAAAGTTACGGCAGAAGTCGTTCCATCAAACTTATACGCCTGGCCGATTTTGCCCGCCACTTTTGTTATCGCCGTATTCGTTCCATTAAGATTGTGTCCGCTTTTGTCGGTTGAACCATCCTTTCCATCCATTGTCCACCAACCAACCAGCCCGTTGCGAAGCTGGGCATTAACCAAATCAGCTGTATTTATCTTTCCACCGCCTTGTGTATATAATTGCTGGATTTCGGAAGCGGATAGGGCGCGGTTGTAGACACGGACGTCATCCAAATTAAAATTAGCGGCACCGCCACCGCGGGCGCCAATAGTAATATAATTGGCAGTAGAAACCATGGGACTGCTGGTTACAGAGGTTCCATCCGGAACACCATTAAGATAAAACTTTATATTCTGACTGGCCAAATTTGGATCATAAGAAACGGCCACAAAATTCCATTTATTTCTGGTGAGACCGGTATTTCCACGAAAAGCATTATAACCGTTGAGATAGAATGCCAATGTTTCATTTCCACCACCGATATTATTTGTTTCAAACGAATAATCGGCGCCTCCTCTTACTAAAATAGTATTATTATTAGCGGCGATGGTTTTTATTTTTATCCACGCCGTGATGGTAATAATTGAAGGATTAAGAGTGGAGGAATTACCGGCATTAAGATAATTTGATCCATTAAAACTACCTGCCGCCTGCCCAATTTGACCGGAAACGCTTCCCACTCCGCCGTTTTTTACTCCTACATTTCCACTTCCACTTTTGTCAAAAAAAGCTGCAGCATCGGAATCTTTTCCATCCATTGTCCACCAGCCGACAAGGCCGTTGGATAGGGTGGAATTAACGGTAGGTGTGTTGAGAACTGTGGCAGAGGCGGGCTTGAGTACCACAAAAATTATGCCTATCGCTAGAATGAAGGTAAAAATTGAAATAATTGTGAATAATTTTTTCATGCTATGGAGTTACTGTTCCGGTATCAGCTGGGGCCGGGGCTGGAGTAGGAGCAGGTTCTGGTGCTGGAGCGGGTTCAACCACAACTGGAGCTGGTTCCGCTGGTGGCGGAGTTACTTCGGTCGGTGGCGGAGTTACTTCTGTTGGCGGAGCCGGTTCTGTAGTCGGAGGGGTCTCAACGACCGGCGCGACAGGTTCGGTGACTGGCGGGGTTGTTGTCGGGGTCTCAACGACAGGGGTTGTTGTACTAGCTGGTGGTTCAGTTGTTGTCGGGGTCTCAATCACGGGTGCGGCCGGCTGGGTATTTGTTTTGTTTAATAAATCCTGCAATTGCTGTTCGTTTACGCAAGTAGCGCCAACGCACAGTTGATTGGTCTGCACTTTATCGGCAAATAATTGTTTGACTGTGGCTACGCCATTCTTTAACAGCATTCCCAATTTCCGTAAACTATTTTCCACAGCCACAGTGAAGCTGTCTAATATTCCTTGTACACTGAAGTCAGGCAATTCGTTACTGATCTGTTCTTCGGTGAGCGATCCAACTGACCAATGCGGGTTGACAAACATTTTTATTGTCGGCACAGAGCTGGTGGCGCTGGCAGATTCCAAAGCCACACCGATCACACGACCCGGTTCAACCGCTTTCACAGCCACGCCCGGCTGGACAGATGAAGTAAGCAAGTCCCCTGCTTTAATCGGACCGTTTTCCAGTGAAACATTAACCGGCACGCGTCCGGACAAGGCCACCGGCTGATAAGTTGACGGATACAAACCCGGATTTTTGGATTTCAAAGTATCGTTCAAGTCATAGCCACCGAGGACAAAGCCCGGATTGGCGGAAACCACACCAATCGCGTTGTCGGTTGAAGTGGCTGAACATTTTTCTATGACAAACAAAGTGTTTACGGTATCAATGGTTGAAGATGGGTTGGACGGATCCGGAATTTGTATATTAACATTTTTCTCGTTCGCGCAAACCACATCGCCCACTGCCGGACAATTTCCAAGAGCCGAACAATTCGGATCAAGCGGGTAGGTTTCGGCCAAGTCCAAAGTGGTGGTGCCGGCGATAAACCCGGATGATTTGATATAACCGTTGACACCTAAACCAGCATTGGCGCTTCCACCCGCGTCTATATATAGCTTGTAAGTGCTGGTGGTGCTGGTGCCAATGGAGACAGTCATATTGGTGACTGTGCCGTCACCGACGCTGTCGCCATAGACAAGTATCATCGGATTGCCGTTGAGCGAGGCAGTGTATCCTTCCGGTGTGCCAGTGGTAGCATTGTTATCAATGGTCATATCCACCCAGCTTACCAGACCGGCATTATCATCAAAATTTAAGCCACCGGTTTGTAGAGAATTGACATATGAAATACTGGTGGATGCCTCATAGTAGAAGCCGTCCGCAGAACCCATGGAGATGTCACCGGAATCGGCAACTTTAAATAAACGGGTGGTTGAAGCGTTATAGACAGTGAGAGCATTGGAGGAAGTGGCGATGGTAGCGCCGGCAATAGTAAGTCTAGCTAAAGGTGTGGTGGTAGCGATGCCAACGTTGCCAACACCATTTATATACATAGCAGTAACTTGCGTTCCCCAAGTACCTGTGTACGGTCGCACATCAAACTGCAATGCATTTGCACCGTATAACTTCAAGACGGCATTTTCTAGTGTGGCGTCTGTTTGTGGAAATAATCCCAAATTGTTTCCATTTGTATATCCACTGGGAGGAGCAATTTGTATATTGTGCTGTGGATAAAAATCACCTGTTGGAGTTACTAAAAATACGTTTGTATCCCAATCATTGGTAGTAGCGCTAAAATGCCACAAGCCAAAATATCCTCCAGCCGCGTGTGACCCACCTCCCACGCCGAAACCATAAGTATCGTTCGTACTTCCACCACCAATTCTCAAAACTTCTTCAGTTCCCCCGACTGCACGCACATCCAATGGATTCCTCGGTGTCGTTGTCCCAATCCCCACTTTTCCATTCGCTAGGACCCTCAAGAAGCTGGCACCGCTTGAAGAAGCCACGTCAAAAATTGGCAAACTGCTGGCGTAACCCTGCACTGCCAAAGTTGCCATCGGAGTGTTGCTGTTGATACCGACTTTTGTATTTAATATACCTCCGCTTCCATCGGTCTCACCGTAAATTGTCAAAATATCATTACTGGCAATTTGAGCGCTGTAGCTGTTCACTATTCCGGCCGTGGTAGTGGTAATCGGTAAATTGATCCATGAAACTATGCCCGCGTCCTCGTCAAAACTCTGCGGGCCGGTTTGCAAACTGTTTACATATGTAACCGAACTTGAGGCCTCATAATACAAACCATCGGCATTTCCAAAACTAATATCTCCACTGTCGGCAACTTTTAACAACCGCGTGGAGGAAGTGTTATAAACGGTGAGAGCATTAGAGGAAGTGGCTATAGTATCACTATAAATAGTAAGCTTTGCATTTGGCGTGGTGGTGCCAACACCCACCCGCGGATTCTGCAAACCGCCCGAGCCGTTGGTCTCGCCATAAATTGTTAAAATATCTGTATTGTTAATTTGCGCTGAATAAGACATTATTGTGCCTTGCGGTATGGTGGTGGAAACGAACGGCAAATTTATCCACGAGACAATGCCCGCATCCTCGTCAAAACTCATACTGCCAAACTCGGCGTTTAGATGCGAAACAGTGGTTGAAGCGTCGTAATAAAAACCATCCCCGCCCATAGAAATGTTGCCGGCGTCATCTATCCTCATCAGTTGAGTGGAACTGGCATTGTCAACTGCAAAAGCGAGGGTGGAACTGGTTATACCGGCGCTCGTTATGCTTAGTCGGGCGTAAGGGCTGGTGGTGCCGATGCCGACGTTACCAGCACTTGTTATCCTCATTTTTTCCGAAATTTCAGAACTAGCAAGAGTTGTTGAAAATTGAAGATAGCCAGCATAACCTGATGCATTTTCTAAACGCCCGGCTACTTTTCCAAAGACATACGTGTTACTCCCATTGGCTCCACCAAAACCAATACTCCCACCAGTGTTTATTGTCGCAGAATCATTTGAATAAATATTCACATTACCAATACTAGTGACCGGCTTACTTGCTTGCCACACATCAAGTTGTCCGGTGGAATACAATGGTATGCCTGCTCCCACTTGAAGGGGTGCATAAGGACTCTCCGTTCCAATCCCCACATTTCCTCCTGATGTTACTCGCAGTAAACTGGAGCCAGTGGAAGAGGCGATGTCTAAAAGAGGAGTGGAAGTAGCATACCCCTGAACGGCGAGCTGAGCCATTGGTGTAGAACTATTTATACCAATATAGCCACTCGGGGTTATTCTAAATCTTTCAGTGGGAGCTGACCCCCCATCACCCGTACTTATTTTGAAAAGACCACGCCCGGTAGCCAAAGGATCAATGCCAAGACTTAATTTCACACGCTCGTATCCACTAGCTCCCAACCTAATTCTTGCGTAATCTTCTCCCAACCCTGAAATGTAGTTAAATATAAGATGATCGTTTGAACTTGATCCTGTTCCTAATGTTATATTTCCATTTACGTGTAATGTCGTATCCGGACTCGCCGTCCCAATCCCCACATTTCCTCCTGATGTTACTCGCAGTAAACTGGAGCCAGTGGAAGAGGCGATGTCTAACAATGGCAAGCTGCCTTCAGTGGCTAGACCTTGCACTCCTAATTTTGCGATTGGGGTACTGGTACTAACACCGAGTTTTCCGCCATTAACAATAAAATTACCAAGAGCGTTTAGGTATGCTTGATAAGCTGTCCCATTAGCACCAAAGTATAGAGCCCTTCCTGTGTCTGCTACCAAACTTAAATCTCTCGCGGTACCACTCCCCGCAGATTCAGTAATTAAACGGTATTCATTACCATTAGGTGATATCCTTAACCTAGAGTAATTAGAAGCATCTATATAATTATTTAGCCCATAAAAAAGCCAGCCGCCCTGATAAGATCCGGAACCTATGATTGACGCCAGGAGTGTACCAGTACTGGTTTGCCATTGCTGAATATCTGCAGTTTGATTATTGTCTCCCTGCACAATCAATCCAACGGTAGTATTAGCATTTGGAGTAATCTGTAACTTCGCACTGGGAGAAGTCGTCCCAATCCCCACTTTTCCATCTGTTTTGATAAACACAGCCGAAGTGGCGGTAAGTGCATTACCGGTTGTCGCATAATATGGAATATACCCGGCTGTGCCATAGGCAACAGTTGAAGTGGAAATATTTGTCCACGCGCCACTTGAATTTTTAAATTGCATGACTCCCCCATTATCATAAATACCATAACCGGTGGTGCCGGTGGTATTGCCGAAGTTTAGATATCTGTTTGAGCCGGATAAAACCATACTGCCAAATACATCCAAATCAGATAATGGAGTGCTGGTATTTATGCCAACGCGTAATTGTGAAACTCCACCGGCGCCATCTGTTACACCGTATACTGTTAATATATTATTATCACCCACCTGCGCGCTATAACTTTCAACCAACCCGGCTGTGGTGGTGGTGATTGGAAGATTCACCCATGTCACTTGTCCGGCATCTTCATCAAAATTCATCGCGCCGGTTTCAATGCTGTTTGCGTATAAAACCGAACTTGACGCCTCATAATACAGGCCGTCGTTGGCAAAAGAAACATCTCCACTGTCCGCGATTTTAAAAAGTTTTGTTGAACTGGCGTTGTAAACTGTGAGGGCGTTAGAGGAGGTAGCGATGGTGGCGGACAAAACCGTGAGGCGAGCGTCGGGAGTGGAGGTGCCGATACCGACATTATCGTTTATATAAATGCCTCCGCCGTTTCCAGAACCACTGTTATAAATTGCATTACCCTGAACATCAATATTACTACTATAGAATATCATGTTAGAGCCATTAAACTGCATAGCTCCTCCTCCGGTATAATTTATGCCCGCCGAACAGCCGCTTCCATCAAAACAAAGGTATGACCCCAAAGACAAAGCTACATTCCCATTCGCCAAAACCCGAAGCAAACTAGAACCAGTGGAAGAGGCGATGTCTAGAAGCGGCAAACTGCCGTTAGTCACAGAACCTTGTATTCCTAATTTGGCGATAGGAGAAGTAGAATTTATCCCAATACTTCCATTTCCTTTAACTCTCAAAACTTCAGTTAAAGCGCTACCATTGTTCAGATTCAAAATAAATGAGGTCTTTGGAGTTGCGGCAAAGTTGTCGTCTTGAGCAAACCTTAATTGACCCAAAGTTGCAAGTGTACTGCCATCAGGTCTTCCTTCTTGTACGGTTATTCCGCCGCCCGCACTGTCATTATAAGCAGTGTTGGTTCTTCTTAAGACGAGGAAAGGGTTGGCATCAGCACTAGCTTGCTCCAAAATTGCTAAATTAGTGGGGTTTCCCCAAACTCCTGCCGTAGAAGAATAAACATGCAGAGGCATAGTTGGGGTTGATGTTCCAATCCCCACACTTCCTCCTGTAGTCGCAAACGTCGCGCCATACGGAAAGGTAGAAGTTGCGCTGCCATAGATAGTTGTGGTAGCGGTGCCACCGCCAATTGAAATATTAGTCAAAAAAGTCGGAGAAGTTTGTTTTACAAAAATACCCGAACCAGTGCCCGCGTATTCGGCAGCGGTGAGATGATAATACTGATCAGCTGTGGAACCGCCCTGAATTCCTGCTAAATTATTATGTCTGGTTAATAATGGCGTATGAAAATGAGTATATCTGGATGTGCCATTTTCGGTATAACCAATATTTCGGGCTGTCCCCCCAGTGTTAGAACCTTTAAAAATCACATACAATCTGTCGGTTGAAGAAGCAAGCTGAAAAGCCGGCTGGACTGTTTCAACATCAATCAAGGTGGGGGTGGTCTGGGTAATATCCGCGGTCCTGACACTAAACAACAATTGAGTAGTGCCTGTAACAGAAATAGTATAGACCTCTATCACAATGGTCTGCTGTCCCGCTCCTCCGGTTGACGACGCAAAGACGGAAAATGTCCAAGCTCCGGCATCCACCTGCGTCGCGCCTATCGTAGAAGACGAAATATAGGCATCAATCGTAGTCGTAGTTCCAGCCGGAACACTGACAACATCACTCACTTCGGTTGCTGTGATTGGTGCTCTTTCTAATAAATGAAGAGTTGTGGAAACAGCCGACAGTTGATCATTAATATAATAGTCCACGCTCTGCCCGGCAGAAAGCGAAGTGCACGCGCCAGCCACCCAGAAAGAACCGTTATAAGTTAGACAGTCATTGGCAACGGGTGCAGGAAGCGAAGTGTCACCCAAGTTAGTTAAAGCAATTTGTGTGTCATTTATCCTGTAAGTGCCGGTGGTGTTGATATCACCGGCTACTGATAATTTCCAAGCGGGAGAGGTGGTGTTGATACCGACGTTGCCAGCACTTGTTATACGCATTACCTCAACAGGTGTAATTGTATTTGTTAAAAACCTTATACCATCACGTGATTGTGAACCGATTTCCAGCCCTAGGTAAGCGGTACTAGGTGTTCTTGCTAATCTCACATAACCGGAAGTATTTCCTGTTGTATTATCTAATTGCAAGTTATAACCCGCATAACCGACAGCATTTCCTGCATTTCCATAAATGTTATATCCAAACGTATCATTACTGGCAAACAAACCCAAATTAACATCCATTTTATACCCAGGACTCGCCGTTCCAACCCCCACATTCCCGCCCGATGTTACACGAAGCAAGCTGGTCCCGGTGGAAGAGGCGATGTCTAAAAGGGGCAAACTACCATTGGTTACAGAACCTTGTACTCCTAATTTGGCGATAGGAGATGAACTGTTGATGCCAACACTACTTGTAGCAAACAAATTTCTTAGGATTAAATCTCTATACTGTCCTGAATTACTATTATTTATTTCAAGCATTCCAACCGCGCTTCTTGCCAAAGCCGTGTCAACATTATAACCAGTTGCAGGATTATCATCAACATTCCATTGTAGAGATTTTGTCCCTCCAAGCACTAAACCATAATTCGTCCCCGCCTGACCATTAAAGGCAGCTATCTGGGCATTCCTTACAGCTACCGTTAATAATCCGGACGTGGGGCGATAAAAACCAGTATTTTGTTCACCAACAAAAGAATATGATGGAGTAGCTGCCGCTCCATCCGGAACAAACACCTGACCAGAGGCGAGAGATAATGCTCCAACAGGAGAAGATGTCCCAATCCCCACATAACCATTATTTGTCACTACAAATCTATCCGTTGTTCCGGCCGCACCCGCGCTAGCTCTTATCAAATAATTATTTCCGGTGGGAAGCGAAGTTTCTGTAACGGCTATCTTTAGCGCCTCATACGAACCCGCGCCCGGAGTTCCACCCCAATTGATAATCGGATTAATATTTAAAGCGATGTCTGTAGGCGTGCCGCTTCCGGGAGAAAACGTGATTGGTATATCCACCGCTGTCTGGTTGGACGCGGAATTAAATATACCCTGGACAATTCCTCCGATTGAACCACCGCCAAGCGAAGTTTTAGTATTTGTCCCGCCGACATATAAAGCATTACTTGAATAAATGAAACCTCCGGTAGGATTTCTTATAAACTCCGCGTAAGCTGTTGTTTCATAACCAGGACGGAAAATACGTAAATTTGAAATAACTGACAAATTTGCCGCCGGACTCACCGTTCCAACCCCAACATTTCCATTCGCCGAAACATGAAGCATACTACCCCCGGTAGAAGAAGAAACATCAAATAAAGCGGCGTCAGTGGCAGAGCCTGCCATCTGATTAATGGCGAACTGCGCTATAGGACTGGTGGAATTTATCCCCACTTTTCCATCTGCCGCGATAAAAATCGCCGAGGTCGGAGTCAGTGTTGAAGTCGCACCGGCATAATACGGAATCCATCCTGCAGTACCGGCATTGAAAGTAGGCAAACCGGAAACGGTGCCGGTTGTTATCGTAGAAGTTGTCCACGTGCCATTGTTTACATAGGCAAACCCTGTCCAGCCCGAACTATTTTGTCCGGTGCCGCCATGGGTATTGGCAATAATACTGCCGGCCCAGGTGCCCGAGGCAATAGTGTTAAAACTAGCCAGGCCTGAAATGTACAGATTGGTGGAAGTGACAGAAGTGACATTAAGATTGGTAATGACGGTCTGTCCAAAATTCGTAACTCCGGCAATATATAAATTGCCAGTAGTGGTGACATCTCCCCCCAAATTTGTATTTCCCACCACATGCAAGGTATAGGTCGGGTTTGCAGTGCCAATGCCGACTCTGGTGTTGTATGCGTCTATAAACAGTGTGCTGGTGCCAAAATTCAAGGTGCTCGTGCCCATTGTTATGGCGGTGGAGGTGGTAAGGGTGGTGGTAAGCGGTGGATAAACCGTGCAATTCGGATCTCCGGGAGAACAACCCGGATCAAGCGTTGCGCCCGGCGCGTACGGACTGCCCGGCGGATTGGCTAAAACTGGATAAACAAAATAATAGAGGGCCATAAATATGCCCACTATTAAAGAAGCACCAGTTAATATTTTGGAGAATTTTTTATACCTCTCTCCGTTGTCCATAGTGACAAGCATTCTCTCTTTGATTATTATACCATATTTTCGCTAACTTTTGGATATTTTGGGGGGACTTATCCACAGTTATTTGAGATAGATTTTACCAACCAACAACTCAAGCAAATCTTTAACATTTGCCTGCGCTTCATCTTGAGTAGTGCTATTAACGAACTTCTGCCATTGCGCCAGAATCTCCGGGTCATTAAGGCCACGTACTGAATTTTCAAGTTGTAAGCGGGTATCAAAATCAATCTCTGTCTTGGATTTGATCACCTGCTTGATAAACATCTTCAAAAAATTCAGCACCTGGCCATTGTAGCGTTGTGTCGCCACCGTGTCCCGGCTGCCTTCAAGCTCTTTGGACGCGTTGTAATACATTAGTCCCAAGAACACATTACTCGCGAGTAGAATTAAGATGATCAGCCCCCAAAATATTTTTGACTTCATACGATATTAATTAGTTTGTTTATTTTTATTTTTTTTGTCTTTGTAAAAATTGTATGCCAACAGCAAGGCCACGGCTACCAGAAGCGCGGTCTTCCAATCAATATTTTTTAACCACCAATATTTGGTCTTGAGTTCAACATTTAAGTGCACGCCGGAGCCGCTCTCAACCGAAAACGGTTTGCCTGAATACGGCTCGTAACCCGGAGCTGAAACCGTTAAATAATACATCCCGCCCGGAACGAGGTATGAGTAAGTGCCGGCCAAACCCGTAACCTGCGGATTTTCCTGTTGGAAATCTTTTGCCGGCCACTGCTGGTAATTTTTCGTGTCCGGATTGTAAAAAAACAAAGTGGCAATCGCGCCCGGAATGCGCAACTCCTTATCCCCTATTTTCTCAAAAACATAGCCCTCCGGATCAACCACGGTAATCAAACGCACCATTTTTGAGCCAAAAGACGGGTCCTGATAGTTCATGACCGTGACGATTTCATATTCGCCGGCCGGTATTGGAGAAATTATATCGGCAGTAAAAAGGCCCGGGTCGGATTTATCCGGCAGATAATCAAACTGCATTAAAACCAATTTCTCTTCGGTGGGCACCGGCACATCTTGCGTGCTGGCGAAAACCGGCTCCGCAAAAAATGCCGAAGCCACTAAATCTTTCAAATTCATTTCCGTTCTGGCTTGCGCCTTGGCTGATCTAAACATCAAATAGCCCACTACGCTTTTTACCGGCTTGTCCGGTCTGATCGTTAAGTGCAGTGGCTTGTTGGAAATCGTTGAAATTTTTTGTTCCGGGTTACCGGATTTATTTAAAGACAATGCCACTTTAAAATCAACCAATTGACCGCCGGTGCGCGCGAAAATTATATCCGAAGGAATTTTTTCTTTCAGATATGTCGGCAGTTCGCTTAAGGGCACCCCTTTCATCTGGTTCATTATGTCAACTGCCAACATCGTACCGCTGGCCGCCGGCATTACTGCCTGGGTCAAACTGGGCAGATACATCTGCACAGTTTTTAATTTTTCCACATCCTTCATGCGTTTGATGCCGACATCGTTAAATGTTTTTTCCACAGCCGGAAACTTGGCTTCCAGCGCCAAAAATTCTTTTGGCAAAGGCGCAAACACAAATTCGTGAATTGGTCTGGGGTCAAGATAATCCCACACGCCTCTCATGGAAATTGGCGTAATCTTAGCCACAAAACGCTCAATCGGAATTTTCGGCTGGATAATTGACGGCGTCCTGAACAAATACGGCACCCAGAGTTTGAGTTGGCTGTAGACCTTAGACAAAGAAATGGTCGGCACCTTGAAAACCGGCATTTTTGGACTAAAAACATCAGAAAGAATTGAACTTAACAAATTTCCCAATTCTTGAAAAATCTGGCCGGCGGGCGTGGTGCTGGTTGTGCCGGCGGGCGGATGTTGTTGACCCGGCGGCTGGGTTGGTGGCGGTTGTTGACCCGGCGGAACAATTGGCGTCGGCGCAAAAACAATTGAGTTTGAAATCAGTTCACTGCACTGGCCCCACTGCGTACAAAATTTCGCGTAAATATTTTTTAAACCCGGATTGTCGTTTGAGAGTACAAACGGCGTACCGGTGGATGTCTGGCCGGGTATAAAAATCAAACGATAGGTGTTGTTTATAAACCCTGGATCATCGGAAAGAAAAACATAGCTGGAATCATTTCCACCCTTTAAGATAATTTGTACGGTAGTGGAATTGGTTAAAGGACTGCCGTTATTTATGGTTATTGAAAACGGCGAAGTGGGTGGATTTCCCGAGCCCGGAGGCAAAGGGGTGCCGCCCGGCGGGTTTGGATTTGGACGCGCGCTGGCCGGTATCCAATCGGTTTCAACCGAACAGTTCGCGCAAGAAAAATTTATTGTTCCGGAATTATCTCCGCCAATGGCCTGGCCTTGAAAAACTCCGGTACTGTTAATTGTTATGCCCGCAAAATTTATCCAGCCGATATTTTCACCCCAGGCGTAGCCGGACAAAACTCCTTCGGAAGTGTTTTTTACCCCGCTCATGGTCGGGCTCAAATTTATCCAACCGTATTCCTGGCTCCAGGCATAGCCGGTGATGGCTGTGTCTGTTATGCGAACATTTCCGTTGGTGGCGCCAAAATTTATCCAGCCAATTTTTGAACTCCAGGCATATTTATGGTTGGGGTCAATGGTGCCGTCGGTTATGGAAGCTTTGGCTTGAGATACAACAAAAATAGCGGTCCCCACCACCAGTAGTAGTGTTACTAATAATTTTCCTCCCTTTATCATAGGGTATTTTTAACCCCTCTACTTTAAATTTGCTTTTATTATACCACAAAATCACCACTTCTTTAAGATTTTGTGTGGATAACTTTAGAAGTTTTTTATTATGTTTGGACGAAACAATTCCGGCACACCGGCACATAAGTAAACGTGCCGTCGTCTGGAAGCACCGAGGGCATGCCTTCGGTTATGGGCACGCCTTTATTTAGAACCTGGGAATAAGTGGCTATTGGTTGTTTGCAAATTTCACAGACCGCTCGTTTGTATTTCACTTCTCTTGGCCCCAGTTCCAAAAATGCCCTGATAATATCAAACATTTTGCCTCTATAATCGGTGTCCAGCCCGGAAGCAACCACCTTGACCCCTTTGCGCAATAACTTATCAATGACCCCCGCATCTTCCGGCTGAAACATGTGCAATTCGTCAATGCCGACTACTTTTAAATCAGAATCCAAAATTTCCGCTAAACTCTGAACTTTTTTGGCTTCAATGACTACGCCGTTTCTTGAACAAATATGCTCATCCCGCAAATTTCTGGCTGACTGAAACAAGCCGTGCGGGATGTCGGTATATTTTAGCGGCGCAAAATAGCTGATAAGATCAAATGATTTCCCGCTTTTCATCGGGCCGAGAATGAGGGTGAGATCCATAACTTATTTAATATAGTGCTTCTGGACGATTTTTATCAAATTTTTTGTAATGGCTATGTGTTCTTTTTCATCTTCCACTATAGCCGCGACTTTTTTTCTTTCATCCGGTTTTTTCAAATATTTTAACAGGTCTTTACAAATATCCCTGGCCTGGTATTCCATTTCCAGACCTTGTTTAAGATTAAACAAAAGGGATTTTTTGTCCAACAAACATTTTAGTAGCTGTGTGGCTTTATTTTTTTTCATAATGTCTGATTATATTTTCAATTATACGCCTATGCTCCTGCGAATCCGAATGAAGTATTTCCATACCCTTTCTAAATTCTTTTTGTTTTTTTGCGTCAATACACTGCTCCACACGCAAATCCAAGAGCGACATATATAAATTAATAAAATTAACCTCAATCATTTCTTCGTCTAATAATTCACGGATAAATTTTTCCGGTGCGATGTTTGTTGTCATATTTTTAAACTTTCATTTTTTCAAAGGCATAGGTGCCGATGGCAAACACCAAAACCATAAACAAAACTAAAATCCCCATGTCAAAAGCCAGACCAAATTGCGAAGCGCCTAAAATGACATGCCTAAGCGCGTCAACCGCATAGGTTAGCGGATTTATGAAGGTAAATGGCGCCAGCCAAACCGGCAAGTTATTAATTGGAAATAAAGCGCCGGAAAGAAGGAAAACCGGCAAGAGCAGGAAGCTCATGACAAATTGGAAGCCCTCCGGGCTTTCCATCATTGAACCAATAATCAGTCCCAAACTGGTAAACGACGCAGTGGTAAAAAGTATAATTACTAAAGAAAGTATAAAGGCGGTAAAATTTATATGCAAGCCCGGAATTAATCCTATGGCTCCAAAAATCACGCCCAAAATTAATAACAAGATTGATTGAATGATTGAGTCAGTCGCGCCGCCGACAACTTTGCCCAAAAATATTGTAGTGCGGGAAATCGGCGCCACCAAGACCTCTTTTAAAAAATCAATCTTTCTATCCCAGACAATATAGACACCGAAAAAAATCGATGAAAACAAAACCGCCTGCGCCAAAATTCCGGGGAAAATAAACACCTGATAACTGGTGCCGGAAACGGCAACGCTTGATCCCAACCCGCCGCCGAAAATGAGTAGCCAAAGAACCGGCGTCACCAAAGACGAAACAATTCTTGATTTTTCCCGTAGAAATACTTTAAATTCTCTGTACCAGATGGCTAAAAAGCCGCTTAATTCATTCATATTATTTCTTTAAGTGCATAACCCTTTCCGCCCAGCCGCCCTCGGCTGAATCTTCTCTGATTTCCCGGCCAGTATAGTGCAGAAATACGTCATTTAGAGTTGGCGAATGCACTTCCACCGAGTCAACCTTGCCTACTACCTGCAAAATCTGCGGCAGATGTTCATTGGGATTTATAACCGTTAAATACACCAGACCGTCTATTTGTTCAACCTTTTTTACATAATCCAATTGTTTGAGCGCGTCCAAATTTGGGTTTTGACTTTTTAACAAAACTTTATCTCCGCCGACAATTGATTTTAAATTTGCCGAAGTGTCCAGCGCCACAATTTTGCCGTGATCAATGATTGCCAATCGGTTGCACAGTAAATCCGCTTCTTCCATGTAGTGGGTGGTGATAACCACGCTCATGCCTTTTTCTTTGGCAAGTTTTTGGATGTATTGCCAGAGATGCTCGCGTGATTGCGGATCAAGGCCAAGGGTCGGTTCATCCAAAAACAAAACTTTCGGATGGTGCATCAGCCCGCGCGCCAATTCCAAACGCCTTCTCATACCTCCGGAGTATTTTTTTACCGTATCATCTTTTCTGTCGGTCAAATCAACGAGTTCCAAGACCTCTTTTATTTTTTCTTCGCGGTGGGCGGCGGGCATGCCATAAAGCATACCATGCAGCTTCAGATTTTCGTAGCCGGTTAAGGTGTCATCGGAACTCGGATCCTGAAACACAATGCCGATTGATTTTCGCACCTTGCCGGACTCTTTGACAATATCAAAAGCATTGACACTGGCCGTGCCCGAAGTTGGTTTGATTAAGGTGGTTAACATTAGTAAGGTGGTGCTTTTTCCGGCTCCGTTTGGGCCTAAAAGCCCGAATATCTCCCCTTCTTCAACCTGTAAATTTAGGTTATCCACAGCCACCAATTCACCATATCTTTTGGTCAGATTGTTCGTTTCAATTATTGGCATGGGGGTATTATAAAACAGGCAAAAAATTTTGGCTAGAGCTGTAAAAATTTTGCAGGGGCTGTAGGAATCGGACCCACGTCACCTCTTTTGGAGAGAGGCATGTTACCACTACACCAAGCCCCCATAAAAATTCCTGCGCCGGCAGGAATAATTATCTATTTTGTTTCCTTGTGCACGGTGTGTTTCCGGCAAAATTTACAAAACTTTTCCAACTCCAAGCGGTTCTTCAAGGTCTTCTTGTTTTTGCTGGTAAAATAATTTGTATGTTTGCACTCCTTGCACTCCATTTTTACAAGATTATCTTGCGACATATTATTAAATTTTTCCGGCGCGGCTTTGCGCCCTTATGTTTATCCGAGCCGTTGTCGGGATTTGAACCCGAGACCTTTTCCTTCGCTTACACCTCTATTTTGTTATTAGAGGGCTAGACTGTATCTTGAGCTTGTCCCGACTTAGTCGGGATTTAACTCCCCTTGTCAGTCGTTCGGGCGATTTTATTCGCCACGGTCTTAACCATTTCTGGCCTTTAACCGTTATTCGGGATTCACCGACAAGTTTCCTTGCCAGTGGGCGGGGTTTTTGCGAACCACCATGGAAATGCTCTACCAACTGAGCTACAACGGCGTTATCTATTTTTCTTTTTGTAATATTGCCACTAAGGCATTCCTCATTTTCGTATTATGATAATACACTGTTAGAACTCCATACTCGCTTTTCTTGCCATATGTACCTTTTCTCACCGACTTTGTTATAGTACATTTATAAAATTGCTCTTTTCCAATTTTCAAATAATTTGACCAATGTTCTACCGCCTCTGTCTCGTCAATATCGTTAAATAATTGCAAACTAAATTTTAAATCTTTCTTTTTAATACCAAATACTGTAACCAGAAACGCAATAAATTTTTTTATCAAATCACGATCGGTATTCCCCAACCTCACTGAACCTTTGTCAGCTTTTGTTCCTTCCCCCCAGTACAAACCAAGACCAAAACCAAACAAAATTGCTTCTTCTATTGTACCCGGATACTTAACCTTAAAAGGATCCCCATTAGGATTATTCTTTTGATAAATTGCTTCGCCTATAGATCTTGATTTGATTCCATATTTTTCCATCCAGTATCTAATCTTATTAATGGAACATTTATAAGCATCAGCAATTTCTTTTGCCGATTGACCTTTACCTAAATAGAGTTTTGCTAATTTATCTTTTGATAATTGCAACATATTTTTACATCAAATATCCTAACATAAAAATATACTCTTAGCAAACTAACACCATATAGGTAAGCTAATTGTCAAATATCAGTGGGTGGAGTAGGATTCGAACCTACGAAGGCAGAGCCAACAGATTTCACTTTCCCCTAAGTTTCCTTAAGGCATGGACTATATCTTTGCCATAATCTTTTTAAGATTTTAGGCACTCTGGTATCTAGTCTCTACGGCGCTCCCCGACCTTTTCGGGGTTCCCACGGTATTAGCATGACACTTGTTTTAGCTTTCACCGTTATCCCAGAGAGTTCATCTTAAGATTTCTCTTAAGAGCTGCATTTTACTACAGTCTGTCTCTTTTGACCGCTCAGAAATCCACCCATTATTACATTTTTAATTAAATTAATAACTAACCAAGAGCCGCCTCAGGGATTCGAACCCAGGACCTTCACTTTACAAAAGTGTTGCTCTACCGCTGAGCTAAGGCGGCGGTAATCTTAGAGATCCTCTCCTTAAAGCTGTCCAATTTTTGATTATCCGGGTTCACCAGACGCAGATCATTAAAGGCCTTAAGCGCGAGGTCCTTGTCGCCGCATATTATAGCAATTTCTATCAATAAGTCAAGGTACTTCGGGTTCTGCGGTTCAAGTTCCACCGCTTGAAGCGCCGCCTCTTTGGCCACCTTGGGCTGATCAACCTTGAGGAGCAGTTCGGCCAGGTGATAAAACCGCGGTGAAAAGGCGTCATTTAGCAAAACCGCCTGCTGATAATAGCCGATCGCTTCTTCAATATCCCCCTGGCTCTCGGCCACTTCCGCCAACTTAACCAAAACGCTGTCATCATCCGGTTCCAGATGTAATAAAAATTTGTAGGTTTGCCTGGCCTCTTCCAAAGATTTTTTGGCCAGATAGGTATCCCCCAACCCACGGTAAGCCGGCGCTGATTTGGGATTAATTTTAATGGCGGTGATAAAACAATTCTCGGCCTGATCAAAATTTCCCAATTGCAGATTCTGTTCGCCGTCATTAATCAACTGATTTAATTTTTGTTCCTGCTCCTCGCTGGCTTGCGGCGTGGCTATTTCCGCTTTGGTTTTGAGCACCTGCTCGTGGTGCAACAAACGTTCAATCTTGCCGACGTAAATTCTGAACTTTAATTGTGATAATCCCCAAATTTTTTTAATCGGCGACAGCACCCTGATGGTCTGCGTTTTAATAACGTCGCTGGTTTTGGCAATGCGGCTGTTGATGATTTCTCTTTTCTTTTTATATATTTTTTCTTCCTGAAAATTAGTCAGATCAAGATTGGAAACCTGCGCGAATTTTTTAAAGACAACAAACACAACCACCCCCAGGCCGATAAGAAAAACCCCCAATGGGATTAAATAAAACATATACTTCGCGTGTTTAAACTTTGTTGACAATCCCCAGCCAGCTGTCAAGTTTGGCGGAGGCGCCGCCGACCAGGACGCCGGCAATATCCGGCTGGCCCAAATACTCGTCGACATTTTCCGGCCGCACACTGCCGCCGTATAAAATTATCGGATTAACGCCCGTAACCAATCCGGAAACTAATTTTTTAATCAGCGCGTGCATTCTTTGCGCTTCTTTCGCGTCACAATTTTTGCCCGTGCCTATTGCCCAGACCGGCTCATAGGCAATAAACAAATTTTTGCCCTCCGGCCAGGTTAAGTTATCAAAAGCCGCCCGAAGTTGCACCTCAACCGCTTCATCGGTTTGGCCTTTCTCTCTTTCAGCCGCGGTTTCCCCAACGCATAACACCGCTGTCATACCGGCCGCTAAAATCGCTTCCAGTTTTTCTCGGGTCTCATGGTTTGATTCATGAAACTGATGTCTTCTTTCCGAATGTCCGGCGAGCGCATAAGAGCAACCCGCGTCTTTATACATCTGTGCTGAAATTTCACCGGTGTAACCGCCCTTATCAACCCAGTAGGTGTTTTGCGCGCCGAGCCCGATACCAACATCTGCGAGCACCTGCCCGACCGGATACAAAGCCAGGGCGCTTGGGAAAATCGCCATCTTTACATTTTTAGGAAAATTTTTTGATTCATTGGCCAGGGCGTTGGCCAAAATATTGCTCTCGTCAAAATCCAAATACATTTTCCAATTGGCAAATAAATATACGGGTTTACTCACAGACATAGGCAAATAATTTAGTGATTTTGGCTTTGTCGTCCGGTCCGACAATGGCCATTTTCATCTGTTTTAAATCCAGAATTTTTTGAGCCACGCGGCGCACCTCGCCGGCTGTTACTTTTTTGACATTCTTAATAAATTCTTCATAAGTTTCCATCTTGTCGCCGAACAAAAACTGGCGCGCGAACCACTGGCTCTGGGCGCTTGAGTCCTCCATAGCCAAATCAAGTTTGCCGGCGATATTTGTCTTGGCATCGGCGAGTTCTTTGGCGGAAACCAAGTCCTTTTGAATTTTGATTATTTCTGATTTGATAACCTTTAAGGCATCGTGCAGTCGTGACGGATCCAAACCGGCCTGAACCGCTACCGCGCCCACATCTTTAAATGATGCCGAACCGGCGCGCACCATGTAGGCCAACCCCCGCTTCTCGCGCACCTCCACAAATAACCTTGAACTCATGCCGCCGCCCAAAATAGTTAAGAGCACGGCCTCGGCATAACGATCCGGATGAGTATATTTTAAACCGGGAAATCCTAAGATCACGTGCGCCTGATCTACTTTTCTCTGTGAAAGCTCAATTTTATTTGCCAATGGAATTTTAGCGCCGGCGCTGCCAGTACCGCCCGCGCCCGGCCAGGCAAATTTTTTAAATTCCAAAGCATTGCTGCCGGTTGCTTTTTCATCGGCGAAACATTTTAAATATTTTTTAAGCGCGGCCGGCTGAAAATTTCCGGCAACCGCCAAAATCATGTTCTTGGGTACGTAATGTTTTTTATAATAATTCCATAAATCGGCTCTAGATAGTGCGCGAACGCTTTGAGCTGTGCCGGCAATATCTCGTCCCAATGGATGATTGCCAAACATAACCCTGTCAAACAGCAAATCAACGGCCATAGTCGGATTGTCTTCATACATTCTGATTTCTTCAACAATCACGCCCTTTTCTTTTTCAATTTCTTCGGCTGAAAAAACCGAGTGATATACCATATCATCCAAAAGGTCAAAGGCCAGGTCCAATTTGGCGCTGGAAATTTTTATATAATAACCGGTGTAATCTTTATAGGTGAAGGCGTTAAATTCCGCTCCGGCCGCGTCCAGCTCGCGGGAAATTTCCAGATAATCCGGCCGTTTGGTTGTGCCTTTAAACATCATGTGCTCCACAAAATGCGAAGCGCCGGATAATTTTTTGTCTTCATATCTGGAGCCAACCGGAAACATGGCCAAAACCGTGACGGCTTTGGTGCCGGCAAGAGGCATGGTAATCACGCTCATGCCATTTTTTAATTTTGACAATTTGTGCATAATTATTCCTTGAATTTTTCCGCCAGATAATCTTTAAGTTCGGCAATCTTAATTCTTTCCTGCTTCATACTGTCGCGATCCCGCACCGTTACTTTTTTGTCTTCCAGGGACTCAAAATCAACAGTGACACAATAAGGCGTGCCGATCTCGTCCTGGCGGCGGTAGCGCTTGCCAATACTTTGGGTCTCGTCATATTCAATCATAAAATCCTTGCGCAGCTGGTCAGCCAGGGGCTTGGCAATTTTTGACAATTCTTCTTTTTTGGAAAGAGGTAAAATTGCCACCTGAATTGGCGCTAAATGTTTGGGAAATTTCATGACCACGCGATTTTCTGTCTCGCCTTTTTCGGCTGTGGGGGCCTCTTCTTCATTGTATGCTTCCAGCAAACAAACCAACATCATCCGATCAATTCCAAAAGTCGGCTCAATAACATGGGGTAAAAATCTTTCATTGGTTTCCGGATCCGTATAGTGCAAATCCTGACCGCTGACAGCTTCATGTCTGGATAAGTCAAAATCAGTGCGATAGGCAATGCCATGAAGTTCTTTGACGCCAAACGGATATTTGTATTCAATATCAACCGTGCGTTTGCTGTAATGGGCTCTTTCGCCGTCCGGAATCTCATGCCAGACCAAATTTTTCATATTAATTTGCATCACATCTTTCCACCAGCGTTCAATTTCTTTGAGCCACATTTCAAATATTTTTTTCCAGTCCTTGGGATTAATAAAATATTCAAATTCTCCGATTTCAAATTCGCGGGTGCGAAAAATGAAATTGCCCGGAGTGATTTCATTTCTGAAACATTTGCCGATTTGGGCGATGCCAAACGGCAAGCGGCGGCGGGTAACTGATTGAATGTTTTTAAAATTAACAAACATACCGCCGGCGGTTTCCGGACGCAAATAGGCCACGGTAGAATTATCTTCGGTGGTGCCTAAAAATGTTTTAAACATTAAATTAAAACTTTTTGGAGTAGTGAGCGATCCCCCGCAATCAGGGCATTTCACTTCTGATATGGTTTTTATTTTTTCTTTATCATAACCCGGTTTGGCGCTAATTGTCTCCAACAAATGGTCAGCCCTAAAACGATGGTGGCATTTTTTGCATTCCACCAATTCATCGCTGAAATTCTGCAAATGACCCGAGGCCTCCCAGGCCTTTGGGTTCATAATAATGGCCGAGTCAAGCGGCACCATATCCTCTCTTTCCTGTACAAAAAACTTCCACCAGGCCTTTTTGATGTTTTGCTTTAGCAAGTGTCCAACCGGGCCATAATCCCAGCTATTGGCCAAACCGCCGTAAATCTCGCTTCCCGGGAACACGAAACCTCGTCTCTTGGCTAGAGATACAATTTTTTCCATGTCTTTTGGCATAGTAGGTATATTTTATGAAGGTATATACATTATAAATTTAAGACCCTCTTTGGTCAAGAGGGTTTGTTCGGTTTTCGCTTTATATCGCATTTATTTCCGCTTCTTTCTTTTCTCCAATTTCTTTAACTTTTTCATTATATTCTCCCACCATTTTTTCCAACTCTTCCTGCAGGCGGTACTTTTCATCCTCGCCGATTTCACCGCCGTCTTCGGCGGCCTTAATCATTTCTTTCACGTCTTCCCTGTTTTTACGTATGGAAATGCGGGCGGCTTCTAATTTTTGGTGTAAAACTTTTATAAGTTCCTGCCGGCGTTCAGTGGTCAGTTCCGGTAAAAATAACCTGATTTGACTGCCGGTATTGACCGGATTTAACCCCAGCCCGGAATCGCGGATGCCTTTTTCCACTGCCGCCAAAAGCGCCTTGTCCCAAGGGTCAATGTTTACGGTTTTGGAATCGGGAATGTTTATGGACGCCACGGATTTGAGCGTCTGTTTGGTGCCATAGGCCTCAACCATGACGTCTTCAACAATCGCCGAAGACGCCCGGCCGGTGCGCAGACCGGAAATATCATTTTTCAGAAATTCAACCGCCTTCTCAAAGTCCCCTTTAAAATCATTTATTTGCATAAGTTTTAGATTAAGGAGTAGTAAACCCGACAAAGAGCATTTTGCCATTGGCCGGCTGAATCAACATATCAACCGGAATCGTATTGGTCGGCAAATTTTTAGTCACCCAATTTTTACCGCCGTCGGTTGTTTTATACAGAGTGGATCGCACATTGGCATTGCTGTCGCTCAAAATCGTGCCGGTATAATAAATTTCCAACTGATTCTTCGGATTTACGGCCAAACTGTAAATATTCACACTGCCCGGCGCTGTCAGCAGTTTCAAATCAGTCCAGGTTTTGCCGGCGTCATCAGAACGCAGGATGCCATACTTTGAAACCCAAAACAAACTGTCCTTTTGCGCGGGATTTGGATACATTCTGTAAAAATTTTTACTTTCGCTAAAACTGCTAAACCCGGAGCTTAAGTCCGTCCAGTTATCTCCGCCATCGTCCGACTTATAAAGACCGTTGGTAAGCGCGGCCGCGTAAAGACGACCGCCGGTAAACCGATCCAAAACCAAAGAACGAATTTCAAAATTAAATCTTTTGGCTATTCTCCAGCTTGAGCCGCCGTCTTTACTGCGCAGGATGTCGCCGCCGATTTCTGCGCCATAAACAATACTGGAATTTTGATAATCAACAATCAAAGAAGTAAACCGCTGATCCGGACGCTCTTCGGTAAAAGCCAAACTCCAAGTACGCAAACAATCATTGGTTTTATAAACATGTGGTCCATCACTCACAAAAATCGTGCACTTGTCGCGCGGATCCACGGCCAAAGCATAGATATATTTGCCGGCCATAGCGGAGACCGCGGTCCAGGTATCGCCGTTATCATAACTGTAAAACAAACCCTGGCCACGGGTGCCCATATAAAGAGCGTTCGCGTCGCTCGGATCCGTAAAAATTCTATAGACCTTGGCGCCGCCGATACTTTGTACACCCTTAGCGGTCGGCAAAGCCGCCTTTTGCACCCACGTCGTTCCGCCGTCTTCCGATCTGAAAATTCCCATGGCTCCGCCTCCGGTCGTGCTGCCGTTTATTTGGATACAGCTGGCGCCCAGCAAAAGCAACGAACCGGCTAGAACCAATAGGATGTATATATTTTTGGACATATCTTTAACTTATTTTTAACTAAATGTTAACAAAATTTGTTCAATAATTAATTTTGGATTTATATTTTGATTTAACAGCACCCGCGCTTTTTTAAATTCGTCAATCAGGCGGGCGGCATCTTTGGCGGATAAATTATTATTCGGCAAAAAAAGATTTTTTAGCATCACCTCTCGCCAGAGGATAATCCAAATTTCCAAGGCCGAGAGCACCTTGTCGCGGCTTCTGATGGTGTCGGTTTTATCGCCGAACAAATCGCTTACCGCCGACATCCTTTTATAAAAAGGTACGCTCATGATTGTATTCCACCGCTCAATTTCCTGGCCGTAACTTTTGCGCAGAACCGCGTCTTGGGCCAAATTTATGGCTTTCCCCGGCCGGCCCCATGACAAATTGGCCGAATCCCTGGCTGCGGTTTGTTCAAAACCCATTTCCTTCAAACCGGCTTCTATTTCTCCTTTTTCTATTAAAGGGAAATAAAACATCTGACAACGGGAGCGGATGGTTGGCAGGAGCGCGTTGTCGTCGGTTGTCAGCAGAAAAAACACGCACTGTCCTTTTGTTTCCTCCAAAATCTTTAAGAGTGCGCTGCCGGATTCTTCATTAAGCAGTTCGGCCTCATCTATTATAACAGATTGATACTCTCCTAGCCATGATTTGCGCCCCACCCGGTCTTTTATCTGGCGCGCCTGCGCGATGGATATGTCTTTTTTCAGTTTGCCGGTTTTCTCGTCTTCCTCGCGGGCGACGTAATAAAAATCCGGATATAAATCCAATTTTGCTTCATCCACTCTTAACAGTTTCGCGCAAATATTTCTGGCCACGGTTCTTTTGCCGACCTCGTCATAGCCGACAAAACAATATGACTGGGCCAAATTTTTGTTGGCCAGCGCGTTGTCAAAATAATCCAGGATTTTTTTGTGGCCGATAATCATATTTCAGACGTTTACAATTTTACTGATGGTTTCCCAGGTGTTGGCGCCGGTTTTCTCCCAGGAAAAATTTTTAACTCTTTCTAATCCGGCCTTTATTTTTTCTTCGCGCAAGTTATGATCTGCCAATAATTTATCCACAGCCCCGGCAATTTCATTGATGTTTTGCGGATCAGCATATAAAACCGCGCCTCCCCCAACTTCGGCCAAAGAATTTCCGGCTGAAGCCACCACCGGCGCACCGCAGGCCATGGCTTCCAAAACCGGCAGACCGAACCCTTCATACAAAGAAGGAATCAAAAACACGGAGGCCTTGTTTAATAATCCGACTATTTCCTGTTCATTAATCCAACCGGGTAAAATTATATCTGATTTATAAGGCGACGCCTCTATTTCCTGTTTTATTTTTTCATAGCCGACCCGGGGCGCGCCGACCAGTATTAATTTCAAATCCGGATGGGTTTTTTTTAAAATATTAAAACTTTTGACAATGCCAATTGTATTTTTTTTCTCTTCCAGACGCCCCAGCGACATTATCATCGGCTCTCTGGGTATTCCCAAAGATTTAAAAACATTACTGTCATAGCCCAGAGGCGTCACCTTTATTTTTTCTTCATTAATTTTATAATATTTTTTTAACTCGTTTTTACTAAACTGCGACGGCGTCAAAATTACCACCGCTTTTTTAACAATCAAACGGTTCATCCATTTTAAATAAATTCTACCTAAAAAATTATAGGCCGAAGGAAACGCCAAAAAAGCGCTATCATGGATTGTAGCCACAATTTTCGCCGGACAAACCCAGGGAATCAATTGCCCGGGCGCAAAAAAAACATCCGGCGGGTTGCGCCACAACTCCCAAGACAGCCGAATTTGACTCCAAAGTTTTTCTAGCGGCCAGCGTAAAATTTTTGCCTCCCAGTTCGGCGGCAAAACACCCAACTCACCTTGCAAAGGCGTGTTGGAATACAAAACCACCCTCGCCGTTGAGGGTATTTGTTTTTTAAGTTCTTGTATCACATGCCAGCAATAATTTTCCACTCCGGTTCTCTGCGGTTTGTTGGCATGCGCGGCTTCTATACCAATGATCATACTATTTCGTCGCCAAAATACTGCGTTTATAACTTTCTAAATTATCCAAAGCAATACCCGTGCCTTTGGCCACGCACAACAGCGGCTCTTCGGCCACATAAGTAGGCACGCCGGTTGATTGCGCCACCAGTTCATCAAGATTGCGCAGTTGCGCCGAACCGCCCGCTAAAATTATGCCTTTATCAATCACGTCCGCCGACAGCTCGGGCGGGGTCTTGTGCAGAACCTCTTTAATGGCATCTATTAAATTTTCCAAATCATGCTTTAAGGCCTCGGTGGTGTCGTCAGAAGTAACTTGTAAAATTTTCGGCAAGCCGGTAATCATATCGCGTCCTTTGACATCCATAGTGAGGGGCTTATCCATAAACATGGCCGAACCGATGTTTATTTTAATTTCTTCGGCAGTGCGTTCGCCAATGGCCAGATTATATTTGTGGCGTATATATTCAATAATAGCCATATCAAACTTACTGCCGCCAATACGGGCCGAACCCCAGGAAACAATCCCGCCTAAAGAAATCACGGCAATCTCGGACGTGCCGCCGCCAACATCAATAATCATATGGCCCGAAGCCGCGCCAATTGGTATGTCGGCGCCAATGGCCGCCACCACCGGCTCTTTTATAATATAAGCGGCGCGCGCGCCGGCCGCGATAGTAGCGTCAATTACCGCGCGTTTTTCAGTAGAGGTAATGCCGGCCGGCACCGCCACCATAACCTCCGGTCGGAACAAGTGCACTCCGCCCAAGGCCTTGTTTATAAAATATCGGAGCATGGCTTCGGTGGTGTGATAATTGGCAATCACTCCGTCTTTAAGAGGCCGCTCCGCCAGAATGGAATCCGGAGCACGACCGATCATATCTTTGGCCTCAAGTCCGACAGCCAAAATTTTTCCATCAGCTTTGGAGATAGCCACAACACTGGGCTCGTTTATCACAATCCCCTTTTTTGGCACATAAACCAAAACATTGGTTGTGCCTAAATCTATGCCTAACTTTTTAATAAACATAACTAGAATTCTCTATCTACGATTAAATCGGACTCCTTGGTAAATACAGTTTTACCAAAATTCAGGTGCAGAGTCAATTTATGTCCCAAGGTGCCGATCTGCTTTTGCACAAATAACTGATAGGTGTTGGCATTGATTTGTGAAACAATCTTCGGCGCCAGCTCAAACTGCCAAGTCAAATCTTTGGTCTGGCCCGGTTCTATGGCTATGAAAGTACCAAACCACTGCTTGCCGTTTTCCATGCCCTGATCAACTGTCCCAACATCGGTGGTGCGGTCATTTCTCATACTGCCCTCTACGGAAATGAATTTACTGCCCAGAGGCAAATAGACGCGCGCGTAAGTGCGGTAGCGGGTCGTAAACTTATCAAAATGGCCGGTGTTGGTGTAGGTCATTTTCACGGTGCCGATAAATTTGTCCGTGGAAGACGGTGATGGCGCTATCAAATAACTCAAGGTCCGCTCCATCGCTTTGTCTGTTTTAAGCGCGGCCAAATTGGCATCCACCCACATCAAATAATCGGATGGCACCTGTTTGATTTCTCCGGCCCAATCTTTAGCGAGCAAAACATTTTCGGCCTCCGGATAAGACGAGTAAGCCACAATCTGCTTTTGGGTAAGCATTTGCTGTGCCAAATTCAGATAATCAGCCCAGTGCAGAACCACGTCAGTGCGCAATCTTTGCAACAATACACGGGACAAATTGGCTAAAATTTGTTTTCTATCATTAAATTCCAAACCCTTTTGCGCGTATCCATATTCAACTTCATATTCCAATTTTTGGGTAAAATTTTCCGGTGTAAACTCTTCGCCGTCAACCGTAATCGGCCCGCTGATTTTTAAAATGTTTTCCAGAACGGTCGGGGTAAAGCCAATCACGGAATCAATGGAATCCGCGGCGGTTCCATTTTCTATTTTAAACAAATTCATGGAGTTCAAAGATGACTCGGCAAAATCCGGCGACCAATTACTGTCTCTAAACCCCCATTTCTTAATGTATAAATATTTTGCCAAAGGGGCGGGCGGAATTGGCAATTTATCCTGGGGAGCGTAATTATCTAAAATTTCCGTGCCCTCAACTTTTAAAATTTGCGGAATGCCTTTGTCAACTCGCACCACCGCGTAAGCGCCGATAAAACCGCCTCCGGGCCGCAGTTCGGTGTTATTTAAAAACAACAGCAAATAAGTGCGCGGATTGTTATAACCCAAAATTTCCTGAATCAGATTCACCTCCGATTTATTGGAAGTGACGTGTTCACTCATGGTTCTAATGATTGTTTTTTCCAAACCGCCGGATTTATACCAAAAATAAAGACCGGCTGTGGCGGCGCCAAGCGCGAGTATTATTATAACTAGCCCTACTACAATTTTTTTCATAATTTCAAAGGTTGAGTCAAAAAAGAAAATGCATTTTCTTTTTTGCGAAACCTGCAGAAATTTCTAGCCGCAGGCGTTTATATTTCTAGTTACATTCTTTTTTTGACTGAAACGTTAAAACCCAGATATTTGCCGAACATTAAATGCGTAACCGCGTCAATGCAGGGAATGGCTGAAAAAAGAATCAGGGAAACCGGCAAGAGCAGCCACTGTAAAAGCATGAACAAATAATGATAGCGCGGATGAGTGCCCGGCCGGCGCGGCAGAATTAACATGCTTAATATCGCCGATACAAATAAACCCAACATGGCCAAGGTCATCAAAATTTCCAAAATGTTCGGAGCGTTGAAAAAGAGCGCGCTTTGCCTGACTTCGTTACCGGCCACCCACAAGGGCAATCTGCCGATTAAAGTAATTAAAATGGCCACCACCGCCCAGCTCCACTTGCCTTCCCATTCATGAAATAAAACCGTGGCCTTCTTCCACCAGCTGATATTTTTATTTGTCCTATATTGCCAAAGCAAGTAGGAAATATGTTCGGCCCCCCAAGCCCAGCGTCTTTGCTGGTAATATAAATTTTTTAGCGACATCAGCCAATTGTTGTCACGCACCGTATCCAAGGAAACCGGAATATACAAAGGCGTCACCTCGTAATCTCCATTATACCTCAACCAGCACTGATAAAAAATCCTTGAGTCCTCGCTCACTATATTTTTGCTGTGTCCGCCGCAATCCATAATGGCCTTAAAACTCATGCTGTGCGAAGAAAACGTCACCAGATTATCCAGCCGGGCCAGAGAAAACAACATCCAAAAAGTCGTGCCGAACGCCATCACGCGCAAGATTGAAGGCGATTGCCACATGTTGTTGTTGTAGAGGGTAAGCGGCTGGAAAGAACTGTGATCCGGCCTGGGGTGTGAAGAATATAAATAGGTCAGGTGCGCTATATAGGCGGGGTGCGCGATCGTGTCTATGTCAAAAATTGAGGCGATAATATTTTTATAATCCCAACCCCTGGTATCGGCGTATTTTTTAAATTCATATTCGGCAAAATGAATATTGGAACCCTTGCCCTTGATTTCATCCGGCAAACCGTCGGGGTGCGTATAAAATATCAGGTCGGCAAATTTTCCCGCATAGTTTTCCTTAACCTGGCTTTGAATTTTCTGCCAGTGTTCAATTTTTCTGCCTTCTCCGGACATGACAATATATATTTCGCCGGCCGGATACGTCGAAGCGCATAAACTGTCCAGGGTGGTTCCAACCACCTCCCAATCCTCATTATATATCGGTAAAAAAACTACATTCTTTTTCTCGCGCCAGTTGGGAAATTCTTCGGTTAATTTTTTAAACCAATCCACTTTGACCGCGCGCCTGAACCGGCGCCAGGAAAATATCAGATAAAATGAAAAATAAATAACCCGCAAAACCCAATAAACATCAAAAACAATTATAAAATAAATCATCCACAGCGGCCGGACAAAAGACAGACCGACGCCGACAATCAGGGTCAGCCAAATAGACAGTCCCGGTAAAATCTCATATAGCCGATATCTGGCGTAGTTTGAAAGCATAGTTTACTTTTTTTTCTTGCCGATATGCGCCTCGCCGCTGTATTTTGGCACTGCGTACTGCCCTACCGGAATTTTCTTTATTTTTTTCCAAACAGCTTCCGGGCGCCACTCCTTATCTATGCCCATAACCGGAATTTTTAAAGCCAAGCCCAGCGTATTGACGCAAGTAACTGCCAGACGAGTGGCCGTGAATTTGCCGACACCGATAACCACTGCCAAATATTTTATATCTTTCAGCGTCAAACCGATTTGCGTCAAAAATTTTTCCAGACAAACTAAAATGTCCTCCCCTGCTTCCGCTTTGATTTGTTTCTGCTTAAATCCTCCGCTGGAAGCGCCGGTTGAATAATAAAAGACAACCGCTTTCTCCCCGCTGTTATCAATGATTAAAAACATAACTAAACCGTTATCTCGTCAAGAACAACCATGTGCTTGCCTTCAAAAATGTTATATAAGAATTTATCGCCAATTTCTTTACGGTCGAAAAACTCTTTTTCAGACATGATCGTGTACCTGATCAAACGGCCCAAATCTTTTTCAAATTCATTTATTATTTTAACCACCGCCCCGGGCTTAACCTCGCCGACTAAAAGCACGTCGGTTTCAGAATCAGTCGCGCCGGTAAACGAGCCGGTGAGCATCATCATTTTTAATTTGCCGGCTTTTTGCTTTAAAAGTTCAACCAATTCCCTTTCCTGGAGCATTTGCGCCTTTAACAGGAGCGCCTTCAGTTCAAAATGGAGCAAACAGCCGCCATCCAATTTATAATATTTTGATCGGCCGGTGCCGCCGATTTCAGACGTGGAAGCGGCTTCATCCATTGATACGCCGCAAATCAGCCCCAACTCCTCCATGTTGGCAATTTCGCGCCTGACCGCGTTTAATTGAGTGTCGGCCAGCCGGGCGATTTCCCGCACGTAAAAAGATCTTTCCGGGAATTGAAAAAAAATATGGAGTAATTTAACTCTGGTCTTTGAACCAAAAAGTTGTTCAAGCATATATTGTGTGCTTTGCGTTTTAAAGTTACCTATAGTATAATAATTAGAACCTAAAAAGTCAAAGGCGAACGTTATGGATCCAATCCTACATTTGCATGAATTTTTTGTTGAAGGAGGAGACGCCGAAAACTCCCATGTTCTGCTTAACATCACCGAACCGGCCACACCGGCAGAAAAAGACAAGGGCTATTTTTTTGCCGTCTGCGAAATAAACAACGGCGAGCATAAATCAATAGAAAAACTCCAGCATATCATAGACGAGGTGGAAAATGATTATTATGAAACCCCGGATCAGGCGGACAAAAGCTCACTGGAAATCGTGCTTGATAAAATCAACAAAGAGTCGTTTTCTTTGGTCAAACCCGATCTCTTGATGAACTGCCTGGTCGGCGCCATCCGCGAACAGGAAATTATCTTCAGTTTTTACGGCGAGCCGCAGATGCTGTTGTTTTACAAAACCAAAGACGGAAATTATAAAGTCATGGATTTAATCACGGAAAACCGGAGCGAAGAGCCCGAAGCCAGCCGGCAGCTTTTTTCACAAATCATTCAGGGAAAAATCGGCCAGAATGATTACTTTTTTGCCAGCACGCCTCATGTCAAAGAATATTTCAGCAATGACAGATTGCAAAAAATAGTAACCACCCGCCCGCCCCGGCAAAGTTCGGAACATCTGCAAAGGGTTTTGGCGGAATTAAAAAGCAATACTTCTTTCGGCGGCATAATCATCCACTTCCAAAAAGGCGATGACCGGCTGATAAAATCAGTAAGATCCCAGCAGGCCAAGGGTTCGGTAAAATCGCTCTCCAATCTTTTTAACACTGAACAAAAAACCGCTAACATACTCTCCTCATCATTTTTACCACGCCTGCAAAACCGGCTGAATAATTCTTTTAAAGGCAACGATGAAGACCATGCGGAGTCGGCGACAAATATGAATGCCGACGCCCAAATAAATTCCACCCACTTAAAATCGCATCGTTCCCTAAAAGAAAAAACCAACACGATTGATTTCCAGCAAGCGCTCAAACAAGTGCTGGAAGTGGCTTGGCAAATCATAAAATACATTGCCAGGGGCCTGGCCTGGCTGGCCATGTTTATCGCCGCCCTCGTAGTGGGGCTGGGCCGAACCATTGTGCTGTTGTTTATTGTCATTTTCAACTATAAAAATCGTCGGCAGGATATTTTAAATATCTGGTCAAAAAGACGGCAGGAATTTATAAATAATTTAAAACGCCTGCCGCTTATTACAAAAATACTTTTGATCGCTTCCGTATTGGTCTGCATCACTTTTGTTTTCAGCTTAATTTACCTGCGCATCAATCAGCAAAAAGCGGCAACGGCCAAGGCCTACGCCGATGCGGTGTCAAGCATTAATACAAAAATCGGCAACGCGGATAGCGCTTCAATTTACGGGGACAACAGCGCGGCCATGACCAATATTAAAGAGGCCCAGGCCACGCTCGCCGGCCTCCCCTGCAAAACCGCCGATGAAAAAAATACCTGCCAGAGTTTGGGCGACCAGTTAAACGCTTTGCTGTTAAAACTTAGAAAAGTAACGGTTGCCGCTCCGGAGCTTCTGGCTGATTGGGCTAACTTAGCCGGTCAGGCCGGTATAGAAAATATTGTTGTCATTAGCAATCAAATTATCGGTTTTGGCAGCGCCACTTCCAACCTGTTCGTTTATGATCCGGTTTCCAAAAGCAGTAAAACCATTACTTCCGGTTTGGCCATAAACGGCTTTACGGCCGGCACCGTGCCTAAAGAAAACGATTACGCACTGCTTTTAGCCGACAACAAATTGGCGCAATATAATCCGACTGATAATTCCGTCAAATTTATTGACGTGTCATATCCGAATACGAACGTGGATATTAAAAATATCATGATTTATAACCGCCGCTTGTATTCTCTTGATACCGCCAATAACCAAATTTACCGGCACGATTCCATCAAAACCGGTTTTGGCCGCGGCACCAATTGGATAAAAGATGCGGGAGTAAACCTGGCCGCGGGCATTGACCTGGCCACCGACGGCGACATGTTTGTTTTGGAAAGCAACGGCACGATTGATAAATTTACCTCCGGCCAGAAACAACCGTATACTGTAAGCGGCCTTGATCCCGCGCTTGACCACGCTGATGAAATTTATACCTACACCGATCTGACTTACAACTACATTTTAGACAGTCAAAATAAACGGATTATTATTTTAGATAAAACCGGCCAGCTGATAAAACAAATCACGGCCAATGAATTTGTAAAACCCACCGGCATGATTGTGGATGAAGCGAAGAATGTTATCTATGTAGTGGACTCGGAAAAATTATACAAGATAACTTTGAACTAAAACAAAAAGAGGGATGGAAAGAGTTTTGAGCACTAGCGAAGCTTGGCGAAAAACTCTTTCCATCCCTCTTTTGTATTGTCTAAAGATTATTTTAGTGTAACCTTGCCTCCGGCCTCTTCAATTTTCTTTTTCATGGCTTCGGCATCATCTTTCTTGACGCCTTCTTTAATCATTTTTGGAGCGCCGTCTACCAAAGCTTTGGCATCGGCTAAACCAAGACCGGTTATTTCTTTCACTGCCTTGATCACGTTGATCTTGGAAGCGCCCGCGTCAGTAAGTTCAACATTGAACTCTGATTTTTCTTCAGCGGCCGATGCGGCTCCCGCGGCCGGTGCGGCCATCATCATGGCCGGAGCGGCGGCTGATACGCCGAACTTGTCTTCCAGAATCTTCACCAATTCGGAAAGATCCAGAACGGACATTTTTTCTATTTCCTCTACGAGGGCCGCAAACTTTTTCGGCACCTCAACGTTTTTTTGTTCGTCAGTCATATAATTATTTTAATTAAGCTCCGCCCTTTGCGGATTTAATATTATTTAATACGCCAACCAAATTGCGTAAATTTCCGGCCAACACATTGACGAAACCGGAAACCGGCGCATTGATTGTGCCAACCAACCTTGATAAAAGTTCCTGTCTGCTTGGCAAACTGGCTAAACTTTTTATAGCCAAAGCATCAACGAATTTGCCTTCCATGATACCGCCGAAAACGGTGACAATTTGATGGGTCTTGGCAAAATTACTTACAATTTTTGCCGCCGACACCTCATCGCCCTGGGCCATAAACGTGGCCACGCCGCCGGAAAAGATTTTTGGGTTGATATCGGTTAAACCAATATCTTCACAAGCTCTTTTAACCAGGGTTTTTTTGGCAGCCAATACTTGGATGTTATTTTTGCGGCATTCGCGTCGCAACTGCTCTGCTTCGGAAACTTTCAAACCCTGGAAGTTGGCAAAAACAGCGGCTTTGGCGCTCTTTAAACCATCAACAAGGATTTTTACGGTTGATTGTTTCTGTTGTTTTGTTTTTGGCATATTTAACAAAAAATCTGTGATATCCACCACAGACCAAACGGTACAATCGACCTAAATTAGCTTTAAATCTAGCTTTTGCACCTCGGTAGGAGATTAAGCCCAAAGGGCACCTACTGTCTATGGATGTCCAAATGATAACCTATAATAAAAATAATGTCAAGCATTACTCATGTTTTTGCTTCTTTTCAGCATTGGCGGCGGCCTTAATGACAGCTCGACGGCGTTTATCCTCATCCGGTAAACTGCGGAGGTGTTTGGCTAATTTTTCTTGGGGCGTTTCTTTCTCTAAAAATTCTTTTAATGATACTGGCTTTTCAACCGACATACGCAAAAAATTAATTATTCAACAACTGTCCCCTGAAACTCTTTTTTATTTAAAATATTGGCAAATGTTTTTAAGTCCGTGCCTTTGACAAAAGAAACCTTTAGTTTTAGTTTACCGGCTTCTTTGGTGGCCAAAGGATCAAAAGGCAAATTGGCGCCCGGACTCCACATCTCCCCTACTATTTTTTGCATCTGCGGCCAAGTCATTTTGGGGATCGGCTTGGCACTGGGATCTTTTTTCGGGTCAGCCGTATAAACGAAATCTATGTTGGAAGCGTTTATCACTTCTTTAGCCCCGTAGGTCTTGGCCAGTAGCACCGCGTCTCTGTCGGTTGAGCAACCCGGTTGCCAGCCGCCGGCGACTATTATCGGTTTATTAGTTTTTATTTTTTTAGTCGGGTTGTCAACAATTTGCGGATAGGCCAGATCACCAAATAATAATTTAACAAACTGGGCGTTAAAATGAGTCGCGGCAATACCAAGCCAATCCAAATCCACGCCGGAAAGATCAACAACGCTTTTGGCGGCCGCCTGATAGGCGCGGCAAGTGCTGCCGCCGCCGACAACCAGAATAAATCTTTCACCCGTCTTTACCCGTGCGATTATCATTTCCCGAAATTTTTTTAGAAACTCTATGTCAAATCCGGTCTTGGGAATTATGATTGATCCGCCGATGGAAATCACTTTGACTTCTGGTTTGACCATATTTTATTGTTCATTTTATTATTTATTTTGTTTTTAGCAAATTGTGATTTAAACACCTTAAACATGCTTGGAGTCCTAAATGCTGTCTTCCCTTTTTGTGCTCTGTTTGAAGAGTAGTTTTTCATATAATATATAAACTTTATTCATTGGTAGTGATATATGTTTTTTCGCCAAGCTATCGCTAGTGCTCAAAAACATATATCACTACCCAATATCCAAACTCTATTTTTTTAATAAACTGTTTACAAACCAGCCGACTATCCACATAATCAAAGCCCCCCAAAAGGCGGGCCAAAATCCAGCCACATAAAAACCTTTGACCACTGTTGAGGCCAGCCAGAACATTAAGGCGTTTATGACTAAGGTAAACAGTCCAAAAGTAAAAATATTTATCGGCAAGGTTAGCAATAAAAGCAATGGCCTTATCAGGGCATTGACCAAACCCAAAATCAAAGCCGCCACCAAGGCCGAATAAAAACTGGTCACATGAATACCCGGCACGTAATAAGCAATGAACATTAAAACTAGCGCGCTAATTAACCATCTAAACAATAATTTCATATTTTTACATTAATGAATAAAAAATTAAAATATATTAATAACCCACCAGCAATCTGAATATGCCGTCTATAATCGGCGAGATCAATTCAAATAAAAAGAAAATAAAAACCAATAAGATAATAAACCCGTATCTGTCCAAAAACAATTTTACATTTTGCGCCGATGCCGGCAAGACCGCGTACAAAACCTTTGATCCGTCCAAGGGCGGAATCGGCACCAGATTAAAGACCATCAGCATTATATTGGCGTAAACTATTATGTCAAGGAAAGAAATTAGACCAGGATTGAAAACCCCTATAGGTACGAACCTTAAAACCATGGCAAAAACAAAAGCCAGCAAAAAATTAGCTATCGGCCCGGCAATTGCCACCAAGGCCGGACCCCATTTTTGGTTTTTTAAGTTATAGGGATTATACGGAACCGGTTTGGCGTAAGCAAACATAAACTGGCCTCCGGTTAAAAAATATAGCACCAGCGGCATTAAAATCGTTCCCCACAAATCTATGTGCGCGACCGGATTTATGGTCAGGCGACCCGCGAATTTCGCAGTTGGATCGCCCATCAAATCAGCGGCCCAGCCATGAGCATATTCATGAATTATGGCTGAAGGAATGATAATTAAAAAATAAAAAATCAATTCCATAACTTATCCATATTATCATTTGACAAAAACAGTTTTTCAAGATACAATTAATCCACTTTTCTACAAAGTAATTATATCTTATTAACACTAAGTAATCAACTTTATGTCCAGATCATGCGATTTATGCGGCAAATCATCGGCTCGCGCCAACAATGTCAGCCACTCCAACCGAAAAGTTCCGCGCAGACAAAATCCTAATCTGCAATTGCTCAAAATCAGCGGCAAAAGCATCAGGGTCTGTTCCACCTGCCGAAGAACACTGGCCAAAGCGACAGCCTAACTTAAGTTTTATGAAAAAAACAGTAATTTTAATTATTCTGGCAATCGTTATAGTTGTCGGCGCCATTTTCTTTTTCAAAGGCCAAAAACCGGCCGAGGGGCTGACTTTATATTATGGCCAGGAGTGTCCTCATTGCGCCCGGGTTGAAGAGTTTATAAAAACAAACAATATTGACCAAAAAGTCAAAATAAACCGGGTGGAAGTGTATCATGATCAAAATAATGCAAGCGACATGGCCAAAACCGCCCAAAAATGCGGCATCACCGGCAATCAGCTGGGTGTGCCTCTGCTATGGGACGGAAGCAAATGCTACGAAGGCGAAGACCAGGTTACAAATTATTTACAGCAATACATAAACAAGTAATCCAAAAAATTATGCCTTGCCCAGTTTGCATTGTCGTGGTTTCCGCCGGAGTCGGACTTTCCCGATGGTTGGGAATAGACGATACTATCAGCGGGTTGTGGATCGGCGGACTCACCGTGGCCGTCAGTTTATGGACAATAAATTGGCTGACTAAAAAAAATATAAACTTCAAAGCTAAGGAGGTTCTCGTTCTCCTGGCTTACTATGCCATGGTCCTCATACCCCTGGAACTCGCCGGCATCATGGGACATCCGCAAAACAAGCTTTGGGGAATTGATAAAATAATGTTCGGCTTCCTGCTGGGGAGTATCGGCCTGACTGCCGGCATTGCCTGGTATGATTATATTAAAAGAAAAAACGGCAAAGCGCATTTTCCTTTTGAAAAAGTCGTGGCTCCGGTTGTGCCACTTTTAATTTTCAGTTTAATATTTTACTTGCTCACAAGATAATTATTACATATGCCCGAAGAAAATAATTTATACAATCTGGATCAATTAGTGCAAAAAGTAAACAATCTGTCCAAACAGGAAAAAATGGATCTGTCTTCCGATGAAGATCTGTCCATTGCCATAATGAATTTAGTGAGTATTGAAGAACATTTCTTTTTTACCGGCGCCAAACTGGACAAGCCGGCATATTTTGATTTACTCCAGGAAGTGCGTGAAATGAGAAAAACCCTGCTGAAAAAAATCGTCAAAGAACCGGAAGGCGAGGTCTGGTGCATTTCCAAACATCTGCTCGCGGCATCCATGCGTCTAATGGAAGTCGGCACCAAGGCCCAGGGGGTCGGGAAAAAAGAAGAAGCGCTGGGATTGTTTAGCAAGGCCTATGATTTATATTCAATGTTCTGGGGCATCAATTTGAAACTCATTAAAACCGATGACATCAAAAAAATAGATGAAGAGGCCTTAAACAGGCATGACACTGACAAAAGTTTGCCTGTTCCTCCGGCTGCCGGCGTCAGTAATCAGGGATTTATGGGCAAATTACGCGCGATTGTAAAGAAAGCTATTGATTGCTGTATTGAATGAGGCCGGATCTTCGTTAACCGCCGATACTTTTATCTCCGGCAATTCTCTGGCCAAGGCCTCGGTAAAACCCCTGACTGCAAATTTGGCAGTCCAATAAGTAACCAAATTCTCCATCCCTTCCCTGCCGGCATCGCCGACAATGTTGATGATTGAGTCCTTGATATGCGGCAGGCAAGCTCTGGTTATTTTAATCAAACCCTCAACGTTTATCCGTACTTGCTGTTCAATATTTTCAAAACTCTGCTCGCTTAGGGGCTTCCAAACAACCACTCCGGCATTATTAATCAACACCGAGATCTCTCCGAACCTTTCAACCACTTCACCCACGGCCAAGCGTATGCTTTGATCATCCATTAAATCAAGCCGTACCGCTTGCACATCCTTTGCACCCAGACGCCGGCATTTGTCAGCCACTTCCATCGCCTCTTCCTTATCCTTATAATAAGTAATAGCCAAACTACAGCCGGCGCGGGCGAATTTTAAAGCCGTCTCCCTGCCGATGCCCACGCTTGGTCCGGTGATAAAAATAGTTTTGTGTTTGACATCAAGTTTCATATACTTAAATCATACCAATATGGTATAGTATGTCAAATACAAAAAAGCCCCCGACAAAAAAAGGGGGCTAGTTTATTCCAGGCCTTTTAAATATTCTACCGTGCCTTCCTCGCATTGCCCTTTGGTATAGGTGATGTGAAAGTCAAATTTTTGATCGGCCAAAAGGTCTTTTTCGCCGACAAAGACAAATTCTACCGGCAGGCCCCGCTCTTGCAATTCAGCTGCCATTGCCGCATCTGACGGGCTATCGCCAAAAGCAATAAATTTCTCCGGTTTGATTTTTTGTTCAGACAGCCACTGCAGAGCTCTTTGCACTCCCAAACCCTTGCCCACATGCTTGTTTTCAACATCAATCGCAATCCTGGTAAGCTCAACCCTATATTTTGCAGTAAGGCCATGCTGTTCCAGCAGTTCTGATAATTTTTTGCCCAGTTCTCCTTGTCTTTTTCTAAATTCATCAACAGACAAACCATCGTGCATCTCTATAGAAATCATGGTTTTTTTAGTCAAATCATAAAAAGCAATGTCGCTGAATTTTTCTTCAACTAATTTTCGGGCCTCATTTTGCAATTCTTGAGGCACAATTATTGAACGATCTATGTACTCTGTACGCTCCTTGTTGTCATTATACAAAACACTCACAGCCCCTTTTTCACCGACAGCGAACAAATTTTTGAGAAACTTTTTGTCCTCAACTAACCGTTCAACTGGATCAAGAATATTTTTAAGCATAAAATCTACCGCTCGTCCTGAATTCAAAATCACAGGTTCGCCGGCTTCTAATCTTTTAATAAGCTGAAAAAATAATTCTTGCTTAGTAACTTTTTTTTCGCTTGGATGAGTAAGAACTCCGTCAACATCAAAAATCCAAGCATGAGCAACAAGTCGATTTTCATTAATCATAGTCGGGCTGGCGGGACTTGAACCCGCGATCTCATGCACCCCATGCATGCGCGATACCAACTTCGCTACAACCCGTAAACCAGGCCAATATAAGAATACCACTTGGTATTGACACGGTCAAATAGGACGAGGTAAAATTATTCAAGTATGCCTATGATCACAAATTCGGAAAAAGAAACTGAAAAATTCGGCCAGGACCTATCCGCAAAATTAAAAGGCGGAGAGGTTGTGTTATTATCCGGCGAACTCGGCGCCGGCAAAACCACCCTGATTAAAGGCCTGGCGCGCGGTTTGGGAATAAAAAATGAAATGACCAGTCCCACTTTTACTCTGATGAATGTCTGCCCGATGCCAGCCGGCCGAAATTTTGTTCACATTGACACCTACCGGTTAAAAAACGCGCAGGAACTGATTGATATTGGAGTAGAAGATTATCTGGGAAAACCAAATACAATTTGCGTGATTGAATGGCCGGAAAAAATTTCCGGACTTTTACAAAATAAAAAAACCATCTCAATTTTATTGGAACATCTGGAAGAAACGAAAAGAAAAATCACGGTTTCTTAATTGACGACTCGCACCCGCAATAATTTTGTCTGTATATTCCCCTCTCCTCAACCATCTTCTTTGCCTTTTCCTGCCGTCCGTCTTTTTTCCAATCAACATCATAAAACTTCACTTTGTAATGCTTGCCAAAAACTTTGCCAATTGAATTTATCACTTCGGCTGGTTTGTTGCGGCCGCTGGTTAAACTGCTGCTGAAATAATGAAAACCGTTTTTCTTGGCGTACTCGGCGGTTTTGGCCAGCCGGAACCGGAAACACAGCGCGCACCTGGACTCTCCTTCCGCTTCCATTTCCAAACCCTCGGCCACTTCCTTGTGCCATTTGTCCGCCTCATAATCCATATCAATCATCGGTACACCCCACTCCTGGCAAACCCGCACTACCTCGGCTTTGCGCTTTTCATATTCAGCAAAGGGAAAAATGTTGGGATTATAAAAAAAGACCGTCAGCGCAAATTTGTTTTTCAATTCATCAATTATGGCGATACTGCACGGCGCACAACAGGTGTGCAGTAGAAATTTTAAAGTCATAAATATTTTTTGCCTTTCAGTTCCGGCGGCAAATAATCCTGCTCAACCGGCCCGGCAAAATTCGGATTGTATTTGTAATCCTTGCCGTAGCCGATTTCCTTCATGAATTTTGTCGGCGCGTTGCGCAAATGCAGTGGCACGCCCAGATGCGAAGTGTTTTTCGCATCCGCGGCCGCTTTGCCGTAAGCTGTGTATAATAAATTTGATTTTTTTGATTTGGCACAGTAAACCACGGCCTGGGCCAAATGCACAGTGCATTCCGGCATGCCGATTTTATGGCAGGCGTCATAAGCGGCATTGGCTTGCACTAAAGCTTCACTGTTAGCCATACCAATATCCTCACAGGCAAACCTAAGCACCCGGCGAGCCACATACAGGGGGTCGGCTCCGCCTTCAAGCATGCGGGCCAGCCAATAGAGCGCCGCATCGGCATCTGATCCGCGCATTGATTTGTGCAGAGCGGAAATTAAATTATAAAATTCCTCGCCCTTTTTATCAAAAACCAGATGTGTCCTCTGCAGGGCCTCTTTAATATCTTCTTTAGTTAATTCAACCGCGGACTCTTTTGGTTTGAGTTTCGCTTTCACGGCCAGCTCCAGGCCGTTTAAAGCGGTGCGGGCATCGCCGCCGGAAAGCTCGGCCAACAGTTCAACGCTTTCCTTTTCTATTTTAATTTTTAAAGACCCCAATCCCCTGCTTTTATCTTCTAAAGCCCTTTCTATAATCTTGACAATATCAGCATCGGCCAAATTTTTTAAAATAAAAACTCTGGAACGCGATAAGAGCGGCCCGATTATTTCAAAAGAAGGATTTTCAGTGGTAGCGCCGATTAAGGTGATAATCCCGTTTTCAACATGCGGAAGCAGGGCGTCCTGCTGGGCTTTATTCCAGCGGTGAATTTCATCAACAAACAATACTGTCTTTTGTCCAACCTGCAGAAGTTGTTTGGCGGTGGCAATAATTTTTTTTAATTCTTCTTTGCCGGAGGTAACCGCGGAAATGATTGAAAAGGCGGATTTTGTCTGTTCGGCTATAATTCTGGCCAAGGTGGTTTTGCCCACTCCGGGCGGACCCCAAAAAATAATGGACGCCATTTCGTCTTTTTCAATTAATTTCCGAAGCAGCCGGCCGGCGCCGACGATCTCTTCCTGCCCGACAAACTCCGCAAAATTCTTTGGCCTCATCCGGTCGGCCAAAGGCGATTTTAAAACTTCAGACATAATCCTTAAACTTATTCAGCCACCAATCCTTAAACCTGGCCGACCACTTTTTTTTGCTCAAACCAACCTCGGATAACGGCACGGCTTCTTTCTTCCAATCACCAATAATTTTATTTAAATCGCCGACCATCTTGGGATCGGAAAACGCGGCGCTGGCTTCCTGGTTGATAAAAAAACTGCGCGGCGTAAAATTGGCGCTGCCGACAATACCCAGTTTATCGTCATAACTTACGGCCTTGGCGTGATTCATTTTCTTAAGCATGTAAAAAGACACGCCGGCCTTGGAAGATATGCCATAAAAGGCGTTGGCCATATGCCGCATTAAATTCACGTCGGTTTCCCACGGCAAAATTATATTGACTTCCACTCCCCGCTTTTTGGCGCGTGAAACCAGATCCAAAAAATGCAAATCGGGCACATAATACGGCGTTACCACATTAAAAGTATTTTGGGCGGATTCCAAACTTTGGTAATAAAATTTTTTAAACGGAGAAATCTTCGCGTAAAACGGCGCATGCATCAAAAAATTAATTCTATTTCTGATGGAATTAAGGCCTTCGGCAAAATCGGGATGTAACAAATGCTCCACTTCTTTGGCGTTGCCGCCGCAATGAATATAAGATTTGGCAAATCCATACAAAAGCGGCCTGATTACTGCGCTGCCGGTAATGAGAAGATGCAAATCATACCAATCAGCCGCGGGCTGTTCAACATTGACCCCGCCGACAAAAGCCCTCTCTTCGTCAATGATCAAAATTTTTCTATGAGTTCTATACCACATCCTACGCACCCAATCCACTATATTTATGCCCGGGCGCAAACGGTTGAAATAAACAATCTTGGCCCCGGCTGTTTGCAATTTAAAAAGAGCGGATTTGGACAAATCATAACTGCCGAAAGCATCAACAATAATCTTCACATCAATACCAACGGCGGCTTTTTCCGCCAAAAGCTCTATAAATCTTTTACCGGCTTCGTCGTCAACCAGGGTATAAACCTCCCAAAAGATAGATTTTTTTGCAGCCAAAATTGCCTGGTACATTGCCTCCCAAGCCAAAACGGATGTATTAAAAAATTGATATGAAAAATCACTGTTCATACAGATACTATAGGCCAAACATCCAAAAAAATCAATGGAAAAATTACTGGGCGGTCTTAACAATCGTTACCGTTATCTCCTGACTGCCGATGCCAAATCCAATTATGTATTGCTCGTTGTCATTACCGGCCATGATTGAAGCATCCTGATTATCCGTGCCGCTCGAAATAATCTGCAAACCCTTATCAGTCAATATTTTATTAAAGGCGCCCACGTCAGCAGCAGTGGCTGGCCGGATGGTTTCAAAAATTGCCGCGCCGGAACCAGGAGTGGACGCAAAATAACCCGTAGTATAAGAGGTTAACTTCGCTTTACCAAACACCTGTTCCACTATTGCCTTGGCCGCACCGGACACGGTCCTGGAATTATCATCATAAGCTTGCATTTCCTGCGTTGCGTTATATTTATCCTCCGGGGTCTTGGCCGCTTCCTGGGCCGCGGTATTTGCTTCCTCAATCGCTTGCTGTCTGGCCATTTCCTGCGCAATTTGGTTGGCGTCGCCACCGGTCAATTTACCCAACAAGCCGGTATTGCCGCCATACAAACTCAAAATTTGATTGGCTATCCTTTGTTGGCGCCAGCGATTATAGCCATAAAATATTCCACCCAACACCACCAATGCCCCCACCACCACGACCACTACGATCAACGTTTTTTTGTTCATAACGTATGATATTAAGAATAAAAGCCATTAATTTTTAATATTATACACCATAACTCAACAACCGGGCAATATAGTGGTATAATAGAGTCGCCAAAAACTATAAATAAAAAATATGAAAAGAAGTTCAAAAACCAACTCTTTGCTCACCATTGCCTTTGCTTTGATATTTTTATCCTCGGTTTGCATAGGAATGAATTGGAATACGAATGCGGCTAAAGTCAGCGTGGGTGTTTCTCTTAGCCCGGCATCGGCCACATCCGTGGCTAATACCACCTTTTTAAAATCATACCGTCTGCTGGTATTTACAAAAATTAACGGCGCCTGGCCAACCAAAGATGGCGGTTATATTGTTTCCGGCACGACTGACCCCAATATTATGTTTATCCCGCCGGATGGTTTTGTGGCCAAACTTGATAAACAGGGCAGCGTGCAGTGGCTAAAACTTCTAAAAACCACCAATGCCGCCGGAGATGGCAATCCCAAAGGGGAAGAAGATGTCCAGTCAATTATTGAACTTAAAAACGGCGGCTATTTAATGGCTTCCAAGGTCTGGGGGTTTATTAAATCCGCAGAATGGAAGATGGACAATGTTGATTTAAACAAAATACTAATCACCAAATTGGACAAGAATGGCAACATGGTTTGGAACAAATCTTTCACCGCCGCCGTGGAAGATGCCAGAAACTCACTGCTCCAAACCGCGGACAATGGTTTTTTGTTTTACGCAAACATACTTGATTTGCCGCCCGAGCAAAGAGGAGAGGACTCTGATGTTTATCAAGATTTGCCCTTTGCTTCGCTTAAGGTTTTGAAATTTGATAAAAACGGAAATTTGGATTGGTCAAAAAATATAAAAAACTTTATTTCCCGCAACAATGATTCTTATCTTATAGCAACGCCAGATGGCGGCTATGCCCTGGCCGGAAACGTAACCGAACCGAATGCGGAAAAAAGTTTGCCGTATAATTTTGATACCTATCCCGGACTGGTTAAATTTGATAAAGATTTTAACTTCCAGTGGGCAAAAAGTTTGGAGGGGACGCCTTTGGATATGGCCGCGGCTATTCCCAAAGCAGGCGGGGGCTATGAGATGGGTTGGAAAAAGGTGCGCCAAGGAGCAAGCAATATTCGCGGCCTGATTCAGACGCAAGATAACGGGTATTTGGTTTTAGGAACTTTAGCCGGAACCTTGTCTATGCTGCCAAAAATTACGGACCTAGCGTCAATGAAAAAGGATTATTTGATTGCCTTCAAATATGATTCTGCGGGTAATTTAGAGTGGGTCAAAAAAATGAATTTTGGTTTTAATGATTTTACCTCGCCGATGATAGAATTTTCCATGGCTCTCTCGGCTGACAAACAAATAATGATTGCTGGACCGATCAGTTGGGCTGACGATGATTTTCAGGAAAAAACTAAAGCAGTCAATGAACAGGATCAAGCAACCATTGATGCGGCTCGAGACGCGTATCGCCCCGGTATTTTTATGATGAAAATGGATGCTGACCTAAATGTTAGCTGGGCAAAGATAATTAACCCCCAGCGCGGAGCCACGAATTATGTTTTAAAGGCCACAACCGACAGCGGGGCCATCATCGCCGGCGAATATGTAACTAAGATAGTTAAATCAGTCATATTGGACAGTAAAACCTATTATAAAGACGGATTTTTGCTGAAGATAGATGCAAGCGGCAATGTTAATAATGATACCAGTTGGATAACAGACTATAACGGCAGTTTTGCCGTAGAGATGGCGACGACCTACTCTATTTCCAATAATTTAACCGCGCAAGTGGAACCCTACCCAATTAATTTAACAAACCGCAAGCCGGAATTTTCTCTCTATAAAAAAGCAAAAGTTTCAACCTACGCCCCGTTTAAAGCTTCTCAAAATACTCCCCCCGCCCAACTGCCTACAGTTTCTACTAACAACACTGATTTCACTGCTAAAAAAACCTGGCCGGAAATGAATTACGACAACAAAACCACTGTGGAACCGGTCAATGAAAAGAGCCGGACAATCAACAGCGAGCTCCTACCCATTCTAAACCAGCTTTTTGACAGTCACGTCAAACTGACGGATAATTTGTCCGGACAAATGCTAAGCTACACCTTTGATCGCGTTATTACCAAAGACGATATGGCTAAAGTGAAAAGTTATCTGGAAGGCCTTGGCTACAAAACGCAGGACGAAGGGAGCAAACAATTGACTATGTATAAACCGGGATATTTCTTGATAATGACTTTTTCAATAGATAATATCAACAAAGGGTTTTTGGATGTGACCTATTAGAATTAGAATTGTACCGCCAAGGGGAATCGAACCCCTATTACTACCGTGAGAGGGTAATGTCCTAGCCATTAGACGATGGCGGCGTAAAGGCATTTAATATTATACCATAATCCCTTTAGACCTTCTTTTCTCATCCTCCGGATCCAAAATCACCTTTCTAATTCTGATATTTTTGGGAGTCACTTCCACCAATTCATCATCGCCAATATATTCCAAGGCATCTTCCAAATCCATGGTTCTTGGCGTATTGAAATGTTCGGCGCTGCCGTCGCCTTTGGAACGCATGTTGGAAAGCTGTTTTTCTTTACAAACATTAACGCGGATATCGCCGGTGCGCGCATTCTGTCCGACAACTTGTCCTTTATAAACAGACACGGCCGGCCCAACAAACATCACTCCCCTATCCTGCACATTTAACAGGCCGTACAAATTTGTCGTTCCGGTTTCATGAGCGACCAAAGAACCCTGGTCGCGTTCGCGCCAATTGCCCGGATCAGGCATATAATCATAAAAAATTGTATTGATTATTCCTAGGCCCCTGGTGTCGGTCAAAAATTCGGTGCGATAGCCGAACAAGCCCCGGGTGGGAATAATAAATTCTAAAAAATTAATTCCGTTTTCCGTACGCATTTCGCGCAATTCGCCGTGTCTGCCGCCTAATTTTTGAATAACGGCTCCGGCATGAACCTCGGGGGTCTCAATAAATATCTGCTCGTATGGCGCCAGCATTTTTCCATTAACTTCTTTAAGAATCACCTGCGGACGGGAAACCTGAAATTCATAACCCTCCCGGCGCAAGCGTTCAATTAAAATGGCCAAATGCAGTTCGCCTCTTCCGGAAACAATCCAATCACCGTTTGGCCCGTCTGTAACCCGCAAAGCCATATCCGTTTCCAACTCTTTATATAATCTTTCCCTAACCTGGCGCGAAGTGCTAAATTGGCCTTCTTTGCCGGCAAAGGGCGAATCATTTACGCAAAAGGTCATCTTCACGGTCGGCTCTTCAATGTTTAAAAGGGGCAAAGCGATTGGGCTGGCAACATCCGCGATTGTTTCTCCGATATTTATATCAGGAATTCCGGCCAAGGCCACAATGTCTCCGACCAAGGCCTCACTTACCTCAACCCGACCCAACCCCTCAAAACTCATCAGAGACATCAAGCGACATTTTTCCATTTGTCCGGCGCGATTAATATGCATGACATCCTGACCGGCTTTTATCTTGCCGTTATAGATTCTGCCAATGGCGATTCTGCCTTTAAAGTCATTACCACTGATGGTGGTGACAAGCATTTGTAAAGGCGCATTTTCATCGCCGGACGGCTCGGGCACGTATTTTAAAATCGTATCAAAAATTGGAGTGATGTCGGTCATTTTTTCTATATCCGGGAGAAGCCCAGCTTTGCCCTGTTTGGCTGAAGCGTATATTACCGGAAAATCAGCGGCCTCATCGCTGGCGCCCAACTCCACAAACAAATCAAAGGTTTTGTCCAAGGCGTATTCCGGCCTGGCGCCCGGCTTGTCAATTTTATTTATCACCACAATAATCTTATGCCCCATGGCCAGCGCTTTTTTGAGCACGAATCTGGTTTGCGGCATCGGCCCTTCTTTGGCATCAACCAAAAGCAAACAACCGTCGGCCATCTTCAAAACGCGTTCAACTTCCCCGCCAAAATCAGCATGACCCGGGGTGTCAATGATGTTTATTTTGGTCCCTTGCCAATCTATGGCCGCATTTTTGGAAAAAATAGTAATTCCCCTTTCGCGTTCCAGATCATTGCTGTCCATAATGGTGTCCTGATTTGCCTGTTCTTTGGACAGTTTGGTTTTGGATTGGCGAAGCAAAGCATCCACGAGCGTGGTTTTGCCGTGGTCTACGTGGGCGATAATGGCGACGTTTCTGATTTTCATAAATATTTAAGATTGCGGTGACAAAATTATACACAATAAGTATGTTTTTGTCAACAAAAACCCGCCCTTGCGGGCGGGTTTTGTTCTGTAAACTTTTTACAGAATTCAACTCAAACTACTTAGAAGGCTCGGGTCATTGTTGATCCGGACACTTCGTAAGAATCTGAAGCTGAATAAGGAACAGTGTTCTCGCTACCTCCGACTGGAGTGTAGTAGTAGAACAAGTTGCCTGTATTCCACGCTGAACCGCTCCAACCTGTTGAACCGGCAATCTTGGCAGACAGCGTTACGCTGGTGCCTGAGGTCTTGCTAGTACCCATATTGGATGTGTCAGCAGTGACAATAAAGGTAATCGCGGCGCCTGGACCAATAGTAATATTACTCATTGAACCAGTTGTGGCCGCTTGAGCCCCATCAAAGGTAACGGTGGATGGATTGGCTGTGCTGGAATTTACCACTGTATCGTTTACAGCAAGATAAGTTCCAAGTCCGCCTGAACCGTTATCTTCATACAATCTGAAGTCTCTGATTGTTCCACTAGATGTTCCTGCGCCGGCCAAACCGGACACGCTAACAGAAATCGTAGTTGAACCAACTCTTAAATCACGGGCACCAGAATTGGTAACTGTGAATTTAAGTATTTGAGCTTTGGTGTCCAAAGCTAAGGCAGAGCCCAAAGATGTGGCAGTAATTGTCGGATACGCATCATGGAAGATGTAGGCAGAAGAAGTCGCAAATCTTTCCATTGCGGAATTGCTACCAGCAGTGGTAAGGCCAATATCGGCGGCTGCCAATAAAGAACCTGCGCCTGATCTGGCTTCCATGTCCGTATTGCTATTACTCTTGATTACGAAGTCAACCGGTTGATCTTTGTTAATCACGCCTGAGCCATTAGTGTTACCTTTTAAGGTAATGACTTTGTATGAATCCATCGGGATTTCAAGAGTGAGCCCGGTGAAAACAACATTGCCAGCAACATAATTGCCTGTAGCTAAGGCAGCGCCGGTAGAATCGTACAATGTTAACAGACCGAATAGACCTGAAGTGGTGTAGTCAATAATAGGAGCACCATCCGGCAGCCTTAAAGTAAACGACAACTTGTTTAAGGTCACGCTATCGCTGGCCGCGGATAATTTCCACTTACCAAGCTGAACACCGGTCTGACTCGGACCGTAGATCTTGGAGATAGTTGAGGCATCAGATGCCGCAGCGATTCCCAATGTACCATTTCCCACGGTCACATTCTGACCAACGATCAGAGGAGTGGTGTAGGATGTGGAATTGTTGCTGCTCTTGCCAGTGTAGTTATACGCTGAGATGGATGAACTCACGACACCGGAAGCGCCTGAAATTATCAGACCCTGTAATTGCAAGGTCTTAGTAGTGCCCTTCGGAACAGTTAAACTGAAAGTATAACCATTTGAAGTGGAAGCTACGGTGCTTAAGGTGGAGCCCAATTGAGTGGTTCCATCATACAGAGCTACATTCTGGAAAGTATTGGCTGCACTGCCGGTATCACCAAAGGCGAAGGTCATGCTGCTTAAAGCAATATCTTCAGAGGTGCCGGCTGTACAAATGTACTGGCCAAGAACGGTATTTGATCCGCTGGCGCGGGTCACATTACCCATGGCAGTATCTTTGTAGCAGGTAAGTGCGGTTGCACTCACGGCCAATTGATTGGCGGCTGTGCTGGTTGGCACAACAGTTGGCAGATTATCTTTGAAGTCAAGAGTAGATAATCTCTTGGCATAGAAATCACCAACAGCAATCTTATAGGTGTCTCCGCTGGCAAGGGAATCAATATTGCCGACTACTTGCAAGGTCTTGGTACTACCAGAGTTGATTGTCAAGTAGCTGGACATGTTATATTGTTTGCCCTGCGTTGGGTAATACAAATTTACATCAGAAGCAGCGACGGTCAAGTAGGTATTGCCGCTGGAATCCTGTACAGAAATATTACCGGTTAACTTATGGGTTGAAGCAGTAGTAGTTACTACTCCCAAGCCCATTTTGCGGATTTCCATGTTCTCACCAACCGCTTTAATATCAAAGGTTGCTAACACAACTCCTGAAGCTCCAGAGGAGATATTCCCGGCTGGAGAAGCCACGTTCTTGTTTACAGTCAAACTGCCGGATTTGATTTCAAACCAGCCGTTTGTTTCATATTGGTCAGCGAACCCGTCCGGTAAAATATAGAACCCGGTTGTGGATCCCTTAAGCAACATGTCGTAATCATTCTGTAAGTGAACGCGGAAATAATGAGTTGAACCATCAACAACATCGGCTTTTAAGGTCAATGTTCTGTTGGTGCTCTTTGGCAAAGTATACGGGTTAGTGAAATTTATGGTCACATAGCGATCAGCTAGAGTGGTCGCTGTACCCAATACTGAACCATCCGGTGCCACGAGAGAGAGATTGGTAAGATCTTTGTCTTGCAAGCTGCCTTCAAAATAGAAGGTCAATCTTGAAATAACAACATCTTCATTGCCGCTGCTCTCTGTGAATTTGAATTTGGCAATTTCTTTGCCGACATCACCAACTGAAATGTTGGCGAGAGCAATTGTTGCCTCACTGCCATTTGTAATACCACCGACAGCTACATTAGTAGATGAAACTATAGCTAATGATGCATTGCCGTCAATAATACTCATCTGGTTGCCAGTGATTGGGAATGAACCGCCAACTGTGCCGTCTGAAGTAATATCAGTGGCAGCAGCGACTTTCATTCCAACCAAACCGGAGTTAGCAGCAGCGGAAATATTTAACCTGACAATTAAAGATTCCGGGGCGCCGGAAGAAACCAAGATTGGGTTGCCGGCAAAGCCCACAGTTACTTTATTGTCTGAAGTGAAGGAGGTCATGACATCGCCATGGCGATTTCCTTCCGCGTCCCAAATGCTGACGCCAGTAATATTGGTATTAGCGATTAAACCAGTTTTGGTTAAGGTAATACCAGTTACTTTTGTGGCGCTACCAGCGCTTAGGGCTAACTTCAAAACAGCGTTATAGGCAGATCCATCAGCAATGTTTGCAGCTGCTGGATTATCTGCGGCTAAGGCCACTGTTAAGTTACCGCCAGTACCCGGAGCAATTGCTCCGTCCTGTGTTCGGTTGCTGATTGTTGAATCTAAAGAATCAAGCACAGCACCAGTGGTGAATCCTGCTAAATAAGCAGCAGGAACAGCATGTACAAATGCGGTCTTGAATCTGTTGGCAGTCATGCCTGTAGCAGTAACTTCACGAAGGACGTTACCGGCGGCGACATACCATGTTTTGCTGTCCTTGCTTACCAGCATGCCCTCATGGGCTAAGCCAGCAATGTCTGCACCGCGGTTAACATAATGCGGCCAGAACGGATCAGCAACTGTCATTACTTTGTAGGTTGCGCCATAGAGGGCCTTGGCATCAGTTACGCTGATTTTTGCCAAAGTATTTCCTGGTTCAACTACATATAATTGATCTGAAGACGGTCTCTTTACAACATAAGAACCCGGGCGATAGTTTACTCCGCCTGGATAAGTGCTGGGAACTGACAAAGAGTCAAAACATTCCTGGGTGACTGAAATATAGCCACCGTAGGTGTTGTTTACGTTCCAGCTCTTAAATTCATCTCCGGAAGGAAAATACAATACCTTTGAAGCATTGTTTACAGCATAGATAGCTGCCTTGCCAGTTACCTTAATCATGTTGCCAGCTGATAAAGTTGGACATGATGCGGCATTAGCAACGGTTGAAGCTAATGAAACTACGCCAAGTGACCACATGATTGTGGTTACAACAACGCCGATGGTAAAGATTCTCTTTCCTAGTTTTAATACATCGGTCATATTTAAATTAAGATTATTTTTTCCCTCGCAAATTTCCGTTAGGATACCTGCAAGAGACACAATGGTCTAGGCGAGTCCTCATGGACCCTCAACCTTTGCTAAGACCGTTAATAATAACTACTACTTACTAACTTTTTCTCTCCGCGTTACAGACAATAAATCTTGCCTGCAGTGCGGGAAGAAAAAACTATTTTACCGTGCTGGTTGGCAATATTATAACCGTTGAACTGCTCACGACAATACCCACCGTACTGCTGCTTGATGGTGTTGAGGTGATAACAACCGCTGATATGCTTGAGGATACCCCTTTATCACCCACAACCGATACCACCGGTAATACGGTCTGAACAGTTTTAATGGTATTGTCGGCAATCTGTTCTGATACCTTGGTGGCATCTGAAGCCACTTTTACTTTATCAACAGCTTGCAATAAGTTGCCTTGAGATAGAAGCTGTTGGCCTTCGCTTGCTTGTTGATTGGCGACAACCCCGACTTGTTGGGTCTGACTTACCGCAACCTGGGTCTGAATGCTGGCGGCTTCCAATTTGGTGGACAGCACTTGCGTACTGCTGACTAAACTTGTATTTTTATCTTGCTTGGCGTCTTTGGAAATAGCAGCCACTTCGGTTTTTACAATATTGATGGCTTGATTAACATCCGCGGTATTTTGTTGAGATACGGCGGCATCGGCAACCGCAGATTGCAATTGATTATTTATAACTTGTTTTACTTCATCTTTGGAAACGCTATTATCACCCTGCAAATGTTTGGTTACCATAACTTCCATTGCTTTCACCGCAGTGTCTTTGGTTAAATTTTTGGCTTCAGCTACCCGGGTGGTCAAATCACTTAAACTGGCCGCTGTGCTGGTTGGAGTGGTTAAAAGATCTGTTTTTACGGAAGTTAAGACATCCTGGATTTGCACCGCATTTTGAGATATGTCTTTGGCGGTTTGAGCGGATACCGACGCGTCGGTATTAGTTTTTAAATCATTCAAGGTGCTGCTCACAGTTTGAATTTCATTTTTCAAATCATTAACAGTGTTCATGGCCATACCGATTTTCTGCGGATCGCTGATAATTTTTTTGGTTTCTATGGCTCGGCGTTTGGCAAACTCCACATGTAAGCTGGCCTCGGCCTTCTTATCTCCAACAACCGCCACCACCGCCGCTTGGGTTTGTTCTGTAATTTTCTTAGCAGCATATAACCAATCCCCGGGCAGAGCTTCGGCTGAAGCTGACACTGTTCCAAGCCAGCCGCCACCAACCATACCCATAATGAGGGCCAGCGCCAAGGCCGGGCGAACTATTGAATTAACAAAGGATTGCGGTAAAAAGATGGACAGGCTCTGCCAGACATTCTCCATTTTAAATTGGGAAGGTTCCTGGGTAACTGTATTTTTTATTTGAGACAGCAAAAGCCCGCGGTTATTCTCTAACCACTCATTGCTAGGATTGACATCCTGATGTTTCAGAGTTTTGAGTTGTTTAATTATGTTGCGATACATATTTTAACCTTCCAAAAGCTCTTTCAATTTTTTTAGACCACGATGCAAAGTGACTCTTACTGCTATACCGCCTTTTCCGGTTATTTCGGAAATCTCGCTTACATCCAGTTCATCAACATATTTCAGAGTAACTATTTCTCTATATTCTTGTTTTAATTTTTGCAAGGCCTGAATGATTTTTTGCGCTTCCATTTTATCTCCGAATGTTTCTTTCCATTTTCCGGCATCATTTATATCAAGCCCGCTTTCTTCATTTATATTATCCAGGGACAAGATTTCTGTTTGTCTGGATTTTTTTCTGTATAGATCAATCACGCAATTGCGTGCCAATTTGTAAAGCAACCCGCTGAAACTATCAATCTTTTTCTTCTCGCTTATGAAATTCCAGGCCTTTAAAAATACTTCAGAAGTAACATCCTCGGCTTCTTCATGATTTGCAACTTTAAAAAAAACGAACCTGTAAATGCGTCTTGCGTACAAATCGTAAAGTTTCGCAAACGCTTCAGGATCTTGCTTAGTATATAGTTGATAGAGGAGGATTTTCTCGGTAAGCTTCTTGGCTGACATTATAGTAGACGTAAAATAATTAAAAGTGTTACACCTACCTTGTTATAGCTCAAAATTAATGTTACATATTTTAGCAAAATTTCAAGGTTTGGTCAAATAAAATATACAAATACCCACACAAAGACTTACAGACATAAAGAAGATTTTTCGCCAAGCTCCACACATACTTGATTTAAAGGTGTTTCGCTAGTGCTTAAAATCTTCTTTATGTCTGTAAGTTGTCAGTATCTGTAATAATTTGTATACACTATTGTATACAAACATAATAGTACACACATGAGGTTTTTTGCACTAGCGATAGCTTGGCGAAAAATACTACTTTTCCGTGTGTATTATTGTAAAATTGTATAGACAAGCGTATACAAATATAATAAATACAACAACTATCTATATGATTTGATTGACAAATATCTGTAGCTGTGCTATGATTGTATACACTATTGTATACTTCTACTATGAATGAAGACAATAAAAAAACAGAAAACCCCAAAGAAATCATCAGGGTCTCCATTTCTGAAGCCGCCAAACTCTTTGGTGTAAATGCCCAAACCATCAGACGCGCTATTACAGCTCAAGAAGTCACTTATATTATAGTAGCCGGAAGATATAAACTAAATTTTGAAAGCTTAGTTAAGTGGTCACAACGCCATACCACAATTAAAAACAAGCTGATTAATAAAGGAATTGGGCAATTTGTAGGTCAATGGAAGATCAAGAATCCCCTTTACTCCCCCAACCCCAAAACTGTAGAAAATAAAAAAGAAAATGAACCAGAAACACCGGCCGCCTAGCCGGCGTTTTTGTTCCTTTTGACTGTTTGCTGTATAGCTAAGGAAGTTGTATAATATAGCTACATATTATAAATACGATAGTATGAGAGATGAAGTTTTTCGCCAAGCTGTCGCTAGTGCTCAAAACTTCATCTCTCATACTATTCATACTTAATTATGCACAAACACATCTATAGTTTCTTCCATAAAATATACCATACCAAATACCATGGTATATACAGACACGCTAAAAAACTTTTTGTTTTTGATTTAGCTTTGCTGGGCTTAGCCATCATCATACTGGCCGGCGGCATATTTTTCTTTTTCTGGAAACCGGGTATCACTGATTTAATTGATCTAAGCATCTCACTGGGCAACAACCGAATAAAAAGCGGCGAATACGTCCACCTCACCGTGGATTATGCCAACAAAAGCAAATATAAACTGGAAAATATTTCTCTTGGCTTGCGCCTGCCAAACGGATTCACAGTTGATAGAACAAAAACTCCTGAATCAACCTTTTCAAAAACTTCAATCTTTACGGCCATAACAACTCTGGACCCGGGCGCCAAAGGTCAGGTAGAAATCTTTGGCTGGCTGTGGAGCGTACCTAATCAGGAAGAAAGAATCACGGCCTACTTGGCCTATGAACCGCACGGACTTAACCGAACCGAACAAAAGGTCTCTGTCTATGCCGCAAGGTTGCCGGAAAGCATAATCACCGGCAAACTTGAGATGGCCACCACCACTTTTCCAAACACGCCGACTCAATTTACCTACACTATCACCAACACCGGATCAGAAACTGTAAATAATATTTCTCTAATTAACAATTGGCTAACCAATATAATTGCCGCAAAAGACCAAAATTTTTCTTTACCGGCCGGAGGTTACAAGGTTATCAGCGGAACTCTAACCACCCCCAATCAAGGCGGAAATTATTCCTTAGAAATTACACCGCAAATTTTAATCAATAATTACCAAATAGCGCAGAAGATCGTAAAACAAACGAGTAATAACATCTCGCCAAATATAGAATCAAGCGTAAGTTTTGTTTCCACACCGGCTTACGCCGAACCGGGCCAAGTGATACCGCTTGCAATCAGGTGGAATAATAAAAGTAATTTCAAACTGGATAATTTACAAATGAAATTAACGGCAAACCAGACGAAAGTCGTGGACTGGGCCAAAACCGCCAGAGAAAACCACGCTACAGCCGCAAAAGATGGATTGATTTTAGATACAAAAACCAGAACAAATTTCAGTAATGGCAACCCGGGCAGTAACGACAGCTTCACCATAAATTTATATTTACTGCCAACATTTGCCGTTACCGGCGAAAAAATCTATTTAGAACTCATTCCAACAATGGAAGCCGGACTGGCTAAAATCTCTACGCAAAAATTCACCCAAGAGGGCTCAAGAGCCAGATTACCACTCGCCAGCGAAGTGCGCCTTGCCTCTGAAGCCAGATATTACACCCCGGAAGGAGACCAGCTCGGACGAGGGTCCCTGCCTCCGCAAGTAAAAAAGACCACCAAATACTGGGTCTTTATAAAAATTTCAAATACCAGCAACCAAATAAATAACGCTAAACTAATCACCTCTCTGGCAAACGGCGTTACGCTCACCGGCAAACAAAGCGTGACTTTGGGATCAGATATTATTTACGATTCTGCCAGCCGAAAAATAAGCTGGAGCAATGATGCTATCCCAGCCAATAGCCAGGTTGGAATATATTTTGAAGTCGCCGTCACCCCAACCGCCGCCCAGCTTGGTCAAAATATAAACCTGACCAACAGTATGCAGTTTGGAGCGACTGATGATTTTGTAAATAAAACCTTCAACTTATCCACAGCCGGAGTAACAAATATTTTAAACGCCAACGACAGGGGCCATATTTACGGCTCTCAAGTAACCGAATAGAAGTTCTTCTTACAGCTGTTAGAACAACGCCAGCAGGCTGTAAACAAATACTAAAGTAAAAATCAAAAATAACGGAACTGTTAACAGCCAAAAATGACGCAGGTTGTATCTTGAGGTATCCAAACCGCCAACCTTGTGAGCACGCCAGCACGCCAGCACTAAAATAATTGAATACGAACTAAACCCCAGCCCGCCCATAATACCGAGTATGCCCACAAAATTTCTTATCCCGGCCAGATATGCGGCTAGGGGTAAAAAAATAACCAGAAATTCCGCCAAAACTTTGTTCAACTTATTATCCCAAATAAAAGTTTGTTTTAAGACAATGCCAATACCCACAAAACCGGTGCCCATGGCCAAAATCGCCAATAAATTTCCGGCCACTAAAACCGCATTGCCAAAAATTTCCCCCAGGCCGATGGTGGCCACTTCAGTAGTATTTAAACCGCTAACACCGACCACGGCCACGGCAAACAGAATATATAAGACAATTGGAATTAAAGTGCCTATTATTAATGCTTTGCGAAAATGACGCTGACTGCCCGGCAAAAGCGCGTGCGCTTCCACCACAGCCGCGCTATTACTTAAGGCAAACATAATAACACCGAGCGGCAAGAAAATATTAGCGGTATTAATATAGAATAGATTTGTTACCTGTACTTTTGTTAATAAAAAGATAGAAAGCGCCGCCAGAATAAAAATAACTATTGAACCAATTATCTTCTCAAAAATTTTAATCATGCGCAGACCTCTCCAAATAAAGAAACTGCCCAAACTCCAGAAAAAAACTCCCCACCAGATTGGATTGCCACCAAACAGTGCCGACAAAGATTCCCCTTCGCCGACTATAAAAACCAACAAACTACCGTAGGCACCGAAAATAAATAAAAATGAAGATAAATACTTTGCCCAATTACCTAAATACCTGCCGGACAAACCCGGCAATTGTAACTGTTCATCGGTTTTAAGAGCCACCTCGCCAATCATCAGATTCAACCCCAACATTACCAAGCCAATAACGATAATATATAAAATACCAATCAGCAGTCCGACTTTGGAGATGACATAAGGCATGCCCAGCACACCGGCGCCAATAGTCATGCCCGTAATCATAAAAACCGCCTCCGACACCGTGGCTATTGGTTTATAAACTCCTTGATGAAGGACTATTTTTTTATCAGTAATTGTAGAAGGCGTTATCATGGCAATATTATACCATAATTCCACTACGAGCTGAAGTTGTGCGCGCCAAGGGATTCGAACCCCTGACCCTCTCGGTGTAAACGAGATGCTCTAACCAACTGAGCTAGGCGCGCGATAACAATGAAAAAAGTATAACGGAAGACGCAGGAAAAGTCAACTATTCCTTCCGCAAAGTTCTCACATACTCAACAAAACTGTTATCACCCTGTTTTTCCAGCCACAGCCACCATTCCGCCCCCCACAAATATGCTCTGGACACACCAATTTTGTCGGTGAAATTGATATTGTCTTTTAATCGGCTTAAATCCATTGATTTAAATTGTTCTTTTAAAGGAGTAGAAGAAAGCGTTCCAAACGGTATCCATGGTTCGGCCTGCAATTCCACGGCATAAGCAGTATCAATATTTCTGTCATTGGCGGCCAGTCGCAGACGGTAACCGGCTGTCGGCAGAATATAATCATAAGTCCAATAGCCAATATTTTCATCCCATACCACTCGATAAACCGTAAACCCGAAAAGATCGGCTTTGTCGGCAGTATGAGTCCACAAACTTAACTCTCCGGCATCTGTGGTCATGGTTAGATGGTTGGGATCTAAACTCTTTACCAATTTTAACTCATCGGCTAAATTTTTGTCCGTAAATTTCGGACATTTTGCGCCAAATGCCAAAAACGGTTCATTTTCAACCTGCCAAATTTCCAAAGCCGGACTGTTTTTAAAATGATTAACAGTGGCGTCTATATAACCTTCCAATTTGTTCCTATATTTATCAAGAGGCAGTTTAGCCGCCCAGCCCGGAATATGACACTCCGGCCACCGGGGTGTTTTTTGGCCAACCACCAAAATTATTTTTGCGTTTCTTTTTTGCGCCTCGCTCATCATCCAATCAAGTTCAGTAAAATCTTTTTTTCCGGCAACCGCCTCCACCATATCCCAATGGGCGGTGAGCCGGATATATTTAAATTTAAAATCATCAAGCATTCTTATAAAAGACGCCCGTCCGTCCAGCCCCAGATACTGCGCATACGCCGGATCATAAGTCACGCCATAAATAACATTGCCCGGCTGGCGCGCTTTATCGGATAAAAAAGCTGATAAAAAAATCAAAAACAAACCGACTCCGATGATTAATAAAGTAATAATGATTATTTTTAATGTCCGTGCATGTTTTGCCAACATATATTTGCTATTTTATGAGCATTAATGCCAAACCGCCGGCAATGAGAACAACGGCAAAAAATTCCTGAATAATTTCCCTGCCCATATACTCCTCTTTGAAAATCTTGGGAAAAAATTTTGACAGCAAGGCAACAAAAATAATCAAAATGGCAAACTGTACGCCGGCCAAGGCGTTTACCAAAGTCACGCTTCCCAAAGCGATCGCGTACTGAATTAAAACCAAACCAAAGACGCCCAAAATTTTATCCCAGCATACCAATACGGTTTGTTTAACCTCCTTAACGACCGCTCCGGTTTTCTTTTTATAAAAAAGCGCACGCACGCCGGGAAAGGCCAACAACAAAATTCCGAACACGCCCAAAAAACTTCGCGTCCAGACAAAGCCGCTGTAAAACCCGTAAACATCATAAGCATACTTGGAAGCCACGTGCGAAATTGCAAACAGCAACCCGGAAATTATTCCCAGAAGCATACCTGTATGCAGGCCGTTATGCTCCGGACTGTATTCAAAAGAAATAACCAGCGAACCGATAATTAAAACAAAAATGGCTATGAGTTTATAAACACCCAAATTTTCAGGTAAAAAAAGATTGCTCAAAATCAAAACAAAAAAGGCGGTAGCGGCCCCGACCAGGGGCCCGATATGGCTAATCTCGCTTTTTTTAAAACCAAGATACATCACCCACAAACCAAGGGCAAAACCAAAACCGGCTACCACAAAAATCAGCCAATCAATGGCACGAGAAGGAAACGCCACTCCAAACGGCAGAAGCAATAAAATTGGCAAAACAAAAATGGAAGAATAAAAGGTAAAAACAATCGGCCGGACTTCTGATTTAGAAATAATGAATTTGTCCAAAATACCGACTATTGCCGAGATTGTAAAACCGAGCAGGGCTACGGTAAGCCACATATACAATAAAACAAAAAACGCCTTAAAGCGTTATTATTCTACCATTAAATTGATAACTCCACAATTGTTTAGAAAAAAGTGTGGGTGCCCGACGTAGAGTCGCGTCGGGCACCCGGAAGAGGGTTCTTTCTCTTGGTGATTCCCTCTAGGATGGGAAGAGCTTGCGCACGGCGAAAATGATCACCACTGCGCTAGCGATGCCTCCAACAACCGCAGCAGTGGTGATCATGGCGACACCTAGCCCTGCAGCCGGCGGAACTGCCGGTTCTTCCGGTACCGCAGTACTGCCTGCGGAGACGGCCCCCTTCTGACCACAACCGTCTTCGCGGGTGCGGTGGCGGGCTGACCGAAGGCAGTCATGGGATTGCTGTACTGCGGCGAATCGTAGATCATGCGCCGGCGCGGTCCCCTGTGGACACCTCTGCTCTGGCTCATCCTTTTTCCCTCCTGTGAGTAAATAGCGATGCTAAATTATAACAATTTTATAACTGTACGTCAAGAGCCGGCTCAAATTAGCCCAACTATTGACAAAAATCCCAAAATCTGCTATGATTGAATGTTTTAAAAACGATATGAAAATAGCCATGATTGGACAAAAAGGCATTCCGGCCAAATACGGCGGCATTGAGCGCCATGTTGAGGAGCTGGCTTTAGAATTGGTTAAACAAGGCCACTCTGTGTCTGTTTACGCCAGAAAATGGTATACCTCGCCAAATATTAAGAATTTTGACGGCATTAAAATTATCCACACCCCGGCATTTCATTCCAAACATCTTGATGCTATTTCCAATACTTTCACATCCGCAATTCATGCTATGTGGCAAAAACCGGATGTTATTCACTTCCACGGAGTCGGCCCGTCTTTGCTTTGCTGGCTACCAAGAATTTTCGCCCCTAAAATAAAAGTGGTTGCTACTATTCATTGTCTTGACAGATACCATCAAAAATGGGGGCTGTTCGCGCGCCTGATGCTTCACCTGGGTGAATGGTCTGCCTGCCGTTTTGCGCACGAAGCCATTGCGGTTTCTAAAACTATTCAAAATTACTGCTTAAACGAATATCAGACAATAACTACCTACATTCCCAACGGCATCACCGGCCAGGTTTCCAAATCACCGGCCGTGATTGATCAATGGAATTTGGAAACCAACAAATACGTTTTGATGGTCTCCCGTTTGGTCAAACACAAAGGCGCACATTTTTTGATTGACGCCTGGCAGTTCGCCAAACAGCAAAATCCGGAAATTTTGAAAGATTACAAACTGGTAATTGTGGGTGGGGCTTCTTTTACGGATGATTATGTTAAAAAATTACACACCATGGCCCGCGGAGATAATAGCATTATTTTCACTGATTGGCAGAGCGGACAAAATTTATCCGAATTATACGCCAACGCAAAATTATTCATTCACCCTTCGGAAAATGAAGGTATGCCTATAACCGTTTTACAAGCCATGTCTTATGGCAAGCCGGTTTTAGTTTCAGATATTCCTGAACATAAAGAAGTTATTACTGACGGCCGTTTTTGGTTTGCCAATGCCAACACTATGTCTCTGGCCAATAAAATTGTTGAACTGATGAGTGATGAGCAATTGCTAAAAAATACGGGGTTGTTAAACAAACAAACCACCAATTTAAAATATAATTGGCAGGATATCGCCCTAAAGACCGGCGATCTATACTCGTTGCCGAAAAAAACCGAAGTTAAAAAAAGTTATAAGGTAGCGTAAATTATAGAGCCGCGTAAATTTCTTCTAAGGCGTGGCAATATCCGGCGGGATCATGATTTTGCTCCAGTAAATTTTTGGCATTCGCGATTAGCTTGCCAGCTTCCGGCCCGCGCAGTTGCATGGCCTTCCTGATTGCTTCGGCCAATGACTTTGGATTTTCCGGCTCGGCCAAAAAACCGGTTTGATTGTTTATTATGAGTTCATTGTTGCCGCCGCGGTCTGACGCGACCACCAGCTTGCCATTGCCCAGAGCTTCCAAAATTGAGATTGAACAATTTTCATAAAACAACGACGGCACCGCTATTACTTTAGCTTCGTTCATTATTGCCTGCCATTTCTCGCCGCCAACCCAGCCCACCCTTAAAACATTGGTTAGTCCGTTTTGTCTGATAAATTTTTCCACATTTTCTTCTTCCGGACCGGTGCCGGCAATGATAACTTGATAATTTTTCAAATCTTTTAAGGCCTCCAAAAAAATATTTATTCCCTTTTCCTCATGCAAACGGCCCATATAAACAACCTTATCGCCCAAGGTTGTATCTTTGGCTGTCACGGCATACGGATTGCGCACCAGATGCATTTTTTTTGCCGGGAACCCCCACTTTACCATTTTATCCAGCATAAACTGGCTGGGACAAACAAAAGCATCCACAAAATGCCAAATGCCTTTTAAATAATAGTAATAGGCCTCAAGTGATCCGGCCAAACTCTGCGCCTTGGAACCGTTTATACAATTGTAGCGCGTGCAATTATAATATTTGTGTTTAAAACATTTCTCACAGACAGTGTGATTGCGAAGCATGCGGTGGTTCGGACACATGGGCTGGACATCATGAACGGTGAGCACAATCGGCACGCCGGCCTTTTTCAAAGTAAAAAATATGCTGGCTGATAATTGCCGGGTGACATTGTGCAAGTGCGCCACCTCCGGTTCGGTGGCGGAAATCAAAGTCCGCAGTTTATTTTCCACTGCGTTTGAATGAAAAATGTTTTTAAAGGTTACCCAATCCGACCCCAAACTTTGTTTGGAGGTAAACTCCGGAATTTCCGGAGAAAAGTAGGCCGAATAATCAGACGGTAAATTACGGCTGCCCTGCATGGAAAATTCTATCACCTCGTGACCGCGCTCGCGCAAGCCGTTTATGGTATCAAAAAAAACCACTTCCGCTCCGCCTCTTCGGTAAAAAAATTTATTGACTTGGAGAACGCGCATAATCTAAATTTTAGTTTTTTCCGCAATGGCAATTAAGTCCCTGCCTATTTTTTCATCAGTCCAGTTATCTTTATTATAATAATCCAATTTTTTTACTTTAAAACCCGCTTCTTTTAAAAGCCCCCTTAATTCTTCTTTGGAAAAATGATGATAGTATCTTTGGCACTGCAGTTCACCCTGCGAATTTTTCCAGGGAATCAGAAAATCATTTTCCCCGATTTTTTGCCAGTCCTTTTTAAACTTTTGTTTGGCCCAGTCACTGCCAAGATTCCAAACTGTTATGATTATCTTACCACCTTTTCTCATTTCTTTATAGGCCTGCGTCAAGAGCTGTAAACGGCTAGTTTTGTCGGGCAAATGGTGAAAAGAAGCGACCATAAACACCAGATCAAAAAAACCGGGCGGAAAACTCTTCCGTTTTTTTGCCGTACAAAAAAATTTCGCTCTGCCCTTTTTAACTTCCCGGCTGAATTTTGTTTTCGCGATTTTGATCAGATTTTCGCTCTGATCTATACCAAAATATTTGATGTTTTTGCTTTGTAATAAAAAAATAAGCCGGCCATTGCCGCATCCCCAATCCAAAATATTTTGACCGTCTTTCACGAGCTTTTTGAATTGTTCAAGCTCAAACCAGGAATCATACCTGGTATCGGAAAAATATTTGGCTATTTTATTGTAATCTTCACGAGTTTTCTGTATAATATCCCGCATAATTAGATCTGACCGAAAACATGGAAAAAAAGCTGAATCTAAACGAAAAAATGGTGGTTGAATCCATTCGGAAAAAGCCGAAGGATCTGGAAGCGCTTAACACCTTAAAGCGCCTGATTTTGCGCTCCCAAACAACTGTAAAAAACATACCAACAACTTCGGAACTGCTTAAAGCATACCATAAATTAGTGCTTAAACACAAGATTAAAAAAGACCTTAATTTGGAACAGCTTTTGACCAAAAGGGCGGTGCGAACCTTGTCCGGAGTGACCATAATCACGGTTTTAACTAAGCCATTCTCCTGCCCGGGAAAATGTATTTACTGTCCGACTGAAAATGGTATGCCTAAGAGTTACTTATCAGACGAACCCGCTGCAAATAGAGCTCTCGGTTTAAAATTTGATCCTTACGAACAGGTTCGCCTGCGCATCAAGGCCTTGGAAGATAATGGCCATCCGACTGACAAGATTGAACTGATTGTTAAAGGCGGTACGTGGAACGCTTATCCGACTAGTTATCAGTATTGGTTTATCTTGAGATGCTTTGAAGCGTGCAACGAATCAAAAACTAACGATTTGCAAAAAGCACAAATCAAAAACGAATCTGCGAGACATCGCATAATCGGTCTGACCCTAGAAACCCGGCCGGACTATATAAATGAGAAAAATATAAAAATAATGCGCGAGTTGGGATGCACGCGCGTTGAAATGGGTGTGCAAACCACTGATGAAAAAACGCTAAAAAAAATCCAAAGAGGACATGATGTCAAAAGTGTCATTAACGCCACGAGGTTATTAAAAAATTCCGGATTTAAGGTTGACTATCACTTGATGCCTCAACTACCCGGCTCCACTCCGGCTAAGGATTTAAAAATGATGCTGGAAATTTTTGCCGATTCTGCTTTTCGTCCGGACATGATTAAAATTTATCCCTGCACGGTGATAAAAAATACACAATTATATAAGTGGCTGAAAGCCGGAAAGTATAAACCATATTCTGATCGCCAATTGATAAATATTTTAAAAAAATTTAAGACCCAAGTGCCAAGGTATGCGCGTATTTCCCGTCTAATCAGAGATATTCCCAGCCACCACATCCAGGCCGGCAATAAATTAACCAACCTGCGCCAGGTTATTCAAGCCGAGATGACTAAAGAAGGTTTAAAGTGTAAATGTTTGCGCTGCCGGGAAGTCGGCCACCAATTAAAAACTATAGCCGCGCCGAAATTATTTATTGATAAATATAAATCCAGCGGCGGCACAGAATATTTTATCAGTTTTGAAGACGCCAAGCGAAGCGTGGTTTTTGCGTTTTGCCGGTTGCGCATTTGCAAAAACGTAATTTATCCGGCTTTTATCCGCGAACTGCACACCTACGGTCATTTAGTTGAGATCGGCAAGACCGAAAAAGGCGCTAGCCAACACAAGGGTTTGGGTGTAAAGTTAGTTAAGATAGCCGAACAATTAGCAAAGAAGGGTGGGGTTAAAAAACTGACTGTTATTTCCGGGGTTGGTGTGCGCGGATATTACAAAAAGCTGGGTTATAAACTGGATAACACATACATGGTGAAAAACATTTAAAGAACATATGATGGAAATTGAAATCCCGGATAAAGAAAAACTGGAAAAAACTATAACCAAAATTAAAACCGATGGGCCGGAAAATTTACATATTCTGACGGATTTTGATCGGACACTGACGCATGCCTTTGTGAATGGTAAATTACTCCCCGCCATGATAGCTATTTTATTTGATGAGGGATATTTAGCTCCGGATTATTCCGCCAAGGCACAAGAGTTATATAGTCATTATTACCCAATTGAAATTGACCCAAAAATTCCCAAGGCAGAAAAGAAGGCGGCCATGGCGCAGTGGTGGCGGAAAGTTTTCAAACTTTTATTCGATTATGGCCTAACTAAAGACCATGTTGAACAGGTGGTCAAATCGGGTAAATTAAAATTCAGAGCCGGAGTTTTAGAATTTGTACAAACACTCCACGAAGCACAGGTGCCGATTGTTATCATGTCTTCAAGTGGTTTGGGTGGCGATGCAATAAAAACATACTTAGAACAAGAAAAACATTTATACAACAACATCCATATAATCGGCAATGAATTTATTTGGGACGAACAGGGCAAGGCCGTTGGCGTGCAAGAGCCGATTATTCACGGCATGAACAAAGATGAAACCGCTATCCAAAATTTTCCGGTTTTTCAAACGATTAAAAACAGAAAAAATGTTATCTTAATCGGCGACAGTCAAAACGACGTCGGCATGGTGGAGGGCTTTGATTATAAAAATTTAATAAAAATTGGATTCTTAAATACTAAGGTAGACGAGCACTTGCCTGCCTATAAAGAAATCTATGATCTAATTATTTTAAACGACGGCACATTTGCGGAAGTAAATAATTTATTAAAACAAATTTTATCTTAAATCCATATAATATGTACACGCATAATTTAAAGGACTTTGATCCAGATATTTTAGCCAGTATAAAACGAGAGCAGAAAAGACAGGAAGAAGGACTGGAGATGATCCCTTCAGAAAACTTTGTCTCCCCCGCGGTCTTGGAAGCGCTGGGCTCAATTTTGACCAATAAGTATTCCGAAGGGTATGTAGGGAAGCGTTATTATGGCGGCTGTGAATTTATTGATGAAGTTGAACAATTGGCCATAGATCGCGCCAAACAGCTCTTTGGGGCCGAGCACGTCAATGTACAGCCCTTATCCGGCGCGCCCGCTAATATAGCCGTTTATTTCGCGTTACTGAAGCCCGGGGACACAGTCCTGGGTATGGATCTCTCCCATGGCGGGCATTTGACCCATGGCCACCCGGTCACCTACATGGCCCAGGTTTTTAACTTTGTACGCTATAAGACAGATGCCTCGGGAAAAATTGATTTGGACAATCTGCGCCAGATGGCTTTGGAGCATAAACCCAAATTAATTTTAGTCGGCTACTCGGCCTATTCGCGCGAAATTGAATATCAAAAAATAAAAGATATCGCCGATGAAGTTGGCGCCATGACCATGGCTGACATCGCCCATATCGCCGGGCTGATCGCGGCCGGTGAAATGGATAACCCGGTGCCGATTTTTGATGTGGTGACAACCACCACGCATAAAACTTTGCGCGGCCCGCGCGGCGGCATGATTATGTGCAAAGAAAAATTTGCCAAGGAAATTGATAAGGCAGTATTTCCCGGTTTTCAGGGCGGTCCGCATGAAAATAACATCGCAGCCAAGGCCGTGGCGTTTAAAGAAGCTCTCCAGCCGGAGTTTAAAGAATACGCAAAACAAATTAAAAAGAATACCAAAGTTTTAGAAGCGGAATTCAATGCGCGCGGATACAAACTGTGCTTTGGCGGAACTGATAACCATTTAATTTTAATGGATGTCACACCAAAGGGTTTGTCGGGCAAGCAGGCACAAATTGCCTTGGACAAGGCCGGCATAACGGTAAACAAAAACATGATCCCGGATGATCCCCGCTCACCAATGGACCCTTCCGGTATCCGTTTGGGTACTCCGGCCCTGACTACCCGCGGAATGAAAGAAGAAGAGATGAAAATGGTGGCCGGCTGGATTGATGACGCGATTATGAACTGGCAGGATGAAACAAAACTTGCTGCGATTAAACAGCAAGTGATTGAACTAACGAAAAAGTTTCCGTTGTATCCGACACTTATTTAATCTCCCTCACCTCAACCAAATTCACATTTCCGGCCTGTCCCACCGGCTCCCCGGCCACCACAATTATCCGCTCACCATTTTTGGCCAGCTTATTTTTCTTAATATAGGAAATTGAACGTTCAATTAATTCTTCAATGCTGGAGCAGGGAATCAAAATAAACGGTTTGACGCCCCAGGAAAGATTCAGTTGTCTGCGCACCCGATCTGTGCCGGTAGCCACCAGAATTGGCAAACCGGGACGGACATGACTTATAAGCCGCCCTGTTTCACCCGACAAAGAAGCCGCTAAAATTAATTTTGCCTTTACTTCTTCGGCCAAAATGCGCGAAAGTTCGCTTACGGCCGTGTCTACAGTCGTCCCGCTTTTATGAATAGCCGGCAAAGCCATATCATCATAAACGGATTGTTCTGTAGCGATAATAATTTCGGCCATTGTCCGGACCACCAAGACCGGATATCTGCCGGTAGCGGTTTCATTAGAAAGCATCAGAGTGTCAGCATGATCAATCACCGCATTGGCCACGTCGCTAACCTCGGCGCGCGTTGGCCGGCGGTTTTCGCGCATGGAATCAAGCATCTGTGTGGCCACAATCACCGGCTTGGCCAATTTTCTGGCTTCATCAATAATTTTTTTCTGCACCAGCGGCACTTCTTCGGCCGGCATCTCCAAACCCAAATCTCCGCGCGCCACCATCACCCCGTCGGCGACGTCTAAAATCTCTTCCAGATGATCAACCGCCTCGTGCCTTTCAATTTTGGCAATTATTTTTATCGGCGGTTGATTTTTTAATTTTAATTTATCTTCGTGTTGTTTTATCAAAAAGCGCAAATCCAAAATATCTTTGGCGGTCTGCACAAAAGACAAAGCAATTAAATCAACCCCCATTTCCACTCCGAATTTTAAATCTTGCTTATCTTTATCGCCCAGAGCCGGAATGGTTAATTTACTGTCAGGCAAATTAATGCCTTTATGCGAGGTGATTAAACCGCCTTCAACCACCTGGCCCTTTATTTTTGTTCCGCTAACTTCCAAAACTTTTAACTCAATATGTCCGTCATCAATCAAAACCCTATCCCCTTTTTTAATATATTTATGCAAATCGGGATAATCAATGGGGAAATTCTTCTTAAATTCCTGTATGGAAGTGTCCAATATTATTTGTTCGCCTTCTTTAATCATCACGCCCTTTTCCGGCATAGCGCCAATTCTGATTTTCGGTCCCTGCAAATCCTGCATAATTGCAACCGGCTCGCCGGTTTTTTCTTCCACCTTCCTGATATTTTTTATTAATTTCTCATGGCTTTTATAATCACCGTGAGAAAAATTCAAACGGGCGATATTCATGCCCGCTTTGACCATGTCGGCTAAGGTTTTCACATCCGCGCAAGCCGGACCGATGGTGCAGCAAATTTTGGTTTTTTTAAACATATATTATAATTTCCGCAAACTATTTATTAATCAGGGCCTTTACCTGCGCCTGTTTGGCCGGATCCAGATTCAACATTTTAATAAAGCTGTCTATGGTGCTTTGACTGGAGCCGGAATTTTGGGTCGTGCCGGTTATACCTCCCAACAAATCGCCATACTGCGACCAGACATTCTTAATTAACGGCGGCAAAAATATAATGCCCAAAATAAGCGGAGCGACTATTAAAATAAAATACAGCCAGCTGACAACGGCCGACCACAGCAATTTGTTATTTATCTTCCGGTTCTGTTCATAAATAATCTGCGACCACTTCAAATTCTTCCGAACTAAATCCTCCAAACTTTCTTCTTTTTTGGGTTGTGCTACTTCAATTTTCGCTTCGTCTTTTCCGTCTGTTTTTTTCTCCGCCTCGGAACTTTGTTCCGGAATTTTGTCATGTTTAAACATATTTATTTTTTAGATAAATTTTTAAGCTCCTTGGCAAATGTGCGCACATCCTTAAAATCACGATACACGCTCGCGAACCGAATATAGGCCACTTTATCAAAACCGCGCAAATGTTTCATCACGATCTCCCCTATTTCAGAGCTGGAAATTTCTTTGCCTTTTATCTTTTGGATATCACGCTCTACGGAATTCACTAACCTGTGGAAACTATCACGGGTATACGGCCTTTTGGTCAAAGACATTTTAATACCGCTTTCCAGTTTGTCCCTCATATAGCTTTCCCGGTGACCGTCGCTTTTTATCACAATAATATCCAATAATTCCATTTCTTCAATGGTGGAAAAACGAAAATGACACTTGTCGCATTCGCGGCGGCGTCTGATGGATAAATGGTCTTCCGATGACCGCGTGTCTATCACGCTTAAACTATTATTATTACAAACCGGACAACGCATACAAGCAATGCTAAGCCGAGTTTTTATATTCCCATTTTCTTTCTTATAAAGGCCGGAATTTCCAATTCTTCATCTTCGCTTTTCGGCGCTGAAGCCGAAGAAGCAGAAAATGGTTCGGGCGCTCTTTTATTATTAACCGGCGCGACCGGCGCGTTCTTTTGGATAATTTGTTTAAATTTCTTTTCTTCCTCTTCTTCATCCTTCTGCATCTTGCGCATAAAATTGCTGGGGGTGAATTTGCCGGCGCCAAAAAAAGATTGCGATTCGTCTTCAACTGCCGGCATATTTGGCCGACGGTCATCAAAGCCGGTCGCCACCACGCAGATACGCATATTGCCGGTTAAACTATCATCTATAGTGGCGCCAAAAATAACCTTGGCGTCCGGCGAAGCCGAGCTGGTGATAATTTTGGCTGCCTCGCTAACCTCGGTCATAGTCATATCCGGACCGCCGGTAATGGTAAACAGTATACCTCTGGCGCCGTCAATGGACAATTCCAAAAGCGGACTGGAAATAGCCGACTTGGCCGCTTCCGTCGCTTTGTTATCGCCGCTCCCTGTGCCTATGCCCATCAAAGCCGAACCAGTATCCTTCATGATTGTTTTGACATCGGCAAAATCAACATTAATGAGCCCAGGAATGGTAATGAGTTCAGCAATACCTTGCACGCCTTGTTTTAAGATTTCATCGGCAATTCTAAAAGCATCAAGCAATGTGGTTTTCTTATCAATGACCTGAAGAATCCTGTCATTGGGTATGGTGATAATCGCATCAACATTTTTGGCCAGCTGTTCCCAACCCCTGTCGGCAATGTCAGATCGTTTTGGCCCTTCAAAACCAAACGGTTTGGTTACAACCGCCACTGTTAACGCGCCAACATCTTTGGCAACCGCGGCCACTACCGGCGCGCCGCCGGTGCCTGTGCCTCCGCCCAAGCCGCAAGTGATAAAAACCATGTCCGCGTCTTTTAGTGTTTCTCTGATTTCATTTTGCGACTCTTCGGCCGCTTTTCTGCCTATATCCGGATCCATTCCCGCTCCCAATCCTCTGGTGACACTTTTACCGATATGTAATTTTTGCGGAGCGCTGTTATGATGCAAGGCCTGAACATCTGTGTTCATGACTATAAAATCTACCCCTCTAATTCTGCTGGCAACCATTCTATTGACGGCTGATCCGCCGGAGCCGCCGACACCAACAACTTTTATTTTGGCAAATGTTTCAATGTCCGGTTTTACTTGAGGCATATAAATAGTTTAAAAAAATTCTTGAACACAATTTGTGTTCACCCTCTTCTAAATAAATAACGGAGCTTTTCTCCGCTATATAGTTTATAGGTTAACTTTGGCGCTGTCAAGCAAACAAAAACACCCTCATGGGATAAGTGCTTTTATCCATTTTTTGAAGTTGCCGCCGGCATTACCAAGGCCTTTTAAGTTGCGCATGAGCGCACCATCAGGCCTGCTCGCGCCGGCTCCCATCATATTAGTACCCCATTTAACCAAACCAATGGCAGTGGCAAAACCCAAATCATTGATTTTGTCAGTAACGCTGGTCATGTTTATCGGATAGCCCAAAGTGGCCGGTAAACGCAGAACCTTTTTTGCCATTTCAGTGAGACCGGGAAGTTTGGCGCCGCCGCCGGTAAACACCACTCCGGCCGGGAGCAGGCCGCTGCGCCCGATGCGCCGCAATTCCTCATCAACTTTTTGTAAAATTTCTTCAACCCGGGCCGAAATTATTTCACTTAAATATTTCTTTTTAATTAATTCATGATCAGACGACCCCACGTCAAACAAATCAATTTCATCATTTTTGACAGTTAAATTAGGCACACAATCGCCAAACTCAAGTTTTACCCTCTCGGCCATATCAACCGAAGTGCGCAGGCCAATAGCCACATCATTGGTAATATGTTCTGACCCAACCGGCAAAACCGCAGTGTGAAGCAGCTCGCCTTCTTCAAAAACCGCCAAACTGGTGGTTGAACCGCCCAGATTTATGACTGCCACCCCCAATTCTTTCTGTCTTTTGGTGACAACGGCTTCGGCTGTGGCCAAAATGGAAAGCACCATATCCTCAATATCAATGCCGGCGCGATATACGGCTTTGGTTAGATTTTTGATCTGCGAAGATGCACCTAAAATAATATGGGCATCAACCTCAAGACGAACGCCGGTCATGCCAATCGGGTCTTTGATGCCGGTCTGACCGTCAACCGTATAGGCACAGGGCAAAACGTGCAAAACCTCATAATTGAGCGGTGTGGCAATGGATCTGGCCGCCTCAAGCGCGCGGGCCACGTCTTCTCCGGCTATTTCACTGTTTGATTTTGAGACAGCCACCACGCCTTTACTGCTTTGCGGCAAAATATGCAATCCGGAAATTCCAACCCAGGCCGTGTCAACCGGCACGCCCACAACTCTTTCTGCTCTTTCCAGACAGCCGGAAATTGAAGATACAACATCTTCAATACTGCTGATAACACCCTTGTGCACGCCTTCAGAGGCATATTCAGCGGCCCCTAAAATTTGCAGTTCCGGTGCTCCGTTTTCTTTTTCAGCCAATTGTCCCACAGCCATTCTCACCATGTCCGAACCGATATCAAGGCCGCTAATTAAATGATTATGTCCGCGTTTCATATAAAAACATTATACATCATTTGAACAAATTTATGAAGTGAGGCAGGAGGATAATGGCCCCCACAATCGCCGCCACCAGTGATGTCAAAAAAACAGCTCCGGCCATCAAATCTTTTACAATATGCACATAATGATGTAAGCGCGGTTTTAATAAATCGCTGAAATACTCAAAGGCGGTATTTAAAATTTCTACCAACAAAACCAGTAAGACCAGCATCATCAGCGCTATCCTTTCCAAGTTGCGCAACGGGAAATAAAACGCGGCTATCATTACCAGTATCCCTACCAACACCTGCAGGCGAAAATTTTGTTCGGAATTAAAAACAAAGGCCAGTCCGCGCAGGGCATGAATAAAACTTTTAAAAAAACGCTTAAGTGAAATCATAAAAACTTTTTAACTATGTCTTCCTGGATTTTGAACATTTTTTTGGCACCATTTTCTTCCACATGGTCATAACCCAACAGGTGCAAAACCCCGTGCGTCAAAATTCTGATAAATTCTTCGCCGGCTGACACCTTAAATTCCTTCGCCTGTCTTTGTATTTGCGGATAGCAGATATAAATCTGGCCGATAAAATCACTGTTTATTATTTTATCTTCTTGCCAGGCAAACGACAGCACATCCGTCACTTTATCTTTTTTGCGGTATTTTTTATTTAATTTTTTAATCACGCTTTCGCCAATAATATTTATCTCAATCTGGCCGGCGAATTTTAACTTTTTTCCAATTAAACTTAATATTTTTTTTATTTCCTGATCAGATGGCGACGCTTTTATCTCCCGATTTATGTAAACAGAAATCATAGGGCGGTGGTAGTAGCTTCAGTGGTAGTAGCTTCGGTTGGAGTTGGCTCGGTAGCGGGTAATCTCATACTTCTGGCTATCATTGTAATGATTGACTTATAATTAGCCGTCATTGAATCGGTGGTGTGATAGACAATTACATACGCGTGGTTGGCATCATAAAAATAGTAAACCAGATGATCGCTTCTGGCCATGCCCTGATCTTTAAAATAACCGCCAAAAGTAGTCAGATCGCCATAATTTTGGTCAGGGGCCCACTGTCCGAACCAGTCAGCAAAACTTAGGGCCGGATCATGGTCAAAAACTCTAACCTCAATATTTTCTCCGCCCAAAGTACTAAAAAGCATGTCCCTATAACTGCCATCCACATTACCGGCGGCCCAATCGGCCGGATAATATAACTCGTAGCCAAAAGTCGGGTTGACAAAATCCTTCACGTATCCGGAATCAATGAGCCGTACCGGCGCGATGCCGTTTGGATTGTATAAATTATAAACCTCTAAGCCGTCATTATAACTGTCATTATCAGTATCCGGTATATTTGGGTCGGTTCTAAAAACCTCCTCGGCCACATCGGTTAACCCGTCTTGATCAGTATCCACGCTTTCAACAAGAAGCTTTGAAGGAAACTCAATCGGCGCTTCGGCTGAAAATTGTGGAACGGTGGAGGTGGGTTCAGGGGTAACAACGCTCGTTTCGGTTGAAGTTTCCGCAACCACCGGAACGGTTTCCACCGGATTATTTGTTATGGGCACGGGTGCGGGTGTAACCGGTTTATTCGGATATGCTTGCCGAATATAATACCAGCTGGCGCCGGCAATAAACAAAACAAACAGCGCTGCTCCGCCGATCAGCAAGTACTTCCGGTTAGAAACCAAATTAACCGGATGCAAGGCCTCGGAACCGCCGACCGCGGTGGCTTTATCAAGTAAGCCCTTTTCAGTCGGAGACAATTTTGGTTGGAGCACCACCTCTTTTTCAACTCTTTTAAACTTAACCACCGGGTTCACTCCCCCATAAAAATCATTCGGGATGGTTTGAACCCGTACTAATTGTTCTTCAGTTTCGGCGGGCGCCTGTTTTTTTTGTGCAAACATATATTAACGTTTACTTTGAGCTTGTTGACACCGGTGAGGTTGTCGGGGTTGGAACACTAAATAATTTTCCCGGTCCGAGCGGATCATAACCGCTCCGCACCTCCTGGCCATCCGGAAAACTATCGCCGTCGGTGTCGGCTTTGAGCGGATCAGTATGCCAAATCAAAACCTCATCGCCGTCTGACAGCCCGTCGCTGTCAGTATCGGGATTTTGCGGATCAGTGCCGATTTGTGTTTCGCGCGCGTCGCTTAATCCGTCTTTATCGCTATCTACTGTATTTCCAAAAAGTATATTATCATTTTGAACATCATTGGAAATATTACTGGTGGCAGTGACGCTGGGGGTAGCCGCAGTTTCATTGACTTGAGCGGAGGGTGTCGGTTCTGTAGTTTGTGGAGGTTCTGGTAAAGGTGTCTGGGTTTGAACCTGAGTTTGAATAATAGTGTTTGTCGCCCTAAAATATTTGGCATAAACAAACCAGCCCCCACCGGCCAAACCAACCACAATGGCCGCGATGATTAAAGCGTAAGCAACCTTGCCAAAGATCGGTTCGCTGATCTTATAGGTCTGGGTTTGGGCCGTTAAGGTGTTTAGATCCGGAGGAGTTTGGATTCTTGAATCTTTTTTCTTAAGCAACCCGGCCGACAAGGCATCGGGAATCGCGGGCTCGGTGTTTTTTTCCACACCGGCAAACATATCCACCGGCTCGGTCGGCAGATTTTTTGGCGGGTTGGCTTGTGGGTTTTGGTCTTCAAACATAAAGGTATATTTAAATTATTTAGTTGGATGACTTTTAACATCAAGCGGATTGGTGCGGTATCTGACTTCTTTACCATCCGGAAAACCATCTCCGTCGGTATCGGCTTTAAGCGGATCAGTATGATAAACCGAAATTTCAATTTTATCAGTCAGACCGTCCCCGTCTGTGTCCGCGTTGTTTGGGTCCGTCTTGTATTTGGCCTCATCCGTATTTGACAAGCCGTCGGCATCACTATCGGTTTGAACGATGGTCTGGATTGAATTGTTAAACTGGGTTTGTTTTTGTAAAAATTCCGCTCTTTTAATATCCTGCGGATTGGTCTGGCTGGTTTTATTACTTTTTATCCGCAAATATACAAATATACCAACTCCCGCCAGCAAAACAACCAATATAATTATAATTATTTTTTTCATATTAGTAGATGATGGTATATTTACATGTAATCTGATCTCCACCTCCCAAATGAAACTGACAAGTACCGGAACCTGAAGTAGTACTGCAAGGAGATCCTATTGGTTTATAGGTACAACCAATCAGAGGATCACAAACCGGATTTTTACAGGGGTTACTGCTGGCACAGTTGGTCGGGGTGCCAGCTCTGCAGGATCCGCCCTGACAAACATTGTTATTACACACATTTCCGCATGAGGTGCCGTCTGGTTTTAAGGTTAAACTACCGGTACATTCATAAGAGGTTCCATTGCAGGTTGCTGGATTCTCACATTCACTGTCAACCACAAAGCCCGTGCATGTTAAACCAGCCGCTTTATATGTGCTTTGCGGACAATCTGCAGAATAACCACTGCAGGTGGCCCCGCTGTAACACGGTTTGCTAGCCAGATTGTCATAACAATAAGCCGTGGCCGATCTAAAAGAATCTTCCGGACAAACATCATTTCCGGCCACACAATATTCGGCAGTGTCGCAAGGTCCGGCCGATGCCCGGCATAATCTTCCGGCCCGGCCAATACAAGAAGTTGAATAAATAAAGTATCTTGGGGCAGAAACAATTGAATTAACGTCCAGGATATTATCCGCTAAGGTCACGGTGCCGTTTGAATCAACGATATTAAAGACCTGCCAATAACTCGCGGCCGGACTATCAGACGGCAAGGCGCCGCTTAAATAATAAGTTGCCGCCGGCAAACCGAAATGGCGATAATTAGTATCACCTTCCGGCAAATAAACCTCCACTTTCAAATTTGCCGAAACCTGATATGGCTTAATCGGACCTCCGGATCTGACATAAAAAACATAATTACCGGAATCCATATTTGCAGTATCAACTGTAAACGACTCCTCTTTTAACAAATTAGGAGTATCGCCAAAGCCATGATACCAAATACCTAATTTTTTATGATCCGAATCAGTTTGGGTATAATAATCCTTACCTGTGGAATAATTGTAAACCACAGTCTGGTCAACATAATCGCCGGTCACAAACTTAGACCCCTCAATAATCGGATCGCTGGTTTGGGCTGGGTCTAAAAATCCGCTATAAAATTCTCCGTCGCCGACCCAGCTGACCACCACCCTGATATGACTGGGTTGTGGTATCATCGGCGATAACAGTAAGTCATTTCTCCAAGGTTGTTTTTCAAGCGGATCAGATATAACTGAAAATGGAAAAACATGAGTAGTACCATCATTAACAATCAGCTTATAACTGGTTTTTCCGGTGGAACAAATCGGATTTGGATTTAACAGCCCTCTGGTGTTATTACAAGCGTCAGGATGAACGGAACTTGAAAATGAATAATTTTTATAGAACGTATTGGCCGCGCAATAGCCGGTAACTTTAGTAGCAGTAATGGGAGAGAAGGAAAAATCTTTCTTTGTTCCCAAATAAAGCTCCAGTTTGGTCTGGCTACCAGTATGCCCACCGACTCCCATCAGCGGATTTCCTGAAAGTGGATCAATCGCATTAAGCACATAACCACCCACTTCAACGCCATTTACCGGATCTAAACCGCAGGCTATGCATTGATCCTCTCCAGTCGTCAATTTCACCGCTTTACAATTATTAACACAGGCCTTAATACCTTTTTTAACGGTGTTCGCATTTGCAGTTTCGCTTTCACAATCCTTCACAACTTTGAGCCCACCGTGTCCGGTTACCGGATTTTGAAAGGTATATTTAAGAATATCAGGATAATTGCAGGTCAAACCGCCGCCATGACCGCCTTCATTTGTCGGCGTACAAAATACCGTGCTGGAAACATAAATATCTCCATTACCAGGATCAGTGTCGCAAACTTCTGTTCCTTCTATCAGGCCATTGCCGCAATAAGCAGTGGGCTGGACATCAATCACATTCTGGCAATCGGCCGAACAGTAAGAACAGGCCTTATCGTATCCGGGCGTACAGGGCTTACCATTATTCGCTCCCTTGTCACAGGCCTCACTGGCATCTACGTGTCCATCACCACAGGCCCCGGGAGTACTGGTGGGCTCTTGACTGACCGCGACAGTGCATGATTGGAGCAGTGGCGTAGTGGAACTATTAGCTATATGAACTTCGTCTATTATTCCATTAAAATAACCTGAAGCACCGGTTCCATCATTATTATGGCCGGCTCCCACAAGCAGGTTATTACCGGCATTGCTTATACTAACCGCACCGCTGCCTTTTAAAATATCATTAACATACACCTTTGCGGAGCCATTGTTGTTTACAACCTTAACATGCTGCCAAACACCAACATCAAACGCATCAGCAACGGCAACTCCGGAATATCCAGACCGCATATAGGTAAAATTGGCTTTGCCGCTAGCAGAACCCTGACTTGTATACATCATCCAACCCAGACCCGCGTTCCAATTATTTTCAGCCATAATCATTCGCCAATTATTATCCGTTTGGTTGATCTTCATCCAAAAATCAGCTGAAAAATATTTATAAAAATTCATAACGGTGCTGGAAACAAATGCTGTTTGTCCATCAAATTGTATGGCCTGTCCGGAATGGCCGTTTACAATTGAATAGGTGCCATAAGCCATCGCATCCTGACCGTTTCCGCTTTTATCTATAATTGTGGATCCATTCATGTCTGTGTTATCAAAAGTCCACAAGGCAAAATCATTTGCCACGGCCGGTTGTTGGGTCGGATAAACTATATGACAGGTGTTATCGCACACTATCGTTCCATTTTTTCCGCTTGCCGTACATGGCTGGTTACCGTCGCATTCTTCCGAACCGTTTTTAACACCATCGCCGCAATAAGGCCCATACCCTTGGCAGTTCCAACTGCAGGAATTCGCTCTTTGCAACGCCCAAAAATCAACTCCGCCCTTATCACAGACCTCATATTTTGGATTTACTATATAGTTTGGCGAAACGCCATCACCGCAATAACCCGGGGATCCGTTTGGGTTATGTGAACTATAAGGGGCAACTTTTCCCGTACAACTTGTATTGCAATGATTATAGGTTCCGTTTAACCGGCCATCATCACATTGTTCTCCTGATTCTATAATGCCATTGCCGCATTTGCTTAAAGCCGAACATAATATATAGGTTGGCGCAACTGACCACTTACAGTCCGTGCCGCATTTATCAACTCTGATTTGGTTAGGATGAATCGCGTCCGGCGAACAAGCGCTATATCTCATGCTTCCCGGCGGGTCGCACTGCTCGTTCGGATTCAAGACCTTGTCACCGCAAGAACCCTGCTGAAGGGTTGATATCTCCTGATCATTATTGCATATGCCATACTGCTGGCTTATTACAATATAACTATGATTTGGCGATTCAGTGGTGCTGACAAATTTATATACAAAATTATCATTCCAATTGGCAATCGCGTTGCTGTTACCAAAAGGATCTTCAAAATGCGCTAAAATTTTGTAGGTGGTGGTGGAGATGTCAATATATCTGTAAGCATAAGAAGAAGTGGAGCAAGCGAAGCTAAACCGACGATTAACAGTGCTCCAGCCAGTGGCCGGATCGTGCAAAATACAACTCTCCGGCGTGGTTGTGCCGATCATAGCCGGGCAATCAGTGTTCTTTACGCAGAAATGATTGGTTGAAGAAGCGCAGGTGCCGGCCGGCGCCAGTTTATTAATCGGATCAACCGGTAAAGCTACGCCAACCGCGTTGCCTAAAACAGACCAGGACGGCCAAACGCTCAAACTCTGTCCGCTTAAAAATGATCCTTCTTTTATAAGCGGCACCATGAACAGAAACATTATAATCAAACTTGCTTTTTTACGCATACAATTATTGCCCTAATGCTTTTTGAATTTCATTTAAATCCCGCAATCTTTGATAATTGCGTTTTAATTTATCAATTTGCGCGGAACAAATCTGTCCACCTGAACAATCAAGGTCGGTCTGACAAGAAGTGTCGCCGGGACTCTCCACATCCACGCCACAGCGTCTGTAATTAGTTAGATTAATATTAAAATGCCAATTGTTAATCATTTGTTCAAAGACCTTCCTGGTTTCGGGCCGGGCATCGGCGTTTATACTAAAGAGATATACATTGGTATATAAATTCCCCGAAACCGGCGATGTCGTAGCGTAATTGAGCGCGTCAACGTAAATATTATTGCCGTCGGAAAGCGCGTCATAACCGTCTATGGTGGTTGGCTGCATATTTCCGCCGGTGACAAATCCCTGACCGCCATAGGTCTTGCCATATTGGAACCACTGTTCAACCGTTAAGTGCTGGGTATTGGGAAAGACCTGAATACCAATGGCGTCATTGTTTTTGGCGCTGGTAAATATGAAACGTTTAAAAGCAGTGGCGTCGCTCACAATCGTCGGTGAAACCTGTACGGCCGCGCGCATATAAGGCAAATCATCGGCCGTTCCGGGCGCGCCGTTATCCGCGCAATAATAAGTTCTAAAATTGAAGTATCCGCCAAACGGAGATGCCGGCAGAGCCGTATTATCAAAACTATCGGCCGTTAAATTATAATTATCATTATTCCCCAATTTATCTTCATAAGGGAAAATCATAAACGGCCCCTGATTATTATAATATAAATTCTTCGGCGGCCAGGGATTTTCACACAGGAAAACAATCACGTGCGACTTGCCGGTTGCCGCCGGGCCGGTCTGGCTGGTGTATTTATTGTCAGTTATATTAGCGGAAGCCCAAACATCAAGTTCACCATTCCGATTTTGGGCAGTAATCATATTGAGCGATGAGGTGGTGTTTGTCAAAGTAACAAAGGCATTACTGCTGGGACCCCAAACATATTCCCAGGCATAATATCCGGGTATAATTTGTATTTCACCGCCACTCGCCGCCAGGGCCTTGGCCTCTAGGGTGCTGGTCTGCCCCACACTGCCAAAAGCCACTGCATTTGGAGTCACACTAACACCACTGACCTGACAAATCTTAGGCGCGGTTACAAATCTCCAATTAGTGCTGGTATCAATACTGACGCCATTTGTGTCTTTGAGACCATGCTTTAAAATGATGGCATAACTGGTGTCTAAAGCCAAAGGCGCTTGTAGTTTCACCATTATGGTACTGCTTGATAACATGGCGGGCGTGCCCAAATCAAGGCCGGCGCACCATTTAGTCGGGGTATTGCTTTGGGCCGTGGCTGTAAATCCGAATAATGATTTTACAAATTGCACAATATTTGTCCAAATCTTTTCATACCACGGTAAATTGGCGTTCGGACTATTCAAAACAATTAAATTCGTGACATCAGAATTGGCCGGGCAATTATTTGTATATTTTGAAACATCAACTATGGTCAAACCGCTACTATGGACCGCATAGGCATAATTGCCGCTAACCGCAATGTTTTGCGACACATAACCCGCGTGTACCAATCCGGTATACACCTCAAGATTCTTGGGAATGGCGGGATCGGAAACATCTATGATGTGTATTGCTCCGGAAGCATCAGTCGCAAAAACCAAACTATTATAAACATTAATACTACTAAGGGACCCTGCGGTGAGAGCGGCCACACTGTGCGGATTGGCCGGATTGGAAATATCCAAAATTTGCAGACCGCCGGTGCCGGCTAAAAAGGCATAATTTCCGGAAACTTTAAAATCTTGAGCATCATTGACTTGGACTGAACCGATTGTCCTGGGATTGGCGGGGTCGGAAAAATCCATTATCGTAAAATTATTATTATCCAACAAAGCAATATTGTTTCCGGCCGGCTGGATTTGTCTTGGTGAGATTGATAACTTGGTTGAAAAAGTAGGACCGGCTGGATTGGCGACATTGATTATGTTTCCACCATTAGCGCTAATCACATAAGCAAACTTTCCGGAAACGACAATCCGGTTGGGATTGGTTATGTTTACCAAATCAACAGAACCCACTACCGTTGGATTCGTGGAACTGGATATATCAAATATTTTTAAAGAATTCGCGCCCTGATCAACAATATAAGCATACTTCCCTATTACATAAACATCGGCATAATTGGCAGTATTAAGCGGTGTCCAAATTGGCAATGGATGTTTGGAATCGGAAATGTTGATTACATTCAGGCCGTTTAAACTGTTGGCCACATAAGCATAATTGCCGGAGACAAAAACGTGACTTGAACCGCTCAACCCAACCGTGCTGTCTATATTCAAATTCGTGGAAAAATTTTCGCCGATACCGCGGGCAATTAATAAATTCCCGGGTAAACTTTTAGCATCAATTGAATTGCTGAACTGCGCTTCAATCACTGTGTTCGGACAAACATTTTGCGCGATTGGAGTGGAAGTTGTACCGGGGTACACTTTAGTTAAGACCGGTTTTTTATAACAGCAGGAATTGGCGCCGAGCCCATAGTCATCCCCCAAAGCATTCTTACATTCAGCATCCGTCTTGTATCCGCAGGGAATCACAAATTGGCCCTGCCCCGCAATATTTTTGCCGCTAACATTGGCCGTTGCGGAAATGGTGGAGCTTTGCGCCGGCGGTGTGCCGCCAACATTGGTTGAAAGCCCTTTGCCCAAAACCAAGGCCCACGGATCTGTCTTACCGACGTGATCGGTGGTTATAAAATTATTATTTTCACAGGAAACGTCTTCACCAATACCCACCGCCTTATCTCCGCAAACTGAAGGCGTGGAATATAGGAGCGAAGAACCAGCATGTTTATTATCCAAATTACAACCTCCGTTGGAACAACTATTAGCCGGCGCATTGTCAGTCGGAGCGTTGTTTGATTTTAACAAACAAATACGATTACATAAATTTTGATCCCAACCACCTGACCCGTCACAGCCCGGATCTTCGTCCGGACTTAAGACCTTATCACCGCAGACGCTAATTGCCTTGGCGCAGGCAGCTTCAAATTCTGTTTTTGTAAAACCCAAACCGGCATAATCCGTAAAATGAGTATTGCACCAGCTGGATGCAAGCGGGGCGCCCAAATGCAAGCATTTATTTGAACAATACATTGATGAAGTCGGACTAAGCGGGTTGGCCGGTATGCCGATGTCGCAATCCTCCCCTGTTCCCAAGAATCCGTTTCCGCAAACCGATGAACTGACGCTGGTGGCGCCGGCCGACTGGGCGGAGCCGGTGTTGGTTTTGTTTATAAACAAGCAATTCAAACTGCAATTATTATTTTTATCAGGAAAAACGCAATCCTGGCCGGCTTGCGGGTTGCCGCCGCTTCCGCAAAGCGGAACCGTATCGCTACCCGCCGGAAGTGTGCTCCCTCTGCGGATGCAATCTGATGTGCAATACGGGCTATACCCTTGAGTGCTAAATGTTGCCACTGTGGCCGCGTTTACATCAGACGAACTCCAAACCCAATTCTCTGACCAGGGATTCAATTTTTGGCCTTTGACACTGCAGGCATCAGGCGCTGAATATGGCTGAACATTAAACACAGCCCGGTCATTATTTTGTCTGGCAGTAAAGACACTGGGCAAAACTTCGGTACGATCAACGGCACACGAAGTTTGTTTGGTTGTGAATTTCCAAATAAATTGTTTATTATATGGTTTGCTGGTGCCGGAACGGCCAATAACAATGACGTTGCCGTCTGCATCTCTATCGGTTAACAAACTGGAAGCCGACCACAGCTGATCCGGTGAATTCGGATTAGAACTGCTGGCTGACAAAACCACTTCATAAATCGTATTCGGTTCAAGATCAACATGGTTCAAACCGTAATTATTTATTTCTAAAAGCGTATAGGGCGGATTTGAATTTTTTTCAAAACTAACCGACGGCAAGACCACCGGCTGGGTCTGCGCGCAATTTTCATCCAAACATTTATACAAATGCACGGCGCCGCTGTCTAAATTTAAATCAGACATGGTGGTATTAAATTTGGCGCCAACCTCGGCATTAGCGCAGGCCTCATTGCATTTTGGCCAATAGTCAACCACTTCCGGAGTATTTAAATCTATTTTGAGTGGGCTTGAACCGGTATGGCTGACAGTGCCGGTTGAAACCGTGGCCTCAACATCCACGGAATTATTTGCCAACCCCACTCCCACGGTATTGGCCAAAGCCGAAATTAAAGCATCGGTTTTGTGTACGACCGTATCTTCTTTTAAAGCAAAAACGTCAGCATATTTTTTCTGGTTTGGATCAGGGTTGGCCACGTTCCAATCCCAATTCAATCCGCCCGGGTTCATCCAAATACAATGCTGATCGCTTAAAATATGGCCGCTATAAACAAGATCCACACCCTCATCAGAAGGACTGGACCGGTATTTAATCGGCGCTTCCAAGACCGATGCCCAGTAAGAGTAAGGCGTTATGGCTACCGCTTTAATTTTGCAATCCTTAGCATCAGTTTTAAACAAGAAACAATAAGCGGTATTGGTAATACCCGCACTATCACAAGGCGCGTCTTTGGCCAGATGCATCAGAGCAGTGCCGGCACCGGCAGAAATATCCGCGCTTAAAATCACCTGATACCAGGTATTATCTTTCCATTTACCGGTGTTATTGTTATAATCCTGACTCAAGTCCAATTCCAGATCATTGGTTGATTGCGTACTATGTTCAACAACATAGTCACCGCTTCCCAAAAAGCTGGGGCGGGGCGTTAGCTGGGTGCAGGTTCTGCTCGCCACATTCACCGTGCTTGACTCGCATTCACTCACCAGAATGTCTCCTCTGGGAATCGGATTGATATTATCAACGCTAAAATCCAAGACAATGGAGGCGGTGCGGCAGACATTATGATGGTCACCACTATCATTAGTGTCCCATTGGACGCTGGGCGAAGGCGAAGGAACATTTTTACCGGCATCCGACTGGCTATCGCATCTTTCAACTAAATGAGGCACCTTAGGTATAGGTTGAGTGGCAAACCGCCAGATATAACCGGCGGATATCTTTTCATCAATACATAAATCGGTTTTGCACATCCCCGCTTCGGGCCCGGCCGCGCAGCAATGGTAACCCGCTTGCGAACAACTGTTTCCATTTTGCACACAATTTGAAACTGTAAATAGCGCCGAGTTGCTCATCTTACTGTCAGAACTTCTAAAAACTACCACCGGACCGGTTTGAGTGTTGTTGGGAGGAAAAACATTCAAGTCAGAACCGGAAATATTTGGGTTAGCTGCCTTTATGCGACCAGTTATAGTAGACGCATCCGCGTTGGTATTCCAAAAATACACATCCGGACTTCCGCCAAAATATTCTCCATAAATTTTCATCGGATCTGCGCCGGTGCCAAAAGGTACCGGACCGGAAGCCGGCGAAATTCCGCAAATGCCCGGCGCCGGATTGCCTGTTTCCAGTTTAAAGGTTGGACCGATCGGGCTCCAGCCCTTATCAATTTCAGACGGCCTCACTTGTACAAAATATGTTTGGCCGGTCTGACCGGCGCTCTCTGGAAATTTAACAATAATTTTGCTGTCGCTCCAGATATTATCTTTACAACCGGCCGGAAAATCAAACGAACCATTGATCGCGTCTTGGTCATTGGCCGGCTGGCCGTTATTGTTAACTTTAAACCACACCCTCCCCTGCTCTGCGCCAAAATTATTTCCGGTTATGGTCAGATATTCACCCTTTGCGCCGTGATCAGGACTGATACTAGTAATAGTCGGCGTGGTACTGTTTATTCCCTCGCCAACAAAAAAGGCGACACTGTTACTGTCTATGTTTTCTTTAGTAACCTTGACGGCCGCCGGACCGGCAGAAAGCATTGGCACTTTTGTTTTAATAGTGGTATCTCCCCAGACATTAATAAAGGCCTGCAGTTGTCCGAAGGAAACGGCGCTGTTCGCCAGTTGCACGGCGCCGAAATTTTTACCGGAAATGGTAATGCTGTCGCTGGGCAAACCATTGGTTTTATCCAGAGAACAAATTCCCGGACGCACCAAATTATTTACCACAAAATCAGGAATAAGCGGCCCAACGACATTATCATTAGTAACATCCACAAACTGCTGATCAGCGGTAATCAATCTTATCGGTCCGGTTATGGCGCCTTGCGGAACAGTAGCAATAACCTGCCACGGTTTCCAGGCACCGGCCCCACAATCGGCCAGAGGCGCTACAAGCCAACCGCTCGCACCGGTAAAATATACCTGACCCCTGGCAGTGCCAAAATATTCTCCGGAAATGGAAACATAAGTGCCAACCGCTCCGGATCCCGGCGATACGCCGGTAATCCGCATGCGGTCAACACAAACACCCGTAGTTTGACCTGGTGGTATTTTGCAATAACCACTGGCACAATCAGTATCTTGAGTACAACTTGAACCCCCGCAACCGCCGCAACCGCAATTTTTTTCCGGCGCGCAACAGCCCAGTGGTCCGGCCTGATCTTCGTTTCCGTCTAAAATATTATTCAAACAATGGGGCGGCTTTAAAATCGCGGCATAATGATCAACAGCACTTTGCATTGACCAGTCATAACCCTTAGCATCAAGACCGTGCGCGCCATCTGATAACCCGGCTGTCGGCCAATTTATGGTGACACTGCCGGTTTTTTGACAGCCGGAAACTGTGCCGCTGCCAACATAGTTATTATCCGCTTTCAAATCAATTTTTTGTACGCCATTATCGTCCGTATAACTGATTTTAACCGGCACCACCTGGCCGGTTACCAGTTTATCGTCGGCAATATTTTCTATTTTCACTGTCGGCGGCGTGCGGTCAATGCCGTCGCCGGTTGTAAATTGTACATCAGTGCATTTGGCTCCGGCCAGGCAATTTATAGCCCGCCCGTCAGCGGATTTGATGGCACCGCCATTTTTAAAATGCAAAGTGTAGTTAGTGGAAGCGAGCAAACAATCATTGCCGTTATCGGGCGCGCCGCAGGCCCCGACCGGTGTAAATTTGGCCGTGTTACCATCAACCACGCTCCACACTCCGGCCTGTTCATTGTTATTGTTATCCAACAGCACTACACTTCCGGCCAATGATGCGGCGTCCACATCCATATTAAAGGTAATGGCCGGATTAACATTCCTGATACAAACCTGTCCGCCGGCAGGCAAAGCGGTAATATAGAAAGCGCCGGAAGTAAAATACGGATTATTCGGAGCCGTGCAAGGCCCGCAACCGCCGCCGCCACAATCAACCGCCGTTTCACCCTCATTTTGAATGCCATCAAAACAATGCGCGGGAGTTCCGGTGGTGGCACCAAGCAGTGAACTGATTATAAAACTGGTAATCGCGTAGGCAGATAAAATAATCGCCAGCCCGATAACGGCATTAACCAAAATCTTTTTGGCTTGAGCAATTTTTTCTTCGTTGCCGCCGGCTGTCATCCAGGTATAACCGCCATAAAGAACTAAAACCAAAGCCACAATTCCCAAAAGTCCCAGAGCCGTTCTGATAATATTGGCCACTATCACTCTGATATCGGTTGTAGGTAAACCGATAGTAGAACTCACCTGCGCCAGTCCCAAATCAGGACCTTGCTGGGCATTTGAAATTTGAGCAAACCAAAACAAACCCCCGGCGATAACCGCAACTGCCGATAAAATTATAAATATTTTTTTAAACTTGGCTGGCATGCTAAGGGGTTGGAATTATAATACTGCTATTTTCTAAATTTTCCCGGCAAGCTTGAGTGTTGCTATATTGCGTGGAACCGTTGCAACAGGTGCTTTTGTTGGTCGCGGTGATTACATCACAACAATTATCACCGTTTCCGGCGCAAGTGGGAGAAAGTTTTGTAACCGGATCGGCCTTGACCGCCGCATCCGGAACATTGGCACTGCCGGATCCGCCTCCCGGACCTTTGCCGGGATAAAAACAATTAAAATGAACATCTTCAATTGTGGAAGTGACTATCGGGAAATAATATTGCATGGCGCCGGTCAAAAACGGACAGTGGCTGAAATTGGTATAGGTTGAATTATCAGCATTAAACTTGGTTATCGGCACCTTGCAAAGAGGAATATTGTCGCGCCTCTCGGCCGGAGTCGGTTTTTCGTCTATGACCACGTCATATAACGGCTCAAGCCGCATTCGTTTGTTAAAGGTAACACTCCATTCCTGATCGCTTTTTACGCTATCCGCATCCAACCCGGGCACTGCGTTTCGCAGATATGGCGAAGTTGCGTCAATTTGATTATTGATATTAAAATCCCAAAAATAATTATCCGGTTTTAGCTGGTGGTCAAAAACCGGGATCGCGGTCGGAGCGAATTCAACCTTGCTGTTATTATTGCCATCCAAAACATTACCGGATAAATCCATTACTCCGGAAAGTGGTATAGCTTCAAAGGTGCTGCTGCTAATGGCCCGCGCGGCTTTTAGTAAAAACTGATAATTGTCCTGGGAACAATTGGCCCCGGCTTTATCACAAACCGGCAAACAATAAATTTTACCGCCGCAGGTATTGGTGCCGCAAACTTGACTGGGCGTAAATTCCAGCGTGCGGTAGCCGTTGACTAAATGAAAACTGCCCGGCGGCACCGTGCTATTATCCGCTTTTAAGAAAATATTTTGGCCGTCTAAGAAATATGCCGGGTCAGTGGCTGTGCCGTTATTAAATTTTCCCTCAATGCCGGTGGGGTCAATCGGCTTGCTAAAATCAATTTGCACCACGCTGTTTCTGGCTTCAGTCACACCCTGCGCCGGAAACACATCCACCACGTGCGGCGGCGTCAGATCCAATTCAGTACTGCAGGTAAATTGCCATTCATAATAATTATTCCCGATTGAACTCGCACTGAAAGCCGACGGATTATTATTGAGTTGATCATCAAGCTGCATGCCCGACCCCAGATGCACGATATAACTAATTTGATTTGTATCACTGCCAAGATAACCGCCTGAAGACGCATTTGGATCGGTGATTGGTTTGATGACAATCGTATAAACACCGGAAATACCGTTAATGGTGGTGGAAACAGCAGTTACAACCGCGGCGGAAATTGGCGTGCTAGTGCCTGCCTGTTTTATCATTATATGGTCGTTGTCCAATTTAGCATGGTCGCAATCAGCCCAACTGGTAAACGGATCCCGGCAGTTTCCATAAACACCGTCGCCATTGGTATCTGTTATAAAACTGCTGGCCAAAACCGGCTTGCGGAAAGTGACGACGATTTTAGTATTTCTGGGCACGGCGGTTTGATTTCTTGCCGGGTAGTGATCTTTGATAATACCACCCAAAGCCCCGCTGCCGGAAAAGTTTTGCGTCCCGGGCGCTCCTAAATTTATTCCCGTGCCCTGCCCGCCGCCGCCTTGGCCGATGCCGAGCATCTGGGCTACAAACGCCACTATGGCGTAGGCGCTTAAAATAATGGCCAAACCGATTACGGCATTAACCAAGACCTTTTTTGCCTGGGCAATTTGTTCTTCATTGCCGCCGGCCGTCATCCATAAATATCCGCCGTATAAACTTATAACCAATAAAATAATGCCCAAGAGCCCCAGGGCGGTTTTTATTATATTTACGATAATTACCCTAATGTCTGTGGTTGGTAGTCCCAAAGGTTGGCTAATAACCTGCACTCCCTCCTGCAAAGAACCATTAGCGCTGGAAGTGCTTTGCGCCTGTGCTAAATTAGCCCTCGCGAACAAAAAAACCGCCAACAAAATCACCCCTAGGGCCATGGCGGTTTTTAGAACTGTAAAATAATTTTTTCGGATCCATTGAAGCATGGGCAATGGATAATTTAGGGATTATCAAACCCTTTATCTGCCAAATTTCTTTGGCTCTTCCGGCAATCTGCCGATTTTCTTTAAATATTCCATTTTTTGGGCAACAGCAAGACGATGCAAGGCGCTTTTCTTGCGCATGTTTTTATTCTTCGGACGTTCATAAAACTGAATCTTCTTTACTTGCAATATTTTACCGGATTGCTGCCATCTCTTCTTTACTCTGCGCAGAAACGCCTCAAAGGACTCATTCTTCCTTCTTTTTACCTCTGGCACAAATTCACCTCACTTTCTTAATTGATGAATAATTTATCTTTGCCTTAAGTATACACGTTTTTTTACGAAACGTCAAACCTGGACAATTTTTTCTTAAGCACGTTTTCTACCTTCTTTTGGTCAACAATTTCCTGCACGCCGGATTCCATATCACGGACAATAATGGTGTCATCCTGAACCTCTTTTTGACCCAAAATTAAAGCATAAGGCACTTGGATGCTGTTGGCTGATTCCAACTGGCTCTTTAAAGAATTCTTGGAAAAGTTATAATCAACTTTTAAGCCGGATTTGCGCATTTCATTGATAATTTTAAGCGCCCGCCTTCTGGCTTGATCGCCTAGTTGAGCTAAATAAGCGTCAAATTTTGGCAAAGGCAACTTGGATTGCGTCTGTTCCAGATACTGTTTTAAAGCGGTGACACTCCTTTCCAAACCAAGAGCCAGGCCGGCTGCCGGCGTTGGCTTGCCACCAAGTTCTTCCACCAATAAGTCGTATCTTCCGCCTCCGCCTAAGGCGCTTTGGGCGCCTCCCTCTCCGGTTATAGTCGGATAAACTTCAAAGACGGTGCGGGTATAATAATCCAATCCGCGCACCAGCGTATGGCGCAAAGTATAAGGAATGGACAACTCATCCAAATATTCCAAAACTTTCATGAAATGGCTTTTTGAGTCCTCTCCCAGCCAATCAATGATTTGCGGCGCCTCCTCTTTTATGGGCTGGCATTTTTCTTGTTTACAATCCAAAAGACGCAAAGGATTTTTATGCAAGCGCTGTTTGCAGTCATCGCACAGATAACTGCGTTTGCTTTTATAATAATCAACCAGCGCGGTCTTATATCTCTGTCTTTCTTCGGGCGTGCCGATGCTGTTAATATGTATTTCAACCGGCAAACCGACGTCACTGTAAAAATTATAGGCCATTAGGATGAGTTCGGCGTCAACTACCGGATCGCCATCGCCAAGTGTTTCATACCCAAGCTGTCTAAATTCGCGGAATCTCCCGGCTTGCGGGCGATCATACCTAAACATCGGTCCCCAATACCATAGTTTAACCGGTTGGGGCATATTCCACATGCCGTGCATTATATAGGCGCGCACAATTGAAGCAGTTGCTTCCGGCCGCAAACAAACCTTGTTGCCATCGCGGTCTTCAAAAACATACATTTCCTTATCCACCACATCCGTACCCCGGCCGATTGATCTGATAAACAAACCTGACTCTTCAAGCGCCGGCGTGTCTATTCTGCCAAATTGAAAGGCCTCGGCCAAATTTTCGGCAGTGTGGTAAAAAAGTTTCAGATATTTTTCTTCTCTCGGTAAAATATCATGCATTCCGCGCAAGAGGTTAAATACCTTCTTGCCCTTTTCTGATGTCTCCGCTTTTTCTTTTTCCGGTTTTCTGGAAATCTTCTTTTTGGCTACCGCTTTCAGCTGTTTTTTCTTTGGCATATATTTTTTTAATTGCATTACACATTAAGTTTCGGGGTGTTAAAAATTTCCGCCCGATTAAACGGCCACCCCCGAAGAATTACCCGACCGACAATCAAACTTTTATCAACTACTCCGAAACGGCGCGAATCATAACTGTTAGGACGGTTATCGCCTAGAACAAAATATTGATTGGATCCCAAAGTTACGGTTTGATCGCCTTCGGTTTGCAAATCTTTGGGTAAATATGGCTCTTCAAGCACTACGCCTTCCGGGTGTTCTTTGTTATAGATTGTCACTTCCCCGTTAAACACCTTGACACGTTCGCCCGGCAAACCGATCACTCTCTTTAAAAAATATTCTTGCTGATTCTCCGGATACTTAAACACAATCACATCGCCTCTGGCAGGCGTTCTTATTCTGTAAGTCAATTCATCTATGATGAGATATTCTTTATCTTCAAAATTCGGCTCCATTGAAGCGCCCTTGACATAAAACGGTTTAAACAAAAAATATCTGACCAGGGCGATGGTAACTCCGGCTAAAACCACCACTTTAACAAGCTCCAGCAAAAATAGACCGGCTTTTTGCAAATAAATTCCGGCTTTTTTCTTAAAGGATGACCCGTTTTTATCGGCCATAATAATAGATAATGTTTAATATTATTTAGAAGTATTATAAAGGATTATTTGGCTTTTGGCAAATTGACAACTACGGGAAGTTTGGCTGTGTGGGCGTGATAGGAATCGAACCTATGACCTTTACATTATCAGTGTAACGCTCTAACCATCTGAGCTACACGCCCATTTTTTATGAAACCAGAATACCAGATTTTTGATTAAAAATCAAGTTTTGGTGGGCGACACAGGAATCGAACCTGTGACCTTCACAATGTCAATGTGACGCTCTAACCATCTGAGCTAGCCGCCCAATTTTAAAAATCCGACTTCAAGTATACCAAAACTGTTTAAATAATTCAAGATATGAAAAAGCCGCCAAACGGCGGCTTTTAGCTTGACTGCACAAATGTGACAAAGGCCCTGGTCGCCCGAAGGCGACCCATCTATTCAATTATGAACCGAAGTTCATATCGACAAGAGTTCACGGTCTTTCGACCGAGTATCTCCAGAAAGGAGGTGATCCATCCACAGCTTCCGCTACGGATGCCTTGTTACGACTTCACCCTAGTCACTGACCCTGCCTTAATCCCGATAAATCGAGACTTTGGGCATTGCCAGCTCCCGTGGTGTGACGGGCGGTGAGTACAAGACCCGAGAACGTATTCAACGCGCCGTGGCTGATACGCGTTTACTAGCGATTCCGACTTCATGAAGGCGAGTTGCAGCCTTCAATCTGAACTGGGGCCGGCGTTGGTGGGATTAGCTCCGCCTCGCGGCTTAGCAACCCATTGTACCGGCCATTGTATTATGTGTGTAGCCCTGGACGTAAGAGCCATGCTGATTTGACGTCGTCCACCCCTTCCTCCCGCTTGCGCGGGCAGTCTCGCGTGTACATTTAACACACGACGTGGGTTGCGCTCGTTTCCCGACTTAACGGTACACTTCACAGCACGAGCTGACGGCAACCATGCAGCACCTATCTAGCACCCTCGAAGGCGGCCTGCGTTTCTGCAGGCTTGCAGCTAGTAGTTGAGCCCAGGTAAGGTTCCTCGTTTGTCGTCGAATTAAACCACATAATCCACCGCTTGTGCGGGTCCCCGTCTATTCCTTTGAGTTTTAACCTTGCGGCCGTACTCCCCAGGCGGCGCACTTAACGCGTTAGCTTTTTTAAACGGCACTGACAGGGTCGATACTGCCAATACCTAGTGCGCATCGTTTAGGGCGTGGACTACCAGGGTATCTAATCCTGTTCGCTCCCCACGCTTTCGTCCATGAATGTCAGGAATGTACCAGTAAGCTGCCTTCGCCTTTGGTGTTCTTGCAGATATCAACGCTTATTACGACTACACCTGCAATTCCGCTTACCTCTTCCATCCTCTAGTTTGGTAGTTTCAAAAGCAATCCCAATGTTAAGCACTGGGTTTTGACTCCTGACACGCCAAACCATCTGCGGACGCTTTACGCCCAATAAATCCGGATAACACTTGAGGTCTCTGTATTACCGCTGCTGCTGGCACAGAGTTAGCAACCTCTTATTCTTGGGGTACCGTCACGAATTCGTCCCCCATAAAAGCAGTTTACGACCCGAAGGCCTTCATCCTGCACGCGGCGTCGCTCCGTCAGGCTTTCGCCCATTGCGGAAGATTCTTGACTGCAGCCACCCGTAGGTGTCTGGGCAGTGTCTCAGTCCCAGTGAGGCAGGTCACGCTCTCACGCCTGCTACTGATCGAAGCCTTGGTAGGCCATTACCCTACCAACTAGCTAATCAGACATAGGCCCCTCTTCAAGCGATAAATCTTTAAATGCGAATGGCTTGTGCCCCCGCATTACCATCGGGTATTAATTCGCCTTTCGGCGAGCTATCCCCGTCTTGAAGGTAGGTTACCAGTGTGTTACTCACCCGTTTGCCGGTCCGTACCTCGTATTGCTACAAGGCCGTCCCCCGACTTGCATGCCTTAAACACGCCGCCAGCGTTCATCCTGAGCTAGGATCAAACTCTTAAAAAAGAGTTGATCTCGTTCATATGAACGAGTTTGTTTGGATTTATTACTGTTACTGTTTGGTACGGCGCGACGAATCGCGCCTAACCGTTTGGTTTGAATAGACTTTAATATGGTCTTTGTCACGTTTGTGTTGTCAAGGTTCACTTTCTTTCTTGTGCCACCTCTAGGCGGCCTTTGCGAGAAAGAAAAAAGAGAAACCCAATTTGGAGTTGCTCTTTTCTCTTTCCAGTATCCCTTTCGGGACTTAGAAGATTAACGAATTGTATGAGGTGCTTTGTTTGCGGTGTTTGAGGTTAATCATTAGCGCACTCAAAATACTATCATGAGAGGGAAAAACTGTCAAGAGGGCTAATTTTAGCCCTGGGGATGATTTGGGGATAAAATTATTATGAAATTTTAATTGACAGAATAGCTAAAAATCTATACAATAAGTCCATTATTTTCTAATCAATAATTATGAGTGAAGAAGGCAATCCAATTGAAGAAATTTTGGAGGAATCCGGTAAAATAGAAGTTAAAGATATGGAACAACCGGAACTTTGTGAAAACCAGGCGGAAGTCGCCCAAAAGGCAAGGGAGCATGAATTAAGTTTTCCGGATGATGAAAAGCATAAGCACAACATTACAATTTTTGGAGAAAATGGAAGTCATCGATGCACCTGCGGAAAGGTCTGGGAAGTTAAATAGAATTTTTCTTTCGCCAATCTTCAATCTTCTTATGATCACCGGAAAGTAAAACCTTCGGCACTTTCTGTCCCTTAAAATTTTCCGGCCGGGTGTATTGAGGGTATTCTTTTTGGATTTCCGCTTTCGCGCTCTTATTAAATGTCTCTTCTTTTAAAGAATTTTCATTTCCTAAAACTCCGGGAATTAATCTCGCCACCGCCTCAACCACTGTAAGCGCCGCCAGCTCCCCTCCGGCTAAAACATAATCCCCCACTGACACACGCTCATCAGCCAGTTTATAAATCCTGGCATCAAAACCCTCATACCTGCCGGCAATCAAAATTAATCTATTTAACTTTGAGAATTTCTCTGCCATTTTTTGATCAAATTTTTTACCGGCCGGATCTAAAATAATAATTTTCTGCCCCTTAGTTTTTTTGCGCGCCTTAATTTTTTTTAAACAATCATAAATTGGCTGGATTTGCAAAATCATGCCCGGCCCGCCGCCAAACGGTCGATCATCAACGTGACCGTGCTTATCCAAAGTATAATCTCTAAAATTATGCGCAGTCACCTTTATCAATTTCTTTTTCTGGGCACGGCCAAGAATACTGGCTTGACCATAGCAATCAACCACTTCCGGAAAAATTGTGAGTATATCAAATTTCATGCAGTAAGTATATATTTTTTAGATAAAAAAATCAATTATGATTAAACTAAGTATTCTTGACATCTCAAGTATTTTGTATTAAACTATACGGTTCCCTATTCAGAAAAGGGACAAGGAGGACACGATGTTGGACAAGGGTTATGCAAAGCGCATCCTTGAGGAAGCCCTCAAACTGCTTGCGGGTCTCGGCCCAGATAGCAAGGAATACAGGGAATTCGCCGCGGATGTGCTCAACGGACTCGATCCGTACAAGCCCTACGGCACCAACCTCTACAACGCGATCGCCCGGCTCTCGTGGAATATGTTCTTTGAGGGTGTGGCACTCCGGGTCAACCCCTCCACCACCAAGATCGAAATCTATCTGCGCAAGCGCGCGGCGGATGAGGTCTACCCGCTCGAGTGGCATGCGCCCGGGTCGGCCTTCCGGCCGGGCGAGACCGAACGTGATGTGGCCAACCGCCTTGAGCGGGAGTTTGGCACTCCGATCATCTCCTTCCGGTACATCGGCGAATACGTGGACTGGAAGAAAGGCGAGATCCGCGGCTCCGGCGTCTCCAGGATCTACCTCGTCCACTGCGACGGTTCTCCGCGCGAAGACGAAAGGCACGACTGGTACCCGGTGGACCAGTTGCCCGAAAACACCGTGGAGCCGCACCGCACGGGGATCATCCCCAAAGCCATCAAGGCCTACGCTCACAGGGTCTAGCAGTAGCCACAAGGAGGCACGACACGCGCTTCGTCCAAATCTCACACGAGACAAAGACGGAGCGCATATTTTTTTATAAAAATTATCTTACAAATTAAAACCGGCCGCTTTAGGCGGCCGATCTTATTTTGAAACTTTTAGATGTTCAGGTTATCCACTGCACTTGTGTCCACCACATCATGACTATGATCATGATCATCGTGATTCATGCGAGGGGCTCTGCCACCGGCCGGCTCATTGATTTTCAGGTTAACGCGGGCATTGTGCTTGGCGCCAACAATCTTGAGCAGGGTGCGGATGGAGCGGGCGGTCTGGCCTTGTCGGCCAATGACATAACCCATATCAGCCGGATTGATATCCAGGGTGATAAGTACTCCTCGCTCATCAATAATGCGTGTGGTTTTCACATCCTCAGGATGATTGACAATCGCTTTCACGATTGTCTCCACGTACTGTTGATCAGCTTCCATATTCAATCTTCAAAATCTTAATTTTTAAAGCAGCCCATCGACCTATTTTGGTTCTGCTGTTTGTGGTTCAGTTGGTGTGGTCGGAGTTTCCGGAACTACCGGAGTTTCCGGTGCGACCGGCGCTTCCGGTTGAACTTCTGCTGCAGGTTCCGGTTTCACTTCCATCTTCGGTTCCGCGGCCGCCTTCGGCTCTGCTACTACTTTTTTCTTTTCAACCAGTTTAACCGCGCGGGTCTTGGAAATATAAACCGATTTCATTTTCTTGCCGTCGGTTATAATTCCGGCTTTCATCAATATGTTATGGACAGTATTTGATGTTTGTGCGCCCTTGCCCAGCCAATACTTAACTCTCTCCGCATCCAGCACCAATCCGGTTTCTTTTTTATGCGGATCAAAATTTCCTAGAGTTTCTAAAAACGTGCCCTGGGTATCGCGGGTCTTTTCGGAAATTATAAAACGATAGGTCGGATAATTTTTCTTGCCCAATCTTTGTAATCTGATAGTTAACATAATATATTATTTAATCCTGTGACAGTTTTGAGAGCGCGGTTAATATACTACGTCTAAACCGCTTTGTCAATACTTTGGTCGCCTCGGGCGACCCCTACCTCTTCCATTTTTACGCTAAGTAACTTAGATATGCCATCCCCACCCATAACCACGCCATAAAGGGCATCGGCGCTGTGCATGGTCACCCGGTTATGGGTGATGATAATAAATTGAGAATGCTCGGACAGTTCGGATAAAATCTGGACAAAACGCCTGGTATTGGTCTCATCTAACGCCGCTTCAACTTCGTCTAGAACCACAAACGGAGACGGATTGTAATTTAAGACCGCACAGATCAAAGCAATTGAGGCCAGGGTGCGTTCGCCGCCGGAAAGCGTATTGATATGTTTTATTTTTTTGCCCGGCGGGTTTATGGAAATATCTATACCGGTTAATATTTTTTCTTTTCGTTTGCTCACAACTTTTTCTTCTGGGAGCTCGCCTTCGGCGCCGGCCAAATCTTCATCTGCCTCGCTTTCCGGCTCACCGTAAATTTCAGTCATATCCGCGTTGCCGCCGCCGAACAGTATTTTCACATAGCGATCAAATTCTTTTCTGATTTTTTTAAAAGCCGCGGCCCGCTTCTTTTTCATGACCTCATCCAGTTCCACAATCATTTTATCCAAATCTGTCATGGCACTGTGCAAATCCTCAATCTGGCCGGATAAAAAATCATACTTTTCTTTGGTCTGCTGATGCTCCTCCACAACTTCCGCGTCAATTCCACCGATCAAACTCAATTGATATTTTAATTTTTGAATTTCATTGGCCGTCTCAATAATTTTTTCCGCTTCAACTGTCGGCGGCTTTCTCTCCACCACTGCTTCAATCGCCGCATTCATTTCCGCGCGCACTTCTTCGCCGATGGCATCCTGTTTGGTCTCCAGTTTGGCAATTTCAATTTTCAAATCATTGCGCGCCGATAAAATTTCATTTAGTTTGTTCTGCTTTTTTTGCATTTGATCCTGCAAAGCAAAAACTCTCTGCTTCTTGTCTTCTTCCTCTTTATTAAAATTGTCTATTTTTTCAGATAATTTATTTAAGGTGTCTTCCTTGGCTTTTATTTGCACTGACAGCGCGTCTTTCTCAACCAAGAGCTGCGCCAATATCTTATCATATTGTTTGGGATCGGCATTAAACAGCGATAATTCCTGTTCCAGTCCGGCCACTTCTTGCGCGAGATTTTTCAATTCCGAATTTAAGACCTCAAATTTGGCATGGGCCGACTGGCTCTTGGTTTCAAAAACAAAAAGCTGGGTCTTGGCTTTTTCGTATTTCGTCTCCAATCCGGCAATCTCTTCACGGCCGGCGTTGATCTGCGATTGATACTCAATAAACTTATCCGGGCTTAATAATAATTTTCTGGAAAATCCCAGTCCGGCTTTTTTGGCCTGGCGATAACCGCCTTTCATCACGCCGGTTTTCTCAATCACATCGCCGGAAAGCGTTACCATCCGCGCCGAACCGATGCCGATACGTTTGGCCGCCGCCAAATCTTCCACCACGATGGTCTGGCCAAAAACAAAAGAAAAAATATTGCTAAGTTTGGGTTCAAATCTTATTAATTCCGAAGCCAGCCCGCAGACGCCCGGTTGGGACAAAAGATTATGAATATTTTCACTACCCTTCGGCACTATTTTATTTAAAGGTAAAAAAGTCGCAACCCCCAACCGGTTTGTATGCAAAAATTCTATTGCGCGTCCGGCCACGTCATCGCTTTCAACCACGATTGCCGACAAATATGATCCGGCCGCGGCCTCAAGGGCGGTGCGAAATTTTTCTTCACTGTCACCCAGCTCGGAAATTAATCCGTAAACCTTGCCGAATTTATCCTTGTTTTCCAAAACCGCCTGCACGGCGAGAAGTCCGGTAAACTGCCGGTAGTGCTGTTCTGATTGATCCTGCATTACCTGTCTTTCCAAATCCGAAATTTTTATTTGCTTTTCAGTTTTTTCTTTGGTAATCTGATCCAGCAAATTTTTCTGCTCCAGAACCAAGCGATTGGCATCGTTTATTTCCGTTGCCGTGGCCGCCATCTGCCCGGATAAAGAATCGTGCTGAAGTTTTAATTCGGCAATCTTATTTTGCGTCCAACTGACATTTTGTTTTCCGGCCGCGTTATATTGCGCGTGCGTCTGCCCGTCTTTTATGGCCAGCTGGCGTTCCAGATCATTTTTTTCTTTGGCTAAAACCTGAAATTTGGATTGCAATTCATTAAACGCGTCCCCTCTGCCGGAAGCGCGGGCCAAAACAGCCAATTCATTCTGAATATCCTCCAATTCCTTAAAAGCGCCGCGGTATGAATTTTCAACCAGATTTAATTTTTCAACCAAGCCGTCCAGCTCGTTTTTATTGGTCAAATATATTGAAGCATAATATTTCTCCTGCATCTCGCGCAGTTTCAGTTCCACCTCCTGCCGTTTTTCCAATTTTTTAACCTGTTTGGATAAAATTTTCAAACGCGGTTCAACCTCCTGCATCAGCCGCTCCGCCTGCGCCACATTTTCGGTCGTGCGCGTCAGCTTGAGTTCGGCCTGGTGCTGTTTGATTTGAAATTCTTTTATACCGGACGCCTCATCCAAAAAATCTTTTCTTTCCACCGGCCCGACCGTGAGCAGTTTATCAATCATACCCTGGCCAACCACGCTGTATGAATGCTGGGCAAACTGGGCTTTGGCCAAAAGCAGATGAATGTCTATCAAACGCGCCGCATTATTATTGACCAGATATTCGGCTTCGCCGGACCGGTACAAACGGCGGGTAATGATGATTTCCGGATAATCTGAAAGCAGCCGGCCGTCGCCGTTATCCAAAGTCATGGTCACTTCGGCCGCGCCGAGCTGGCCTTTGGTCTCGGAACCGCTAAAAATTACGTCCTCATTTTTCTTTCCCCGCAAATTTTTCAAGCTTTGTTCGCCCATCACCCATCTCACCGCGTCGGAAATATTTGATTTGCCGGAGCCGTTCGGACCGACAATAACAGTAACGCTATTCCTATTATTCTTATACGGCAAAAATTCCAAAACCGTCTTTTCGGCAAAGGATTTGAACCCCCTTATTTCCAAACGTTTTAGATACATAACTTGTCAAGATTATACCATATATCTTGACAGGGGTAAATAATAAAGATATAATGATTTGTTCAACAATACTATGAATGGAACTGCCGTACAAATAGACAAGCATTTGAAAAAGGCGAATAAAATCGCCTTGGTTACCCATCAAAACCCCGATGGCGATGCGATTGGCTCGGTGACGGCCATGGCGCAGTATTTGCTTGCTTTAAAAAAAACACCGCGGATATTTTGCGATACGGAAGTGCCGGAAAGATTAAAATTTCTAAACCACACCGACCTGATTTCACAAAATAAAGATATGCTGACCGAGGCGGATACGATTATTATAATGGATGCCGGCGATTTGAGATATGCCGGCGTGGCCGATATTATCCCCCGGCTGGCGGCAACGATTATAAATATAGACCATCACCCGACTAACGAAAAATACGGGCATATAAATATGCTAAACGCGCAGGCGGCCGCAACCACGGAAATCCTTTATGATTTTTTTAAAATTATCGGCGCCAAAATCAACCGCGACATGGCCACATCTCTTTTAACCGGCCTGGTAAACGACACTGATAATTTTTCCAACCCGGCCACAACCGAGTCATCACTGATAGCGGCCAGCCAGCTCTTGCGTTTGGGCGCGAATTTAAATTTAATTCACAGTTATATCATCCGCAACAAAAGCATTAACACTTTAAAACTGTGGGGCGTGGTCTTGGATCGCCTGACCAAAAAAGACGGACTGGATTTGGTTTATACTTATCTGACCAAAAAAGACACCCTGGAGTATGGCATCAGCGAAATTGAGGCCGATGGCATTGCTAATTTCTTAAACAAGCTCTACGGCACGAAAATATCTTTGTTGATTAAAGAAACAATGGATGGTAAAATCAAAGGTAGTTTGCGGACAACCAGCGATGACACGGATGTTTCCCTGCTGGCCAAAAAAATGGGCGGCGGCGGACACAAAAAAGCGGCCGGATTCACCACCGACGGAACAATTGAAAGTGTTTTAATAAAAATAACTAATCTTATATGAAAGACAATGAACTTAGATCACAGTTTTTAATTCCCACGGTCATTGAAAAGACCTCCTACGGCGAGCGCGCCTTTGACATCTACTCCCGTCTGCTCCAAGACCGAATCGTCTTTTTGGGCACAATGGTAGACGATAATGTGGCCAACCTGATAATCGCCCAGCTTTTGTTTCTGGAAAACCAAAGCAGTGATAAGGATATCAAGTTATATATCAATTCACCGGGCGGGTCAGTCACTGCCGGCATGGCCATTTATGACACCATGCAATATATTAAACCGGATGTGAGCACCATCTGTATCGGTATGGCCGCGAGCATGGCCGCGGTTCTCTTAGCCGCCGGCGCCAAGGGCAAAAGATTAGCTTTGCCCAATTCGGAAATAATGATCCATCAGGTTATGGGCGGCATGGAAGGACAGGCCAGCGATATCAAGATCCGGGCCGAAAGAATTTTGCGTATTAAAGAACGTCTAAATGAGATTTTGGCGAAACATACCGGCAAAAACCTTACCCAAATTGAAAAAGACACGGATCGGGACTATTTTATGGATTCAAAAGAAGCGCTCACTTACGGCTTAATTGACAAGGTTATTGAATAATTGGCTAAAACAAGCTAAAAATAGCCGTTTAAACGGCTATTTTTATTGGCAGACCTTGACAAAACCCATTTAGTATGTTATTATACGAAGTTACTTTTAGAATCAATAGTCGTACCTTAAATTGTCAGTATTAATGCAGAAACAGATCCTTATGACTTGTCCGGATGTGGAATAATGCTTAATTTACCAGACAGCGCTAGATTTAAAAGTAAGTATTATCCCGTATCCACGACAAGCATGGAGGTGTGTAATGGGGTGTTAACCGGCTTCGGCTCGTTCGCTACCGTTACACATCTTCTTGGGTGCGGTTTTAAGGGGGGGTATTCTCCCCCAAACTATTTATAACACCCCTGGCGCTACGCCGGGGGTGTTTGTATTAACATCCGGCTCGGCTCCAACCAGACAAATCTTCGGCAAAGGCCGGTAATAACTTTCAAATACCCGATCAATTTTTTCACTGCTGGAAGTAATGCGGCTATAAGTGAAACTGGCCACTGCGCCTCTAAACGCGCCCTGGCATGACTCTTGGCCCGGTTTCAAACTGCCGTCCGTGACGGTTATTATTCTCGGTTCGCCGGCGGAAATCCATCGGCTGACAATCGGATGCGTATACCAGCCCTTGCGACCGTCGCTTTTACCCCACAGGGTAAAGGTGAGCTGCTGTTTGGTATAATTAATATCAGTTGACAACAACAAATAATTTCCGGTGTCATTTATAAATTTCAAATCCAAATCCGGATCATACAAAGTTGCGTCCGTACCCGGGTTGCCGTTTACCGGATCAGCATAATAGGAAACCACCAAAGAATGATTTCTTCTTTCCGTAATCTGCATTCCCGAGTTCATGGCCATTCTAAACAGAGTGGTGCCGATCTGGCACATGCCGCCGCCAACCTCCGGCAATATCTTATCCCCTTTTATCACTTGCTCCGGCAAGAATCCGTTTTCTCTGGTGTAGGGTCCGGCATATTTATTTGCGGAAAAAACTTCTCCCGGTTTTATCAGGGTGCCGTTTAGTCGTTTTACAGCATTGGCAATATTTTTGATCCTATTGGTGTGACTGTCTTTGAATGTAGAAATGCCAACCCCAATCACATCTGATATGCCTAAATTATTAACATCCGCAATCTGCACATCCGGATCAGCCATGTCAGTTGAAACGGTAATCGTCTTAACCAACTCCGACGACCCATAATTGCGATCTTCAAAAACCGTATTTAAATCATTATAAGTTTTTTCGGCATTTAAAGTAACGCCGCTTTGACTGGCCTGAAATTCCTGCACTTTATCATTTTGAACCACAAATTTGGCATTTTGGGCCGGAGTGTCAATGAAAGGACGCAGTGTTTCCAGGTAGGTTTCCACGGTCTCTTTATTTAAAGCAAATACATTGTTGCCGTTTTCATCCTTGCTCACCTCAATCCAGCGCGCAAATACATCCGGCGTTACATTCCAACTTTTCAATTCTTTTGTCTGTGAATCAACATAATTTAAATTCAAATCCCCATAACCGATCACACTGTCAATTTTCGGCAAAATCGAAGCCACATCGGCGGTTAAAATATTCGGCTTAAATTCTTCCTTAGTCAGCGCAATCGGAACTAATGTCAGCCGGGATAAACTGCCGGTAATATCCGCGACGGCTTTGTTGTAGTTAAAAACCATGCCGTTACTTTCGGGAATGACCTCGTATTTTACCGTCGGCAACGTTGATGTTATTTTGATGTTGGCATTATGCGGCTTATCGCTGATCTCTGTAAGCGCGCTGTTTAAAATATCTTTAAACTTTTGTTCAATTGTTACTTTGGCGCTAATAACCCGCGGCGAAAACAATTTGATTATTACCGGTCCAAAAAAATTATTTAAAAACGATCCGCCCCGGCCCTGGCTCATAGCCGCGGCCACCACGCCCTCGCCGTCTATGCGTACAAGTTCCACTGAACTGTCATCGGCGGATACGGTATTAAGCTGTAATTGTTTGGGGCCGTCGGCAGATTGATAAGTAAAGCCCACGCCCTCTCTGGCAATTCTGTTATTAAAATTTTCAACAAAATCCCTGGCTTCCTGTCTGGTCATTCCGCCCAAAGAATAACTGCCAACATAGACACTCGGATAAATTTTGTCTTGATAAAATTGGTTATAGCAAAAAGCGAAACCAAAAAACAGGACGGCTAAAACCAAAACAGCCCCCAGGGAAATCAAACTATATTTAAACCATTTCTTCGCAAATATATCTTGTACGAACATACTTATTCGTCAATCACCATTATCGGAATCTCACTTTTGCCGGCAGCCGCCTTCGGCAACCTGATTATTAAAACTCCATTTTTATATTGGGCTTGCACCGAATCGGCTTTCACCTCCACCGGCAAAACGATTGTGCGTGAAAACTTTCCCCAGAAACATTCTTTATAAAAATACTCGGCATCCAAATCCAAAGGCGGGGTGCGTTCGCCTCTGATGGTTAAAAGGTCGTTGTTGAGATGCAGTTCAATTTTATCCGGAGCCGTGCCGGCCATCGTGGCCAGAACCACCAGCTCTTCGGCTGTTTGCGCCACATCAACGCTTAATTGTCCTTCAAACTGACGCTCCTCAAAAACGGCTTTGGCCGACTGCAAAGACGACAGAATATCAAAATCACTTGGTTCGTTCAAATCAAGAGGTAGCACAAATTTTTTGGCCTTCTCATTCATAGACGGCTTTTTAATAACTGCCTACATTAATTTTAGCACATTCCACCAATTTTCAATATACTCTGCTCGGCGGTTCTGATATTTTAAGTAGTAAGCATGCTCCCACAGATCTATGGTCGCTATCGGTTCGTCTCCTAAAGAGAGCGGCGAATCCTGGTTTGGCAATGAGTATATTTTGAGTTTATTGTCTCCGCTTCTGACAAGCCACGCCCAGCCGCTGCCAAAATGAGCGGTTGAAATTTTGCTGAATTCGGCTTTAAAATTTTCCACTCCGCCAAAATCCGTTTCTATATCAGCGATCAGCTTTTGGTCAATTTCTTTTTTCGGAGCCATTATTTTCCAATACAAACTGTGGTTTACATATCCGCCGCCGAAATTTTTAATTATTTTTTTGTCTTCCTCGCCGACCGGCAAATTTGTCAGGTCTTTAAGTATGGCTTCGGCCGATTCGTAATTTAAATCCGGATACTTAGCAAGCACGGCGTTAAACTTATCCAAATAGGCCTGGTGGTGCTTGGAATAATGTATTTCCATGGTTTTGGCGTCAATAAACGGCTCTAACGCGTCAAACGAATATTCTAATTTTGGTAGTTCAAATTTCATCATATATTATGTGCGGTTAAATTAATAAGCTACTTCTGACAAACCGGGCAAAAATGCGTTCCTCTGCCCCCGACTCTTTTTACTGTAACAATTCCCTTCCGGCAACGCAAGCATTTTTCTCCGGCGCGTTTATAAACCTGCAAATAGTCCGTATGGGTCCCTTTGGCGCCGTGGGCGTTTACATAATCTTTAAAGGTGGTTCCGCCGTGGAGAATGGCTTCCTTTATAATTTTTTGAGCGCTTTTGTATAATTTTTTTATTTCTTCTTCACGGAGTTTGTGCACCGGCCGGCTGGGCATTACCTCGGCTGCAAAACAAATTTCATCGGCATAGATATTGCCGATGCCGGCGATCAGCTGTTGATTAAGCAGTACGGCTTTAATCGGCGCTTTTCTTTTATCAATGGCTATTTTAAAATTCGGCAAGGTGAAATTTTTTGCGAGCGGCTCTATGCCGTATTTACTCACGATCTTGTCTTTAGTTTTTTGATCAACAATTTCCAAATATCCGAACTTTCTCATGTCGTTAAAATACAACTTGGACTTATCTTTGAAATTCCAGATTACCCGGGTATATTTTGTGGGCAGATCTTTTCCATATATCAGCTGGCCGGTCATTTTCAAATGAATCAGCAAATACTTCCCACCGGATAATTTAAAAATCAACAGTTTGCCGATTCGGCCAATATCTTCTATCTTTTGATTTTTCAAAGTATTGGCAAAAGTATTTTTGTTGCCGCGAATCGGCTGGCTGTTTATCACCATAACACCGGAAATGCTTTTATGCAAAACACTCTTCGCCAGTCCCCTTCTGATTGTTTCCACTTCCGGCAACTCCGGCATATCGCTATTTGATTATTTATTCTGCCACTCCTTGCCCTGGCGCACCAAAAGTTTTTCAGCCAATAACGGCTCGGCCATAACCTCTTTGACCATTTTTTCCATCCTGATGCTTTGCGAGCCCTTGATTAAAACCACATCTCCGCTTGCCAATTTTTCCTGCAAAAATTTACCGGCGGCCGCGCTGTTATCAAAACTGGCGATCTGATCTCCGTTTATGCCGGCTTCGCGGGCCGCGGCGGCAATATGCTTGGCCGCCTCGCCTATGGTAATTAAATAATTTATGCCCAATTCAGCCACCTTAAAACCGATTTCACGATGCGCGTTCTCGGTTTCAGACCCAAGTTCAAGCATATCTCCCAAAGCCACAAAGCGCTTGTTGCCTTCTTTGACGCTTATTTGAGACAATGCATCCAGCGCTGATTTGACGGCTTCCGGGCTGGAATTATAGGTGTCATCTATAATTAAAGTATTTTTTATACCCGGTATCAGACGCATGTGACCCGAGAGCGGTTCAAGCGAACCCAAGGCCTGGGCGCCTTCCACCAAATTAATCCCAAACACATTGCCAACCGCCAGTCCGGCCAAAGCCGCTGATATCAGGGGCTTAGCAATGGCTCCCGGCAAATATACCGGCACCACGTTTCCTTTGTATACTATTTTAAAATTCAGACCCGTCGGCCAGGCGCTCGCGTCGTCCTTAATGACATTTATTTCGGTGGCGCGCAAATCCGCGCCTTCTCTAAAACCATAGGTGACAACCTCCGCCTTAGTCGCGCCGGCATTTTGCATCACCAGTTCGCTGTCATAATTTAAAACCGCAAAACCATCCTGCCGCAGATGCGAAATTATAATTCTTTTTTCCTGGGCGATCTTTTTTATGGTCTTAAAAAATTCAGTGTGCGCGTGAGAAATAAAAGTCAGCACGCCCACCTTGCAGGGCGCGATATCAACCAGATATTCAATGTCGCCCGGCTTGTCGGCTCCCATTTCCAAAACCAAAATTTCCGGATAATTTTTATCCCTGGAAAATAATAACTTCAAACCTTTAAAAATAATAGCCAGCCACCCCGGCACGGATTTTCCGGCTGATTCGTTCGCGCCGATGATGGAGAGGGGCAAACCAATTTCGTTGTTATAATTCTTTACGCTCCGGCGCACGGAAAATTGGCTGGAAAGCACGGCGGCGACCGCCTCTTTGGCCGAGGTTTTGCCCACCGAACCGGTGATACCGACCACATCCGGTTTATATTTTTTCAAAATCTTTTTGGAAATCGCCCGTAGGAAATAGATTACAATTGATTTAAGCATATATTATTTAAAAAATTAATTTATCTGTTGGCAGGAATGCCATAATAGTCCAAGGCAAATTTAGCAATGTCTTTAAAGACCGGCGCCGCTGTTTGTTCGGCCCAAAGCCGGTCCGGCGCTTCATACTTTACCACCATCACAAACTTCGGATTATCCGCCGGAAAATACCCGATAAAAGTATGATTTGTAGCTTCGGAATATTTTCCGCCCTGGGCGATTTGCGCCGTGCCGGTTTTGGCGGCGATATAATATCCGGGGATTTTGGCCACATTTTTATAGGTCTTTTCAACTACCGAAGTGAGCATACCGGTTATTAATTGGTCGGCGCGCGGCGAGATCACATTCTCCACTATCCGCGGCTCGGTTTTTTCCACTTGGCCGTCAGCGTGCCTGATTTGCGAAACGATGTATGGCTTCGGCAATTTACCATTGTTAGCTAAAGCCGCGTAAGCGGTCACCAGCTGAAGCGGAGTGGCAGTAAACCCTTGGCCAAAAGCGCCGTTGGCGTAATAGATAGCCGCTCTCTTACTGAAAGAGGAAATGTCACCGCTTGTTTCCGTGTCCAGCTCTATGCCGGTTTCTTTGCCAAAACCAAATTTTTCCACGTAATTTTTAAAATTTTCACGGCCCAATTTTTCTTCCACAAAAATCATACCGGTATTTATAGAATTTTCAAGCACATTGGTCATGGTCGCGAGCCCGTATTTTTTATTCAAGGCGTTATGAATTTTATAATCATCTATAATCCTCTCTCCGGTATCCACATAGGTTGTATCCGGGCTAACCACTCCCAAATCCAGCGCCGCGGCCATGGCGATTGGTTTAAAAACCGAACCGGGCTCATAAGGAGTGAAAACAGCCGTATTGTTATACGCGGCCAGATCAGTCGCTTGCCCGTAATTATTCGGGTCAAAATCCGGCAAACTGCACATGCTTAGAATCGCGCCGGTTGACGGCTCCATAATAATCAACGTCGCGCTTTTCGCCTTATATTCTTCAAACCCCTGTCGCAACCTCTCACAGGACTTATACTCCAAAGTGCGATCTATAGTCAAAAGCAAACTATCCCCGTCCTGCGCATGGTGAATGGTGCGCCCGGCCAAAGATATCCAACTGCCGAGCGCGCCTTGCTCGCCGGACAGAAAACCGCTTTTACCGGCCAATTCTTTTTCCCAAAAACCTTCAATCCCATAATTGCCGACTAAATTACCGGCAACATCAGACCCGACAAAACCAACCACATTGGCCGCCAAATTTTGCTCCGGATAATACCTGAACTGTTGGCTGGAGTAATTTATTCCTTTGATGTTGGCGCTGCTGATTTTATCAATATTTTCATCCGATACCTTCCGGGCAAGCGTTTCATACAAATCATTGGATTTGGATAATTTTTCCTGAATAACGATTTTTTTCTCCGGCGGGAGCTGTAACAAATTCGCCAAAAAATTAGTGGTGGAACTAATTTCTCCCGCTAATATATCCCTGGGTACGGCGTATAATAAATAATACGGTCGATTAATGGCTAAAGGATATTCGGTATGATTGCGCGTATCCTGAATATAAATATTGCCTCTGGTTGGAAAAAGCTGTTTATAAATTTCGTGGCTGTTTAAGGCCAGGGTTGAGTAATATTGGTATTCAACAATTTGCAAAACAAAAAGCCGGACCGCCACACCTATGGCGATTACTAAAAAAAGTACCGAAATTACGCGTAATGATTTGTCTTCCGTCTTGGCTCGCATTTAATTATTTGATATTTTGTAAAAATTTTTCCAAAGCAGATTTGGGCGAAGCAACGCCGGAAACTATTTTGTAGACCATTTCCGCAAACGGAGATTTTATCTTATATCTTTTATTGAGTTTATAAAGCGTCTGGCTGGCCTTTATACCTTCAACTGTTTGGCCGACTTTGGCTACTGCTTCATTTTTGGTAAGACCCTGGGCAACCAGTTCGCCGAAACGCCGGTTGCGGCTGGTGGCGCAAAGACCAGTGCCGACCAAATCACCCAGGCCGGCCAGATCATAAACCGTATGGGACTCTCCGCCCATTTTTTTAACCAATACGCTGATTTCTTTTAAAGCGATAACCAAAAGGGCGGCTTTGGTGTTCATCGAATATCCAAACCCGTCACACAAGCCCATGGCAATGGCGTAAACATTTTTAAACGAACCCGTAACTTCAACCCCGATAATATCGTTGGTTGGGATCAATTTCAGATTTTTATTTTCCATTACTTTTTTGACGGCTGTAATTGATTTAAAATTTTTTGAAGCGATATTCATGGCTGTAAAACCGCCTTTGACCATATCAATAGCAATCGCCGGTCCGGAAATGGTGGCCACTTTGTTTTTTAAATGCTTGGGCAAGCTGGCGCTGATAATATTGGGGATGATTTCCAGGGACTTTTCATCCATACCTTTGGAGGCGTCAACACAAATAGTTTCTTTTGTTAAATGTTTGACCGTTCGTTTGGCAAGATCAGCCACAAATGAACTGGGCACGACAAAAAAGACAATATTGGCGGTTTTGAGAGCTTTGGCCAAATCAAAAACCGGTTTAATATTTTTTGATAACTTTATGCCGGCCAGATATTTTTTATTCTCGCCGAATTGGGCAATTTGCTTTAAGGGTTCCGGGTCGCCTTCATAGTTCCAAAGATTTACACTATACCCATTTTGAGCGATTACATTGGCGATGGATGTGCCCATGTTTCCGGCTCCGAGGACAGCGATGATTTGTTTTTTAGGCATATTTTAGGAATACAAAAAAATTGCTTAAGATGGGGATATTATACACCTGATTTTGAGCTAAATCAATTAAAACTAAAGAGAGAAGAAACTATCTTTTATATTTAGTTACTCTAGAATTCCATCCAGGTTTACATCATACAAAATCTCTTCCTGAATCTGCCTATAACCAATCAATTCCTCCGGTTTAAACCAAATGTCAATTTCCCTCTCGGCTTCTTCCGGTTTATCCGAACAATGAATCAAATTGCGCACGGCCCGTTCATCCAAACTGGAAAGTTCATAAGAATCCAAAGTCAAATCACCTCTGATGGTTCCCACATCGGATGTCAGCGGTTCGGTGCCGCCAACTAATTTTTTAACAATCCCTACCGCCTGATTGCCGGATAAAACCATAGCCACCACCGGACCGGCAGTCATAAATTTAACCAAAGCGCGGACAATATCTTTGCCGTATTCAAGAGCTGATTTATCAACCTTCATTTTCATCGCTTTTCTGTTTTCAATCGTCCTCTCCCCTTTTTGCTTAAACCAGGCATCGTCTTTGTTGTAATGCGTCCAGCACTGATCTTCGGTTGGAAGCACCATCTTTAAAGCAATAATTTTCAAACCGACTTTTTCTAAACGCTGAATTATCTCGCCAACCAAAGCGCGCTGGACTCCGTCCGGTTTGATGATAACAAATGTTTTTTCTTTAGATGGATGAACCGCCATATTAAAAATATTATGAATAAAGTTGGCCATATTATACTAAAAATTTCACAAAATGTCAACTAAACACGCAAAATCGGAATTTCAATTTTTTCCGCGCCGCATCAGCCGCGATAATTACGCCGGCTAAAATAATTGAACCACCGGCGATATTTTTCCGATAGCAATATATCTTGACGGTTTTATTCAGTCGTTTGCGTTTAGAGAAAGTTATTGCCTCATCACTGGCCAGATTAAAATTCCGGCGCGTTTTCACTTCAATAAAATAATAATCACCGCCCTTCTCGGCGATGATATCTATTTCACCAACTGTCGTGTGATAATTTCTTTCTATAATTGCAAACCCGTGCCTGATTAAAAAATCGCAGGCCCGGGCTTCTCCGAAGTCACCCAAATTTTTCCCCCTCCTTGTCATAGTTTATAATCTAACCGCGACCGGGCAAATATTTTTCAATTCTTTCTTTCTTCTCCTGCTCGGCTTTTATCTCCGGCGCGCGCTTGACCGCATACCAAATAATTCTATATATCCACCAGACCGAAACCGCGGCAAAAATTAGCAGCCAAAATCTCCAGGCCAAAAACGCCACTCTTTCCTGCCTGAAAAACATCCAAAGCAAACCAAGAAAGCCCATTGTCATTTCCAGGGTACTGATTTTCTTTAAAACAACCTTGCTGGTCTTATTTTTAATATATTGCGCGATTATTTGTATAATCAGGCCGGTTACGATCAAAAACAGAAAGCCGCCGACCAAAAGCCAGAGAGTCAGGCCCGTAGCGGTATACGGCTCCCTAAACCAATAGTATAAATCAAATAAATTTTTTATGTTCATACGGTTTTTTGAAAAATTACAGCGTAATGATAGTCCCCGGCCATGGATTTGTCAATTGGTTTTAAATTTTTCTCCGCGCCCAAACCAGTTAATTTTTCCGCCGGCAGCATTAATTCAGGTGTTGGCCCCAAGCCGCCCAATTTTTTTACCCAGTCCACCACAATTAAAAATCCGTCACGATGGAGCATGCGTGTCGCCTCCCCCAGGGCCGACACCTTATCTTTAACCTGGGACAAAACATTAATAAAAAAACAAGCATCCAAACTGTTATCCGGTATTGGCGTTTTACCAATCAACTCAATGTCAGACCACACGGTTCGCACATTATCACAACCCTCGGTTTTAGCCATGCTCTTGACGCTTTCCAAAACATTTTTAATCACATCAACCGCGTAAACAATTCCTTTATCGCCGATAACCTGTGAGGCCGCAAAAACAAAATGACCGGTGCGACCGCAGCCCAAATCCGCCACCCGCATACCCGGGCCCAAATCAATTTTCGCAAAAATTTTATATGGATCAATTAAAGCTGTGCCTGAATGGGTCATATATTTATTAGCGGACAAATATTTTGCCGACTGTGCCGGCTAAAAATCCCTGGTATAAATTGGTTATCGCCAAAAAACCAAAAAATATTAAAATAATTCCCACGAATTTATACACCATTCTGGTGCCGCCGCCTGTACCGAATTTTTCTTCGGCCCAAGCATTAGTGCCAAAATTCTGAATAAACCATTCAGTTTTTAAAACCAAAAACACCCCTGCCGCGACCATGACTATTCCGATAAAGTAACGCATATATCCCCTATATTTTACTATGAAGTTCACTTTTTAGCAAAGTAAATTGTGCCCGGGAGAGGAATTGAACCTCCACGTCCGTTAGGACCTTGGTACCTCAAACCAAGCTGGCTACCGGTTACAGCACCCGGGCATTTTTTGACTCATTATTGTGCTTGTTTTCAATATGCAGAGCTTTTTGTATCTTATTATATTTCCTGGACAGATAAATTATTTTATCAGAATAATACAATTTTGGCAATAATTTTAAAGATTCATTTTTGGCAAATTTCAAACTGTAAATTAAGTCGTTATTATTCACTATGTGCCCCTTGATTTCCAAAAATTGGTATAATTTAGAGGATATCCAATCAATATGTTTCTTGCTCGCTGAAAGAAAAACAGTATAAAACATAAAACTGGAATGCCAACGCGGATCCCAATACGAATAAAACGTCCCGTCTCCATCCAAATGTCCACGCAGAAAATCGAAAAAATATTCATCTGGTATTTCAAGCTCACCAATAATTTTCGATTTGGCAGGAGTAAGACCTACTGATAATAAAAATTTATAGAAAAGGACATCCCCGAACTGAAGAACAAAATATTTTCTTTCACTTTCGCCTCCCCGGCTTTTCCGCCCTATGGAACATGAAATACCTAAAGTTCTCTGATAATTTTCTATCTGCTCTAAATCCTTTGAAACAAAAACTACATGCCTACCATCTTTTGATAAGCATCCATCAGTCGCAATAAGCCCAATTGCATACGCAAAATTAGAAGACCACTTAATTTTAACCCTTCCCAAGGGTTTCCTTCCTCCTCTTTTCATACCCCTCCTTTTTATATTTAAAACTTCCTATTCCTCCCCACAATCATATCTATCTTGCTGTGGGCCAATTTTATTTTTACTTTAACTTCCTTTGAGATTTTGCCGTCTGCCTCAACCGTAAACGGTTCGCGGCTGGAAATCATCATCTCTTCAAACGGAAAAATGCTGGGGTCTTCATATTTATACCCCCACCACTTGTTTTTTGTCAAAGGCCGCAGAAACGCCTCTAATTTTCCGTCCTGCGGATGCACCACGCGGCGCTCCCGGTCTTTCTTGTCTTTTTTCCAAAAAAACGGCTGTAAGTTACAAACAATAACTTCCATTTTGTCAGCGGCCGTAACCTTAAAGCGCTCATCATAAACCACTTGTAATTTTCCCGGCATAATGTGAAGCTGGGAAACAAAGTATCTGCTGTTCATCCAGCCGACATCCAAAAATTCACGGCGACGTTTTGACAACACATCACAGGCCTCCACCCCTTCCGGGATGCCCAAGACCTCGGCAATGGAATTATCCGGCCCGACGGGCAGAAAACCAAATGTACAGCCACAGGTGGCGCTGCGCGACAACACCTGGCCGAAGGTTGAATCATTGCCGACAATAACTATGGTTTTGGCGCCTTTCTTGATTTCATCCTCAATTATCGGCTTGGTGTCAATATAATTGTTGAGACGCAAAATTTTTCCGGCAATCCCGTAATCGGTCAATCTAACCTCAATTGCCTTAATGGTGGAAGTAAAATTTTTCTGGCGCAAAAGATTGTCGTAGAGATAAACATACATAAATATATCCAAATTCCAACTCCTCTATTCAAGCGTGGTCATCTGTTCCTCTGTCACCCTTTTAACCGATTTATTCCGTGACGGTTTGTCGCTCGCGTCCATTCCGGGCATGGTGATTTTTCCGTAAAGCAGGGCGCCGGATTCAACCGTCAATGTCCTGACATCAACATCACCTAAAACTTTTGAAGTGGATGTGAGTTCCAGCGATTCCTTTATCTTCATGTTGCCCTTTACTTCACCGGCGATCGTAGCGCTGCCGGCTCTAACATTGGCGACAATTTTGGCGCCAATCTCAACCGTCAGGTGCTTGCTGGTATAAACACTGCCGGAAACCGTGCCCTTTACCACGATATTGCCTTCCGAGGCAAAATCACCCTCAACATTTACGGACGGACCAACAACCGTTTCCACTTCATCGGAAGTGGTTTGCGGAGAAAATTCAACTATTTCCAGTTCTTCCTCAACAATATTTTTAGGGGATGATTTTTGAAATATCATATGGTATTGGCTTAATTTTTAACAAGTATATATTACACTATTTAAAAAAAATTGACAATCATGAATTTTGGGTTGACGGTATCCAAAAACCAAACTCACTGCCCTTGCCCAAGCCGTCGCTATGGGCCCAAACCTTGCCCTTATGGGCTTCTATAAATTTACGGCAAACAAAAAGACCAAGCCCGGTACCGTTAATACTTACGCCCTTAACATTATTCCCGCGATAAAATTTTTGAAAAAATCCGGCTTCATCCGCTTTATCAAAACCCAATCCGTTATCTTTTACTCTGAAGGCCACTCCCTTATTTTCATTCTTTAAAGTAATCGCCACCACACCCTTGTCGCTATACTTAATGGCATTATCAATGAAATTTAATACCACGTGACGAATTTTTTCGCCATCACAAAAAATATTTTTTCTTTCCCGGGGACAAGCCCAGCTTATTTTCAATCCTTGCTGTGTTGCTTTTTCCGCCAGCTCATGGATAACATCATCGGTGATCTCGCAGATATTTTTTTCCGCGAAATCATATTTTATCTGCCCCTGTTCAATATGAGTGATGTCTAAAAACTCGTCAACCAGTTTTACCAAGTGTTCATTGCTGGTATCCATTTTATCCAAAACTTTAACCATTTCCGGCCCCGCCTTTCCATAGGCCCCATCCTTAATCAATTCTATATACCCTTTGGCGATGGAAAGCGGCGTCCGCAGTTGGTGGGAGGCGATGGATAAAAATTCGGTTTTTTGCTGATCCAATTCTTTCAGTTGGGCGTTGGCGGCTTCAAGCGAACGCGCCAAAACAGTTACTTCCTCACGGCGTTTTATTTCTTTTTTTACGCTTGAAATCAAGATAAAAGAAAGGACCAAAGAACCAATCATGATTAAAAGATTGACAATCAATTCAGTCGTATCCCTTGAAGTCAAAAACCTGAACAACAATAAAGTGTTCATTATCAGAAGCGCGCCTTCAGTGGCAATGAGTTTTATGTTAAGAAGTTTATAACGGATAATGGCATAAACGGTAAAAATAACAAACGAGGAAGCCAGGATGTTTCCGTAAGGTGGAATATTCACCTCATACCAAAGATAATAATTGGTTGAGCCGCCGATAAAAGATAAAACGATGCCGACCAGCATTAGGGCAATTTGTTTCTTTTTGATTTCGGTTTCTTTAGAGTAGTGCCTAATCAAAAGATAAGTGGCGTAAAGCGTGAAGCCAAAAAACATTACCAAATAATAATCATACAATGGCCCAGGCACCGCCCAATAGCGCATACCGAACTTAGGCACCATGCCGGCGATAAAATCCGTCGTAAAAGTAGTACAGGCAAAAAAGAAGGAAATGATGTATCCCAGCCAAATTATCAATCTTTGTTTTTTATATATGCCCAGCCAGTTAACGACGAAATGAAGATAGAAGATAGACACAAAGCAAGCCGGGATGTGAAGGAGTTGGAAAGACAACAAAGTCAGTTCGCGGTTAGGCGCCAATGGCCACAGGATATACGCGTAAGACCATAGGGCCACGCCAAAACTGAACCAGGCCAAATTTCTGTATATCTTGTTTTTTCTGTCTTTAAACAAAATCAAGAAACCCAAAAAAGTGCTGACAAAAGCATTAAAGACAGCTGAAAAGGCAAAATATGTGTATGAGACCTCCATAGTTGAAGATGATTCCGATTGCGTTTGATATATTTTACCATAAAAATAAAATAAAAAAAACCCGTGACTGCTCTCGGAGAGAACAGGCACGGGCATGAGGGTGTTTCGGCAGGACCGCGCTAGAGGGCGCGGGCGTGCACGATGGCGTACTGACCGCCGCCGACTTTGGTGTCGGGACGCTCGGACATCATATCGCCGATGATCTCCCAACCGGCAAGCTGGAAGATTTCAGCAACCTGCTCCGGCGTCTTGGGGCGGAGTTGCCAGCCGCCGACGTTGCAGAGGATGCGGAAGGTGCGAGGGTCTTCATCAAAGGCCTTCTGCAGGAGGGTCGCGGCGAGCATCTCACCGCCGGGCTTGAGGTGATCCTTGGCACGGCAGAGCACGTCCCTAGCAGTGTCCTTGTCCATGCCGCAGAGAACTCCAATGAGAACAGCGTAGTCGGCCTTCTCGGGCAGAATGGCGCTGTCGTGCTTGAAGTTACCCTGGCGGACCTGGATGACGCCGTCCAGGCCGGTGTCATGCGCCCGCATCCGGGCGACATTGAGGGCCTCAAGGTCAAGGTCCAAAATGTCCCACACAAACTTTGCGGGAATCAAACCGTGGACACGAAAGACCCTGAACGCGTACGAACCGGAGCCGCCGCCAAGGTCAATGATGCGCTTGCCGCGACGGGCGAAGTTGTCCGCCAGCCAGTCCGAACAGAAGTCCAGACGATCACGAAGCGCCTGGCCCGAGAGCGACCGGCTCAAGAACCTGTCCAAACCGTTGACCAAGGGCGAACCGTTGGTGTCCGGGTAGACAATCTGGAGCATCCGATCCGAAGCCGGGTTCTCGGCGAGGATGTGGGCGATCGTGGATTTCGTGGTGGTGTACCCCCGCACCCGGGGGTCACTCCACGTGACTGGATCAGCGATGAGCTTCTTGATCTCGGGAGGCAGACAGTCCACCTCCGCGAAATCCACCGGCAACCTCCCCAACGCCTCCACCTGTTCGCTAAGAGCTGGACCACTGCGAGAATTGGACATGTCGTGCCTCCTTCAAGGTTTTTGGGCGAAATTGCCCTGTTTTTATCTACAAATTTTGTATACAAAAATCGGGCAATTTCAAATAAATTTATCAAAGAACGAACAATTGATTATACTACATTTCGGGCACTGTGTCAATGCCCAGCAGTCCCAGTGCGTTTTCCAAAACCTGCTTTACGCAGGCAGATATGGCCAAACGCGCATTAATTAGTTCCGGGGTCTGGGCGCTTAGCACGCTATGCTGGGTATAGAAGTCATTGTATTGTTTTGCCAAATCAAAACAATACTTTATTATCACAGAAGGATTATAATTTTCTAAAGATTTTATAATTATTTCTTCAAATTGAGACATCAACAACAAAAGCTGTTTTTCTTCCGATTCTTTTAACAACTCAAAATCAACCTTCTTTATTTTATTTTTAGATTTTTTTAAGAGTGAATTTATCCTAGCCACAACATATAAAACATACGGGCCGGTATAACCCTCAAAAGCCAGGGCCTCTTTTTTGTTAAAAATGATAACCTTATCAACTGGATGCTTAAGCATGTCAAATTTCAAAGCGCCCAAAGCTAGTACGCGCGCTGCCTCTTCAATATTTTTCGCGCTCCAATCCGCGTGGCGTGTTTTTACCTCTTCTACTTCCGTGGCAAAAACATCATTATATAGATCGTCAAACAAAACTACATTGCCGGTACGGCTGGCCATGGCGCCTTCCGGCAGCTTCACAAATTCATAACCGATATATTGTAGATCTTTTTTCCAGCCGGCCAATGCCAAAGTTTGGAATAATTGCTTGAAATAAAATTCCTGCCGGCTGTCAACCACCATGATGTTTTTATCAATTTTATATTCATGAAATTTCTTTTTGGCCAAGGCCAGATCTTTGGTAGCGTAGAGTGACGTCCCATCTGATTTTAAAATCAAAAATATATCAAGCCCGTATTTATTTAAATCAACAATAACCGCCCCGCCTTCCCCGGTTTGGGCCACGCCTTTTTTTAGTAACTCATCAACCATGTCTTTGCCCGGTTTTTCCACTTCGCTTTCATAAAACCAAACATCAAAATTTACTCCCAATAAATCATAAATTCTTTTAAACTCTTCCAAACTCCATTTTTTGGTTTCTTGCCAAAATTTTACCCAGTCCTTATCGCCGCTCTCCAGTTTGGCCTGCACTTCTTGCACCTCCGGTTTCAATTCCGGTTTATCCTCCAACACCCGACTGGCTTCGGTATACATCTGGCCCAGCCATTTTCCTTTATTCTCTTTTGGAATTTCTTTGTTAAACTTTTTTATATACCAAAGGCACTTGGCCACATGCGCGCCCACATCACCGACATAATTCGCGCTCAAAATTTTATAGCCGCTGGCGCGAAAGATATTGACCAAAGATGAACCAATACATACATTCCTTAAGTGGCCAATATGAAATTCCTTATGCGTATTCGGCTGGGAATATTCAATCATCACTTTTTCTTTTTGTTTTGTCTGTGATTTGCCAAAATCTTTGCCCCGAACTTTTATTTCTTCAATAACACATTTGGCCAAACCGCCGGTTTTAAAATAAAAATTCAAATACGGGCCTACCGCCGCAATACCTTCAATACCATTAGGCATTCCCTTCTCCTCAATTGCTGACTTAAGCTCAAGTGTTACATCATAAGGATTTTTTTTCTGCTGTTTGGCCAAACCGAAAGTGGCAAAACCCAAATCCCCCATTTCCGGATCAGGTGGAGTGATAATATCAATTTCGCCTTCCACGCCTATGTCGCGCAACAAATTTGCCACTTCCTCTTTCAATTTACACATACTATTTTATTTTCACAAAAAACCGGCTGCCCTTTTGCACCACGTCGCCTGATTTTACTTTGATGTCAATCGCCGCAACCTTCTGATCGTTTATTTTCACCCCGCCCTGGGCAATAACCTGCCGTGCCTCTGATTTACTTTTGCAAATTTTTGCTTCCACCAAAACAGTTATAATATCGGCGGCGCTCGGTTTTATTTCCAGTATATCTTCCGGTTTGCTTTTCTCCTGAAAGACCTTTTGAAAATGCTCCTCGCCCTGCTTGGCATATTTATCTCCCAAAAATGTTCTGACAACTTCATAGGCCAAACGCATCTTGAAATCACGCGGATTGGCGCCGGATTTCATATCTTTTTTCATATCATCAACTTCATCCATGGGCACGCGTGTGCACAATTCAAATCCCGGTCCAATCATTTCATCGCTCCAACTCATCACTTTTCCAAACATATCTTCTGGCCCATCTGACAATGCCACCATATTACCTTCGCTCTTACCCATTTTCTTGCCGCCGGCATCAGTAAGCAATCTGGTTGTTAAAACAAATTTTTCTTTATTTTTTAAATCTTTCATTAAATCACGCCCGGCCAGCATGTTAAAGGTCTGATCGTTTCCACCCACTTCTCCATCAACGTCCATAGCCACCGAATCATAACCTTGCATTAACGGATAAAAAAACTCATGCATGTAAATTGGTTTTTCTTCCTGCATCCTCTTTTCAAACATATCTCTTTCCAGCATTCTCTGAACGGTGAAATGAGAAGCCAATTCAATCAAGTCCTCAAAATTTAATTTTGCCAGCCACTTGCTGTTGTATTTTACTTCCACCGGATTCTTCCCGGCAAAGTCCAAAATCGCAGAGGCCTGTTTTTTATAACTCTTACAATTTTCTAAAACCTGTTCGCGGGTCAATTTTTGCCTGGCAGATGTCTTGTCGGTCGGGTCGCCGATCATGCCGGTAAAATCACCTATCAGCATAATCACCTTATGCCCCAACTCTTGAAACTGGCGCAGTTTTAACATAGTTATGCCATGCCCGATATGTAAAGTCGGCGCGGTTGGATCATAACCCGTGTATAGTGTTAGCTGTTTTCCTGATTTTAACTCTTTTTCCAAAAACTCTTTGGTTGGAAATACGTTTTCCACCCCCCGACTAAGCAATTCGTTGATTTTTTCCGGGCTGGTATCAATTTTCATAAACAATATATAGGTATCTAATTAAGCAAACTGCTAATATTTTACTAAATCTAGGCCAAAAAATCAAATACGCATCAGTCAACCCGGTTGTTGACAAGGTTTGGAAAGATTGATAAAATGGGATGTTCCAAGTTTTTGGCTAAATTATGGCATTAAATGAGATCCAACAACTGCACCAACTGATTGAAAACAGCAAACACATCTTATTGGTGTTTAATTCCGCGCAAAACACAGACGCCATCTGCGGGTCTTTGGCTTGGAAAAAATTTCTGGAAAAACAGCATAAACAGGTGGATGTTGTCTGTGATAATTTCCGCGAACCGAAAAATTTGAAGTTCCTCAAAGACATCGCCGGTATTTCGTCCGAAATTTCTCATCTGCAAAAATTCATGATTAAGGTTGATGTGTCTAATATAAAAATAGACACTTTAAGCTATGACATCAAAGACAACTGGCTTTCCATTTATCTCACTCCCAAACAAGGAATAATCACCAAAAACGAACTGCGCACCGCCCAGTCAAATTTTAAATACGATTTGATTATAACCGTAAACGCTCAAGACCTGGACTCCCTGGGCAATGTTTTCTTCAGCAACACCGACCTTTTTTATCGGATACCGATTGTAAATTTTGACAATCACCCGAGCAATGAACACTACGGCCAGATAAACTATGTTGATCTAACCGCCACCTCAACCTCGGAAATAATTTTTAAAACAATGTCCCAATTGGGCGAGGCGTTTATTGATGAAGATATTGCCAATGCACTACTAACCGGTATGATCAGCCAAACCCAAAGCTTTAAAGCCAGCAATGTTACGCCTTTAACTTTAAATGTGGCCAGCCAGCTGATGAACCTGGGGGCAGACAGGGAAAAAATAGTCCAAAATCTTTACCGGACAAAAACCATTGCTTCACTAAAAATTTGGGGACAGGCGCTCATTCATATGGAAAACGATCCCGGTCTGGGACTGGTTTGGACATCGCTTACTCGCGAAGATTTTACCAGATCCGGAGCCGGCATTGAAGAACTGCACGGACTGATTGATGAACTGATTAGTAATTCTCCGGAAGCCAAGGTAGTTTTGCTTCTCTATGAAAATCCGCAGACAGCCGATCTGGTGCAGGGATTTTTGTATTGTGACAGACAGCATGACGCCAAGCTTCTGCTCTCGCCCTTCCATCCTGAAGGCAACAAAAAAAACGCCTCTTTTCAAGAGACCGGTAAAAAATTGAAAGAACTTGAAGCGGAGGTTATAGAATATATAAAGAAAACACTGTCGGCTAAATAAGGCCGGTTAAATAAGCGGCTGGCCGGTCATTTCCGGCGGCTGCTCCACTCCCATTAATTTCAAAATGGTCGGAGCCACATCAGCCAAAACGCCGACCGGATGAGTTAAACTCAAATCCCCTTCCGGAGCATCGCCGGCCGGCCCGGCAGAACCCAAAAAATCTTTGCCCACAATAATGAGCGGCACCGGATTGGTTGAGTGTTCTTTATCTATTTCACCGGTTTGCAAATTTATCATTTCTTCAACATTGCCATGATCGGCCGTGATAACAGCCACGCCGCTATGAGACAACACATGGTCAACCAAATCGCCGATGCACTTATCCGTCACTTCGCAGGATCTGATACCTGCCTTCAAAACGCCGGTATGGCCCACCATATCCGGATTGGCGAAATTAACAATAATAAAATCATATTTTTCGCTGTCAATGGCTTTGCCTAATTCCTTTAAAACCTCGGCGGCCGACATCTCCGGTTTTAAATCATAAGAGGCCACTTTCGGCGACGGAACCAAAAATCTGTCTTCGCCCGGAAACGGCTCTTCAATGGTGCCGTTTAAAAAAAAGGTTACGTGCGCGTATTTTTCGGTTTCGGCAATATGAAATTGCTTTAACCCCGCTTTGCTTATCACTTCGGCCAAACAATTGTGCACCACCACCGGCGTATAAGCCGCCACAGCCGGCAGATCTTTTTCATACTCGGACATGGTCACAAAATATAAATCTTTGATAGGTTTTTTGGCAAACTTATTAAAACTGGGCAAAACAAAGGCCTGGGTCAGTTCTCTGGCCCGGTCAGGTCTAAAATTGAAAAATATAGCCGCGTCGCCTTCGTCTATTGTGGTCACCGGCTGGCCATTTTTGGTAATAACTCCGGGGATAAATTCTTCATCAAAATTATTTTGACTGTAGGCCTCCTCAATCATTTTAATCGGATCATCACCGCTGCGCTCTGACACGCCTTCGGCCATGGCCTTATACGCCTTTTCGCATCTGTCCCAGCGGTTATCTCTGTCCATCGCGTAATACCTTCCGGAAAGAGAAGCAATGGTGCCGACTTTATATTCCTTCATCTTGCCGATCAATGCAGACACGCAGTCCTTGCCGGAATTATACAAGCAATCCCGGCCGTCTAAAATAACATGAATAAAAACATTTTGAAATTTTTGCCGCTTGCAGAGATCAAGCAAGGCATATAAATGATCACTGCTTGAATGCACATTTCCGGAACTGACCAGGCCAATCAAGTGCAATTTTGTCTTATTTTTTTTGGCTTTGTTAATCGCGTTTAAAAACGCCTCGTTCTTAAAGAAATTTCCTTCGGCAATTTCTTTGTTGATTCTCGGACAGGTTTGGTAATAGACCCGGCCGGCGCCGATATTCAAATGCCCCACTTCAGAATTGCCCATTTCGCCGAACAAAAGACCGACCTCGTTGCCCGCGGCATAAATGGTCATGGTCGGATAATCCTTTAGGAATCTTTTGAAATTGGGCGTTTGCGCTCTGGTGACCGCATTGCCGGCGCTATCAGGAGCAATCCCCCAGCCGTCCATTATCACTAATACCACCGGTTTGTAGGACATATATATTGTTAAATTAAACTCTTGGCAGTCATCTCTTCCGGTTTACCTATACCCATAAGTTTTAATAACGTCGGAGCCACATTGGCGAGCTTGCCTGCCGGTAATTTACGCGGAGCCGGTGTGTTTATCAAGATAAACGGCACCGGATTGGTGGAGTGCTCGGTATCTATTTCACCGGTCTTTAAATTTATCATTCCTTCAATATTGCCGTGATCGGCGGTAATAATTCCGGCGCCGCCATTTTTCTCCAAGGACTTTATCACTCTTGCCACCTCGCGGTCAACCGTGTTTACTGCAATTTCTCCGGCCGCAAAATTTCCGGTATGACCAACCATATCGGGATTGGCAAAATTAACGGCAATAAATTCATACTTATGCGACTCAAGAGCGCCGATAACATAATCCGCGACTTTTTTAGCGCTCATTTCCGGTTTTTCGGCATAATTTTTAACTTCCGGCGATTCTATCTTTACCCAATTTTCCTCACAAAAATGCTGGGCATAACCGCCGTTAAAGAAATAGGTTATATGAGCGAATTTCTCCGATTCGGCAATATACAGCTGCGGACGCGGGCATAACATCTGTACCAAACTATTGGGAACATCCCGGCTCGGGAAGGCGGTGAGAACGCCGGGCAAATCAGGCCCAAAATCGGCCATAGCCACAAATCTGGTATTTTTTGGATACTTTGTTCTGGTAAAAGATCCCGGATTCAATTCTTTAAAATTCGGCTGGACAAAGGCCTTGGTCAGTTCCCGCGCCCGATCACTGCGCAGATTAAAAAAGAAAATTGCGTCGTTATCTTTAATAGTGGCCGTCGGCTGATTATGTTTGACTATAACCGTCGGACAGACAAATTCGTCTGTGTCGCCTTTGTTATATGATTGGGCTATGGCTTCTTCGGCGCTACCGGCCACACAGCCCTTGCCCAGTATCATTGCCTCATAGGCCTTTTTGGTTCTATCCCAATCTTTGTTTCTGTCCATAGCATAGAACCTGCCCATAATAGTGGCGATCTGTTCTGTGCCATGAAAATGTTTCTCTAATTTTTTAAGATGATTGGGAGCATCATGTTGGCCGGAATCGCGGCCATCCGTGAAAAGATGAAGATAAACTTGTTTTATGCCTTCACTGTAGAATAAATCCAAAAGCGCGTACAAATGCTCCGGACAGGAATGGGCGCTGTTGTGGTTTGACAGGAGTCCCATCACATGAATAGCCGTCCCGTATTTTCTGATATGATGCAGGGCCTGATCAAAAGCATTATTTTTGAAAAACGTTCCGTCGGCAATGGCTTCGGAAATATATAAAGCGTCTTGTTTGACCATGCGGCCGGCCCCCAAATTTAAATGACCGGCTTCACTGTTCCCCTCTTCATCTTTAAACAAACCGACCGCCGAACCGCTGGCTTCAAGCTTGCTGTTAGGATATTTTTTCAACCAGGAAAAATAATTCGGGGCATTTTTTGCCGTCACCGGATTGCCGCGGCCGGGAGCGGCGATACCCCAACCGTCCATAATGACCAATAAGGTTGTTTTTTGTTTTGACATATTTTAAATTCCTAATTCCATTTCTATTTCCATCAAACGATTATATTTTTCAACGCGTTCCGATCGGGACAAGGATCCGGTTTTAATAAATTCAGCATTGACGGCCACGGCCAAATCGGCAATAAATGTATCGGCGGTTTCACCGCTTCGGTGCGAGACGCTGACTTGATAATGGTTTTGCTTGGCCAGCATGATCGCGGCCATCGTTTCCGACAACGTGCCGATCTGATTTAACTTGATCAAAATCGCGTTAGCCACTTTTTCTTTTATACCTTTACCCAATCTGGTTATGTTGGTTACGAACAAATCATCCCCGACCAACGCCACATTTTTTCCCAGCTTGGCGGTGAGCAGTTTCCAGTTTGCCCAATCGTCTTCAGCCAGTCCGTCTTCAATGGAAATAATCGGATATTTTTTTACCCATTGTGAAAAGAGGGAAATCATTTTCCCGGCATCCCACGGTTGTTTTTTACTGATAAAATAATATTTGCCGTGGTTATAAAATTCCGAAGAGGCAATGTCCATCCCCAAAAATACATCTTTGCCCGGTTTGAAACCGGCCAGCTTAATGGCTTCAATGATAATCTGTATGGCCCTTTCATTGTTTGATAAATCCGGCGCGCATCCGCCTTCATCGCCCACGGCAGTGACATAGTCCCTCTGATTTAACCAACCGAGCAGGGCGTGAAAAATTTGTGCTCCCATTCTCACCCGTTCCCGCAGTAATCTGTGACGCGGTATAATCATGAACTCCTGGATGTTTAGTTGATTGTCCGCGTGCCGACCGCCATTTAAGATATTCATGGTCGGAACCGGCATTCTAAATCCTTTTTCTTTTATCTGATAAACTTTGCGCAGATATTTATAGAGCGGCATCTTGGACGCAATGGCTCCGGCCCGCGCAACCGCCAGTGAAACGGATAAAATCGCGTTCGCACCTAATTTTGATTTATTTTTTGTCCCGTCAACAGTTATCATTTTTTGATCAATCGCTTGGATATTTTCCACTTCCATGCCCACCACTGCTTTGGCAATAATCGTGTTCACATTTTTAACGGCTTTTAAAACCCCTTTACCGTCATACCTTTGGCCGCCATCGCGAAGCTCAAGCGCCTCATGCGAACCGGTTGAAGCGCCGGAAGGCACTTTGGCCGAACCGACAGCTCCGCTTGCCAAAATCACCTTCGCTTCTACGGTTGGATTTCCGCGTGAATCAAGCACTTCACGGGCTAAAATCTGTTTTATTTTCATAACTAAAAAGGTTAAATATGTGCGCGCATATTATACCACAGCGCCGGTCTGCCAACAACTGCCAAAAATAAAAAAGTTCCCCTCGGCGAGAGGAGAACTTTTTAAACCTTTTTAATATATTTCGTAAGTCACCGAGACGTTCATAATCACATCCCGGCTGCCGCCGGAAACGCTAATCGGAGCGGCCCCGCCGCCTTCGGCACCCGCATAGTTCTTCATTGCATACATGTCGCTACTTATAGATGAACCCTCATATTCAGTATATGACACCACCCGGCCTAGCCCGACGCCCAATGTATCAGACAAATAACCGGCTTTGTCTTTGGCATCAAGAACCGCTTTGTCTCTGGCCTCTGTTTTCAGATTTTCCGGATCATCAATAGTAAAACTTAAACCGCTCACATTATTAGCGCCGTATTTCCCGGCTAAATTAAGCACGTCGCTGATTTTCTTCAAATCCCGAATTTTCACAGTTAGAGAATTGGTCACCCTGTACCCTATCAGCTGTTGGCCTTTGTCCTGCGTGTAATTATACTCCGGATAAATAGTATAATCCGACTGCAAATCCTTATCTTCAATACCTATCTTTTTTAAATCCGCAAAGACCGAATCCATAACCTTTTTATTATCCGTTTGCGCCTTAGCCACATCTTTATCGGTATTTGAATAGCCGATCGTAGTAACGGCTATGTCATTATTTCCGGTGACCTTCCCATAACCATTAACCGTAATCGTCCGCTCGGCTCTGTCGGCCTGGCCGATATAATTGAATTGTTTTATATTATTTCGGATCATGGTGCCGAAATAAAAAATTACATAGACCAAAAGCACGCCGGCTAAGGTGAGCATTATTTTTTTTATAAAACCACCGTGACAGCACAGACACGTTGGTCCGTGCTCCTTGATTTTTCCGTTAGGCATATGTTTATTAATTAAATATCTTATGTAAAAAATGCAATTTGTGTTTGACCACTTCCACGCCCGGCAACTTTTCGCCGCTTAAATATTCAAGCATCGCTCCGCCGCCGGTGGAAACAAGATCAATGCCACTCATTAAACCAAGCTTTCGTAAAACTTCCACTGTTTCCCCGCCTCCGCACACGCCAAAGGCCTTGCCTTTGGCTCGCGCGGCCATTAATCTGGCTACGGAATAAGTTCCGTATTCATAAGGGTGCTGTTCAAAATAGCCGACCGCGCCGTTCCAAACCAAGGTCTGGGCTGATTTTATATATTTGGAAAAGAGCTTTATGGTTTCCGGACCAATGTCATAAATTCCCTGCCCGTTTTTAACTTTAAATTTCTTATCAATTTTTATGGCCCGCGCCTGCTTGCCTTTAGCATTCCCCACTATCACATCAACCGGCATGACAACTTTATGTTTTGAACAATATTTCTTAGCTTCCCGCTTAAAATTTTTCTCAATCAGCGAACTTCCAATTTTGTAACCCTTGGCCCATAAATAGGTATTGACAATCCCGCCGCCAAGCAAAATATGGTCTGCTTTGGATAATAAATTTTTCAAAACCGGAATCTTAGTTTCCATCTTCGCACCGCCCAACACCACCACCAACGGATGTTTTGGCTGGGTTAAAACTTTTGCCAAACCGTCCAGCTCTTGAGTTAATAAAAGTCCGGCATAGGCTGGCAAATATTTTGCCACCCCCGAAACCGAAGCCGCGGCACGATGCGACACCGCAAACCCGTCCAGCACAAAAATATCCGCTAAACCGGCCAACCTTTTGGCCACTCGTTTATCATTTTCCTCTTCACCTTTAATAAAACGAATATTTTCAAGTAATGTAACGTCGCCGGAGGGCAGCTTAACGATATCGCCCTGAACTTTTTTCCAATCTTTTACGTCCAGGAATTTAATTTTCTTACGCAAAAATTTTTCCAGCAGGTTTTTAACCGGCTTCAAGCTTAATTTTTTATCATACCCGCTTGGCCTGCCCAGATGAGAAACCAAAACCACTTTGGCTTTTTTATTCAACAGATATTTAATGGTCGCAGTCCCCTTTTTGATTTTAAAATCATCCAAGATTCGGCCATTTTTTATAGGGACGTTAAAATCGGCGCGAACCAGGACGGTTTTGTTCTTAAAATCTTTTATATCTTTAATATTATGGAAGTGCATAATAATCGGCAAGAGTTGCCGATGTTTAGTATACCACAAAAATAGAAGAAGTTCTATTGCGCCGGAGTTTTATACCCATCATCTTCCGGCCAAACAAAATTGCTGAATGTCCATTCGGCCAAATCGCGGGCCTCGCTGAACCGCTGTTCATTGGAAGCAGTACCAAGCACCACAACCGTAATAGTATGGTTTTTTTTGCTGGTTAAATTCACGGCAAAATTATAACCGGAATCGGTAATATATCCTGTTTTGCCGGCGATGTCTTCCATCTTGAAATCATTCGGCACCCAATTGGTGAGCAGCCAATCAGTGGTCCAGATTTTCTTTGGCTGGCCGTTTAACGGATGGGCCTCATAATGTCCGATCTGAACCGTGGTATAAATTTTATCAAACTTCAAGGCATCAATTAATAATTTTGCCGTATCGTAAGCATTGGCCACATTCTGACTGGAAAGCCCGGTGGGCTCAACAAAATGAGCGGAAAAAAGCCGCAATTCTTTGGCTTTGGCATTCATTTTTTGCGCGAACTCATCGGTAGTAAACCCAACGGCGCGCACTAAAGCCCTGATCGCCGTATTTGAAGAACCGATTAAGGCCACGTGCCACAAATCATTTAATGTGTACTCCTCGCCCACATTAACATTGTGATCACTGCCGTCATAATCCGCGTCGGTTATTTTTGTCGTGGAAACATTCCAGTTGATCGGCAAATCCAATAAAACCATCGCGCTCATGAGTTTGGAGATGCTGGCCAGCGGCCTGACCTCGTCTTTATTTTTATCAAACAAAATGGTCTTGGTGCCGGTATCAACCACAATGGCCGAAGCGGCGGTACTTGATCCGGCAAAACCGAGTTTATCTTTCTGTATGGGCACGGCCGGCCGGCTGGCCGGAAAATTCTCCATAACTATATTTGTTCCGGCGCTGGCCCTCTGCGCGCTGCCCGGAAAAGGAATAAAAGAATAACTCTTCCCAACGGTTAAAGAGATCGGGCTCAAAAACAAAATAAGAATCCCCAACACCATGATTCCAAAAGAAAAAAATGGTTCCGGTATTTTCTCTAACATATCGCTTCATTCGTCAAATACGGATGATTATGGAGCTTATCATAGTCCGGCAATTCTGTTAAGCTGGTTATTCCCAAGTGCTTTAAATAATCCATCGTCGCTTCATAGGTCGGCAGTAAATTCAAGCCGCTATCGGCTTCTTTTATCAGCCCCCGCAACATCAGATTCCGCAAAATAAGTCCGCAATTTACGCCCCTGATTTGTTCAAGCTCCGGCTTGGTTATCGGTCCGCAATAAGAGATAACGGTTAAAGTTTCCAGTTGCGGACGGGTAAGCTCACCTGACACTTCGGATTTCATAAAATTCTCGGCGACTTCACGATTATCCGGACTGGCCATCATTTGCACTTCCTGGCCGTTTTGCATTATAATGATCCCTGAATTTTGATTATTGTATTTCAAACGCAACTGGTCAATCGCCGAACTTACTTCCGATTCATTCGCGCCTAAAACCGCGGCGATTTTTTTCAGAGCCAGAGGTTTTGACGCCACAAATAAAATTGATTCCAATTTTGATAAAATAGACATACTACACTTTTTTGATTATTAAATCAGCAAAGGCCTGATCTTGTTTTATGAAAACAAACTTATCTTTTATCAGTTCCAGTATGGCCAAAAAATTGGCGATGATTTCCGTCTTGTTTTTTGCTCCGGCAAGCATCTCGCTGAAATTAAATTGCTTGGTATTTCGGAGCAATTCCCTGATGCTGTCTATTTTTTGTTTAATTGAGATCGTGTGATCTATAGTCACCTGTGGCAAAGGTTGAAGCGGCTTTAGACGACTCACCAAAGCCGTCATGGCCGAATGCAAATTGGTTAACTGCGTGTTTATCGGCAAAACAAATTCCTTTATCTTAATTGGCGGTTCAATGCGGCCATAAGCAATTCTGCCAGCTGACCATAATCTGTTAATATCTTTGCTGGCTTCAATATATTTTTTGTACATCTTGAGCTGATCCGCCAAACTGGGGCCGGATTCCTCTTCTTCCGGATACAAATAATTTAACAGGTGGTGGGACTTGGTGTAAATAAGGCGGGCGGCAATCACCAAAAAATCCGCCAATTCTTCGGATCGGTTTTCTTCAAGTTTATCCAGATAAGAAAAAAATTGCTCTGTCACCTGTGAAAGAGCGATTTCCGAAATATTTAATTTTTGTTCATCCAGGAGCTGAAGCAAAAAGTCCAACGGACCTTCAAACTTTTCCAGCTTAAAATCCGGCATAATTTAGACCACATTTAAACCGCTAATTTTCTTTGTTTTCTGTTTAGCCACTTTTCCCAAATTTTTTTGCCCTGTTTGGTGACGCGTACTTCCTTGATAAACCATTTTTTCGGTGTGCGCACGCCGTAGCCCACCAGCAAACCCTTATCAATCAATCGTTCCAAACTCTTCGTGATTATTTTTGTCCGCGCCGTTTCTTTAATGTTTTTCCCCCCGTAAAAATCAGCAAAAATTTTTCGGTCAACCTTGTCCCTGCCATAACATATTTTGATTACGTGTTGCTGGAGGGAAGAAAAGACCATACTATTTCTTATCAATTTTTATATGCGCTTCCTTCAGGGCCTTTTCCGGCAGTTCGGACGGCGCGTCCATCATCAGATCTCTGGCATCCCCGGTTTTCGGGAAAGCAATAACTTCGCGGATATTGGGTTCATTGGTTAAAAGCATGACAATTCTGTCAATCCCCGGCGCAAATCCGCCATGCGGAGGCGCGCCAAAGGTAAAGGCCTCAAGCATATGCCCAAAACGCTTTTTTTGTTCCTCTTCACTGATTTTTAGAATGTCAAAAATCTTCTTCTGTAATTCTCTCTGATGAATCCTGATACTGCCGCTTGAAAGTTCATAACCGTTTAAAACCAAATCATAAGAATCAGCCCGAACCTTCATTGGATCTTTGTCCAATAATTTTTTATCTTCTTCTTTCACCGAACAAAAAGGATGGTGCATTGCCTGAATGTTCCCTTCTTCATCTTTTTCAAACATCGGAAAGTCCAGAATCCAACAGAAGGCCAATTCATTTGGATCGTTCTTATCTTTTCTTAAATCCGGCTTATCACTGCCGTATTTATCCATTGATTCCTTATAAGTTAAGCGCGGAAATGGCGTCTTGGAAATGTGTTTTTCCGGCGTAACACTTTTTATCATTTCAATAAACATGGCTTCGGTATATTTTAAGATGTCTTCCTGGGTAACAAATGACATTTCAAAATCCAATTGCGTAAATTCCGGCTGACGGTCACCGCGCTGGTCTTCATCCCTAAAACATCTGGCAATCTGAAAGTATCTCTCCATTCCACCCACCATTAACAATTGTTTAAATTGTTGCGGAGATTGAGGCAGGACATAAAATTTTCCAGTATGTAATCTTGAAGGCACAACATACTCTCTTGAGCCCTCCGGTGTGCCTTTCATCAGAATAGGTGTCTCAACTTCAACAAAATCGTTGTCATGCATGTATTTTCTGAAGAAGGTTGTCACCTTGTCGCGCAAACGCAAATTTTTCTGCATCCTTTCTGATCTGATATCCAAATAGCGATATTTCATGCGCAGATCTTCGTTTACTTCTTTCGTGTCGGCGCTGACATCAAATGGCATCGCCTCTGATTCATTTAAAACAGAAACCGACTTAGCCAGCACCTCTACGTTTCCTGTGGTCAGATCAGGATTTTTTTGTTTTTCTCCCCTCTCCTGCACCACGCCTTTTATCTCAATACAATATTCCATTCGCGCTTTTTTCACGTCTTCTAAAGATTTCTCATCCAACTCACTCGGCACACAAACCACTTGCACGATTCCACTCCGGTCGCGCAAATCAAAAAACACAATCTTGCCCATGTTTCTCCGGGCATTGATCCATCCACATAGTAAAACCTCCTCACCAACTTTTTTTACTGTTTCGGTTGATAAAATTCTCATATTTATAAATTACGCGTACAACTCCGCCATTTCCACCAACCGGTTCGCATAGCCCGCCTCATTATCATACCAAGCCACGACTTTCACCAAATTTCCGCCAACCACATTGGTCAGACCCAAATCAATAATTGAAGAATGGGTATTGCCCACAAAATCTGAAGAAACCAACTCCTCAACGGTGGTTGTTAAAATTCCGGCAAATCTTTCAGTTTTGGAGGCCTCAATCAGGGCCTTATTTATTTCTTCTTTAGTCACTTTCTTTTTTAAGACCGCGGTAATATCTGACAAAGAACAGGTCGGAACTGGCACGCGAAAAGCCAGCCCGTCAAAAATCCCCTGCACTGTTGGCATGGCCTCGCCTACGGCTTTGGCTGCGCCTGTAGTGGTCGGCACGATGTTTTCCGCAGCTGCCCGCGCCCGGCGCAAATCTTTGTGCGGTCCGTCCTGCAAATTCTGGTCAGCGGTATAACCGTGCACGGTGCTCATAAACGCCTTTTCAATTCCAAAAGTTTCCTGCAAAACCGCCATCACCGGCGCAATGCAATTGGTGGTACAGGATGCGTTATTAATAACTTTAGCCGCTTCCTTGCCAACTTTTGCACAGTTTACTCCGCGCACATAAGTGGGCACGCCGCCGCCCTTGGCCGGCGCGCTTAAAATAACCTTTTTAGCGCCCGCTTTTATATGCATTTCCGCGTCTTCTTTTTTGGTAAACCGGCCTGTGCATTCCAAAACCACATCCACTTTCATTTTTGCCCATGGCAACTGCGTTGGATCTTTTTCCGCCAACACCGGAATTTTTTGGCCTTTGACAATTAAATTTTTCTCATCAAAACTGACCGGCAAATCATAATGACCATAAGCCGTGTCATATTTTAAAAGATGCGCCAGTGTCTTTGTGTCCGTTAAATCGTTGATGGCGACAATTTTGATGCCTTTTTTCAAAATGGCGACCTTAAACGCCTGCCGGCCGATACGGCCGAAACCGTTGATGGCGAGATTCATAAAACTGAATATTTATTAAAATAAGAAAACAAATATAATTACGGCTAAAAGGAAAAAAGCTATCCAACCAACCGTGTAACCCAGAAGTTTCAGTGCATCCTTTTTTTGATTATCCAAATACATCATGACGGGTTTGCCAAAAATCAGGATACCCATGATTGCAGCCGATAATACGAAGAGTAATAACATGACCACCGGTATCAATATATCCGGTTCTCTGGGAAAAATTTGTTCGGCATGATTAAAGAACAGACCAATGCAAAAAATATAGGCAAATGCCAATAGGGCGTGAATAAACGAACGGCCGAGTAATTTTTTGTCCATAAATTATAGAAGATTAATCTTAAATTCCTAAGGAAATTATAGCAGACAAAAACACCCAGCGCAATGGCTGGGTGTAATTGTTTGTCTTGATTTTATTGGGTTCTATCGCTTAGAGATGATAGGACATCATTTATGAGCGACCCAGTCGTAAACCCGGTCAAATACGAATCAGCAACGGTATGGACAAAGTTGGTCTTGAATCTATTGGCAGTCATGCCGTTAGCAGTCACTTCACGCAGGACATTGCCGGCATCAACATACCAGGTTTTAGTGTCTTTGCTGATTAACATGCCTTGATGGGCAGCGCCGGAGATAGCCGAACCGCGATTGATGTAATGCGGCCAGAACGGATCAGCTACAGTCATTACCTTGTAGCTGTCGCCATAGAGGGCTTTGGCGTCAGCAACGCTGATTGTAGCCAGAGCATTGCCCGGTTCTACCACGTATAACTGGTCAGAAGACGGTCTCTTGACGATATATGAGCCAGGGCGGTAATTGACAGCGCCCGGATAGCTTGACGGGACAGACAGGGCATCAAAACAGGTTTGGCTGACTGATTTGTAGCCGCCATAGCTGTTGTCAACATTCCAACTCTTGAATTCATCTCCAGAAGGGAAATAGAGAACCTGGAGATTGCTGTTTATGGAGTAGATGGCTGCTTTGCCGGTTACCTTAACCATGTCACCGGCAGAAAGAGCCGGACAGCCGGCGGCTGTGGCCGCGGCTTGAGCCGCAGCTAGATTGGAAACCGGAACATTTGGTATTGCTATATTGCTTGAAGATCCACTGCCTCCGCCGCCGCCAGTTACAACACCGCCACCACAAGCGTTGGTTGTAGCGCTAACTTCAGAAGACCAGCCGGATTCGGTGGTATCGCTGTTTCTGGCTTTGACTCTGAAGGTGTGAGCAGTGCCGCAGTTTACACCGCTAACCACATAAGACGTATCTGTGGTCCAGCCGCTATTGGTAGCGCCGGTTTCATCTTCGGCATAAAATTCAGAACCAGAATCGCCGGTCCAGGAAAAGGTAAAGCCATTAGCAGCCGCAGTCACAGCCGCTGATGAGGGAGTACTGACAACTACGTATGTACTGGCCGCGGTGCTATAGCTGGTGGTAGCCGAACTGTCACCATTGACCGCCGCTACACTGATGGTGTAGTGAGCATTGGCAGTGGCAGCGGTGGTGGTGCCTGATGCTCCGCCGAGTTGAGTATAGGTAAGAGTAGTAGTGGCCGTGCCCCAGGAAGAGTCAGCCTGTAAAAATTTATGAGCTACCGCATCATGCACCACATAGGTAGTGGAAGCGGTTGTGGGGTTGCTCGTCGGATTAATAGTAATGGTTAAAGAGGTAGCAGCCGAAGAGGTTACTGTGGGAGTGCCCGGGGTAGCGGCCCAGGTGTAAACCGCGCTGGAAGTGGCGTAAGATGAAGTGGCGGCTGTAGTATCACCGGAAGCTACGGCTAAAAAATATAAAGTGTTAGTGGCTAATCCCGTAAATGTATAGCTAACTGTGCTTGTAGAAGAAGTGGCTACGTGTGTTATACCACCCACTCCTACCGAAGACGTGGCTCTGCGTAGAACCCAATATTGTCCACTATCGGCAGTGGTTGTACTCCAAGTAAGAGAAATGGACTGTGCTGACACGACAGTTGAGGTTGGACTTCTGGGAGCAACTGGAGCCGCAACAGCACCGTTGATTAGAAAAAATAAAAAACCTAAAACACCCACCAACAAAAAAGCAGGTATTAAATTTTTTAACCATGATATTCTCATAAGTTTATTTTATTAAATTATTAAAATTTTAAAAAACTTTTACTCCTTGGCGGAGTCGACGCCAGTATTATAGCACAAAAAAACAGGGCCGGTAAGGCCCTGTGGATAACTTTTTTGGTTTATCCCATCTGCTCCGCCACTTCATCAGCAAAATTCTTCGCAATTTTTTCAATCCCCTCGCCTAATTCATAACGCACAAATTTTTTAACCTTTGCGCCTTTTTCAGTTAATAATTTTTGAATTGTCTTTTCTTCATCTTTGATAAACGGCTGTTCCGGCAGACAAATTTCACCGTAAAACTTGTCCATTTTACCTTTCAGGATGTTTTCAATGATATTATCCGGCTTGCCTTGCTGACGCAGTTGTTCAGCATAGATTTCTTTTTCTTTATCAAGCACTTCAGTTGGCACTTCGCTTCTGGTTAAGTATTTTGGGTTGGCAGCGGCAATATGCATGGCGATTTCAGATCCTAAAGCCACATCTCCGCCGGATAGCTCAACCATCACCCCGATTTTGGTGCCATGCAGATAAACCGAAATCAAATCGCCTTCAAATCTGGCGATTCGGCGGATATTCATTTTTTCTCCCAATTTTAAGGTCAGAGCGTTAAGAGTTTCAGAAACGGTCTGGCCTGACGGAAGTTTTACAGCAGAAAGCGCTTCAACACTGTTTACATTGTTATCAACCACTGCTTGGGTAACTGCTTTAGTGAAATTTATAAAATCTTCTCCATTGGCCACAAAATCCGTTTCGCTGTTAACCTCAACCAAAGCACCAACCTTTCCGGTGCTTAAACCATATACCAAACCTTCAGACGCCACTTTGTCCGCTCTTTTGGCGGCTTTGGTAATACCTTTTTTTCGCAGGATATCAGCGGCCACATCCATATCACCGCCCGCTTCCTCAAGAGCTTTCTTACAATCCATCATCCCGGCGCCGGTTTGTGAACGAAGTTTTGCCACATCTGTGGCGGTAATGTTTGTCATACTCCTTAGTCGTTATAATTTATAATTTTAAACTGCTTCTTCTTTTTTAAGCGCCCGTCTTTCTTTTTTGGCCGGTTCTGTAGTTTTCTTTTCTTCTTTTTCTTTCACGGCCGCGGCAGTCCGTTCGGCTTTATCTTTATCCCACTTGGTTTTGCCTTCGTTAACGGCTTCGGCAATCGCATCAGCAATCATCTTAATGGAATTCACGGCATCGTCATTGGCCGGAATAGCATAATTGACTTTGGTCGGATCAGTATTGGTGTCACAAACCGCCACCACCGGCACTTCAGTCCTCTGGGTTTCAGCCAAAGCAGTTTTTTCGGTACGCATGTCGGCAATGTATAGGGCATCCGGCATTTTTTCCATTTTAGCCAAACCGATCAAATATTTATCCATTTTTTCCAATTGTTTTTTCAAATTAACCTGCTCTTTTTTGGTATAGCGTTCAATTTCACCGGTCGCAAATTGCTCTTTCAGATTATTATATTTTTTTAATCTGCGCTTAACCTCATCAAAGTTGGTTAAGAGTCCGCCAATCCAACGCTCCACCAAATATGGCATACCGCAGCTTTCCGCCGCCTGCTTGATTATTTCACGGGCCTGCCTCTTAGTGCCTACAAATAAAATAACCTGGCCCTTGCTTGCCAGAGTTTTTACATATTCCAGAGCTTTTTCCAGCTCCTCCTGGGTTTTTTCCAGATTGATTATATGTACGCCGTTTCTCACGCCGAAAATATTATCTTTCATTTTCGGGTGCCAGCGTGATTTCTGATGACCGAAGTGAACTCCGGCCTTCAGCATTTCCAATAATGTTGGCATTTTAGCCATAGATATTTTCCTTATTACTTCCTCTTCAGCTTACCCCGGAAGTCCGCGGACAGCGGCTCAAGGGAGGAAAAAGTTTGCTGAATGAGTGATTAAATTATGAAAGCATTATATACTAAACGGTTTTTTTAGTCAAGGTTAGGCGACTTCTTCCAAATCTTTATCGTCTAATTCTTCAATTAAATCCTCATCGGAGAGTTCTTCCACCTTTTGGCTTAGGCCTTGATATTTTACGACTTCAATACTGACATCATCGTTTTTGCTGGCGCCCTCCGCTTGTTTACGCAGGCCTAATTTCAGAAGTAGTTGCGCAATTTCATCGGAACTTTTATCGCTGTTCGCTTCCAACACTTGCGCGATTTCATTATTTTCAGCACCGTCAGATAAACCATCGGTATATCCTAAAATAATATCTCCTTCGCGCAAATCAACCACCTTAACGCTGGGCTGATGCCCTGTACCCTCTAACGCTTTGCCCATAATCCCTGTTCTGGCTTTTCCAATTGTTGATTCACCAACCGTCAAAGGAACATCTTTCCCGCCAACCTTTTGGGTGGACCACGCTTTGTTTAATTCCGCATCTAAGGCCTGCCCGATCTGTACTCCACTTTCTTTTAAAAATTCACGTAATATTTTATGCTGAATCGCTTTATCGTTCATATCAACTTTAATATGCAGCGCCGCAAATAAAGCTTTGAGATAGGAATCATCTTCGGTAATTTGTTTCAGCCCTTCCCCTTTTCTAAATATACTCACCCGGCTATCGCCGACACTGCCGACAATTAATTTTGAATTTTTTGTCCCGTCTTCCTCAACGTCAACAACCACTTCAAAAGCAACGGCAGTTGTCTTTGATTTTTGATTTTCCACAGCATTGCTTAGCGCCACCGCCGCATCACCGGCCCGCAAAGCATCGGCCATTCTCATTGCTCTTAAAACCGATAATTTACGCCCCATCACCGGCTCTTTTTTTCTGTCTTCCACCCCCATATTCAAATGTTCGGCAATTTTATTGGAAGCGGCTTCAGCCGCCGCATCACCGGCCTCTGATGAACCCAAGCCGTCACACAACACCGTTACCCGGCCATCTGATTTTACCCGATCTTGATTTCTCCATCCTGCCTGTTCTTTTCCTTTGGATATGGGCTTAGAGACATCAAGAGAAAGCTCCAGTTCGGGATTGGTTTCTAGCGACTCTATGCCAAATTCTCCGGTTTTTTCAACTTTAAAATCTGCCCGATTTTTTACCTTTTCGGGTCCTTTAGAAGAGCTTGCATCCGGATTTGAACTACCGAAAAAACCGCGTAATTTGTCTGAAAATCCCATATAATTAGAGATAGTTGACAATTATTTAAATTATGCTATAATTATAGCACATTTTGGCTAAATAATCAAGATTAACTCAATATCCAATCAAAAAATTATGAAAAAAGACATCCATCCGGAATATCACAATGACGCGGTCGTAACCTGCGCCTGCGGAAACACATTTACTACCGGCAGTACAATGAAAGCAATCCGGGTTGAGCTCTGCGATAAGTGCCATCCTTTTTATACCGGAAAACAAAAATTTGTGGACACGGCCAGACGCGTGGAAAAATTCCAGGAACGTGCCGATAAAAAAACCAAGGCCGCCGCGGCCAGAAAAGGCAAAAAAGTTAAGAAGGCCGTGGTTACCGCCAAGAAAGCGGCCAAAAAAGCAGATACTAAAAAGACAACCAAAAAAGCTTAGCTTTATAAAATTGAAAAAACGGACTATAATTAATTTGGTCTGTTTTTTTATAAATATACCTTATGTTAAAGAAGTACGCGGAATTAAAAAATAAATTTCAAAAACTTGAAGCCGATTTGCAGGACCAGGCCGTGCTTAATGATCCTAAAAAAATAAAAGAGATTTCCCAAGAATATACCGAAAACAAACCGGTGGCTGAAAAAATAAACGAGCTGGACGGATTGGAAAAAAGCATCGCCGAAACGGAATTAATTTTAGCCGATGAAAAAGACGATGGCTTGCGCGAGATGGCCGCGGCCGAACTCCCCGATTTGCAGGCCAAAAAAATCCAAATTGAAGCGGAGCTTGAAGAAATAACCCGGCCGCAAGATCCGATGGACAAAAAAGACGTTATCATTGAAATCCGCGCCGGGGTTGGCGGAGATGAATCCGCGCTTTTTGCGGCCAATCTTTTTAGAATGTATAGCCGCTACGCCGAAGACCACAAATGGAAAACCCAGCTGGTTGATGCCAACCGCATCGGCATCGGCGGTTTTAAAGAAGTTATTTTTTCCATAAAAGGAAAAAACGCTTACAAAGATTTGAAATACGAGATGGGTGTACACCGTGTGCAACGAGTTCCGGAAACCGAAAAATCCGGCCGGATACATACCTCAACGGCCACCGTGGCGGTATTGCCGGAGATTGAGGAAACCGAAATAAAAATTGATCCCAAAGATTTGCGCATTGACACCTTTTGCGCGGGCGGCCATGGCGGTCAAAGCGTGAACACGACTTATTCGGCCGTGCGCATCGTGCATCTGCCGACCAATACCGTTGTCCAGTGCCAGGATGAGCGTTCCCAAACCGCCAACCGCGAAAAGGCCATGGCCGTTCTGCGCGCCCGCCTCTTTGCCATGGAACAGGAGAAAAAACAAAAAGAACTGACTGAAAAAAGACGTTCACAAATCGGCAGCGGCGATCGCAGTGAAAAAATCAGAACCTACAATTACCCCCAGGACCGCATCACGGATCATAGAATTCACCGGAGCTGGAACAACATCGGCACAATCTTAGACGGCAAACTTGAACAAATTATTTTGGCCCTGCGCGATGCCGATTATCATCCGGAAAAATTTGCTTTTGAACCGGCGGAAAACGATGAAGATTAATAAAACAAAACTCACTCTGATTTTGATTATTTGCCTCGCCTTTATTCTGCGTTTGGCCGCGCTTTTTCGCTACGGTGATTTTTGGAGCGATGAAATGTTTAACTTTGTTTACAGCCAAAAACCGTGGCTTCTTAGCATTACCAAATTTTGGATTTGGGAAACCAATCCCCCGCTTCATACATTCTTGCTTAAGCTCTGGTTTTACATTTTTCCGGCCAATGAATTCTGGACCAGAATGCCGAGTTTGATTTTTGGCGTATTGAGCGTGTATTTTATTTATCTTTTCGCCAAAAAATTGTTCAATGCCAAAACCGGCTTGATTGGCGCGGGGCTGCTCGCCATCAGTTCTTATCATATTTTTATCTCCGACACAGCCCGGGTTTATTCAATTTTTATCTTCCTGACCATTGCCGCCTCAATGTATTTCTATGAAATATTTTTAACAGATAACGCAGCAAAGAAAAACAAAATAATTTTTACGGCTTTAGTTGTTTTTCTACTATACGCTCACCTGACCGCGACCGTGCTTTTGTTCGGTCAATTTCTATATTTGTTAGTTTTTAAAAAAACCCGAGCCGTTTCCTGGATTAAAACCGTGATCATACCGGTTATGTTGTGGCTCATTTGGGCTGTTCCCTCTTTTTATTTTAAATTCACAAATCCTTCGCTGGGTCAGGCCTGGTATTTCCAAATCAGTAACAAGTGGGCTGAAAAAGCCCAATCATTACAGCCGCTTTTCACCGGCCCGTCACCCTTGTATTTTGGCCTGATCATAATGATGCTGTTTTTGTTGGCCGTGGCCTTAGCTATTTTCAAACAGAAACAAGCCAAAGCTGTTAATCCTAATTTTAAATGGCTAATCTTTAGCGCTGTCCTGCCAATTGCGGCAATGACCATGCTCAATGTGTGGAATATAAAATTCTTTATAATCAGCTGGCCATTTATTTTTATCATCATCGGCTATTTATTAAATCTTTATATTAATTCTAATTTAATTTTAATAACCGCCATATTTGTGTTTAGCTTGCCGGGTATTGTCGGATTAACAAAATTACTGCCAATAAATGACTGGGGGTCAACCAACACTTATTTAAATCAGGAATATAATAAAAATAAAAAACAAATTGTTGTATACACGCACTTTTCCGATAAGTACCATATAGACAGGTATTACACCGGCCAAATGCCCGATATCCCCTATTACCCCGATGCGTCCGCCGCAAAACGCGACTGGGATTTTGATTTGATCACAAAAAATTATTTAATACATACTTTTCCGAAAGACGAAACGCAAAAATGGGTAAAGGAAGCAAGGCTGGAAAACTATACTGATTTATACTTGTTTTATAACAGCCAAGAAAATGACAATTTAAAAAAAACGATTGAAGAAAACGGCTGGAAACAGGCGGGTGTTTTTAAACCGCGGCTTTTGGAATATGATCAGCTAATAAAATATGTCAGATAATTTAGATCTTGATTTGCTGCGCGCCCACAGTACCCTCAAAAACCGGGAATTTTTATATACCCATCCGGAATATAAGCCGAATTTTTGGCAGAGATTAAAATTTAGATATTTTTTATTTAAATATCACCGGGGTTATGCTGTGGCAACGATTACAAAACATAAAGAATTTTTCGGTCTTGATTTTTATGTGGATAAAAATGTTTTAATCCCCCGGCCGGAGACGGAACTCTTGGTGGAAAATGCGATTGATAAATGCCGAAAAAATCCCGGAGCGGTTTTAATTGATGTAGGTACCGGCAGCGGCTGTATTCCGATTTCAATTTTAAAATCTATTGCGCCGGCAAACACCAAGGTTTACGCCATTGATATTTCTAAATCAGCCCTGCGCGTGGCCAAAATAAACGCCATTCAACATGGCGTAAAAATAAACTTCATGCACAGTGATTTGCTTAAATCACTGCCTGATTTTGATCAATCCCATCGCTTAATCATCACCGCCAATCTCCCCTACCTTACCCGGGAACAATTCAACCGCGAGCCCTCAATTAAAAAAGAACCAAAAATCGCTTTAATCGCAGACAACACAAACGGTCTGGCAATTTATGAAAACCTTTTACGACAAATCCGGCAACTAAAGAATCACATTACTGTATTTTTGGAAATTGACCCGGCCCAGGCAGACAAAATTCCGGAACTTATAAAAAAATACCTGCCCCAAGCCGAATTTGAGATAAAAAAAGACCTGTCCGGGCTGGACAGGACTGTGATTATAAAAAATTAATTCTTGACTTTACCGCTCGTTAGGTTAACTTTCCCGTCACTGGGCACTACTTCCACCCAGGTTGTTCCCGGTAAAAGGGTAACTTCTTTGCCTTGACTGGTATAAAATCGCGTCCGGTCAGTTAAAGATTTTTTCTTCCAAGTAGCAATAATGGCATTGCCTTTTTCCAACACATAGCCCTTGCCGGTGCCAATTGTAGTTATGCCTTTTCGTCCTTCACTGTCTAAAACACTAACTGAAACATATTGAACCAAAATATTTCTGGCGCGCACCTGCGAACCATCAGCATCCAGATACTGTACTCCGTTTATATACCGCACATAACTCATTGCCTTCACATCATATTGCCAGCTGACGATATAACTCGGATCATAAGTAATTTTAACTGCATTTTGCGCGGATGTCGGCTTACCGATAGTGGTTAGATATTTCCAACCGCTACCCGGCCGCATTTTGTCGGTTGAGGTGCTGTACAAAGTAACAAGCGATTGCCAGGCCAAACTTTTTGTATATAAATTATGCGGCGCGCTTTTGCCGGCGTCACGCCAATAATAACTGCCCCAGGAAAATTCGTTGGCATCAAAAATATTTCTCTGTAAAATTTGATTTAAGGCATCGGGTGATCCGCCGGAATGCATATATAATCCCCGCCCATATTCTCCCAGCCAATCAAGGAAGTAGGTGCGCGCGCTTCGCACCGGTCCCACTTGCGCCAGGTTTTGTTTGTTATCATACAGCGCCATGTATCTGGTAAACTCGCCTTCAACCGGAACCTCATAAACTATTTTTGCTTTTGCTAAACCAAGTTGCGGCCGCGCGTCGGTTTGGTTATCAATCATAATCGCAATCACCTGCGGATCAATATCGGTTTTAAGAGACACAGCTTGACCGTCAAACTCGTTTATGTATTTTGGTTTGGACACGACCGCAACGCGGGACGCGGCCTCTACCTCGTTTTGCAGAGGGATATAATAAAAAAATACCCCAACCGAAATCGCGATGAGCACTGTCGCCACCAAAGATCCCCAAAAAAGCATTTGTTTATTCATAGTAAAATTATTATATCAAAAATGGTCGCTTGAGGCAACCATTTTCTTTCATATTTATTCTTTTTTCTTTTCTTCTTTCGCAACTGACTCCGGGGCGGCTTTGCCAGCTTCGGCTTTGCCCGCCTCGCCCTCTGCCGCAGCAGCTTCACCTTCCTCGCCCTCTTCCGGTTTCTTGCCGGATACTTCAATGGCAGACAAGTCAGCCGGCTTGGCGGCTTCTTCCATGGCCTTGATTTCTTCTTCGGTCAAAGCCGGAGCCGCTTTGACAACCAGGTCTTCAGCGTGCGGGCTGGTGATGGTAATGCCCTTCGGCACATTCAAGTCCTTTACTTTAATCGCGTCATCAAATGTTTTCAAAATAGACAAATCAACATCAATGTGGGAAACCAAATCTTGCGGCAAACAGGTTACCTCTACCTCATCAATGTTATGCACCAAGGTACCACCCTGCTCTTTGATAGCCGGCGACTCGCTGGTAAAGCGCAGTTCAACCGTGGCGGTCATGGCTTTATTCATATCAATGCGGCGCAAATCAACATGGATGATTCTGTCTGTCACCGGATCATATTGAATATCGTGGATCAAAACCTTGCCTTCATTTTTTGAACCGATTGACAAATCAACCAAGCTGGCCTCGCCGGCCTCTTTGTATAATTTGGCAAAATCTTCATAGTTCAATGCCAAAGAAACGGACTCGGAACCGGCGCCATAAACCACGGCCGGAATTACGGTCTTGCTTCTCACTTTTTCTCCTTTTTCAGTTCTCTCGTTTGCAGTTAATTTAAAGGTCATACGAAAAGTTGATTAAAAAAATCTTTATGTTTAATATTTTTATGTCCTTCAATTACGTCATCAATGGAAAGCGGCGCCTGTTCATACAACCGCTTGGCATCTTCAAAACCCAGATCAGTGACCATGCCCAGGGTGCTGATGCCTGTGCCCAAAATCATTATCACGGCCATAAAATTGCTTTTGCAACCGTCACAGCCAAGATGGATAAATTGAGCTTTATTTTTGTTGGCAAATTGCCTAGCCGATTCTTTTTTGTACTCCCTGCCGCAAACCGGGCATTGGCTGATAAATTTTAAGGTTTTTCGCCAAGATTCCTGACCGATTGTGTTAAGAGGCATAGTTTGCGCTAGTGCACTAATTCTAAATTATTTTGCTAAAAATGTCAATATTAATACTTTTTAACCTGCATGCTTTCCAGTAGTCCCACCAAAAACAGGTTAATAATCAGCGATGAGCCGCCATAGCTGACAAAAGGCAAGGTGACGCCGGTGATTGGCAAAAGACCGATGGTTGCGGCGACATTGGTTATAAATTGGACAAAAAACAATATCAAAATGCCGGTGGCGGCCGCTGAAACAAAGTCATCTTCAGCGCTTCTGATCAAAACAATCAACCGCCAAAAAATGATGCCGAATAAAACCAAGAGCAGACACACTCCGGCCAAACCAAGTTCCTCGCCGATTACGGAAAATATGAAGTCGGTTTGCGCTTCCGGCAAAAATTTCATCTGGCTTTGCGAGCCAAAACCCAAACCGCGGCCAAATAATTTGCCGGCGCCGATGGCAATCGTGGATTGAGTTATGTTGTATCCGGATCCGAGCGGATCCCTGCTCGGATTGATAAAAGTGGTGATGCGGTCTTTCTGATAATCTTTCAAAAAGAAAAACCAGCCGCTGACACCAAGAGCCATAATTACCGACACCAATAAAATTAAAAAAAGACGCCGGCTACCGACCGCCCACATCAGGCCGAACCAAATCGCGCCCAGGAGAACCGCCGAGCCCAAATCCGGCTGAAGCATTACCAAAAAAATCAGCGCCAGAGTGATGACCAAAGTGCCGAAAAAAAACAGGGGCCGCTCAAAACGCCGTCCGAATTTTGAAATAATATAAGCGAGCATTAAAATAATTCCGATTTTTGCCACCTCAACCGGCTGAAAAGAAAAGCCGGTAAAAGCAAACCAGCCGCGCGTGCCGCGGATGGTAGAACCGAAAAATAAAACTGCAATCAAAAGTAAAAGCGCGGCCAAAAAAAACCATTTGGCCGAATATTGCCACACCTTGTATTGGATCATGCTTACCAGTGTGAGCAAAACCAAACCAACTCCGAAGGCGAGTAATTGTTTTTTAAAATCAACCAGACCGGAACCGCGGGAAAGATCAACGCTGTAGATTGCAGAGAGCCCGATCAGAATTAAAAGCAGAACCGAAACAAAAAGTTTCCAGTCAAAACTGCGCGGGGAAAACTTGCCCAGGTTTAACATACTTATGGTGACAGGTAAACCGAACTGTCGTAGACGTTGATTATCGGGTATATGGCAATATCGCTGACATATAGTCCTGGCGCCAAACTGCGCAAGTCAACACTTTTGGTTTCAAGAGATTTAATTGAATCCAAATGCAAAGGCAATATGCCAACCATTCCGCCACTGCTCGACAAGACCACATAGAAGTCAGGATTTACATAACTATACGGACTGTTATTTGTCAACTGAAACTGCACCGCGTCCGCATTGTTGCCTTCCTGGGCCAGCGACTTTAGGAAAACAAAATCGCTGACTGTAAAATTCAAGCGGTATGCCTGGAATTCTTTGGTGTTTACCACGTCGTGGCTGGAAATTCTCTGCCAAGTGATATTTTCCAAAACCAAATCAACGCCGCCGGCATTTTCCACTCCCAGATAAGACAGGGGCCGGCTTTCACCCGGAAGCAGGAAAGTTTTTTGCACCGGAGTATTTTGTCCGTTGACGACAAAATAATAATCAAAAAAAACTAAAAACCGGTCGTTGGGATTTATGACTTGCGCCACGGCCGCGTATTTGTTCTGCCCGGACGGCAAAACCTGCGAACTGATAACGGCAATCGGTTGGGCTGAAAAATGTGAATGGATGCCGGTATAATTTATGGAACTGGAAAGCGATTGCTGGAGTTGCTGGGTTTTATTATAATCCAAAAGATACACGCCCCATTTCCATAAACTGAAAAGCCAAAAAATTGCGCTTAGACCGATAAGAGAACCAATCAGTGTTTTATATAAAGTCAGCCGGTGCTTGACATACCAGGTGCCATACATAAATTCCTTGGCGCCAAATTCATTGGTCGGATCCTCATATTTGGCAATATTCACTTTCTTCTTGGCCTGATTGGTCGGGGGCACGGCTGTGGACCCATTATGATTGTTGATGTTATAGAGATTGAGCATACGTAAATAATTATACCACAAAACCCTTGCCCTACACATAGATATGTGGTAAAATATACCTGTTAAATTCTATTTTCCTGCCATCAAAATATGCCTATTAAACGAGTTCAAAGGGGAAGAATTGAAGAAAAAAAGTCCACACCAGCGCCAAAAAAAGCGGCACCAAAATCGGCTCCTAAAAAAGAATTAAAAAAACCAGACGGCGGTTACAGCGCCAAAAACATTACTGTCCTCGAAGGATTGGAAGCAGTCCGCCGTAGGCCGGGCATGTATATCGGTTCAACCGGACCGGTTGGTTTGCATCATCTTATCTGGGAAGTGGTTGATAACTCCATTGATGAAGCCATGGCCGGATTTTGTAACCAGATTGACATTACCCTCTTGCCGGATCACATAGTTGAAGTCAAAGATAACGGCCGCGGCATTCCGGTTGACATTCATCCGCAGATGAAAGTCAGCGCTTTGGAAGTCGTCATGACCAAACTTCATGCCGGCGGAAAATTTGATTCCGACAGTTATAAGGTCTCCGGCGGTTTGCACGGCGTGGGCGTGTCAGTAGTAAACGCTTTATCTTCTTATACCAAAGCCGAGGTTCACCACGACGGCAAAATTTGGGTGCAGGAATATCACATCGGCAATCCGATTAAAAAAGTTCACCAGATTGGCACCTGCAAAGATCGCGGTACCATTATAACCTTCAAAGCCGATGATACAATTTTTGAGACCCTGGATTATGAATGGAAAACAATTGTTGACCATGTCCGCCAAATGGCTTATTTGTCCAAGGGCATCAGAATCAGCATAGCCGACAAACGCAGCCCGGCAGAAAAAGAAACTGATAAAACTTCCATCAATTACCCGAACCTAAGTTATCAATTTTATTTTGAAGGCGGCATCGCTTCCTACGTCCGCCACTTGAACCAAAATAAAGAAATCAAAAACGAGACCATATTTTATGTTGAAAAAGAATATGAAGGCACAAAAGTAGAAATCGCCCTACAGTATAGCGAGGAATATACCGAATCTCTCTTCGCCTTTACCAATAACATATTCAACCTTGAAGGCGGCACGCACGTGGCCGGATTTAGAACCGCTCTCACCCGCAGTTTGAACACTTACGCGCGCAATAAAAATATTTTAAAAGAAAAAGATGCGAATCTGACCGGCGAAGACGTGCGCGAGGGTTTAAATACTATCATTTCCGTAAAAGTGAAAGAACCGCAGTTTGAAGGCCAGACCAAAGCCAAGCTGGGAAACACCGAGGTTAAAACCGCGGTGGAGACAATAATGAATGATGAATTCTTGATTTATTTGGAAGAACATCCAAAAGACGCCGAAGCCATTATCGGAAAATGCGTGTTGGCGGCTAAAGCCCGCAATGCGGCCAAGATCGCCCGCGATACCATTTTGCGCAAAGGCGCTTTGGAGGGCTTCACTCTGCCGGGCAAGTTAGCCGACTGCAGCAGCCGCAACGCTGAGGACTCGGAATTGTTTATTGTTGAGGGCGACTCGGCCGGCGGCAGCGCCAAACAAGGACGCAACCGCGAGCACCAAGCCATCTTGCCCTTGCGCGGAAAAGTTTTGAATGTTGAACGCGCCCGCTTGGACAAAATTTTAACCAACAATGAATTAAAATCTTTAATCATTGCCTTGGGCACAAACATCGGCGAACAGTTTGACATCGCCAAGCTCCGCTATCACCGAATCATAATTATGACCGATGCTGATGTGGATGGTTCGCACATCCGCACCCTGCTTCTAACTTTCTTCTACAGATACTTCCCCGCTCTAATCACCGGCGGACATATTTTGATCGCCCAGCCGCCGCTTTACGGCATTAAGTATGGAAAAAATTTACAGTACGCGTTTAATGATGAAGATCGGGAAAAAATCTTAAAAGATCTGCAAACCTCTGTGACAAAAGAAAAGGGCAAAGCCAAAATTGAGAAAGTTGAACCGGTTGAGGGTGAGACCACGTCTGAAGAGGGTGAAGGCGGTGATGAAGTCCAGGCCCTGCAAATCGGCGGTGTAAGAGTAAACATCCAGCGCTACAAAGGTTTGGGAGAAATGGATGCCGAACAGCTTTGGGATACCACTATGGATCCGGCTCACCGGTTGATGAAGCGCGTGACGGTTGATGACGCGGAGAAAGCCAATGAAATGTTTGAGATTTTAATGGGCGATGAGGTTGAACCGCGCAAAAAATTCATCCAGACCCATGCCAAACAAGTGCAGAACCTGGATATTTAACCAAAACTTGACAACTTTAAGGGGTTGTGGTATATTTTGAGCATTAATACGGCCCAGGGCCGTTTTTAAATACTAAAATTAAACACCCATAATATGATAGAGGCAATAAAAAATTACTTTGTCGGTTCATTTCATGAAATGAAAAAGGTGAGCTGGCCGACCAAAAAACAGACCATTAACTACAGTGTTTTGGTTATCGGTTTAAGCTTGGGCTTTGCTGTTTTTTTCAGTTTGCTGGATTATATTTTTAATTCAGGTATAACAACTTTAATTACCAAATAATAAGGAGAATGTATGGCTAAACAGACGTTAAACCTCGGCAAGCGCTGGTATGTGCTTCACACCTACAGCGGCTATGAAGAAAATGTAAAACACAATTTGGAACAGCGTATTGAGTCATTTGCCATGCAGGATAAAATTTTTAATGTTTTGGTTCCAAAAGAAAAAAAGATAAAAATAAAAAATGGTAAGCGGACTACGGTTGACGAAAAAATCTTCCCCGGGTATATTCTGGTGGAGATGGTCGTAACCGATGACTCCTGGTATGTGGTGCGAAATACCCCCAATGTCACCGGCTTCGTCGGTTCCGGCACCACCCCTACTCCGGTTGATCAATCCGAAGTTGACAACTTGCTCAAACGCATGAGTGCGGCCGAACCCCAACACAAAATTGATCTGGAAATTAATGACCCAGTGCGCATTACCGACGGACCATTTAAGAATTTTGAAGGAAAAATTAATAATGTTGACGAAGAACGCGGCAAGATCAAGGTGTTAATCACCATGTTCGGACGCGAAACCCCGGTTGAGTTGGACGCGATGCAAGTTAAAAAAATATAATAAATAATATATATGGCTAAAAAACTACTCACACAGATCAAATTGCAGATCCCGGGCGGAGCTGCCAACCCGGCGCCTCCAATCGGTCCGGCTTTGGGCCAGCACGGCGTAAACATCCAGGGCTTTTGCAAGGAATTTAACGAGAAAACCCAGGACAAAAAAGGCGAAATAGTACCGGTGGTTATTTCAATCTATGAAGACAGAAGTTTCACTTTCATAATGAAAACCCCGCCGGTGCCGGAATTGATTAAGAAAGCAGCTGGAATCGCCAAAGGTTCGGCCAAGCCGTTACAAGATAAGGTTGGCAAAATCACCAAGGCCCAGGTTCGTCAGATTGCCGAAAAGAAAATGCCTGACTTAAACTGCCACACGGTTGAAGCGGCAATGAAGATGGTGGAAGGCACGGCCAGAAATATGGGTGTGACGGTGGAAGGTTAAAAAAATATATTTAAAAAATCCGGGCGCAAGCTCGGATTTTTTATTTATGAGTGTATAGATCTTGACAAAACCTTTTAGCAATGTTACCATTGTCAGTTCGCCAAAAACGGACCAAACCCTCAACTCCCAAGAAAGGAGGGGGCCATGACAGTCGAGGTTAGGTTTCTGCCGGTCATAACAGTGATCGACGAAGGGGCCGGTGTCGGCCAGTACGAACGGATTCCGGACCAGCTTTTTGAGCCAATCAAGTTGCTCATGCCGATCTACGTTGTCGACATCGTCGGCGTGAACAAGGCGGCCAAGCTTTTCTACCTGGCCACGCGACGGTGCCAGCCCCGGCGCGGAGCGTGGTGGTTCGGCGGGCGGGCGGGGAAGGATGAGCTCCCCAAGAACGCGGCCATCCGCAAGCTGAACGAGGAGCTTGGTCTCGCGGTCTCGCCCGACCGGCTCGAGATGGTGGCCGCAGTTTTTCACTACATCAACGAGCCGGGCTCACTGGCCACCCAACCAGCACTCCAGTTCGCCTTCGAGTTGACGCCGGAGGAGCTCGCCAGCATCAAGCTCGATCCGGGCGAATACGACGTCCAGCTGGGAGTCGCGGCCTACGATCGCGAGCGTCTCGTGGCCGAGAGCGTCCATGAGACGGTCATCGCGATGTACGACGCGATGTTCCCGTAGCGGTCCATCCTCCCGCCACACCCGAATTTTGGGGTGTGGCGGCGAGGTAATAAAAAAACCACCTGTAATGCTCGATACTTTTCAATAGGGTTGGAAAGTAACGAGCAGGTGGTTTTTTGTTTGCTCACTAATAATCTAAAAATAAATCGCTGGTTTATTTTATCAGCATTGCGTCGCCAAAACTATAAAATCTATAGCCAAAATTTATGGCTTTTTGATAACAATTTAATATAAACTGTGTATCACCAACAAAAGCCGACACCAGCATCAGCAACGTTGACTTCGGCAAATGGAAATTCGTAATCAAAACATCAACGACTTTAAATTCAAACCCCGGGGTGATAAAAATATTTATATCGCCCGAATAAGGTTTTAACTGCGGCGGCGTGCCGCTCATATTTTTTTGTAGCATCACAATTCCTTCCAGCGTCCGCACGGTCGTAGTTCCAACCGCCACCACTCGTCTGCCCTCCGCTTTGGCTTGATTTATCAAATCAACGTTCTTTGCCGTCACCTCCACCCACTCGCTGTGCATTTTATGATCTTCAACTTTTTCGGTTTTAACCGGTAAAAATGTCCCTAGACCGACATGCAAAGTCACCTCGGCAAATTGCACGCCTTTCTTTTCCAATTTTTCAATCAACTCCGGCGTAAAATGAAACCCGGCCGTAGGCGCGGCCACCGAACCCTCGCGCGAAGCGTAAACGGTCTGATACTTGTCTTCCAGATTATCACCCATGCCAACGCTGATATACGGCGGCGTCGGCACCTCGCCGTATTTGTTCGCCTTGGCCCGCACTGCCATGTCGTCATCATCAAACTGCACTAAAAAAGTTCCATCATCTTCCCCCAGTAAAACCTCACAAAAAAAATCTTCGGTGAAAACAACCTTCATTCCCAATCGCAATTTTTTCCCCGGCTTGGCCAGCACTTTCCAGACCTTGTTGTTTTCCGTGGGCCTGATTAAAAAAATCTCCACCGGCGCCGAGTTCCAAATTTTATCGGTTGATTTGATTTTTTTATCAATGCCGTCGGCCGCTTCGTCCAACGTAATCTGTCCGCGCAGACGCGCTTTAAAGACCTTGGTGTTATTCCAAACCAGCAAATCGCCTGTTCCCAGATATTCGCCAATATCAGAAAAATTCCGATCCTGGGTTGTTTTATCTTTTCTATCAACCACCATCAGCTTGGAAGAATCCCTCGGTTCAGCCGGCACTTGGGCAATCGCTTCTTTTGGTAATTGGTAGTCAAATGTGGAAGTGAGCATACTAGCGCAAATACTTATTTACATTATAATTCTGTTCATCAAGCGTCTTCGCATAATGCACCTGCCCGTCTTTATCAGTCATAAAATACCAAAAATTATTCGGCTCCGGATAGAGCGCGGACATAATTGACGACAAGCCCGGGTTGCAAATCGGTCCGGTCGGCAAGCCCGGATATTTATAGGTATTCCACGGCGAATCAATGCTTCGTTCCTTGTCAGTGGTAAAAACAGTGCCACTCTTATCAACCGCGTAATGCACACTGGAATCAACCTGCAATGCCCAGCCCTTTAAATATCGGCGCCATAAAATATCCGCCACTTTCACCCTGTCTGCACCATCCCTGACTTCTTTTTCAATTATGCTGGCCATGGTCAAAAGCTGGTGAACGTTCAAAGGCGTCTCGATTTTGTTATTATAAACACGGCGCCAAAAATCATCCGTGTCCTGATACATTTTTTCCGTAAATTGCGAATCGCGTTCTTTAATTAATTTCATCAGGGTGCTGGTAATAGACGCGTCCGCAAAAACCCGGTAAGTATCCGGCGCCAAATACCCTTCATAACTGACAAACCATGGCTTGTCTTTTAAAACTTTTAAAGGCGGATTATCCGGATCAGTCAAGATATCCGCAGGCAAAGAACGCTTTAGTGAAATTTCAATTGCCGGCGGCACCATTATTTTGTCCAAAAACGGACCCTTGGCCAAGCCCTGCTTGATAAAATAATCCTCAACCTGGCCTAAATTCCAACCCGGAATAATGGTAATAGTCAACTCGGGCTTTGCTGGAATTGGAGTAAATTTCGGATGCAATTTATTATAAACACGCAGGGCGCCGTAGGCGGCCATGCCCAAAATTATCAAGACCGAAATCACCGTGACTTTTTTATTAAAAGACATATTTAACTTTGAGTCCAATTATTTTTGGCCCACTCCAGACGCTCCGGCACGCCGATGTCAATCCACGGTTCATCCGACGGATATACGAACAGATCTTTCATAAACGGAAAAACGTCATATTCAATGCTAAAGGCGTTTTGATTGGGAAAATACTGTTTGGCGGATTTATTGAAAATATAAAAACCGCCGTTGATGTAGCCCGGTTCATGCAAACCGGCTTTTTCCTTAAACTGCTTCAGGTGATTATCTTTGGCATCAAACTCCAAAGTGCCATAGGTAAAAGCATCGTCAACTTTTGATCCCAAAACCAAACCTTCGCTTTCCGGTTTTAATTTGCCGATCATGTCGCCCAAATCAATGTGCGTGAGAATGTCGCCGTTTAAAATAATAACCGGGTCAGCTTGGTGCGGTGTATAACTCCAGGCATATTTTATGGCGCCGCCGGTGCCGAGCCGTTCCGGTTCAATGGCGTAGATCAATTTCACACCCAGCCGCTCTTCGCCCACCATGGTTTGCAAAACATCCGACAGGTGTCCGGCCGCCAAAACCACCTCGTTAATCCCGACTTTTTTTAATTTCTCCAGTTGCCAATCCAAAACCGTCCGGCCTTTTATATCAAGCAAGATTTTCGGAATGCTTTTGGTGATGTCTTTTAAGCGCGTGGACAAACCGCCGCAAAGAATGATTGCGTTCATAAACGAAATGAATGAGAGAAATGAAATTATTTATAATTTCATTTCCGAATGAATGAGTTTATATCATAAGATATAATGTTTTTATAATTTATTTAGATAATCTAAAGCGAGATACAAGCCGGCAACGGCGTAAACTTCACCAAATTTTCCTGCTCTTAACATTTCTTTAACATCCGTCACGCTCCTTTCAATCACTTCTATATACTCACTAACCTCCAAATCCTGCTCACCTTTTTTATAAGCGCCTAACGCCAGGACAAAATGAACCTTGTTGGTGGTCCATTTACCCGCATGTTGCGTCCCCAGTTCCATCCATTCTTTCGCTTCGTAGCCGGTTTCTTCCAAGAGCTCCCGTTTGGCTGTCGCGAGTGGAGTTTCACCGTCATCAAGATATCCGGCAGGCAGGGTCAAAACATTTTCATCGGACTGGATAAAATATTGATTAATCAAAACAATATTTTTATCCGCCGCGAGCGCGATAACAAATACAAAATCAGGACTGACGGTAAAATAAAAATCTTTTTGTGATCCGTCGGGGAACTGAATATCCCACCTATCAACCTGCCGCCATTTATTTTTAAACGCGGTTTCTTTTTTTAAAATTTTCCAATTATCCAACATATCTAAAAGATTGCCAATAATATATAGTATGAGACAGCAGACATAAAAAGCGCGACGCCAAAACCGCCGACAATATCAAACGGATAATGCACGCCGGCATAAATCCGGCCCCAAGCCACCCACAAGGCCATAACCAGTAGCGCCCAGGCTCCGGGCAGATGAAAAATCAAGGCCATGAAAAAAATGAGAAAAGCGGACATGGTGTGGTCGGAAGGAAACGACTTCCAACTCATCAGCGGCTGAAACAATAATTTGGCCTGCGGATAAATAACGTGCGGCCGCGGTTCGCGCACTAGCATGCCAATAAACAGATTAATCAGCCAGCCGATTGACCAGGCCAATCCTAAAAACGCAATCGGCCAAAAAGTCAGCCGTTTGCTGGGCAAATTATATAAAAAGTCGGCGGCAACATACCAGCCGATCATAGTCACTATCACCCATTCGGCTCCGGCCTTGCTAAAGGCATCAAAATATCTATTCTTGCCGACCAGATTATTTATCTTGAAAAACAGTTTTGTATTAAAGTCAGACATATTTGGTGCGGGTATTCTAGCAATTCGGCGTTGGTTTGGCAACCCTTAAAGACGCAGTCAGCTCTTGAAAAAATAAAGGAAAATGGTATACTAGTCGCAGTTTTTAAACACCTCAAACGCGCTCGTAGCTCAGTTGGTTAGAGCACTGCCCTTATAAGGCAGGGGTCGATGGTCCGAGTCCATCCGAGCGCACATTATGGTTTCACCTAAAAATAATGTGATAGTTGATTCTAAATTTTCAGGCACCCGCCTCGACATTTTTTTATCCGCCAAACTGGAAATGAGCCGGTCACAAGTGCAAAAATTAATTGAACAAAATTTTGTGACGGTAAACGGAAAACTGCCCAAAAAAGCGGGAGACAGATTGATTGAAGGCAATAAAATTGAAATCGCTAAATCCGAAACTACAAAAAATTTAAAATCACAAAATAAAGCAGGCAAAACAACAAAAAAACTCGAACCCGTAAAAATCATCGCCGCAACTCCGGAATACATCGTAGTTGATAAGCCCACCGGTATGCTTACCCACCCCACCATGGCTGAAGAAAAAAACGCGCTCACTGAATTTCTAATCAAAAAATATCCGGAAGTAAAAAAAGTTGGCGATGATCCAATTCGTCCGGGTATTGCGCATAGATTGGATAAAGAGGCATCCGGCCTATTAGTGGTTGCCCGTACGCAACCGATGTTTGAACATCTAAAAAAACAATTTAAAGATAGAACCATAAATAAAGAATACACAGTGTTGGTACATGGCAAAGTAGCAAAAGATTGGGGCGAAATAAATTTTCCTTTAAGAAGATCCCGAACCGAAGATCGTATGGCTGCAGTTCCGTTTGATGAATCTGATACTAAAGAAGCTAAAACTGAATTCTGGATAGAAAAAAGATTTGTAAATTTTACACTATTGCGCGTAAAAATCCACACCGGCCGTATGCACCAAATCCGCGCCCATTTCTTCGCCTATGGCAATCCGGTGGTCGGCGACCAGCTGTATTTAAACAAAAAACAAAAACGAACCTGGGACGAAAAACTGGGCCGATTATTTTTACATTCTGTAAAATTGGAATTCACTGATTTGAAAAATGAAAAACAATCATTTGAATCACCCCTGCCAAAAAAACTAAGCGAATTTTTAAAACTTTTAAAATAATTTAACTTTATGGGCCAACTTATAATCATCTCCTCCCCTTCCGGCGGCGGCAAAGATGCGGTTATCAGAGAGCTGATAAAAAAATTTCCCAATTCAGTGCGCCTGACCACCACCACTACCCGTCCGCCCCGGCCGCACGAACAAAACGGTATTGAGTATTTTTTTGTCAGCCCGGATGAATTTAAAAAACGACTAAATGAAAATAAATTTATTGAACACAACATCTACTCCGACAATTATTACGGGGTTGAACGAAAAAATCTTGAAGAACCTCTAAAAAAATATGATTTTGTCTTTACCAATGTTGAGGTGCACGGCAAAGAAAACATTGATAAGGCCGGCTTCCCCAGTTTGTCGGTATTTTTAATGCCGGAAAGCATGGAAGTTTTAAAAGAGAGAATTGAGAGGCGCGGCGGCATAAACGATCCAAAAATTATTGCCAAACGGCTTGAACAGGCCAAAAACGAGGTGGAACAATCAAAAAATTACGATTTTAGAGTAGTAAATAAAGAAGGTGAACTCTCCGAAACCGTTGATAAGGTAGCCAAGTTCATTGTTGACAAAAAAGCTGAATTAGTATAGGATAAAGCAACCAATTAAATACTTGTTTTTCTAAATATGACCGAAACCACACAGACCGAAACCATTTACAAACCAGGCATGGTCGTAAAGGTTCATCAAAAAATCAAAGAATTAAATGCCAAGGGCGAAGAAAAAGAACGTATCCAGGTTTTTGAGGGTACGATTATTGCGGCCAAACACGGCCAGGAAGCCGGCGGCACCATCACCGTCAGAAAAATCAGCAATGGCGTGGGTGTAGAAAAAATCTTCCCAATCCACTCACCGGTCGTTGACAAGATTGAAGTCGTGAAACAATACGACGTCCGCAGAGCGAAATTAAACTACTTAAGAGACCCGATGTTTAAGAGACGTTTGAAGGAAAAAAAATAAAAATATATAATCAAAGAGGGAGTAGTAATTATCTTTTCGCTTTCCTCGCCGCGAGGCTCAGGGTGACCGCTGTGGCGGTCAAACCCGCTTAAAGACAATTACTACTCCCTCTTTTTTGTTTTTTAATTCTATTCCTTTAGGTATTTCCCTGTCCAACTGGTCTTAATTTTCATCACATCCGCCGGCGTGCCTTTGGCTACAACCACTCCCCCGTGTCGGCCTCCGCCCGGCCCCATATCAATAATCCAATCAGAGCATCTAATGACATCCAAGTTGTGTTCAATAATAAGAACAGTGTTCCCCTTGGCGACCAACTGATTCAAGACCTGAAGCAAATGTTTTATATCTTCAAAATGCAGACCGGTAGTCGGCTCGTCTAAAATATATAAAGTACTGCCGGTGGAAGCACGAGAAAGTTCAGTGGCTAATTTAACGCGCTGGGCCTCACCGCCGGACAGTGTGGTTGCCGGCTGACCCAACTGAATATACCCCAAACCAACTTTGCGCAAGACATTCAACTTGTCGGCAATATTGGGAATGTCATTAAAAAAGTTATAGGCCTCATCAATGGTCATGTTCAAAACATCGGAAATATTTTTATTGCGGTAATGAATTTCCAGCGCCTCGCGATTATATCTCGCACCGCCGCATTCACTGCACTGCACATAAACATCGGCCAAAAATTGCATCGGGATGCGCACATAGCCCTCGCCGGCACAGGCCTCGCACCTGCCTCCGCCTTTGACATTAAAGCTGAACTTGCCCGCGTCATAACTGTGCATGCGCGCTTCCGGCAAATCGGCGAACAAGTCGCGAATTAAAGTAAACACGCCGGTATAGGTAGCCGGGTTAGATCGTGGCGTGCGCCCAATTGGCGACTGGTCAATGGTAATAACTTTATCAATATTTTCCGTGCCGGAGATGCTTTTGTGCGCGCCCGGTTCGTCTTTGGCGCGATAAAATTTCTTAGCCAGGGCCTTGCCTAAAATATCTATTACCAAAGTTGATTTGCCCGAGCCGGAAACACCGGTCACGCAAACCAATTTTCCTAACGGCAGATCAACATCAATATTTTTTAAATTATAGGCCTTGGCGCCGGTGATTTTTATTGCCTTCAAATTTTTCTTATCCGCTTTGGCGCCCGCACCGCGCGCGGCTTTTTCTTTGGTGCATTCAATTTTCTCCCGGCCGGACAAATACGCCCCGGTCAAAGAATTTTTTGATTTTTTAATTTCCGCGACCGTGCCTTTGGCCATTATTTTTCCGCCTTCAATGCCCGCGCCCGGACCAACATCAACCACATAATCGGCGGCGAGCATCATGGCGCTGTCATGCTCAACCACAATCACGGTATTTCCCATGTCGCGCAAAGATTTCAAGCTGGCGATTAAGCGGCCATTGTCTTTCGGATGCAAACCGATTGAAGGTTCATCCAAAATATATATAACTCCAATTAGTCCGGTTGAAAGCTGGGTGGCCAAACGGGTGCGGGTTACTTCTCCGCCGGAAAGTGTGTTCATGGCTCTGTCCAAGGCCAGATAACTTAAACCAACATCATCCAGTCCTTGTATTCTTTGGGTAATTTCTTTAATAATCGGTTTGGCAATCACTGCTTTTTGCTGTTGATTTAAACCGGCGCCCGGTTTATTACCAATAATGTTGGCGACTTCTTTTTTGAAAAAAATAATATTATCTTCAACACTCATTGACGACAAATCGGCGATATTATGCTCCCCGATTTTTACGGCCAAAGACTCCTGACGCAATCTCTTGCCGTGGCATACCGGGCAGATAACCTCGCGCATATACTGTTCAATCTCTTTGCGTACATATTCTGAATCCGTTTCCAGATGCCTCTGCATTAAATTAGGAATCACACCCGGAAAGGTTGCCCTTTTTCCGTCCAAATCATAATACTCCTCGCCCGTTCCGTAGAGAATTATCTTTTTTATTTTCTCCGGCAAATCCCGAACCGGCGTGTTGGTGGAAAAATTATAGCGCTCGGCCACGGCTGTCAGAATTTTCTGATACCAATTTTGATTGCCGGTAATTCTCATCCACGGTTGAACGGCCCCTTCGGCCAAGGTTAATCTGTCGTTGGGAATTACCAAATCAGCATCAACCTCCAAAGTAATACCCAAACCGGTACAACGCTGACAAGCCCCATACGGACTGTTGAAACTAAAACTGCGCATATCCAAAACCGGCATTGTTTTTTTGCATTTCGGACAGATGCCGGAGGTGGAATATAACTTTTCTTCACTATTACTGACAACCGCCAGGCCATTGCTCAAATCAAGGGCCATATCAACCATTTTGGCGATGTCCTGTTTGCGGTAATCGGTAATTTTACCAATCAATAACTCAACATTGTATAATTTTTTATCTGAAAATTCATATTCGGCCAAGTCGTTTATTTTAAGCAGTTCGCCATTAACTCGCACCCACTCGTGCCCTGACTTTTCCACCTGATCCAAAAGCTGGCCGTGGGAAACATGCGCGCCACGCACCAAAGGCGATAAAATTAAAATCTCCGGATTGATTCTGGCTTTTTTTCTGGCTTCTTCAACAATCTCTCCGGCTGTATATGACTCAACCGGCACATGATCATCCGGACAATATTGCTGGCCAATGCGAGCAAAGAGCAAACGCAAATAATCATAAATTTCGGTTACCGTGCCCACGGTTGAACGCGGATTTTGCGTATAGCTTTTCTGGTCAATGGCAATAGTCGGCGACAACCCTTCTATACTATCCACGTCCGGTTTGTCACGCACTTCCATAAACTGGCGCGCGTAAGATGATAAGGACTCGGCATAGCGCCTCTGTCCTTCGGCATAGATGGTGTCAAAAGCCAAGCTGCTTTTGCCCGAACCGGACAAACCGGTAATGACCACCAATTTATTTTTGGGTATCTCAATATCTACATTTTTGAGATTATGCACCCTTGCGCCTTTAATTATGAGTTTGTCGGGCATAACCTATGGGCAATCTTTGTTAGCAGATGTTATTGCTTCAGCTATTATACTAAGGCCCCCGGTAAAGGCACCCTTAACCAAAGTTGAAACAGTGGAACCGGGCAAACTGGGGAACTCACTACGGTCAACAAGGATATCACATATAAATCCTTTTTGCAACTCTGCCGGGGACATTAGATAACCTTTGTAATCTGTTTGCAGTGAAGGAATCAATAGGTTCTTCTTAAAGTCATCAGAATTGCTAAGCAACTTCAAAAATCCGCAAGTGCAGGCGGCGGGAACCTGACTGCAATCCGGTTGGTTGCCGCCGAATGATCTAAAAAACTGATTGGCCAAATTAATACTGCACGAGTTGGTGCCGGGTACTCTGCCAACAGCAAACCAATCCATACCGCCGCCGGTGCAGGTGCCGGTTAATTGTAATAAACAATCATTTATGCCGGCGCCCAGAAAATAGCCGGCTGTCTTCCCCGGTCCGCAGGTATCAATGCTGCCGCTTATCAAATACTGTTCACCCCCGCCTCTTTTCACCGGAGTGGCTGTGCCGGCAGGTCCTTTAATACTGCCGTCTGTACAAACCTCATATAATTTAACCGAACTGATCAGATTACTATTTGAATTGCTAAGGGTAAATGACGGCATTATTTTTCCGCCAATCACTCCCGGCTCGCATTTATAATTATCAACTTTATTGCCAAAACATAATTCTCCCTTATTCGGACAATAATCCCCGAGACAAGTCGTGTTACCCCCATTTTCCATGGCAAACTTGCTTCCGCAAACCAACTTGCTCTTATCAGTGGCCAAGCTAATATCATACTTAACATTTTTAAACGCATTCGCATCGCCGGTGCCAACATTCCCAAACTTGGTACTTGACGGTGCCGCACTGCAATATTCCGGCATCAAGCTTTGCGGTTTAATCAGCCACACCTGCGGCAAACGCAGGGCGGTCAGAGACGGATTGATGGTGTTTAAAATAAAAAAAGACATGTAAGCAATAAAAAGCCCGACCACTGATCCGACGATTCTTTTTTTGGAGCTACTGATAACCTCGGTATTGCCGCCCGAAGTTGTCCACTGCACTCCGGCCACTATTATCATGACCACCGCCAAAACCGAAGCGATGCCCAAAGCGTAGTTATAAATGGTCTGTAAATAAACGCCGAGATTGGCATATTTTCCCTGCCCGCCGATTGATATTTGAGTATAAGTGACGCCAGCCGGCAAACATTTCCCCCAGGCGTCTTCTCCGTCTCCGCCCACGCAAGGCACATCCCCTTTAACAAAACCCTCGGCCGCGTTTTGTTTCTCCGCTCCTGACAAACCGACCAAAAATGATGCCCTGGCCTTATCGCATTCCGCTTTTTTCCAGCATATCGGATTCAGTGCCGGAGTTACATCGGCGGCGCTCACCGGCATCATCGGAAAAACTACAAACCCAAGCGCTAGAATAAATATAATTTTCCTAATTTGCTTAGGCATACAAAATTAATAATTTTTTACAAAATTTTCCCAAATATCAAAAGGCACCACGCCCTCCACCATTTCACCGTTCACAAAAAAAGTCGGCGTGCCGCTTACTCCGGCATCCACTCCGTCCGCAAAGTCCTTACGCTCCTTTATCTGGCCCTTGCCGGACTGCAAACATTTATTCAACTGTTCATAATTTAAACCGGCGTCACCGGCAAGATTGGCAATATCCTGATCTGTCATTATTGCCGGCAACTTATCCTGTTTGTTAAACAATACATTAAATAAGCCCCAGAACTGATCCGGCTGATCCATAAATGCGCAGGCGGCTATCTCGGAAAGTTTTTCCGTCCCCGGGTGAATTGATTCACCCGGAAAATTTCTAATAATTACTTTTACATTGCTGTATTTACCCACTAATTTCTTAATTATCGGCACCGCTTCTTTAGAAAATGTACATTTATAATCAAAAAACGCCACAATAGTTATTGGCGCGTTTGGGTTTCCCATAAAAGGGCCGTTAGCCGTCTCCAATTTGGTTCTGTCTATTTTAGAGTTACCCGCAATTGAGGTTGACTTGGCAAAACCAGAATAGAAGGTTTGAGCTAAAAATTCTGCTTTGCCATGCTTGATATCCCACCAATATTTACCGGTTAAAGCCAAGAAAACAATTAAAGCTACAGACACCAAACCAATCAAACCTATAAGCGATACTCCCCACCACTTTTGATACCATTTTAAATTTATGCCGTTGGTGTCTGCCATATTAAAGAAGAGGTTATGTTTGCATTTGCGGTATTATACATACAAATGAGTAAAAATACAAGATCTCCACCGTAACATTGACAAATTTCCAAATTAGTGATATACTGTATACATCATTTAATACTTCTATGGACACTTTTTTTAACATCATTCAAATCATTCTAGCGGCTTTCTTAGTGGCGGTTATTCTTATCCAGCAAAAAGGCACCGGACTGGGCGGGGTGTTCGGCGGTTCAAGCAACATCTACAGCACCAAACGGGGGGTTGATAAAATTCTTCATACCGGCACGATTGTTATTTCCATAATTTTCTTTGGCGTTTCCTTACTGCGCCTCGCCTTATAAAACTCAATTTTAAATCTTCTTCAATGAACTCGGATCTTGACAAAAAGTTACTCAAGCGGGTTAGGCATCATTTTTTTCCCAACTTCGCGCAACTAAAATACTTGCCGCGGTTTTTAACAAAATTTGAGAAAAAAATTATCTTACTGATGTCCCTGATGATGGTTTGCGCCCTCGCCGCGTTTGTGGTTCTACTCTTTATCAACAACAACACCATCGTCCCCGCCTCCGGCGGAGATTACAGCGAGGGTCTGATCGGCCAGCCGCAATTTATAAATCCGGTCTTTTCCTCAACCGATGACGTAGACGCCGATATCACCTATTTGATCTACTCCGGACTTTTCAAATACGACAACAACCAAAATCTGGTCGCTGATCTGGCCACTGATTATAAAATCAGCGCCGACGGAAAAATTTACGATATAAATTTAAAACAAAATATTCACTGGTCTGACGGTGAAAATTTTACGGCCGATGACGTATTGTTTACTTTTGAAACAATTGAAAATCCGGAAGTAAACAGCCCGCTCTATCCTGCTTTTCAGGGAGTGCAGATTGAAAAAACCGGCGATTATTCCATACGCTTTATTTTAAAAAATCCTTACGCGCCATTCTTAAGCAGTTTGACTGTCGGCATTTTGCCCCAGCACACCTGGTCGGATGTCCCTCCGGCAAGCATTAAGCTGGCTCAACAAAATCTACAGCCGGTAGGCACCGGACCGTGGATGTTTGATAAATTAATAAAAGATTCAAACGGCAATCTGCAAGATTATGTTTTGGTCCATAACAAATATTATTACCAAAAACAGCCATACCTGAAGACAATCACTTTTAAATTTTATACCGATTACACGCAAGCGGCCAGCGCTCTAAAGGGCCAGGACATAATGGCTTTGAGTTTCATTCCGCAGGATTTGGCCGATAAAATCGGCAATAAAAATTTTGAACTTCATAAACTGCAATTGCCCCAATATACCGCTTTATTTTTCAACCAAAATTTTGCTGCTGATCTGCAGGATAGCGACCTGCGAAATGCTTTGGCTCTGGCTATAAATAAAGACAAAGTTGCCAGTGACGCCACGGGCGGCAATGGCGAAGTAATAAATTCACCGATTTTGCGCGGTCAAGTCGGCTTCTCCAACAAAATACAATCAATTGCTTTTGATATAGATAAGGCCAATACCCTGCTGGATAAAAAATGGAAGCGCATCCAACCGGAGGATTATTACAAATTAAAATATAACGCCCTGCTTAAAACCAGACAGACAGAAATAGATGACATTCGCGCCTCAACCACAACTCTGGACGCCACTTCTTCTATAGAACAGATTCAAAAGGAAGTCGGCGACGCGGCGCGCCAGGAAATGGACAGCGGCCAGGCGTTTTACCGGGAAGATAAAAATAACAATATTTTAACACTGACGATTACCACAGCCGACACTCCGGAATATCATCAGGCCGCGGAGTCCATAGCCAAAATGTGGCAGGCCATTGGCGTGCAAACCAAAATAGAATACGTTGACAGCCATGAAATTGCCAAAACAAATATTAAAGACCGCAATTATCAAGTTATTCTCTATGGAGAAATAGTTGGCGGTGATCCGGATCCGTATCCATTTTGGCACTCCTCACAAGTTGATTATCCGGGTCTTAATTTGGCCTTGTATTCCAACAGGAGCGCTGATAAGATACTTGAAGAGGCCAGATCAACCACAGACGACAGTAAGCGCGCCAGTTTGTATACTGATTTTCAAAACACATTAAACAAAGACGTTCCGGCTGTCTTCTTGTATACACCCAGTTACACTTTCACGGTGAGCAAAGAAGTGCGGGGAATAAATTTAGATAAAATCGTTTCACCGTCAGACAGATATAATGATCTAAATAACTGGTACATCAAAACCACCAGGCATTGGAAATTTAACTAACTTCAGGGCGAGTGGCGGAATTGGTATACGCGTACGTCTCAGAAGCGTATGACTTCGGTCATGAGGGTTCAAATCCCTCCTCGCCCACAATTTAAATAAACTCCAAAATTATATTTTGGCTTCTTAATTCATTAATATATATGATCAGATACACACAAACACAAAAATCCAGTAGGGGCAAGCGGACGTATCACACGGACGCAAGACCCAGACAACCGGTTCCGGCCCCAAGAGGCCCGTCTTTCGCGCGCTTTCGCGGCGATGAAACAAAATTAAAAATCGCCGTGCTGGGCGGCCTGGAAGAAGTCGGACGCAACTGCACGCTTTTGGAATACAATGGCGATATTATCATCATTGACATGGGCTTGCAGTTCCCCGAAGAAGACATGCCCGGGATTGATTACATCATTCCAAACATGAGCTATCTCAAAGGCAAAGAAAAACATATTCGCGGCGTTATCATCACGCACGCCCACTATGACCATATCGGCGGCATCCCCCATTTGATTCCGCAACTGGGATACCCGCCGATTTACGCCTTGCCGCTCACCAACGCGATTATCAAAAAGCGACAAGAGGATTACAAAGGCCTGCGCCCGCTCAACATTAATAATTTAAACGTTGATGACAAACTGACGCTGGGAAGTTTTGAGTTGGAATTTTTCCACTTAAACCACAATATTCCCGATTCAATGGGTGTGGTGATCCACACTCCGGAGGGCGTCATTGTTCACACCGGCGATTGGAAATTTGATTATCAGCCATCAGGCGAACAGCCGGCGGACTTACAGAAAATTGCCCGCATCGGCTCTCAAGGTGTGCTCGCACTCTTAAGCGACAGCACCAATGCCTCCCAGCCCGGACACCAGATTTCCGAAATGGAAATCGGCACCAACCTGGATGAAATCATCTCCAAGGCGCCGGGACGATTAATCATCGGTACTTTCTCTTCCCTGCTTTCCCGTATCAAACAGATTATTGAAATATCGGAAAAGCTGGGTAAAATAGTTGCGCTTGACGGCTTCAGCATGAAAAGCAATGTCGGCATAGCCAAAGAGCTCGGCTACATGCAGTTTTCTCCCAAAACCTTAATTGACCTAAACAAAGTCAGCGATTATCCGGATAACAAAGTGGTGATAATCTGCACCGGCGCGCAGGGAGAAAAAAATGCATCGCTAATGCGTATTGCGAGCGGCGAACACCGGTTTATCCGTCTGACCCCGGGCGACACGGTTGTTTTCTCTTCGTCAGTTATTCCGGGAAATGAAAGAACTGTCCAACGTTTGAAAGACACGCTGTTTAGAAAAGGCGCGGAAGTTATCCATTATCAAATGATGGACGTCCATGCCGGCGGCCATGCCAAATCTGATGACGTAAAACTGATGATCAGGTTGATAAATCCGAAATACTTCATTCCAATTGAAGGCAATCACTTCTTACTGCATTACAATGCAAAAGTCGCCCAGTCGATGGGTTTCCCCAAAGAAAACATTTTCATTGCCGATAACGGACAAGTGATTGAATTCTCGCATGGCAGCGGTAAAATGACTTCCACAAAACTGCCGGCTGATTATGTGTTCGTTGACGGGCTCGGCGTAAGCGATGAAACCAACATTGTCTTGCGCGACCGGCAGGTATTGGCTGAAGACGGAATGATTGTAATTATTGCAACCGTTGACAGCAAAACCGGCAAACTGATTCAAAACCCTGACATCATCTCGCGCGGGTTCGTGTTCTTAAAAGAGAATAAAGAACTAATTGAGGATCTGCGCCACCGCGTAAAAAAGCTGGTGATTGATTCTGATCCCCTGTCTTGGGCAGACACCAATTATATCCGGAACAAAATCCGCGATTACGTCGGTCAGTTCCTATTCAGCAAGACCGAGAAACGTCCGATGGTGCTGCCGGTAGTTATTGAGGTATAGGAATAAATCCTGTATAATAAAGGCATTATAATAATATAATGCTTTTTTTATGCCCAAACCAAAAAAAATGGAGTCAACCCGCGTGGTGGTAATCGGCACGGGTTTTGTCGGCTCAACCGCCGCCTACACTATGATGATTGAAGGCGTAGCTTCGGAAATTGTCTTGATTGACGTAAACAAAAAGAAATGTGAAGGCGAGGCGCTGGACATAGAACATGCCATTTCCTTTGCGCCGGACTCCCACGTTTGGGCCGGCGACTATAAAGATTGTAAAGACGCCGATGTGGTGGTGATTGCCGCCGGTATAAACCAAAAACCGGGCCAAACCCGACTGGAATTGGCAAAAACAAATGTCAAAATTATTACCGAAGTAGTAAAGAATGTCTGCAAATATACTAAAGACGCCATTATTCTGATGGTCACAAATCCCTTGGACGTTTTGACCTATACCGCGTTAAAAGTTTCAAAATTCCCAAAAAACCAGGTCTTTGGCACCGGCACAACTTTGGATTCTTCCCGTTTCCGCTATTTATTGGCAAAAAAATTCAATGTTGACCCGCATAGCATGGGCGCGTATTTAATCGGCGAACATGGCGACAGCGAAGTGCCGGTTTATTCCCATGCCAATGTTATGGGAGAAAATATTGCTTCCCTGCCTAAATACGATAAAAAAACAGTTGCCGCCGCTTATACCCGAACCAGGGACTCAGCCCAGGAAATTATCCGTAAAAAAGGCGCCACCTACTATGGAATCGCCGCCGCTGTTGCCCGCATTGTTAAATCAATTATAAATGACGAAGATCATGCTTACTCGGTTTCTTCCCTAATGAGCGGACAATATGGCGTAAAAGATGTCTGTATCTCTTTGCCCAGCACAGTTGGCCGCACCGGCATAAAAAAAGTGCTGGATATAAAATTAAACAATGAAGAATTAAAAAAATTTAAAAGGTCGGCTCAAATTATCCGTACTGCCCTGGACCAATCCGGGGTCAAATAAAAAACTAAACCTTATGAAAAAAATAATAAACATTTCTATTCTAACCGTGGCCATGGCCGTGACTTTTTCATTTGCCATGCCAGCCAAAGCTTTTTATATAGAACTTCCGCAAATATTAAAAAACTTTTTAAGCACGCTAGGCACCAACAATACTTCAGCGGAAGAGCAACAAGTCATTGCTCCGGCTCCCCCCGAACCAACTCCCCCGACTCCACCTCAACCATCTCCGGAGCCCAACCCTGGCCCGCAACAGCCGGGTCCTGAACCACAGCCACAACCACAGCCACAACCACAACCCCCACAACAGCCGCCGCAACAACCGAATTATGGTCCAAGTCCGGAACAACAGCTTAAACAAATAAAAAATAGTATAAAACAACTGCAACGATCCATTAAAGAATACGACCGGATGATAGCCCAATCGGAGAAAAGCGGAATCACCGTACCGGATGATATCAAACAAAATTTGGTTAAATTAAAAGATTTGGTCGCGGCCGCTTCCAATGTGAGCACCATGGAAGAAATGCAAAATGTTGATATGGGCGAGATGCAGGATCTGTCACAATCCTTAGACCAATATAGGCAGGATGTTTTTCAGGCAAACCAAAGATTGCAGGACATGAAACGAAATATCAAAGGCATGGAATCGCAGCTTAATATGTTTGAAAAACAAGTGGCCAAATTCCAAAAACAAAAAATATCCATTCCGACCAACACCCAAGAAAATATTCTTAACCTAAGGAATATTATTAACAGTATAAAAAACGCGACCACCGCCGATCAGTTGAATGATATTGATTTCAATTCAATGTCTGAAGCAATGGAAAATTTAAACCAAGACCGTCAGACACTGGAGATGCTGGCTCGCTGGCCGCAAACCTTAAAACAGATGGACAAACAGCTCACCATGCTTACCCGTGAGCTCAAACGCGCCAAACAAATCACTGATAAATTAGTTAAGAAGGGCATAGACATCCAAAGTGTTTACAACGCATTTGAAGAGGCGGTTAATAAACTCAAAGCGGTTAAAGCGGACGCGGTAAGCAAAATGGCCACCGATGATTCACAGGGCGCGTTTGATACCGTGGAAAATGATTTCTTCGGCCAAATGGATGACATAATGCAGAATGACCAGATTATAATGATGATGGGTAACCTGGGCAGTTTCAATTCCACCTTTAAACAAAGTGTCAATCAAGCGCAACAAACAATCAATCAATTAAAGAAAAAGAAGATAGACACATCCGAACTTGTACCAATTCTGGATGAAATAAAAGTAAAAGGACAGGAAATAAAAGATTTGATTGCGAGTAAAAATTATGATGTTGATACGATTACATCAGCCCTGGATGACTTAGAAAATTTAAGACAGGATTTTGGCAATAAGGTTAATGAACTGACCGGACAAGAAGGAGAAATAATGCCTTGGGAACAAGGGCCGCAACAATTTAAACAAGTACAAATGCCGCAGGGAATGCAACAATACATGCCACAACAACCACAACAGCCGATGATGCAACAGCAACCAACGATGGCGCCGGGAACATCATAAATCCGCGGATATATTAAAAGACGGCCCTTGCGGGTCGTCTTTTTTATTCATAGCTATAAGCCGAATTTTGTGCTCCGCACCATTTTGTTTAAAAATGGGGCGAGGTGACGATCATTTATCTGGACGCGTTATTGCTAACGCGTTCTAGCGAGCGAACTTTTCGAACCGCGGTTTTGCGCCGCGAAACGCTGCTCTTGCACCAGGCAGGGTTTAGCACGAACTGATATTGCTATCAGCCGAGTATAGTAGCTTTGGTCTCGAGAACCAAATCCCCCATACACTTTTCACCTTTTACCCCGAGCTTGTCGGGGTTAGAATTGTCTCTGTGCCACTTTCCCAACCACGGCGTTGCCACCGTAGCGGTGGGCGTTACCCACTGCCATCTTGGGTGTTCGGACTTTCCTAGCCGACTAAGTCGGCTCGATCATCCGCTATGAATGGGTTAACTATAGCACAAATGAGGGGTTTTGTCAAGATTTGGATAAAAAAATGCCCCACCATCTGACAGGCGGGGCGCTTGGAAGGAAGGAACAAACTATGCGGCGCGGGAGAACACCCGGCGGCCCTCGGTACATGTGTCCAGAGAACCGACCGAACGGGTGTAGAAGGTCCAACCGTCACCGCGCCAGATCACTTGGATCACGCACAACACACCTTCGGTGTTGCGAACATAGAAGATGTTCGCGTGGCCGTTAGTGAGTAGCGCACCATCCTCGCCGTTGGGTTGCTTCTCCAAGCAGGCAAAGACCTCGGCAAGGGCGGTCTCGGCCTTGGTCTCGCCGCCGAGCTGGTTGATGATGAGGTTATCGTCCGAGTCGGAGTTCAGGGTATGGCAGCACAGAGCCATCTCGCCCTCGACCCGCTCCTCGATCTTGCCCTGGAACCACACGGTGACCTTATCGAAGATGTAGGAAATCTTCACCGGCGCGTTCTTCTCGGTATTCTTCACCAGGTGTTCACTGGCAACGAACCTCACGGCCAGCCAGATCACGACGGCACCGACCAAGGTGAGGAGTGGCGAAGGCGCCGGGTCGGACTGACGCTCCTTTTGGCGATTCTCGATCGCCGCCACGCACAAGGCAATGGCGTCTTTCGGGTTTTGGCTCGCCCACGTGGCGCTTGCGGTGGACAAAGCACAGAAGTAAAACTGATGCTCCACCAACCTTCCCATCAAAAACGGAATCTGTTTTGCGGTCGCCATGTTTTGTCTCCTTTATACGACCGTGTTTACAGACGCTGTCGGGCTTGGCCAGAATGGTTTCGCCACAGCACGTTAAATTAACACTAAAACAGCTCTCTTGTCAATGTTGGGCAGTTGGCGTAAAATATACTCAACCTAAGCGCACCGCGCCCACAACTATGAAAAAATTTGAACTCTTTTTTACCTTACTCCAACTTCCTCTTGACTTTGCCCTGCTGATACTGGCCGGCTTTACTGCCTACACGCTTCGCTTTGCTGATTTTGCCAAAGCCATCCGGCCGGTTTTGTTTAATCTTTCCTGGCAAAGATACTGGCCATTGGTCTTGCTTACAGCCGCGGCCTGGATTATTATTTTTGCTTTATCCGGGTTATATAGCACCAACCCCAACCGCAAGCTCGCCCGCGATCTCACCCGAGTGGTCATGGCCACCGCCACCGGTTTTGCCGGCATCACCATTTATGTTTTTTTCACCTTGCAAAAATTTGATTCCAGATTTTTGGTTTTGGTCGGTTGGATTTTAGCCATTATCTTTGTGTCACTGGGGCGCATCCTCACCGCCGGTTTAAAAATCTGGCTACACAAAGCCGGCGTAGGACTACGCCGCACAATTATTATCGGCAAAGAAATTATCGGCCAGGAAATCAAGCAATCACTACTCAACAAGTCATTTGGCTATAAAGTGGTGGCCACCTACGATGGTTTTGATGTCGCCAGCGAACCAACAATTTTAAAACTAAAACCGGACGAAATAATTTTTACGGATCCGAAAGCTAATGAAAAAGAGGCGTTGGAAGCAATTGATTTTGCCAACGAACATCACATCGCTTTCAAATATTCAGCTGATTTGTTTTCAACCATTTCCACCAACATGGCCGTTTCCACCATCACCGGCATTCCGATTATTGAACTGCGCTTAACGCGGCTGACGGGTTGGGGCAGAATTTTCAAACGACTAATAGATATTATCGGCAGTATATTTTTTATAATTATCCTCTCTCCAATTTATTTAATTATCTCTTTAATAATTTTAATTGAAACCGGCCGGCCGGTGATTTACAAAAATGAAAGAGTCGGCAAAGCCGATAAAAAATTCTTCACGCTAAAATTTCGATCAATGTATCAAAAAGATTCAAACGGCATTCAGTTTGGCAAAAAAGCTTCCACCGTGGCTTTGGCCAAAGAACAGGAACTGATCAAAAAACAAAGCATAAAAAACGGTCCGATTTACAAAATCAAAAATGACCCGCGTGTCACTCCGTTTGGCCGGTTTATCCGCCGCTGGAGCATAGACGAATTGCCACAATTCTTTAATGTGTTCAAAGGTGAAATGAGTTTGGTCGGCCCGCGTCCGCACCAGCCCCGGGAGGTTGAAAATTACGAAAGAAAGCATAAAATAGTTTTAGAAATCAAACCCGGTATCACCGGCTTGGCGCAAATTTCCGGACGCAGCAATTTAAGCTATGAAGAAGAAATAAAGCTGGACACATTTTATATAGAAAACTGGAGTTTATTTTTAGATCTCATAATTCTAATTAAAACACCTTTTGTTGTCATCAGAAAAACCGGCTCCCTATAAAAAATATGAAAATCGCGCTTGTTCACGATTATCTGGCACAAGATGGAGGGGCCGAAAGAGTGCTAAAAGCCATGCATGAAATCTGGCCGGAAGCGCCGATTTTTGTTTTATTTCATAACAAGAAAAAAATCACTTCTTTTCCTGATAAAAATATCAAAGAGACCTTTTTGGCCCGTTTGCCTTTTGGCCGAACCAGCTACCAATGGTACTTACCCTGGATGCCGGTGGCCACGGAAAGCCAAGACCTGAATGGATTTGATGTGGTTATTTCAACCTCAAGCGTGTTTGCCAAAGGCGTAATTACCCCGCCCGGCACTCTCCATATTTCATACTGCCACACTCCGCCCAGATTTTTATGGGCCGATCATCGCGAATATATTTCCGACCTGCGGCAAAATGGATTAATAAAACTGTTCTTACCGGGCATGGTCCATAACTTGCGCATCTGGGATAAAATGAGTGTTGACCGAGTTGATTATTTTATAGCCAACTCAAAAACAGTCCAACAAAGAATCCATAAATACTACCGCCGCGAAAGCGAAGTTATTTATCCGCCGGTTGACACCCAAAACTTCAAAATTCAACCCAACATCGGCGATTATTTTGTAGCCGGCGGACGACTTGTGCCTTATAAACGCACGGATTTAATTGTTAAAGCTTTTAATCGTCTGCGCTGGCCGCTTAAAATTTTTGGCACCGGTCCGGAATTATCAACCTTAAAAAAAATAGCCAAACCGAATATTGAATTTTTGGAACAAATCTCGGAAACGGCCAAAGCCGATCTGCTTAGCCGTGCCAAAGCATATATTCATCCTCAACTGGAGGATTTTGGCATCACTGCCATTGAATCAATGGCCAGCGGCCGACCGGTAATCGCCTACTGCCAAGGCGGAGCCACGGAAACGGTTATCTCCAATGAAACCGGTAAATTTTTCCACAGCCAAAGCTGGGAATCGCTTTTAGATGCCCTATTAAATTTTAATTTTGAAAATTGGGACAGCGCCAAAATCCGCGAACATGCTCTGAAATTTGACGTAAATAATTTTAAAAATAATTTCAAAAAAAAGATTAATGACAGACATGAGGAATTTAAAAAAGGCATGAACCAGGAAGTTTTAATAAAATAATTATATGGGTATTAAATTTGAATTTAATCCTGATCTGGCCCTGCGAAATATTTCTGAATATCGTGCTGGAAATCGTAAAATTGAAGAGTGCATTCCGGAAAAATTGATTACCGGAGAGATCTATCCATTTTTAAAAAAGGGACAACGTTTGTATTGGCTGGATGGCGAACTGCCGCTCCTTGAAACAACCGGTAATGAAAACCTCTCCAAACCAAAGGCCGGCATAATCATAATTGAGGCAACACATTTTAAACAAGATAATGAAAGCTATACTAAGGGAAAGTATAAAGTTATAGAAATTTTTACAGACGATAAGATACATTTTGAAAGTTACAAAAAGTTATATTAAGATATAAGCTCATTCGTTCGGAAATGAAATTATAAATAATTTCATTTCTCTCACTCATTTCGCTTATGAATATCGGCATAGACATCCGCCCGTTAATGTCACTAGTTCGCACCGGCGTTGGCGAGTATACCTACGGACTCCTCAACGCTATTTTTGAAATTGATAAAAATAATCAATATTTTCTTTTTTATAATTCGCATGCTGATGTTTCAAAATTTATCCCGAAGTGGGAGCAAAACAACGTGCATTTTGTGACCACCAGATGGCCCAATAAATTATTTAACTTTTCTTTACAAGTATTTAAACGGCCGCGACTGGATAAACTGATAACCAAGATTTCCAGGCAAAACATTGATATTTTTTATTCGCCCAACATTAACTTCACCTCGCTCGCCAATAAAACAAAAATAATTCTTACCATTCACGACTTGTCTTTTGAATTTTTTCCTGATTTTTATTCTTTAAAACAACGCCTCTGGCATAAAATAGTCAACGCTAAAAAACAATGCGAACAAGCAAATGTAATTCTGACGCCATCGGAAAATACCAAAAAAGACATAGTGGAAAAATACGCCATAGCCGGAGAAAAGATTAAAACTTTATATCCGGGCTTGGATTCTAATTTTAATACCTCCACAAATGGCACGCAAAATATCCAACAAAAATATAATCTCCCGGAAAAATTTATCCTATTTTTAGGCACTCTTGAACCGCGTAAAAACATTATCGGCTTGATTGAGGCCTATGAGAAAGCTTTCCCAAAATTGGCTTTCCCCTGCTCTTTAGTGATTGCCGGCGCCAGGGGTTGGCGCTATAAACATATTTTTCAAAGAATAAAATCATCGCCAATTAAAGATCAGATAAAATTTATTGATTACGTTGACTCGGCCGACAAACCCGCCCTTTATAAAGCGGCGGAATTATTTGTCTTTCCCAGTTTTTATGAAGGTTTTGGCTTTCCGGTAATAGAAGCTATGGCCGAGGGCACGCCGGTTATTACCTCAAACCGATCTTCACTGCCGGAAATCACCGAGGGTGCAGCTCTGCTAACCAACCCAACCGATACCAGCTCTCTTGCCGAAGCCATGATTAAAATCTTAAACAGCACCGATCTAAAAATGTATTTTAAAAATAAAGGCCTGACCCAGGCAACCAAGTTCAACTGGACAATTACAGCCAAAAACTGGTTAAATATAGTGACTAACTTATAATTATGCGCATCGGCATAGACGCCAGAATGTATGGCCCAAAACAAGGCGGCTTGGGACGATACATTGAACAATTGATTAAAAATCTGGAAAAAATTGATTCAGCCAATGAATATATTATTTTTTTGCGCAAAGAAAATTTTGAAGAGTTTCAGCCCGCCAATTCAAACTTTAAAAAAGTTTTAGCCGATGTTTATTGGTACGGATTGGCCGAACAAACGAAGATACCTAAAATAATAAAACAGCAAAAAGTTGATCTGATGCATTTTCCGCATTGGAATGTCCCCTATTTTTACAACGGGCCGTTTATGGTAACCATTCACGATTTAATTCTTTTTCATTATCCGACGCGCCGCGCCAGCACGCGAAGTGTGATTGTTTATTGGCTTAAACATCAGGCCCATAAAATTTTAATAAAAAAAATATCAAAAAAAGCCAAAAAAATAATTACCCCTTCCGAATTTACCAAACAAGACATTCATAAAACCCTTAAAATCCCGCTCCAAAAAATATTCGTGACCCTTCTGTCCCCCCAGCCCCAGGAACAAAAACAAAATAATATCTCACACAAAGAACTGTTTAAAAAATTCAACATTAACAAACCCTACGCCTTATATGTCGGCGTGGCCTATCCGCACAAAAATCTGGAGGGCTTGGTTGACGCCTGGCATGATTTTGAAAAAAAATACGGCGACAATTTTCAGCTGATTTTGGTTGGCAAGAAAAATTATTTTTATGATCGCTTGATTAACAGCAAAAAATTTAAACAATGCAAGAATATAATCTTCACTGACTATCTAAATGACGATGAACTCAACACTATCTACTCCGGAGCCATGTTATATGTGTTCCCAAGCTTGTATGAAGGGTTTGGCCTGCCGCCACTGGAAGCTATGACCCACCATGTGCCGGTAATTTCCGCAAACAGCGCCTGCTTACCGGAAATTCTCGGCAGCGCCGCGCTATATTTTGATCCCAAAAACCCCGAAGAAATTACTCAAGCCCTTTATAACGGCTTTACTAACCAAAATTTGCGCCTTAATCTGATCCAACAATCGCAACAAATCCTCAAAAAATACTCCTGGCTGGAAACCGCCAAAAGAACGCTTCAAATCTACAAAACTTATTAACAGTTGCCGGGTGCGCCGAACGTAAAAATGGTGTATAATACCATAATATTTATCGGCAATTTTTAGTGCTTGAAAAAATGCCAAAAACAACCAAAAAACCCCAGCTTAGGCGCTGTGCAATTTGCCAAAGAGTTGGGCACAACAAATCCACCTGTCCGGAACAACTCCAGGAAAAAAAACGGGATAACCAGCCGTTTAAATTTTTTGTCCACCATGTCAATTACAACTCCCCTGATTCACCGCATGTTGTCAATTTAAAAGAACAGCATCATGACATTTGGAAAAATGTTGACACTGCCGCTCCGGAAGAAGAACTCACAAATCAGGAATATTATTTTCACCATAAACCGGAAGAAGCCCCTAAAATAAAAAACCAGGCCCCAATTAAGATTCCTTCATTTTCCCCCAAAATTCCTAAAATTCACAAACCAAAAATCAAAAAGAATTATTTTAAACACGTCACCCTCCGCCGCGCCGTGGCCTTGGCCACGCTTATTGCTCTGGTATTCATTCTCCCCTCAAGCGCGCAGTCCTATTACACCGACCTGCAATCAACCGTAAACAAAGTGGCTGGAAACAGCACCCAAGGTTTTATCGCCTTGCAGGATTCCACCACCGATATTATGGCCGGCAATCTTGATGACGCCCAAAAATCACTGGGCGATGCTTTGAAAAACTTTGATGCCGCGCTTGCGACTCTAAACAGCAACCACCAGCTTGTGCAAACTATCGCTTCAACTTTACCAATAATTGGTAATGAAATTCAAAGCCGACAAAAACTAATTCTGGCCGGACAAAGTATTGCTCTCGGCAACACTTATATGGTCAAAGGATTGGCGGAAATTAAAAACTCTCCCAGTTCCACCCTCACCGAGAGCATGAACATCTTAAACGCATATCTGCAGTATGCCATTCCCACCTACAATGAGGCCCTAAAAAATTTAGGTCAGGTTGACCCGAAGGTTCTGCCTTTTGAGTATCAAAATTCTTTCAACCAATTAAAAACCATTTTCACGGCTTTCTCCGGCGATCTGGAAAATTTATCAAATTTAAATCAATCCTTGCAGGAAATTTTCGGCGGCAAGGGTTTACGCAGATATTTGCTGGTTTTCCAAAATCCGGCAGAACTAAGGGCGACCGGGGGCTTTGCCGGCAGTTTCGCTTTGCTGGACGTGGTGGATGGTAAAATTACGAACATGGATGTTCCGGCCGGCGGATCTTATGATTTGCAAGGCCAGCTTTCTGAATCGGTAGAACCGCCCACCCCCCTGTTATTTATCAATAAGCGCTGGGAATTTCAGGATTCAAATTGGTTCCCGGATTTTCCTGCCAGCGCGCAAAACATGCTCTGGTTTTACAGACACAGCCGCAACATCACGGCCGATGGCGTCATTGCCATTAATGCCACAGTTTTAAACCGCATTCTTTCTATTATCGGGCCGGTTACCGCCCAAAAATACAACCTCACTTTAACCGCGGCTAATGCCCTGCCGGCCATTCAAAATATCGTTGAATACGGACCAGACAAAGCCAACAACAAACCAAAACAAATTTTATCGGATCTGGCGCCGATGTTTGTGGATTATTTAAAAAACATAAAACCGCAGGATATTCTGCCGATTCTCACAAATTTGCATGAGGCCTTACAACAAAAAGAGGTCCAGGCCTATTTCACCAACAACAACACCGAAGAGACAATAAATAATTTCGGCTGGGGCGGAAAGATACTCAAGACCTCGGCCGGACAAGATTACCTGATGGTGGTAAATACCAACATCCAGGGTCAAAAAAGCGATGCTAAAATTAAACAGACAATCAGCCACCAGGCAGTGGTTCAGCCGGACGGAACAATTTTAGACAGCGTGGTGGTAAAAAGAGAACACACCGGAGTATCCGGAGAACAATTATACGGTCAGACGAATATTGATTATATCAGGGTCTATGTTCCGCAAGGCAGTGAACTCGTTAGCGCCAGCGGCTTTTCCTGGCCCGATGAACAGCACTTAAAAGTTCCCGATAAGTGGACTACAGAGGATAAAATGCTTAATGAATTTGAAAAAGAAATCAACATTGACCCGGTTTCAGGCACCAGGGTAACCAATGAATTCAGTAAAACCGCTTTTGGAAATTGGATTGCCACTCTGCCGGGCCAAACCAGTGAAGTGCAGTTTGTTTACAAATTGCCGTTTAAAGCATTTAACCTGGAACAAAATAAACCGGCAAACAAATGGGCCGGGATTTTCCAATCTTCAGTGCCGAGTTCAAAATACCAGCTGGTAGTCCAGAATCAATCCGGCATTGACAGCAACTTTGACAATCAAATAATCTACCCCGACCTCTGGCATCCGGTTTGGAAAGATGGAACCAACATAACCCTCGCTTCCAACGGAGCCACAATCAACAATCAGCTTCTAAATCAAGACATGATTTGGAGCATGATTTTAAATCAAGATAATAAAATAAATTAATTACCTATATGCCTACGCCGCGCAAAAGGATGACGACAAAAAAATTAGCCAGTGTTAAAAACTCACAGATTGAAAAACAACTGGTTTCAATTTATGAAGATGACCATGGTAATTTGCCTGATATGAAAAAAATTAAAATTAAAAAAGGCCGTTCTTTTTTAAAAACTCTGGTTATTTTTATTATTTTTTGCGCGGTACTCGCCGCCATTGCCTGGATCGGCTTTTTCCTAATGCCCGGAAACGGAAAATTCTCCGCCGACAAAGTCAATCTTAGTGTAAACGGTCCAGATAACATCATGGCCGGAGTAACCACCACCTACCAAATTGATTATAAAAACAACCAAAACTTGTCGCTTGAAAGCGCGGTCTTAAATGTTGAATATCCGGCTGGTTTTATCTTCATTTCCAGCAATCCGGACGCGCAAAACACCGGCCATACCCAATGGGATCTGGGCAAGCTGTCCCCTTTCCAAGTTGGAACCATCACCATCACCGGCATCACTTATGGCTCAACCGACCAGAGCCAATCCTGGCGGGCTTTCTTAACCTATCAACCGGAAAATTTTAATTCTGAATTTCAGAAAACCGCGATTTTAGAAGTTAAAACCACCAATTCTCCGTTCTCTCTGACTATAGCCGGCCCGGACAAAGCGGCCATCGGCAATCTGGTTGAGTATGACTTTACCGTCAAGCAAGAAAACCCGTCCCGAGTCAGCAAACTAGATTTAATTCCTTCAGTGCCTGCTAATTTTCACATCGCTTCAGCCACACCGGTTTTAAACAAAAATAAAAAATGGTCAATTGATTTGGCCGCAGGCCCTTCAACCACAGCCAACACCGGTTACACTTTTAAATTATTCGGCAAATTCTCCAGCTCTTCGTCCGCGAACACAATTTCGGGTATCTTGAGTTCTTCGGCCAATGATAAAGTTTTCCAATTGGCCAAAACCGACTTTAACACAGAACTTTTGCAAAGTGATTTGGGATTCAGTTTAACCATGAACGGAACAATGGCTAACTTCAATGCCCAGCCCGGGGACATGCTTAACATCACGATTGATCTTAAAAACACCAGCAACAGTAATCTAAAAAACGCGATTGTTAAATTGAATTTGGACGCGCCATCTTTAAACCGGCAGAGTGTTTTGGATTGGTCGCAGGAAGTTGATAAATATAACGCGGACATCAAAGGCGTACAAATCAGCGACACTATAAGACGCGGAGAGATGACCTTTAGCAAAACACAGATTGCCGGTTTGGGAGCGGTTAACAAAGGAGATGAAATTACCATTGATACAAAGATTCCGATAAAAACTTCAGAAAATTTTGATCTTTCCAATTTATCCGCCTTTCAAATAAATGCCGCCGCCGAGGTCTCTTATACTGATTCCACCGGCGCCAGCCACACCATTTCCAGCAATCTGATTGTGATCACTTTAAATTCCGATTTAAAATTTGATCCGCGCGACAGCGCTTCCGGCGACAACAAAACCCATCAAATCAACTGGGTGCTGACCAACCACTTTCATGCTTTGAAGAATGTGACTTTAACGGCTGATGTTTACGGCGATGTTAGTTTGCAAGGTCAGCCATCCGCTCCGGCCGGAACTTTCAATTTTGACAGCGCGGCTAAAAAAATTACCTGGACGATTCCGGAAATGCCGGAAAACGCCGATACCCTGGCTATGCCATTTACCTTGATCTTAAGCAAACTCAATCCTACCCAAAATACGCTTGTTTCCAAGGTTCATGTTCAGGCCGATGACACTGTGACAGGTCAGCGTCTTGATTTCATGGGAGATGAAATTCTTCTAAATCAGTAATCCAATTTATTCTCTGATCCTTTTTAAACCAGGTCATTTGGCGCTTGGCATATCTTCTGGTATCTCTCTTTAAAACTTCAATTGCCTGTTCCAAAGTCATTTCGCCACGCAGGAAGCAGCCGATCTGTTTATAACCAATTCCGCTCATGCTGGGCAAATCCCAACTGTATTTTTGAGATAAATTTTTTACTTCTTCAACCAGCCCGTCTTTGATTTGTTGGTCCACTCTGGCGTCCAGTCGTCTATATAATTCCTCTTTGGAAATGTTGATACCAAATTCTTTGGCGTCATAAAGTGGCACTTGCTTCTTTCTTTGATTAAAAAATGATTCACCGGTTATCATTGCCACTTCCAGCGCCCGCAAAACCCGGCGCGGATTTTTTAAATCTATTTTTTCGGCAGATTCCGGATCAAGTTGTTTTAATATTTCTATAAGTTCCGGCTGGGTTTTCTTTTCTAATTCTGATCTTAGCTCGGTGCTGGGCGCCACTTTAGGAATATCCAAATTATCTACAATTGATTGAATATACAATCCGGTGCCGCCGACAATAATAGGTAATTTTTTACGTTTTAAAATGTCATTGATATGGAAAGTGGCCTGCTCTTTAAAATCCGCCACCGTGAAATTTTCATCCGGATTGATTATATCCATTAGATAGTGCGGAACGCCGTTTACAGTATAAGCGCCGTCCTGCCACTCCCCCTTGGGCTTGGCCGTGCCGATGTTCATTTGTTTGTAAATCTGTCTTGAATCAGCCGAAATAATTTCGCCATTATACTTTTTGGCAACCGCAATCCCCAGATCCGTTTTCCCGGAGCCGGTGGGACCGAGGATGACGATTAATTTTGGCAGGGTTCGGTCCATGTGAATTTTTGACTTAACTACACAATTACTATATAATCTGAATAACTTTAAACATTCTAGCAGTTTTAATGGAAATAAGCAAAAATTGATTACAATTTATTAACATAAAATTTATATATGGAAAATCAAGATTTCATAAAAGATTTTAATATAGGAACTAATGGATTATTTTTGAATCTCACTCCTTTAAAAGATTGCAAATTTGGCTTTAGTATAATTAGAAAAATGGGTTCAGACGATTGGGGATCAATATTCTATATTTACATCAGTAATGAAAATGTACTGAAGGATGGCAACATTAAACCCCTATCCATAAGGGTTAGCTATGGAAAACTTAAAGAAGATGACAAAGGATCTTACATATCATTGAGTAACCAAGATAAAATAAAAAAAGTTACTGGCCCGATAGATTTTACTTCAAATGATGAGTATTTTTATGATGTTATCTTGAACAAATTTTATAAAAAAAATAAAGAAATAACAGCAAATATGTTACTCGACGAGCTATACTTGCTTCATACAAAACCAACCATGCCACTAAAGGGTTTTAAACTTAGGTTAAAATTATTATTTTGGAGGGTAATTATAACCGATATTATAAAATTTATATCTGACTGCTTTCAATGGTTACTACTTATAATATCTGGAACCAAATTCACTGATATTTGGTCAAGGATTATGAAGAATGATAAAATTTATAACTCGCCCGAAAGTAATAACCAATTCGGTGAGCCAGAAAAATGGGATCTACTTGGTTTTAAAGCTCCATTCTGGCCAATAGCATTCTTCTGCATATTACATTTTATTCTTTATATAATATTCTGGAAGATGGATTATAAACCAAATTTTATAATCACGATACTTAAAAATAATTTTTTAACCTTAATATATACTATCTCGTTTCTTGCATTATTAGACAGGGTATTGCCCAAAACATTAAAATTCTTAATAAACAAGACTTCAAATTTATATTTAAAAATATCTCTCAAAAGTATCAAACTTTAGTGTACCCTCTACCAAATAATATTCTAATTAAACTAGCACTCCTCTCAACACCCACATCTCCGGCCTGGTGATTTTAACATCAATAATCTGGCCAATTAAATCTTCATTGCCCGGAAACTGAACCAGTTTCATCTCGCTGGAATTTCCGCTACATACCCCCTCTTCGCACGAATCAACCAAAACCGAAACTGTCTGATTTAAATATTTTTGATTTTTCCGATAAACAATTTCTTCCATCAAATCCTGAACCGCGCGCCAACGGCGCTTTTTTTCTTCCTGGAGCACATCATCTTTAAACGCCTTGGCCGCGGCTGTTCCGCTTCTTGAACTATACATGGCGTGATAGGAAATATCAAAATCGCATTGTTTATATAAATCCAAAGTGTTTTGGAATTGTTCTTCGGTTTCTCCGCAAAAGCCAACGATCAAATCAGTGCCCAAAGCGATTTCCGGCCGAGCGGCGCGAATTTTTTTCACCAAATTAATATAATCTTCACGCGTATATTTGCGATTCATTTTTCTTAAAATCTCATTATCCCCGCTTTGCGCTGGTAAATGCAAATAATTCATTTGCTTGGGCAATTTTAAGGCCTCAATCTGACGATCGTTAAAATACTGCGGATCCGGAGCCGTCCAATTTATTCGTTCAATCCCGCTAATTTTATTCACATCCTCCAGCAAATCAACAAAGTCATAATCTCCATCTTTATAATTATTTACGGTCTGACCCAGCAGAGTTACCTCTTTACAGCCATCCACAGCCGCGGTCTTAATCTCATTTAAAATATCTTTAGCCGGCCTGTTCTTTTCCCGGCCACGCGCATAAGGCACTACGCAATAGGTACAAAAATTATTACAGCCGGTAGCAATCGTAATAAACGCCTTGGCTTTATTTTCTCTCACCGGATTAATCAAAAGATAGTCGCTTAAACCCTTGGCTGGCGCAATCAAATCCGGATTTAATCCCCTGATCCATTTCGGCAACATCACCATTTCTTCAATGCCAAAAAATAAATCCGCTCCCGGAATTTTTTCTTTCAGCTTTCCGTCCTTGTCTCTGCCCGGCATACAGCCGGTAACGCCGATAATCAAATTCGGTTTGGCCGACCGTAATTTTTGCCATTCCCTCACCAAGCCAAACACCCTGTCTTCCGCATGCTGGCGGACACTGCAGGTATTTATAAACAACAAATCGGCCTGTTCCGGCCGAATTGTGTTTTGTAAACCAAGGGAATTTAACAGAGCCGAAAGACGCTCGGAGTCATTTTTATTCATCTGACAGCCGAAGGTTGTGATGTGATAAAAACCGGACATTAATTTTTTCCTTCGTTAGCCATCTCGTTGATTCTGTCGGTTATCAAACCGTCAATATTTTGACGGGCCCGGCTCATAAGTTCATTGATGGCGTCTTCACCTTCTTTAAGCGCGTATTCCTTTCCGGTTTCAAATCCCGCACTGGCGTCAAAAATTTTCTTTTGGTTTTTAACACCGGTGCTATAATTTTCTAAAGCTTTTTTCACCTGCGCCCTCAAGGTATCATCTCTCATCAAAATACTTCTATCAACTTTGTCATGTTCTAATTCTGTTCTTTTCAGATAACAGAAACCGTCTAACATTTTTAAAACATCCAAATCATCAACATCGCCATTTTCAATTATGGTGCCTAAAACTCCATTTATTGCTTTATCTCCTTCCGCCTCCAATTTGTCAGCCAAAGTTTCAATTTCCTCACGAACCATATTTCTTGCTGTTGCCTGTTTTTCTTCCTTCATCTGGGCTTTAAGTTTTCTGGCGGCCTCTCTATGAGGTACGGTTACTTCAGCATTTTTAGCGCGAAATTGTCTGGCTTTTGCCGCTCTTGCTGATGCTTCGCTTAACATATGATATAAAATTAAATTTTAGTAAATATATTATACCAATCCGAGTCCAAGTAGTAAAGGCGCCCGGAGAGGAGTGAAGATGAGCGCCCAGATGCTAGTTGCGGGAACCGCACTGAAAGCGATACTCTTTCTCCTCTCCGAACACAACCTCCTTGATTCTGTCGGTAAACAGTGCGTCTAAAGGATCTACTTCCTTCAGCCAGACCATCACCGAGCCGGTGAAATCCTGGTCGCCAAGGCGGAAATCTTCCCCCACGTCACTGGCGTTCAGCGGGTAGATTTCGGTCTGAAACGACCTGGAATTGACGATGAGCGTCCGAACCTTGGCGAAGATTTGCTCATCCACCTCGTAGGCCCCCTCGCACCCCGGCTTGGGGACGAAGAATAGCCTAAGCTGTCTCTCGGTCGCACGGTACGCGACCTTTAAGAGACGATAAGTCGCGTAGAAAGCCATCAAACTCATGACCCGTGTCATCCGAGAGGCCTCCTTTCTGACCTGCCTTTCTCTGGCAGGAACCACATACTTTAGCATAAAAAAGACAATTGGTCAAGGGTAAACCTGGGGATAAAAAAACACCCGGTAATGGGTGCTTTTTTCTTTTTATTAAAAGCTACTTTCTTTTACTTATTTCATCAGCTACTTTTTTAACAAATTCATCCTTTGACATCTTCACTTGCTCCTTCTGTCCTCTCACTCTAATCATCCAATCCTCCCCGCCCAACTCTTTATCACCCACCACCACAATATATGGGATCTTCCGTTCCACGGCCTTGCGCACTTTATTGCCAATCGTTTCATTGGCATCATCAATTTCTACGCGAATTCCGACTTCAAACAATTCTTTGGCCAACTTTTTTGCACCGTCAACATGTTTTTCTGAAACCGGCGCCAGCAAAACCTGAACCGGAGACAGCCAAACCGGCCAACTGCCGGCATAGTGCTCTATTAAAAACGCCATGAATCTTTCATGAGTGGAAAGTGGAGCGCGATGAATCACAAAGACCTCATTATTCTCTTTACCGGTCTCGTCCGTATAGGCCAAGCCAAATCTCTGCTTAGCAACAAAATCCAGCTGAATGGTTGACATGGTTTCTTCCCTGCCAATTACCGATTTTAATTGAACATCCACCTTCGGGCCATAAAATGCCGCTTCGTCGTCTATTTCAACATACTTAACTTTCATTTCATCCAAGACCTCCCTGATTATATTTTGAGCATATTCCCAATTGGCCGGCTCATTGATATATTTTTCCAAATGTTTTGGACTCCATTTTGATAATCTGAACCAATAGTCATTCATCCCAAAAATGTCAAAATATTTCATTGTCAGCTCCATCACGGCTTTAAATTCGGATTTGATTTGATCCTTGCGGCAATAAATATGAGCATCGTTCATGGCCAATCCGCGCACCCGAAGCAGTCCAGCCAGAGTTCCGGACAATTCATTCCTATAAACAGTACCATACTCGGCAATTCTGATTGGCAAGTCCCTATAGCTGCGCATTTCGTGCCGGTAAATCAAATGGTGATGCGGACAATTCATACCTCTTAAATAATACACACCGTCATCCATTGTCATGGCCGGATACATGCTGTCTTTGTAATATGGCAAGTGTTTGGAAGTTAAATACAATTCCTCTTTGGCCATGTGCGGAGTCACCACGCGCACGTATCCGCCTTTGTTTTCCTCTTCCACCGCCAATTTTTCAATTTCATTTCTAATAATTGTTCCATTCGGCTGCCACATGATCAAGCCCTTGCCGACTAAATCATCAATAAAAAATAATTTCTGTTCCTGACCAATCTTTCTGTGATCTCTTTTCTCCGCCTCCTCCATCATGTGTAAATACTCTTCAAGCTCGGATGTTTTGGCAAAACAAACGCCGTAAATTCTTTGTAGTTGCGGATTTTCATTTTTACCGCGCCAATAAGCCCCGGCCAATTTGGTGATTTTAAATGCGCCGATTTCCTTGCTGGACTTGATGTGCGGTCCGCGGCACAAATCAACAAACTCCCCAGTTTTATACAAAGAAACATTTTTTACATCCATATCTTTCATTTCTTCAACGTCTTTCAGGTTGGTGGTGCCGTGCTTTTTTAAATCCTGCAAAAGCTCAACCTTATAATCCTGTTTTTCTTTTTTGAAAAATTTAATCGCTTCATCAAGAGACATCTCCTGGCGTTCAAATTTTAGATCTTTTTTGGCCAATTCCCCGGCTTTGGCTTCAATCTTTTCCAAATCAGCTTCACCGATTGGCTTCTTAAAATCTATATCATAATAAAAGCCGTTTTCCACCACCGGCCCGACGCCGAACTTTGCGTCCGGATAAAGCTCATAAACAGCCGCCGCCACCAAATGAGCGCAGCTATGCCTCATGATTTCCAATTTTTCATTATTCATATAATTAATCAAACTACTGTACGCTCTTTACAACCACCTTTATCTTATCCGACACGCTCGGCGCGCTGCCCATCCAAGACGGTGAAAATTGCGCGTCCACCCCTACCACGTGCGGTAAACTCAAAACATATCTCTCAATATCATCTTTATTTTTTCCAAAAAAATTACTGACTGACAGACGATCGGCATTGGCATCCAAAGTGACTAAAACATCCTGATACACGGAAAACCGGGCGACATTCTTTTTGACGTCGTAATCAACCAATGAGACCTGTGGATCTTTGCTGGCCGACAGGATTCTCTCGGTCGTGACATCAATTTTATCCTTGATGGATTTTTCCACCAGCGTTTGCAAAGATGTTCTGTTGTAATAAACCACTGCCACACTACTGGTGCCGGACAAAGTAAATTCACTTACTTCGTCGCCGGCCTTATGATCGGCTTTAACATTTTTATCAATTACCGAGACCAATTTTGCGTCATAAGCATTATACGGACTGTTCCCCAGGGCTTCGCTAACCGCCTTGGCAACTTTATCATCATAATCCTTGGCAGCTGTTTTTAAATCATTATCGGTTAGAATCCCAACTTTCTTCACTCCGCCGCTCATGGCTGAAGTACTCTTGGCATAAATTGACTTCTGCCTGTCCGCGGATAAACCCGGAACGGTAAAGGTGCTCGGCCCGATATCGCCGCTGGCGCCGGCTTGATCAGCATAAACATCAGCTGTCACGGAGCCGCCCGCGGGAACCAGAACGCGTTCTGATAATCTAAATAATACGCCGGCAGAAGTCAAGAGGCGGGTGGTCTTTACCAGTGTTTGAGAAATATTTGATTCATTGTATATTATGGCTTTACCCGTGGCCACGCCATCTGACACGTCACTGCCGGTTGGAAAATATTTTTCACTCCAGGAAAAAACCGTAGTTGTGACAATACCGGGAATAGACAAGCTGCTATTATCTGAACCGATATCAACATTTAAACTGATATTCTTGTTGTCATTTTTAGCCACAATCACCACCGTGGCGCTTTTAGAGGTAAAAAAAATAATAATTCCTAAAAGAGCGAGGGTGATAACTAAAAAAGAAATGGCAATGGTGCGATAAAAACGTACCGGCGGCTCCGGCGCCACTTTAGTTGTTACTCTGTGAGTGATCATAGAGAAAATGCGATTTTAGAACGTCTATATTATACCATAAAAGGAACTATTTTGCTAAAGCAACGCTTGCTAAGGGTGTTTTTCCATATATCTTAACTGCATCGCCAGCATCTACAAAAGCATAAAGTTTTTGGGCATTTTTATAGGCAATATTCACACAGCCATGGCTCATCGGCCTGATGCCAAACTGATTATGCCAATAAGCGCCATGCAAGAAAAAATGCCTCTTAAATTCCATATTCCACTTGGTATTGGGCAGATTATAACCCGGACCAATATAATCTATAATCATTACTTTGCGCATTACCTTAAAATCTCCGACTGGCGTGGGCATTCTTGGCAAGCCCGTAGAAACCGGCATTGAACCAATTTTGACGTCATTCAAATAATAATACAACTGCTGTTTTGACAAATCAACTTCAACTTTGCGCGGCATGCTCCGGTCTTTATTACCCACCAAAGGATTAAACCCGTTATATACCTCATTACCATCTTTAAAGCCATCACTGTCGGTATCAGGATTTTGCAGATCAGTACCTAAGGCAACCTCCAAGGTATCTGCCAAACCATCATTGTCAAAATCAACCGTTACCGGTGTAGTTGAGGTGCTGGCGGCAAAAACAAGCCGACTGGGTAAAAAAACCAACGTGGATACAAAAATTATACAAATGACATTTTTAATTTTCATATACCTCTAGTACTTAAATATATCACCAATCTCGTCAGTGCGCAACACCTTTATTTTGGCCCGTTCCAGCTTTTTTAATACCCGAAAAGACGGATGGCCAAAGGTGTTCTGACCAACCGACACAATAGTTTCTCTGGGATTTGTGGCGCTTAGCAGTTTCTGGCCGGTAGAACTATCACTGCCATGATGGCCGACTTTTAAAATATCGGCTTTAAGCGCTGGACAATCACGCGGGGTTGATGAACAATACTTTTGTTCAAGCGCGTCTTCAAGCGGAACCTCCATATCGCCGGTAAATAAAAATTTTTCATTGTCATTAATCAGGCGAAAAACAATTGAAGCATTGTTCCCTTCTGCATCCTTGGCAGACAAAGCGAGCGAGCTGTCCGGATTTAAAAACCCCAAAGTTGAACTACCAATCACCCATTCTTCCGGCCCGGTCATAATTTTTATCTTTGCTCCCTCCTGTTTTTCTTTTTGGTCAAAATATCGCCAATAAGGGTCCGTTTCTTTTTTTGTGCTATTGGTAATAATTTTTTTAACATCATATCTGTCCAAAACATCAGCACAACCCCCGTAATGGTCGGCATCCGGATGAGAAATTAATAAAAAATCTATGGTTTTGTCATAAAACGGCAGAACCGCACCGAGTTTGGCTAAAATTTTTCTGTCCGGACCGCAATCAACCAACATTTTTTGACCGTTATTAAATTTAATCAAAGCCGCGTCGCCTTGGCCGATGTTGAAAAAAGTGACGCTGAATTTTGGATTGGATCGGGAAAGTTTTATATAAAAAAACAAGACCAAAATCATTATCAGGATAACAAACAAAAACAAAATAACCCTCCTTTTTGTCATAAGCCAATGAAGTAAACTATTTCCTTGCTACTATAATTTGGTTTATCCAAACATCATCCCCTTGTGTTATAAAAGTTTCCTTTTCTATCTTAAATGCCAGCGATTCCAGAATTTCCCTGATTTTTTCCGGCCGGTGATAAAAGGATTCTATTATAATTTCTCCCTGCTTGGTCTTAACCAGGGGCGGGTCTGTCTGGTTGATATTGGTGACAACAAAAATACCGTCATCTTTTAAAACCCGATAGACCTCATCAAAAAATCTCCTCGGATCTTTTAAATGCACAATTAAAAAGGCCGCCACCGCGATATCAAAGGAACTATCTTTAAACGGCAAATTTTCCGCATCCCCGATTTTGGTGACTATTTTTTTATGTTTGCGTTTAATCATTTCCAGCATCTTTCCGGAAATATCTAAAGCCGTGACCTCGGCTCCCCTATTGGCCAGGTAAACCGCCAAGCGGCCGGTGCCGGCGCCGACATCCAAGACCTTTTTATTGGTCACATCGCCAAGCATCGGCAAAATTTTGCCTTGTTCAAAACTGTTTAAATATTTTTCCTTTTCATCGTAATAATCGGCTGCTAAATTATACCCCTCTGCGGACGACAGCACTTTTATTTTTTTTGACATAAATATAAATAATTAAAATGTAGAGCAAAACCATGGCCCAAAACGGAATTTGTATATCAATGGCCGACCACGATTGATTGCCAAACCAATTAACTACCATTATAACATAATTCAACCCCAATCCGGCTATCCACGCCGCCACCTGTCCTAAAGGAAAAACCACAAAACTTATGACCAAAGAAACAAACCCAAAAAGCATCAGCCAGGGTATTATCCATAAAATTAAGATATTTACCAGCGGAGCCACTATGGATAACCGGCCGAACTGAAACAAAATCAAAGGCAGGGTAGCAATAATGGCCGCCAAAGTGGTGGAGAGATTCTCCAGAATAAATTCAGGAATTTTTAATCTTGTCAGATATGAATTAACTATCGGCGATAAGTAGATCAAACCCAATGTGGCTAAAAATGACAACTGAAAACCGGCATCCCAAATCAAAACATAAGGGTTTAAGGCGGACATGAGCGCGGCGGTAAATACCAACGTGTTACCTATCTGCGCCGGCCGGCCCAAATATTGGCTCAATAAAACAATTATCCCCATAATTGCCGCCCGCACCACCGAAGCCGAGGCGCCGGTAAAAATCACAAATAAAATTATTCCAAAAACGGCCACCCAAAAGGCCTGCTGTCTGTATAATCCAATCAAAATCAAAATAGACATCAGGAAACTGACAATAATACTGATATTAAACCCTGACACGGCGATAATGTGAGTCACACCGGTGCGGCTAAAATTATCGGAAAGTTCTTTAGGCAGGCCGCTTTTACTGCCATATAATAATCCGGCCATAAAACTGCTGTCTGGTTCGGGCCACAACTGATTTAACTGCTTATTTATTTTTGCTTTAAACCATAATATCTTTTTCATTAAAATTGAACCGCCGGTGCCGGTTGAAACTGATAAAATTTTTGGCCTATTGCATATTGACCACACCCCTTGCGCGATCAAATATGTTTTGGTGTCTTGCAAAATACATTTTACTTGCAATTCATCCCCGTAATTATACTGCGGGTAAAGAGGCGCGGATAACAGAACTTTTCCTGTTTTTGTCTTTAAAATATATTGCGTATTACTTAGGCCAATATTCGGTTCACTGGAAACATAGCCAGTGAGTTCCATTTGACTGCCGTTATAATAATTTATATTTTTGGGCGAGTCGGGCGGCTTTACGTCAAAAGTAAAAATACCAACCCCAATAATAAAACAAAGGCAAAATATAAAAAACATTTTGCTTTTGGAATCAGCAATTTTCTTTAACCCCTCCTGTAACATAAATTAATTAACTCTCTTTAAATCTTTTAGATCAATGTGTCCTTCCGGAAAATATATTATTCCGTGAAATTTTTTATCTTTGCCGGTAAATCGCGGTTCAACCGGCACTTCCGGATTAGTCACTTCAAATATCACTCTTTCCTTATCTGTGCTATATGAATATGGATCAATATTCAAGGTCCCCACTAAAATTGAAAATTTTGGTATCCATGATTTCTTTGCGGAAAGCGAACCTTCCTTTAAAACATTTTCCAAAAATCTCTTTGGCACTGAAATTTTTGGCTTAACCCCGCCCGCCAGTAATTTATTAATGTAGTCCTTAGCTTCTGCCTGGTCGGATATCCCTAAGGATAAATCTTTTCTATTTTCACCTGGAATAGATTCTACTGAACCCATTTCTGTATTCATAATAATTACACAACTATACTAATTAACTTGCCTTTGACGTAAATAACTTTTTTAGGTTTCTTTCCTTCCAGCCATTTTTGCACTTTCTCGCTGGCTAAGGCGGTTTGTTTTGCCTCCGCTTCGGAGATTCCGGCATCAACTAAAATTGCATCCCGCAATTTTCCGTTCACCTGCACGGCCAAAGTAAATTCACTGTCTTTGGCCAGTGCCGCATTGAATTTTGGCCATGGTTCAAAAGCCAAATCGGATTTATTTCCCAAAAGTTCCCAAATCTCATTGGCCAGATGCGGAGCAAACGGTGATAATAATTTTATTAAAATTTCATAATCCGATTTTGACACCGCCTGACGATCAACCATTTCATTTACCAGTTCCATCATCTTGGCGATGGCCGTGTTAAATCTCATGCCGTCAATGTCTTCGGAAACTTTGGCAATGGTTTGATGAAGCAAAGCCACCAGTTTGGGCGATGACTCGGCGCTTAATTTTTCCTGCATCTGCCAAACCTTTTCCAAAAATCTTTGCACACCCACCAGGCCGTTGGTGTCCCACTCAACCGCCTGATCAAAAGGACCCATAAACATTATGTACGCGCGCAAGGTGTCGGCGCTGAACTGTTCAACCATCTCATCCGGGTTAATCACATTGCCTTTTGATTTGGACATTTTTTCGCCGCCTTTGGCTAAAATCAAACCGTGCGAAGTGCGTTTCTTATACGGCTCGCTGGCGGGTACTTCGCCGATATCGTATAAAAACTGATTCCAAAACCTTGAATACAATAAATGCAAAACCACGTGTTCCATGCCCCCGTTATACCAATCAACCGGCATCCAATATCTCAATTTATCTGCCGCCGCAAATGTTTGGTCGTTGTGCGGATCGCAATATCTTAAAAAATACCAACTGGAACCGGCCCAATTGGGCATGGTGTCGGTTTCCCGGCGCGCCGGACCGCCGCACTTTGGGCATTTGGTGTTCACCCATTTTTCCATGGCCGCGAGCGGCGACTCGCCCGTGTCAGTGGGTTCGTATTTTTTTACTTTAGGAAGCTCTAGTGGGAGCTGATCTTCGGGAAGTGGAATCCAACCGCCGCAATGTTCACAATAAACCAATGGGATCGGCTCGCCCCAATACCTTTGTCGGGAAAAAACCCAGTCGCGAAGTTTATAATTAACAACGGCCTTGCCAACACCTTTCTCTTCAAGCCATTTCATTATTTTTTCCATATTTTCGGGAACCATCTCTCTGATTTCCAACTTAAACTTTTCCGCAAATTCTCTATCTCTTTCATCGTGCGCCGGCACGGCCATAATGGCGCCGGTACCATAGCTGGTCAAAACATAATCAGCCACCCAAACCGGAATCTCTTCATTATTAACAGGGTTAATCGCCTTTATGCCCTGCAGTTCAACCCCAGTTTTCTCTTTTTGCAATTCAGTACGTTCCAGATCGGATTTTCTTTTGGCCTCTTCAAGATATTTTTCCACTTTATTCCAATTTTTTATTTCCGGTTTCAGTTTCTGCACCAACTCATGCTCCGGCGACAAAACCATATAGGTCGCGCCAAACAAAGTGTCCGGCCGGGTGGTAAAAACTTTTATCTTTTCTTTATGTTTTTTTAAACTGAAATCCACTTCCGCGCCTTCGCTCCGGCCAATCCAATTTTCCTGTTGAATTTTTGCGCGTTCAATATAATCAACATCCTTCAAACCGGCCAACAATTTATCCGCGTATTTTCTGATGGCCAGCATCCACTGCTCTTTATCCCTTTTTTCAACCGGCGTACCGCACCGCTCGCACTTGCCGTCAACCACTTCTTCATTAGCCAGACCGATTTTGTCTTTCGGACACCAATTGATAGCTATTTTCTTTTTATAAGCCAAGCCGTGTTTAAAAAATTGTAAAAATTGCCACTGCGTCCATTTATAATATTCTGGATCAGAGGTATTAATCACGCGCGACCAATCAAAACTGTAGCCCAGCATTTTTAACTGGCGCGTAAAATTGGCAATATTTTTTTCAGTTACCTCCTGCGGCGCTTTCCCGGTCTTTATGGCATAATTTTCCGTCGGCAAACCAAATGAATCAAAACCGATCGGATACAAAACATTAAAACCTTCCATTCTCTTTTTGCGCGCAATCACATCCATGGCCGTAAATGGCCGCGGATGGCCGACATGCAAACCCTCTCCGCTCGGATACGGAAACTCAATCAAGGCATAAAATTTATTCTTGGCTTTTTCTTCAGCAACCTCAAAGGTCTTGTTTTCTTCCCAAAACTTCTGCCATTTTTTCTCAATTTTCTTAGGATTATATTTTTGCATAATACTGTAGAGCCAATATTCATTTTACCTAATCCTATGGAAAAAATCAAACTATAACAAAAGGGGCATCAGTTATCTTTTCGCTTTCCTCGCCGCGAGGCTCAGGGTGAGCGCTGCGGCGCTCAAACCCGCTCAAAGACAACTGATGCCCCTCTTTTGTTTTAGTAAAAGTTTTAGCCCACCTGTTTTTCTATCATTTCCTTCAACTTCTCTTTTTGTACTCCCCCGACAATCTGATCAACCACCTGTCCGTCTTTAAAAACAATAAATGAAGGGATGCTCATTATATTATACTGCATGGCGATATCGCCGTTTTCATCAACATTGCATTTGCCGATTTTTATATTTTTTCCGTCAAATTCTTTGGCCAATTCTTCCACCATCGGTCCCATGGTCTGGCAAGGTCCGCACCAGGGCGCCCAGAAATCCACGAACACCGGCTCCTTTGACCGTAAAACCTCCTCATTAAAATTTGCCTGATTAAAAACGTACTCCATATGAAGATTAATTTAAAATTAATTTTTTCTCTTTGATTTCTTCTTTATAGGCCTCCAAAACATCCCCAGCTTCCAGTCGTAATTTGCCGTCAAACTGCATTCCGCATTCATTGCCTTCAGCAACCTCATTTACCGTCTGTTTGGCAATTTGTAATTGAGATAATTTACCCTCGCCAACCGCTTCGCCTTTTCGTATCACCTTGACCAAACAATCTTTACGAAGTTTGCCGGATGTTACGCGACCGCCAACAATCATGTAATTTTTCTCGGTTCTAAAAACAGCTATGATTTTTACCGCGCCCAGCTCCGTTATTATTTTTTCAGGATTTAACATTTTTTGCAGCTCCTCTTTAATATAATCCAGCAAATCATAAATAATTTTGTATTGCATGAAGCTGATGTTTTTGTCGGCAATCATGGTTTGCGCGTTAGGCATAGCCACGACATTAAAACCGCAAATAATTCCGCCCGCGGCTTCGGCTTTGGCCACATCATCGGCGGTAATATTGCCCAAACCCTTCCCCACTACCTTCACGCCCACTTCGTCATTCTTAATTTTTTCCAGTGATCCAATGATGGCTTCAAGCGACCCCAAAGTATCCGCCTTAATCACCAAATTCAAAAACTTTTTCTCTTCGCCTTCGGCAGTGACCTCTACTGTGGACGCGGAACCTTGTTCGGCTCCGGATTGTTTTGATCTTTTTTCTTTTATGTTTATGTTAGTGGCGGTTTCAAAACTGCCGACATCCAAAACATCTCCGACTTGCGGGGCCACTTTAAATCCTAGGATACGAACCGGGTTGCTTGGTCCGGCGGTTTCCAAAATATCGCCTTTATAATTTCTCATGGCCTTAACTTTTCCGTAAATTTCACCGTTTACCACCAACGGATCATTGATTTTTAAAGTTCCGGTTTGCACCAAGATTGTGGCCACCGGCCCCTCGCCCTTATCAACGTGGGCCTCAATCACGGTTCCGGCCGCCGATCTGTCCGGGTTAGCTTTTATTTCATCGGCATGCAAATCCGCAACCAAGAGTAAAACATCCAATAATTTATCAATATTTAATTTCTGCTTGGCGGAAATCTCAACCATCGGCACATCGCCGCCCCATTCTTCGGAGATAATATTATGTTGAGACAAATCAACCCGCACTTTTTGCGGATCAGCGCCTTCTTTATCTATTTTATTAATGGCCACCACGATTGACAGTTTGGCCGCCTTCATTATATTTATCGCTTCAATGGTTTGTGGCTTCACGCTGTCATCGGCGGCCACCACCAATATGGCAATGTCCGCCACTTTGGCGCCGCGGCTGCGCATGACCGTAAAGGCCTCATGACCCGGGGTGTCAATAAATGTCAGCGGAGTTTTTTCTTTGGTTTTTGGATTGGTCCAGACAACCTGATAGGCGCCAATATGCTGGGTGATGCCTCCGGCCTCGGAATCAACTACGTTCGTGCTTCTGATCGCGTCCAATAATTTTGTTTTTCCATGATCAACATGACCCATAACCACCACCACCGGCGGACGCGCAATTTTGTTCTCACCGCTCGCATCGCTGGTTAAAATATTTTCCAAATTCTGAACATGGGTGTCTTCTTTGTGGTTGTCTTCGGTTTTTTCCGTCACGGTAAAACCAAATTCCTGGGCAATAAGCATGGCTGTGTCATGATCAATGTTTTCATTTTGCGTGGCCAGAATGCCATTTTTCATCAGTTCCATTATCAGTTTTGTCGGCGGCATTTGCAAAGCATCAGCCAGTTCGCGGACAGTCAATTTTTGCGGTATGGCCACAGAAGTGCCTGTGCTTTTTCTGGCTTCTTTCTCCAGTTCCTTCTGCTTTTCTTTCTCCTTGCGTTCTCTTTCATCAATAATATATTTGATTTTTCGCCAATCGCGCTGAATCTGTTGGGCTACACGGTCGTCAATCTTCACTGCTTTCGCACCAATATCAAAACCGAACTCGGGCAAAATTTGCAGGAGTTTCTGCGGATGTACGCGTAATTGTCTGGCTAATTCACTGACATTCATACCTAATTTAATTACACTATATTATATCTTTATCTTGGCATTTAGTCAATTTTTGGCCATTCTTCTTGACATAATCGTATTATTGTGATACCATTTAGCCCATCACGGCCTGGACAAGGCCAACAAGTTTAGGGGCATTGGGCCCAACACGGAAACAAGGGAGGCATAACAAGATGGTCACACGAGCTCGTAGTCCCAAGGAGAGGGAGATGCCGATCCAGAAGCTGATGACGTTCCCGGACACGACCTTGCAGACAAGGGCCGTACGGATCCAGTTCGTGGACGGCAGCGTCAGGTACTGCTCGCTCAACGACTTCAACAGGTACGTCAACAGGCCGCACAAGGCCGACTTCGACGACGAGATCCCCGGCTTCAAGCTGAAGTACGAGGGCCTCATCAGGGGGACGTTCTACATCGAGATCTTCATGGGCGAGGCCTCGGAGCCCGAGATCGACTGGCTCCGCCAGCGCTTCGACGGTCTGCCCGAGCCGATCCCCGTGATCGACATCCAGCCCAAGATCGCCCCCATCGCCGCTTCCGCCGCCGGCTAGCCAGCCGCCCCGCCCTGCTCTTTCCTACCGTGCTCCAATTCGCCATCAGGCGATCACACCGGAGCCAACCCCCACTGAACTTCCCTCCCCAGGGAAGCTCTTTTTTTATTTTAAAATTATGTTTATAATGCAGGGATAGTATGCCATTTCTATTTATCAACAAACCCGCCGGCTGGACCAGTCATGATGTAGTGGCGCATATCCGGACCGACAAAAAAATCAAAGTTGGTCATGCCGGCACCCTTGATCCGTTCGCGACCGGTCTTTTGATTGTCGGCGTCGGCCGCGACTGCACTAAAAAATTGGATGAATTCAAACAATTGCCGAAAACATATATTGCCACCATTAAACTCGGTGCAACCTCTGACACTTATGACAAGACCGGCAAAATTTCCGAATACCAAAACCCAACCAAAGACCCAACCAAAATTCCAGATAAAAAAACCATCTCATCAATTTTAAAATCTTTTATCGGCAAACAATTGCAAACCCCGCCGATGTTTTCAGCCAAAAAAATCAACGGCCAGCGTTTGTATAAACTGGCCAGACAGGGCAAAACAATTGAACGTCAGCCCAACGAAATTGAAATTTACGAAATCAACCTGCTTGACTACTCTTGGCCAATTCTAAAAATTGAGGTAAAATGCTCTACAGGCACCTACATCCGTTCCCTGGCCAATGATATTGGCGAAAAACTCGGCATTGGCGCTTACTGCGAGGAACTGGAACGGACGGCTATTGGTGAAAACTATTTAAAAAACGCAATAAATTTAACATAATTTTATGGCTAAAAAACTTAGTCCGCTGGATGATTTAATTATTGAAGAGATAAGGAGACGCGAAGAGCAAGAGAGAGAAAAAGAGAGGCCAAGAATATATGATGAGGAAATGCCTATCATTGAGGAAGAAAGACGTGAAAATTCGCCGGAAGAACCAAAAGAAAACAGAGGGGTCTGGGAATGGAAAATCTGGGGCAAAGGCAGAAACAATTGACAAAACACCTCTTTAGTGCTATAGTAGAGTCACTAAATAATTAATTGATTTTTGAGTCGTTATTCTAAATAGTTAAGAAGAAAGCTGACTCGCAGAGTTAAGACCGAACCGAATTGTCAACTTTATGCTAAATAAACACCTAAACAAACACTTTTCCGGGGCAAATCAGATGGATTTGACCGGTGTTTTTGTGCTTATCTAAAGCTACTCTTCTTCAATTGAATAACGCCCTCAAAATCTTGAGGTTTTTATGCATTTAACTAATTTTACCTGGGCGATCATCACCCTGGTCGGCGTCGGTATAGCCTTCTTGCTGGGGTATATTTTACGTAAAAAAATAGCCCAGGCCCAGGCCAACTCTATTGAAGCCAAAGCCGAAAAGCTTTTAAACGAAGCCAAGACCAAACAGCAGGAATTCATCCTGCAAGCCAAAGAAAAAGGCGCGCAGATAATTGATGAAGCCAAACGGGAAGAAAAACAATTGCGCCAGGAATTGCACAGCGTGCAACAGCGTCTGGAAAAACGTGAAAATATGTTTGACCAGAAACTTTTAGAATTCCAGGACAAACAGCAAAAACTCCAGGAAAAAGTGGAAAAAGTCCAGCAAATCAAGCAGGATTTGGAAAAAATGCGCGATCAGGAAATTGAAAAACTGCAGGGCATTGCCGGACTGACCAGAGACGAAGCCAAGACCGAACTCTTAGTTAGGGTGGAAGAGGAAAGTAAAAATGATTTGGCCGCCCGCATCATGAAACTGGAAAAAGAATCCGGCGAGGTCTTTGAAGAAAAGGCGCGCACTATTATCGGTGAAGCCATTCAGCGCTGTGCCTCTTCGCACGCGGCTGAAATCACTTCAACCACCGTGTCCTTGCCCAGCGAGGAAATGAAGGGGCGCATCATCGGCAAAGAAGGCCGCAACATTAAAACCATTGAAAAACTAACCGGCTGTGAACTTATCATTGACGACACTCCGGACGCGATCATGGTTTCCGGCTTCTCCCCGATCAGACGCCAAATTGCCAAACTGGCTTTGGAAAAATTAATGGCCGACGGCAGAATCCAGCCGGCCCGCATTGAAGAATTTATTGAAAAAGCCAAACAGGATTTGGCCATTGATATAAAGAAAGCCGGTGAAGAAGCCCTATATAAAATGGGTATCACCGGCATTGATCCAAAACTGGTCGGCATTGTCGGACGCTTAAAATACAGAACCAGTTACGGACAAAACATCTTGAACCATTCAATGGAAGTGGGATATTTGTCATCCTTGATTGCGAGCGAACTTGGACTGGACGCCGCCAGAGCAAAAAAATGCGGCTTCTTTCATGATATCGGCAAATCAGTTGATCAGGAAACCCAGGGCTCTCACCCGGAAATCGGCAACATGATCCTCAAAAAATTCAATATGGATGAAGACATTGCCCAAACAGCTTTGACTCATCACCTGGATAAAACATTCAATATCTTTGCCAGCATTGCCAAAGCCGCGGATGCAATTTCCGGCGCCAGAATCGGCGCCCGCAAAGACAGTTATGAACAATTCATCGCTCGCTTGGAAGAACTGGAGAAAACAGCCACCTCCTTCCCGGGAATTGAAAAGGTGTATGCCATCCAAGCCGGACGAGAAATACGGATCTTCGTTAAACCAAACGAAATTGATGATTACTCTGCCTTCCAATTAGCCAAGGACATTGCCCGTAAAATTGAGCAAGAATTACAGTATCCTGGAGAAATCAGAGTAACCATAATTCGTGAAACCAGAGTGGTGGAATACGCAAAATAAGGCGTTCTTTGACCTGTGGACAACTAGTTTTGCTTAATATAGGCAAAATAGTGTAGATGTGATAGAATACACCTTGTCGTAAACTAATGTTATTTATCTCCCAAAGAAAGGGGGTGACACTATGAATAAAGCAGATTTAGCTCAAGCTATAGCCGAAAAATTAAATTTACCAAAGAGACAGACAGAAGATACTCTAAACTCAATGGTAGAGGTAATTACTGACATGTTAAAGAAAGGCGAAGAGGTTGTTTTGACAGGTTTTGGCGCTTTCAGCGCTAAAAAGCGCGCTGCCCGCCAGGGTGTGAACCCACAAAATCCTTCTCAAAAGATCCAAATCCCAGCCGTGACCGTACCAAAATTCAAAGCTGGTAAGGCCTTAAAGGATGCTTTGAAATAATAGCTAACATTTCAAAAACAAAAGTCCCCTGCGAAGGGGATTTTTTGTTATTTACGAATCTTGACACTGGCAAATTCCCATGTTAAAATTGAACATCGCTTTGTTTGCGATAAGGAGGATTCTCCATGTCCACGACTGCTGTTCCGGGAATGGTCATCGTTTTCCGAGGCGACGTGGTTTTGATGAAAGTTGTGGTTGGCCGCGGCGGCAATCTCACCAAGCGTTTTGCTGACGCAATTCGCGCGGAAGTGCAAAAAAACGGTGAAGCCCCTTCGGCTAGGAACGCCTACAACTTGGCCGCCCAGATGGGGTTCGGGTCCAAGCAGGATCGGGCCGTGATTACGGCCTCCCGGGTCATCTACGATGGCGATACCCCTGGTCTTGAAGAGTTGTGTCGCAAGAACTTCCAGAGCACGGAATTCGTCCCTCTCTGGGGGCCAACAGTGCCCAACCCTCCGGTGGAGACGGTTGACACCTAAGGAGGAAGACCAGAAGAAGGTTTCAAGGCAGTTCTGCCGCCGGTGGAATTGCCTCTTTTTTTATGTTATAATGTATTCAACCGAATTTAAAAAACTAAAATCATTTATGTCCAAAAAAGGTTTCACTTTAATAGAATTACTGATTGTGATCGCTATTATCGGACTACTGGCAACAATTGTGATTGTGGTCTACGGCACGGCCAAATCCGCGTCGCGAGACACCAAGCGGCTGGCCGATCTTAGACAAATTGGCACGGCCCTGGAACTTTATAATAACGACGAAAACCATTACCCGATTGGCGATGACGTAGCTTTAGGAAACACTGATACGGCCTGCCTCAACTCCGACGGCTGGCAAGCCACCGGCTGTGTCGGCGCTTATATGGGAAAAGTTCCGAAAGATCCGCAGTCCGGAAATTATATTTACAGTTCAACCAGCGGCACAAATTATTACACCATTACCGCCACTTTAGAAGGCACTTCAAACGGACTTACCGGAAACATCCGGCTGACGCCTAACGGGATAGAACAAGGAGAGTAATTTTTGGTATAAAAATCCCAGTCCCAAAAACAAGGCGAGATAAATAAGCGTGGCCAAGCCGGCCGGAATTTTGCCGTATAAAAAATTATAGCGATAGAGAAGCGGCCAGTGCAATAAATATATTTCAAAAGAAAACACGCCTAACAGGGCGAGGATTTTAAAATTGATCTTTTTATAAACAAACAGGGCTATGACAGCCATCACCGTCATCAAACTGGCGACTGCATCTCTTAACACACTATCAGTCACAAACGAATGAGAATAGGTATAGGCAAACACGCCCAAAGATAAAATAATTATCAGCCAGCGCCAAACGGCCGACAGACGCAGACGGCTTAACATCGGACTTAACGCCCCCAAAGCTACGCCCAGTGGAAATGACAGAAAGTGAAGTTTATACAGCTTTATCATATCCACGGAAACAATATGAAATTGGGGAGAGTATTTTATAAACAGCCACCCGACTAAAGCCATACCAATGGCAGACACCGCCGGAAAGCGCTTCCAAAAAATCAGCGGAAAAAGAAGGTAATACGCCAGAAGCGGTGTGATATACCACAAAGGCGAATTAATATCCTGATATAAATCCGCGCGCGGAAAAAATCCCAATAAATTTTCTATAACGGTTTTTAAAGGATAGGTTAGGTGCAGAAAAAAGAAATCAAGCAGAACAAAAAGCGCCACGGTCACGGCCACGGGTATATAAATACGGCGCAAACGTTTAGAGTAGAATTGACCGATTGATAATGGTTTTTTCAAGGCCGAAACCACCAAACCATAACCGGACAATACCAAAAATAAATCCACCCCCACGCCGGCATAATTGGAGAGCGGCACTAAAAACTGGCGATCGCTGACTAAAAAATAACCAATATGAGAAAAAACCACCATTAAAATCGCCAAACCTTTGAGTTCGGTGGTGGTTTGCGGTGGAAAAAAAGAGTCGTCTTTAGTGCGGCGTATTGATACCACTAGCGCCAATAGTAGCCCCGTTATCACCACCCAATTTTGTCTTAAAGCATCAGTAATTAAGATTGCCATAAATTATATTGCTCCAAAATTGATATCCTTCATCTGACGGATGAAAACCGTCAACTGAATAGTAATTTTTATCATTAAACGCTTGCTCGTGCGTCAGGGTATATAAATCAATAACTGCAACATTTTTATTGGCGAGCGCCTTGTTTAAAAAATTATTATAACGTCTAGTTTGCCAATCAAAATAGCATCTGTATGGCGGCCAATATGCCTGGCTACCCCCGAGATACGGGATATTGATAACAGTTATATGTGTAGCGGCGCCGGCCAAGCCGTTAACAATGGAAACCATATTTTTTTCAAACACATCTGTCGGCACTCTGTTTAACATATCATTAATACCAACGGCCAATATAACCATATCCGGGTGAAGCTTTGCTGCTTGCGGCACCTGCTGATTTAAAACATCGGCGCTGGTGGCTCCGGGTATGCCTAAATTGGCAACTGTCACTTGAATATTTTTTTCCTGTGCCAAAAGTTTGGCTACAAGATATGGGTATGTTTTTTGCTCTGCAGTCGCGCCAACGCCGACGGTTAAGCTGTCTCCCAGCGCCGCATAAACTATTTTGGCGGTTGATGTGGTTGTGGCCGGCGGTAAAACGATGGTTTGATGAACAGTCGGATTCGCTAAATTTTTTTCACCAATAGACACAGAAATATGACGATAGGCCCGATTAAGATACAGGCCCAAACAGGCTACTACCAAAACCGATACGATTGCTATGTATTTCTTCATAACTTCTGCAGGCGTTTATTAGTTAGATTATAACATTTTATATGTAAACCGGTAAACCACATTGGATGTATCATCGGACACATACATGATGCCACCGGGTAAGGTCAAAATATCAACTGGCCGGCCCCAGGCAGTGCCCCCCTTCAGCCAACCAGTAATAAAATCGGTCTGCACGGCCGTGCCATTACTTTTAAAATCAAACCGGACAATTTTATAACCCGTGGGCACAGTACGGTTCCAGGAACCGTGAAAAGCCACAAACAAACTCCCCTGCCACGCTTGCGGCCAGCCGTCTTTAGGCACAAAAGCCAACCCCAAAGGCGCGCTGTGGGCCTGGATGTTTATATAACTTGGGGTTTCAAACGGCTCCATGCAGGGATTACGGATATAAGTATTTTTATCAAACTCGGTATCATGAATATTTTTTCCATAACAAATCGGCCAGCCGTAATTTTTTCCTTGCTTCAAGATATTAATTTCATCAGGCGGAATATTATCACCCAACAAATCGCGTCCATTTTCCGTGGCCCAGATTTCTCCGGTTTGAGGATTGGTGACCATAAACACCGAATTGCGCAGGCCGGTTGCGAAATCCTTTAAACCCGAACCATCCAAATTAGAGACCAAAACCTTGGCACGGTGGTTATCGCTTTCATGACAAACATTACAGCTGGAACCAATGGCTATATATAATTTATTGTCTTTAATTAATAATGTCCGCGTCACATGTACGCCGCCGGCAGGCAAATCAATGATTTTTTTGCGGTTGGAGGCGGTTAAGGTGCTGGAATTGTAATCATACACAGAAACCGCGTCATTTTCGGCTACGTATAATTTACATTTTCCCTTAAGACAATAAAATTCAAAACCATGCGGCTGGTTCAAATTTTTCAAAATTACTTTTTGGCTATCAACTTTGCCATCACCATTTTTATCAATTAAAACGGTTATGCGGCCGCCGGCAAATTCGCTGACTACTAAATTGCCTTTGGGGTCTAATTTTAAGACGCGGGGATTATTTAACTTTTCCGCGAATACTTTAACCGACATGCCGGCAGGCAGGGAAAGACCCAGATTGTTTGGTGGATCCGATGTGGTAATGGTAGCGACTGCGGCTGCACTACTGATAGTATTGCTCTCCGGGGCGCTGTTTCCCTGCAGATTTTGATAATAAAAAACCGCGGCGAATACAAAAACCCCAATCGCAGCTAATGATAGCAAACCAATGATAATTTTTTTAATCATACTTTAGCTCTACTGCCTATCTGCAAATACTACTAACCGGCCGGAATAACTTTTGGCAGCTTTATTCCAACTTCCTTCACAAGTAATGAGGTTAAGATGTGACTTGTCGTCATTGGAGCTAAACACAGCTGAAGCATCAGCGTTCGGGTCATACTTTCGGCTTTCACGTACCACAAAAGTAGTGGTCGCTCCATTTTCATCAACAACGAATAAATTATCACCTTTCCTCAACTTATTTAAATTATTAAATACTGAATTTGCACCATTTTGCCAGCGACCATAATGGCCGGCAATAACTGCGCTGCCAATATCTCCGGGATGCGGTCCAAGATTGAACCACCCGGCGGCAGCAGGGCCTTTCGGCACACCCACTGTTCCGTTGGGCAGGAGGCCCACTTGTTCAAGAACAGTATCAACCTGGATTTTCGGAATTTTGAGATGAATCGGAATTCCCGGACTTATTTGTTCCGGTAAAACGATGGCGTCGGCTAACTTATTTCCAACTACACCTAGCGGGATTTGATTAATTTGTGAAATTTGACTAACGGGAAGTAGGGTCGGAAAAAGAATGGTTGCCGGAAAAAATGCAACCCCCACAATACTGACGATAAACAAGGACCGTTTTGACGGACTTTTACTTTTGGATCGCCTAGATTTTCTTACGGAACGCATAACTTAAATTCTGCGTTTCTTTAGAACGACAATTGTTGAAGTTGAAATTAATATAAGGACACCAACCAGTATGATACTATTCCAGGGAATATGATTTTCACTGGAAGCAACCCCGGTATTTGGTAATTTCGGAGCAACCGCGGTCACAACGACAGTGGCGACTGCAAAATCTCTCACAGTCAGACCATTGGCTTCACCGGTTACCACGGCGGTGTTAGTCGTAGTTTTGGTTATTCTGGTCCGACAGGTATATGTCCATGTCTCGGTTGGATCAAGCTTTGAATCGCTATTTGTGTCGCCGGAAATATATACCACCGAACTGCATTTATCATCAGTAACACGGACGTTGCTTAACGCAACCGTTCCCGGGTTGGTTACTTGTTTAGTATAGGTAACCATTCCCCCTCCGGCCAAGAGTGTTAACGGATTAGGAATTTTTGTAATGTGAATCAAAGGTGGAATTATTGGTGCGCCGACAACGACCGTAGCATGCGCGATATCAACCGCACTGATGCCATTGGCCCATCCGGTCGCGACAACGGTGTTGGTGTGAGTTTCTGAAAGCGTTGTTGAACAGCGGTATACCCAAGTTTCATCCATATCAAGCTTTGAATCGCCATTTGTGTCGCCGGAAATAAGATTTATTGGACTACAAGTATCGCCAACCATCGTTAGGTCGGTTACTGGAACCGTTCCAATATTACGGAGCGTGTAGGTGTATGCCACCGGACCTGGACCAGCCGGCAAAGCCAAAGGATCCGGTACTTTTATCACATCAATGAGTGGTGGTACGGGCGGAACAACTACCGGCGCGCCAATGTCATCATTTGTAATTATACAGACCGCGGTATTGCCAACATTAAGATCCAGATGCCCGGTGGAGTTGCAATCACCGGAAAATGTCTGGGTGTAATTAGGATCAGAGGTTTCGGTAATAGAATACACACCGGCAGGCGCGGGGAAAACGTTGGTCTGACCAGAAACAACGGCTGTGCCATTAACGAACAGTGGAAAATCAGCAACGGTCTTGGTTCCGCCATTGTCGTTGATGACTGTTTTAACAACACTAATCGTTCCATAACGCTGGCCACCGGATACGGGTGTTGCAACTACAGGCGCAGTCGCACATGTTGGTCCGGAAATATTATTTCCGTCTGTTGTTAAAGAACCATTGAGAGCTATAATTCTGCCATTAACAGTTGCACCAGAGACCAGCGTGACAGAAGTTTGCGCAATGAGTGTTCCGACAAAAGTACTGTCTGAACCGATGGTCGCACTGCTGCCAACCTGCCAAAACACATGACAGGCCTGGGCATTGCCTTGCAAAACAATTGAACCACTGAACGTAAAGTCACCCCCAACCTGAAAAACCCAAACATCATCGTAAGTGCCGTTAAGATAGATCGTTCCGGTAAACGTTTTATCACTGGCTGAAGTCCACACACCCGGCACCGGAGTCCATGGGGTTGTACCCCACACCCCGCTGGTTGTTTGACCTGCCAGGTTACCATAAGCAATTAAAGCAGCCCCTTGAGCAGTCGCGGACAAACCAGTTGTACCAAAATATTGTGATCCCCCCACTGTCCAAGGCCCGGTTTTTGAGGTCTCAAGACCTGGGCTTAGGCCCAAATCACCGGAAATTGTAGTGCCGGCGCCGGCGGCGCTCATTGATAAACCGGCCAAAACTGAAAAACTAGCTGCATCTCCAAGATTGGGAGACGTTGCTATTGCCGCATACGCGGTGTTTGGTCCGGCCAGACCGAGAAGAATAAATAAAAAAATTCCTACAACTCCAGAAAACATTTTAAATGTTTTCATATGTATCTTGCTATAGCCAGCGGATACTTAAAAAAATCAAGTACCCCGGCAATTAATTAATTATGTATATTATAGCACATTTCGTACTTTTTTTGAGGAGATGTGGATAACTTCCCTATAGTTTGCTAAGAATGAAAAATTTTGCTAAGATAAGTTATCAAAAATATGATAACTCATGCACAAAAAATTGAAAGAATTGCCGGACAGCTGAAAGCGCACAAAAACGGCAAGCCGGTATTATTTAAAAAGAAAGCGGTTTCTCATGTAGTGCCCAAACCTGAAGAACAGAAATACTGGAATGAAGAAATTGACATCAGTGATTTAAATGAAATTATCAGTATTGACCCTGATGCGCGGACTTGTGTTGCCGAATCAGGCGTAACTTTTGTAGATTTGGCAACAGCCACTCTGAAATATGGCCTGGTGCCGATTGTTGTACCGGAACTGAAAACAATTACCATCGGTGGCGCGGTTTCCGGCTGTTCATTAGAATCAATGTCATACAAATATGGGGGTTTCCACGACACTTGTCTGGAATATGAGATTATTACCGCGCAAGGCGAGGTTCTGACCTGCTCTCCGGATAATGACAACAGTTTATTATTTCAAATGATACACGGCACCTTTGGCACTTTGGGCCTTCTGGCTAAACTCAAATTCAGATTGGTTCCGGCCAAGCCGTTTGTTAAAGTCACTTATCAAAAATGTGTGGATATTAAGGAGTATAAAGCTACCATCTGGGATCACTACACCAAAAAAGATGTTGATTTTATGGATGGTATAATCCATTCCCCCACCGAGTTAGTATTAAGTACAGGAAATTTTGTTGACACGGCGCCCTACACCCACAGTTATGACTGGATGAGGGTATATTATAAAAGCACAAAAATACGAAAAGAAGATTATCTTAAAACCATTGATTATTTTTTCCGCTATGACAAAGGTGTGACCAATGTCACCCCAAAATCATTTCTGGGACGTTTGTTTTTTGGTAAATTTATTAATTCTTCAAGCTTATTAAAACTGGTGCAAAAATTTCGCAAAGTTATCCCGGCTGATAAGATACCAGTAACGGTTGACACCTTCATCCCGTTTTCTGAAGGTGAAAATTTTATGAAATGGTATGAAAAAGAGATAAATTTTTTCCCTTTATGGTGCGTGCCTTATAAAATTGCCCGGCATTATGAATGGATTTCCGGAGAATTTTTTGAAAAAATGAAAGACGAGTTGTTTTTAGATCTGGCCATCTACGGACTGCCAAAACGGCCGGACAAAAACTATTACAAAATGTTTGAGGAAGAATTGATGGCTATTGGCGGCATCAAAACCTTGATTTCCACCAACTATTATTCGGAAGATGACTTTTGGAAAACCTGGAACAAAGATAATTATTACGCGGTTAAAAAGAAAACTGACCCGGAGGATATTTTTCTTGATCTTTATGAAAAAACATGTAAAGTTACCTAAGGAGGGGTGATATGCACGGAAAAACCGGACTCGTTAGTGTGCGCAAGGGTGATGAGGTTGTTTTCAAGTTCTGGACCGACTGCGGTGGAGAAAACGCGGCCGATGTGGCCGAAGCCATCCGCAAAGAGGGCCGGGTACCGAAGATCAAGGAGGCGCTGGTTCTGGCAACCGTGACCGGATTCGGCTGTGATGGTTGTCAGCTGTTGATCGCCAAGTGCGAGAACGTTGCCGAGGTCACCATAGACGAACCGTTCGCCGCAGCTGCGCTCAAGGATGCCAAATCAAGCCCCTACGCTAGCCACGAGCGGGCCGACTACTACGAAGAAGTGGTCCTGTGAAAGGATAATGTGAAAGGAGAAAAAGAGATCCTGCTTGCGAAGCAACAGGATCTTTATATTTACATGTGTAAAAATTCCAACAATTTATAAATCAAAAATGCCGGCCAAACCAGGGCCTTCAAAAATCCCAGCACGCCCATCCAGAATGTGGTGGCGTGTTGGATATAATAAATAAGAGCGCCGATGAATGCCAGGCCGTAGATTCCGCTTGAGACGCCTTGATGTTTGGTCATAGTGTTTGTTAAGAATAAAAAATTAAATTATTGATATTTGTATTATATCACAAACTCCACCTTATGGGTGGAGTTTGGTTTGTAGACGATTTTTGTTATTCTTAACATAAAATGATATAATTATATCAGCCAAAAATTTTCCTTGCTAAATTTATTAATGCACTAATTTCAAATATGAACAAAAAAATTCTTGGTATTGCGTTTGTTTTAGGCAGTATTTTGATTTTAACCGGCGCCGGATGTATTAATAAAAGTCCCGCTCAAAATTCAAAGCAGGAGAACATTTACCCGCCGGCTGTCAACCAACAGTCTCCGAACAGCACTGCGACGGAACCGCCGGATGATAACAAAGATTCCGGGGATATGTGCAATTCAGCCACAGAAGCAGAGGTTCCCAATGGGTTGGCCAAAGAATTAAAATCAATTTACAGCGAAGCCGGCGGTGAAATAATTTTTTCCGCCAATATCGGACAAGGCGATCAGGTCGGAGATGCCCTAATGTATGTTGTCAAAATCAAACCGACAACAGCGAAACTGGAAAACGCCTTTAAAAAACACGGTTACAAGATAGCGTTGTCGGGTAATATCATGGTAGTTACAAAGGACAAACTGGCCCTTAGCATTAACTTGGTGGAAGGAGCGGAATGTCAGGCACTTGTCATGATGAGAATTGATGAACCGTTTAATCTGGGCGGGACAGTGACAACCGGAGAGTGTCAAAAAATGCTGGAGCTGGCCCAATCGGCCGACGTTCGTTCCCATAATATTTTTGTAGCCATGTTAAATGCCCAAAGATTGTATAATTATTGGTATATGCTTGCGGCAAAATACGGTGTGACAAAAGAAGCTATTACGAAAACTTGTAAAACAAAGCTCGGCCTCTAGCCATCGCCCGTAACAAAAGATTCCGGTTCTCCGGAATCTTTTGTATTGGTAGCCCCAACGGGAATCGGACCCGTGTTTTCTCATTGAAAGCGAGATGTCCTAACCACTAGACGATGGGGCCATAGTGCGGCATTATGATACCAGAAAATTCGGTGAAAGTCAACCTTTTTCCCATGGCGCCGGCAAAGCGCCCACGGATTCAAGATACATTTTGACAATCGCCGGCACACTGGTGACTGACGGCTTGCCGTGCTCAAATTTTTTCTTTTGCTCGTATAAATCAGATGTTCCCAACACCTCAAAGCGGTTTTCTTCTTCCGCGTCCAGCGCTCTGGAGTGCGGGGTGTCGGCAATCACTGACGGTGTCCAGATAAACGGCGCCAAAAAATCAGCGCCTATGGTTTCTTTAATTTCTTCCAACCCTTTTAATCCCCCGTCTTCGGCGTCTATCTCACATATCTGCATTGGTAAAGAAAACATTTTTTGTATCCGTTTGACCCGCTCTTCCATCATCTTTGGCACTTCAGAGGCCGGCACTTTGCCAGACCGCAGTGCGCCTTCAAAAAAAGTAACATCATCCTTCAATTGCTTGGCAAACTTTTTTGCTTCGCCAAAATGGGAAACCGCCCGCAAAATTTCACGCAACCGTTTTTCCACTTCCGCCTCGCCAAGCGCACCGGCATCCATCTCCGACCATTCATACAAATCCAAAAGTGGTTTAAAATGGCTGTTATTATCCTGTTGTGCGTGCATATTTTCATGCACCAACTCTTCAATTTCTTTGGCGGACTTAAGCGGCGGCACGACTATCATCTTTTTTGGTTCATTGATATACCCACATTGCTCCACCAAATCGTCTATGACTATATCCGGCAGCGGCTGGCCGTCTTTGTTTAAATTTTTTAATACGTCACGCTTTTTTCCTTCTTTGGATATAATAATAAAGGACTCCAGCTTCCAGCCGTTGTAAAATCCAAGCTTTGGATCCGGCGATTCAATAGGAAACGGTTTGGCATTTACATCAACCAACCCCTGGGCGATAAATTCACCCTTGCTGTCGCGATATTCATAACAGCGTCTCAAACACTCCCTGGCTTCTCTTTTCTGCCCCAAAACAACTTTTTCCACAGCAAAAGACGGCCGATTCTGGCCGACAAGCGGTATTGAGTTTTCATAAGGCCTTTTTTCCAACATAATCACAAAATTATTGAATTTACACTATCACAGAACAGAGCCAAAATCAACATTGACTAAAGCCATTTTTTTTTGTATACTTTCGGTAATGTCAGGGTAGCTCAGTTGGTAAGAGCGTAGGATTCATAACCCTAAGGTCGAGGGTCCGACTCCCTCCCCTGACACTCGGGAAAACGATCTCGATCTTGGAGGAAACCATGAGCAAACAAGGACCGGCGCTGGGAAGCATCTTCGAAAAGGATCTGAGCGGATGGCAGCTTCGGTACGGTTACCTACTGCTGATCGAACACGGACTGATGGGTGTATTCCCAGCTCTGACTGCAGAGGATAATGAACCTGTGGTCGTAGTGGAGAAGCCGCTCTTGAAGATGGTGTGGGACTGCCTTGAGCACAAACGGGCAAAAGTCGCCACGCAACTTCTCCTCTACAATCCCACGAAAGGGATTGGTTATTCTCTCCAGGCCACTATCGATAGCCCGGAGCCGAAAGAGATGTCGCCGCTCAAGGTGCTCAGTTCTAAAAAAATTCACGAGCTCACGGGCACTTCTGGTCCGGGAGAAGCGTCCAAGTTCAAATGGACGCCGGGATTCGTGAGTTTCGACGCCAGTGATTGGCCTATGCCGGCGGAACTCAACTGGCCATAAGGAGACATAAGGAGTCGAGGAAGACACACGTCTTCCTCCGTAATACCGAGTTTCTAAATAGGAAATTCGGTATTGCGAAAAATATGCTTATTCTTGGTATAGAAAGTTCCTGTGACGATACTTCGGTGGCCTTGCTCAATTGTTCAAGCCAAGGTTGCGTTGTGGTATCGGAAAAAACCGCTTCGCAAATTGACATTCACAAAAAATACGGCGGGGTGGTGCCGGAAATCGCCGGCCGGGCGCATGCGGAAAAAATTACGCCGCTGATTGAACTCATTTTGGAAAACCAGCCCCAGCCGGATGCGATTGCGGTCACGGCCGGACCCGGGCTGATTACCGGATTATTGGTAGGCGTGGAAGCGGCCAGAACTTTATCGTACGCTTTAAAAATTCCGGTGGTGGCAGTAAATCATATTGAAGGCCATATTTATTCTACGGAGATCGCGGCCGACTCCAAGATAGAATTTCCAGCTTTGTGTTTGGTGGTGAGCGGCGGCCATACCGAATTAATTTTAATAAAAAAACCCAGGCAATATAAACTACTGGGCGCGACCCGTGACGACGCAGCCGGAGAATGTTTTGATAAGGTGGCCAAGCTGGTTGATCTCCCCTATCCGGGCGGTCCGCAAATTTCTAAACTGGGAAAAAACGGAAATCCGCAGGCGATAAAATTTCCGCGGCCGATGATAAATGATGATAATTATAATTTTAGTTTTGCCGGACTGAAAACCTCGGCTCTTTATTGGTTAAGAGATCATAAAATCAATAAAAAAATTACACTGGAAGATTTTTGCGCCAGTTTGGAACAGGCCATTGTTGATGTTTTGGTTTCTAAAACCGTCAAAGCGGTGCAAGAATTCCGGCCGAAGACAATCGTGGTTGGCGGCGGCGTGAGCGCAAATTTAAAACTGCGGGAAACCTTCGCCGATGCACTTTCCGGCAGCAACATAAAATATCCGGACTTAAAATACTGCATGGACAACGCGGCCATGATTGCCGTGGCCGGATATTATCATACCCTTAAAGAAGATTTTACAAATTGGCGGAACCTTAAGGCCGACCCTAATTGGAAAATTGTTTAAGTTCTTCTTTCAACTCTGTGCAGCCGTCCACCCGGTAGCCGCTTTTTATTTTTTTATTCCCCACTTTTATATACACCACCTTATCGCCCGGATACCTCCCTAGAATTTTTTTAATATTATCTGATTCGGTTTTTATCTTGGCCGGGCTGACCACAACTTCAAAGCCCTCTTCTTCCGGACTGACAAAATTCGGCGCATACTGGCGCAAAGACGGCGCACCCTGATTGATATTCATTTGCATGGCCAGCGTAGCCGCGTTTTCTTTGGTTAAAATATACGCCCGGTCCACAAACAGTTTGTCATCCCCTTCTTCTTCTGATGTCTTGCCCACCACGCAAACCGGTTTTCCTTCTTGCCAAACATCTTTGGTGGTTTCAAAGGTGCGCGGGAAAATCAAAAGTTCCAACCCACCGCTTAGATCCTGAATTTTGGCGAACATCATCGCCTTGCCGCTTCTGGTAATTTTTTTCTTGGTGGAATCAATAAATCCGCCCACCACCACCCGGCTGTTGCGCGGCTGATTGGGCAAGTCCTTAATCGGTGTCAGCACGCCGTTCATAATTTTTTCAAAATACTTAAATGGATGGGAAGTGACGAAGAGTCCCAGCAATTCTTTTTCCCAAATCAGCTTGTCGGCTTCATCGGCCAGGGGCGCCGGATTAAGCTGAACTTTGGCGGACAAATCAATCGTTGTGCCTGAAAAAAGCGAATTCTGGTTTGATTGGGTTTTCTCATGCATCTGCCTGACAAAACCCAAAAGGTTGTCCGTGTTGGCCAAAAGCAATCCCCGGTCATGGCCAAAACAATCAAGCGCGCCACATTTAGCCAAACTTTCCAGGGACTTTTTGTTTAAATCCTTATCATTTACACGCGTGAGCAAATCCTGCAGGTCTTTATACGTGCCATGTTCTTTGCGTTCGCGGTAAATCACTTCGGCAATATGCTCGCCCAGATTTTTTATGCCGTTTAAACCGAACCTAATGTGCGGCTCGGATCCGTCTTCCGGCGAAATCATGGCGAAATTTTTAAAACTTTCATTAACATCGGGCGGTAAGACCTTTATGCCGATTCTCTCGCACTCATGAATAATTTCCGGCACTTTATCAATGTCGCCGCTTTCCGCAATCAAAATCGCGGTCATATACTGCACCGGAAAATTAGCTTTCAGATAGGCGGTCTGATAGGCCACAACTCCATAACTGCAGGCATGGGCCTTGTTAAAACCATAAGCGGCAAACGGCTCAATGCGTTCCCACAGGGTGTTGATTTTTGCTTCGGACAAATGCCCGAATTCACGGCAGCCCTTAAAAAATTTCTCTTTCTGCTTGGCCATTTCTTCCGGAATTTTCTTGCCCATCGCTTTTCTGAATTTATCCGCTTCCTCCCAATTGTATCCGGCCAAATTTATAGCCGTAAGCAAAACGTCGTCCTGATAAACAATCAAGCCCAGGGACTGATCAAGATAATTTTCCATGCGCGGATCAAGATATTCAATCAGTTCCGGATGATTTTTTCTTTTTATATATTCGGGAATTGATTCCATTGGCCCGGGGCGAAACAGTGCCACCATGGCCATAATATCAAAGATGCTGGCCGGCTTTAATTCTTTCAAATATCTGGTCATGCCAGATCCGGAAAGCTGGAACACACCGATAGTTTCACCGCGCGCCAGCATTTCATAGGTTTTTTTGTCATCCCAGGGCAATTTGTAGATATCAATTTTCTGGCCGGTTGTTTTTTCTATAATTTCCACGGCATGACCCAAAATAGATAAATTGCGGATCCCCAAAAAGTCCATTTTCAAAACTCCAGCCGCCTCCACCGCGTGCATTTCATATTGAGTGGTAATTCTCTCACCGCCGGTTTCGCGCTGAACCGGAGTAAAATCCGTAAGCGGCGTCGGTGAAATCACCACTCCGGCCGCGTGTATGGAAGTGTGTCGGGCGCAGCCCTCCACTTTTTGCGCCAAATCCAATAAACGGTGGGCTTGCGGATTTTGATCGTATAATTTTTTTAAATCCGGCTCCAGCTCCATGGCTTTGGCAATATTCATGTGAAAACCCTGCGCGCCAAAAGGAATCATTTTTGAAATCTGATCGCAAAAAGAATAGGTATAGCCCAGCGCTCGGCCCACATCGCGCACCGCTCCGCGCGCCATCATCGTTCCGAAGGTAATAATCTGCGCCACTTTGTCCGCACCATATTTTTGCGTGACATAAGCAATCATGTCGTCGCGGCGGTCGTCGGCGAAGTCCGCGTCAATATCCGGCGGGCTGGGACGGAATGGATTTAAAAATCTTTCAAACGGCAATTTGAAATACAGCGGATTAACAGTGACGATTCCTATAGCGTAAGAAACGATTGAACCAGCAGCCGAGCCCCTGGTCGTTTCGGCAATGCCGTGGTCGCGCGCATACTGCACATAATCGGCAACTGTTAAAAAATACGGAGAATAACCTTTTTTGGCGATAATTTCCAACTCATAGTCAACTCTTTTTTTCACCTCCTCGGTTATCTGCAACAGCTTCGGCAATCTTTCATAAACCTGCTCGCGCAAATAACTGTCGGCGGTCTGCCCGACCGGAAGCTCAAGAGGCGGAAAATGCCATTTATTAAGTTCTAAAACCAGATTCGCTCTTTCGGCAATCTTAACCGTGTTCTCCAATGCTTCAGGAATATGTTTAAAGCGGCCGGCGATTTCTTTGACGCTAGCCATTGAACAATCAACCGCATTCATGGTCTGGCGATTGGGTTCATCCAAAGTCCGGCCGTCGCGGATGCAGGTTAAAATATCCTGGGCTTCGGCGTCCTCCGGTTTCAAATAATGCACGTCACGGGTGACAATAAGCGGGACGCCAGTATCTTGGGAAAGCTTAATTAATTTTGTATTCATCTCCATCTGACCTTCCAAACCCGGCAAGTCCTGCAGTTCCAGATAAAAATTTCCTTTGCCAAAAATTTCTTCGTATTCCAACGCCACTTTTTTGGCTTTCTCAAAATTATCTTCTTTGCGCAAAATCCAAGGAATCTCGCCGCCAAAACAGGCAGATGAAGCAACCAAACCTTCATGATATTGTTTTAGAAGTTCTTTATCAACACGGGGTTTGTAATAGAACCCCTCCAGATGAGCCAGCGAAGCCAGCTTCATCAAATTTCTATAACCGGTATAATCCAAAGCCAACAACACCAGATGATAATACTTGTCATTTTGATTTTTATCAAAACGACTGCCCGGAGCCAAGTATGCCTCCATGCCGATGATCGGTTTTATTCCCTCTTTCTGACACCGCTCATAAAACTCAATGGCGCCATACATATTACCATGATCGGTGAGGGCAAGGGCAGTCATGCCCAAACTTTTGGCATGCTTAACTAGCTCGTCAATTTTTGGCAGGCCATCTAAAAGCGAATAATGGCTGTGGACATGGAGGTGAACAAAGTCGGGCATAGTGCTCGTATCTTACCCGAAAGCCATAACAAAATCAACAAAAAAAGGCCCAAGCAGATGCTTGGGCGTGAGACGAGGGAGGAAGTGGGGTCAGCCCACGGATTCCTTGGGCTCGGGGTAGACGTTGACCCTGGGCTCGTAGACGTCGGGGGTGAAGTGCAGGTACCGCCGGCGCCGGTTGCCGTTGGCGACGTACATTACGTACACCTCCACTTCGCCGTGCGCGTCGGGGTCCTTGATATCCTCGACGAACACGGTCATCTTGCGGCCGTCGGAGAGCTCGAGCTCAACCGGGAACTCCTGCTCCTTTGCCAGCAGAAGCTCCTGCAAACTCGGCGACCGAACTACGGTCCACGAATCGTCGGGGTCAGGGTCGGCACCGGCCTCTTTCAAGAAAACGGCCTGGGCCGCCTCCCAGTCCTTCGCGCGCATTCCCATCTTTTTTCTCCTTCCTCTATCATCATACCCGAACCGGAATGGTCCGGGCTTCCTTACCTAAGGAATAATCACCAAGAATACACTAAAAATATTTTTTTGTCAAGATAGGAGGCAACTTAAAAGAGCCCGGGTGGGCTCTCTTGTTTAAATTTATTTTATCTTCTAATCTTCTTTGCTACCTTGCTCATGCCCTTTGCAGTCGCTTTTACCGCAAAGTCCACCGCGTCTTTAGCTGAAGTATTCATTTTTTTAGAACCGCTATCAACCCATTCTTTGGCTTTCTTGCTCACGATATTTTTTACGGCATTGGCTACATTGCCGCCGGCTAAACCAATCAAAGCATGAATGCTTTCCACCTTGCCGCGCACATAATTTATGGTTTCAGTTAGCAGTTGCAGGCGCGAGCGAAATTCTTCAACCACCCGGTTGGTGTTCTTTAAAATTTTCACCACGTAGAAAAACGTCCAGCAGAGAAAAACCGTCAGCCACAAAACACAAAACGCGATGACCAGGTATAAAATATCTTTGGAAGTTTCTATCATACCGCTCCTTAAATTAAAAATAAAAATAATCTGAAGATATTATAGCACAAATTTAAAGATGCAACAAATTTTTTACTATCTCACGCTCGCTTTAAATTTTTCCTGAAGAATTTTTAAAATTTTACTGTGCACTTTTTCAACCTCTCCGGCCGTAAGGGTTCGCTTAAGGTCGCGATAGACAAAATGATAAGCCATGCTTTTGTAACCGGCGCCGATGTTCTCTCCTTCATAGACGTCAAACAGATCCACAGATGCTAAAATCGGATCAGTGTGCGCCAGGGCTGAAATAATTTCACCGTGTGAAACTTCTTTTTTCACCAAAATCGCCAAATCCCGTTCTATGGCCGGATATTCTGACAGTGGTTTATATTTTTTGTCAGACACAGGCAGCATTGCCAGCTTATCAATGTTTAACGCCGCCACGCCCACGCTCCACTCTAAACCTAAGTTGGCTCCCGCGGCCGGATTAAGTTCATAAACCGAACCCACATCTTCTCCGGCAACCATTACTCTGGCCACGCGCGCTTTATGCTGCCACGGATAAATTTCTTTCGGCACCTTCACTTCAAAATTTTGCCCCAAATCGCCCAGAATATTTTCCACTACCCGGCGTGCCTGCCAAAACGGCGCCGCATTTTTCTTTTCCACAAACACACTTGTCAGCCAGGTGTCCTGGCGCGGAAGCAGATCGTCATTGTTGGCCATTGTTCTTTGCCCCGGCTTTTCACTTATAAAGGTTTTACCGATTTCAAATAAACGCAAAGTGGGATGATTATCAATATTTTTTAAAATATTTTCCAACAGGTTAGTGATTAAATGCCGGCGCACATACGGCCGTTCCTGCGAAATTGGATTATCAAGTTCAATATATTTTTTAACATCATCATTCATTTTGGCAATCATCTGCGGACTGACAAAAGAATAATTATACATATCCGTATATGACATTTCTTTTACCAGCAAATCCCTAATTTGTCTTTCCAGTTTACGCACTTTGTTTTCTTCCGGCGGGTTTATCGGAAACGTCGGCATCGCAGACAATATATTTTCATAGCCATAAATACGCACAATTTCTTCAACCAAGTCCTCGGGAAGAGAGATGTCTTTGGTGGCGCGCCAGCTGGGAATTTTTACTTTCATTTCATCGCCTTTACCGGTGACCGCAAAACCCAATCGTTCTAAAATGCTTACCGCTTCTTTTTTGGAAATTTCCACTCCGGCAATTTTCTTCAAATATTCCAGGCCAAATCCTATTGGACCCGTGCTAAGATGAAAATTTGCTTCATCGGCAATATTACCGCCTACACCGGCGCCGGGATTTAATTCCAGCGCCAATTGGACGGCTTTGCTTAAAGCCGACACGCACAAATTCGGATCCAAACTTTTTTCAAAACGAGCCGATGAATCAGTGCGCAAACCCAATTTAGTAGACGTTTTTCTTATTGATGAAGCATCAAAATTGGCGGATTCAAAAATTATAGTATCAGTACCGGCATTAATTCCGCTTTCCATCCCGCCCATTACGCCGGCAATGGCCAACGATTTTTCCGGATTGGCAATCATAAGCATTGACGAATCCAATTTTCTTTTCTGTTCATCCAAAGTAACGAATTCTTCGCCGTCTTTCGCACGCCGCACCACAATCGCGGCCTGTTTCTTATCGCCAGATAAAACCTTGGCATCAAACGCATGCATGGGCTGACCCAAATCCATCATCACATAATTGGTGATATCAACGATGTTGTTTATTGGTCGCAGGCCCACTGCTAACAAACTTTTCTTTAGCCACTCCGGGGACTCTTTCACCTTAATTCCCGAGACGGCCACGGCCATATACCGCGGACACAACTTTTTATCTTCAATTTCTACTTTCACTTTCAGGCCCTTGCCCGATTTTATTTTCTTGACCTCGTATGCTTTTAAATCCTTTTTATATAACGCGGCCACTTCACGCGCCAGGCCGTAATGCCCCCACAGATCGGGCCGGTTGCTCAAAGATTTATTATCAATTTCTAAAACCGCATCATCCAAACCCAACGCTTTGTTTAAAGGCGCGCCCGGCTTTGCTTTCACGCCGCTCAAATCCAAAATTTCTTTTTCGCTTTTTAAAGGAAACATGTCAGCCAGACCGATTTCAGTTGACGCGCAAATCATCCCGAATGATTTCACGCCGCGAATCTCTGTTGGCGCAAGCTCAACCAACTCCCCGGCTCCATGCCAGCGCACTTTGGCGCCAACTTTTGCCAGCGCCACCAGCATTCCTTCTTTCACATTACTGCCTCCGCAAACAACTTCCACTTCTTCATTGCCGACGCTGACTTTGCAAACCTGTAATTTATCGGCATTCGGATGTTTATCGCAAGACACAACTTTTCCAACTACAATATTTTCCAAATCCTTGGCGCGACTGGCCACTTTTTCAATTTCCACCGTGCTTTGCTTTAATTTTTCAGCTACATCCTCGGCACTAACCGAATCAGGTAACTTGACGTATTTTTTTAACCAGTTAAAAGAGATAAGCATATTCTGTGTGAAAGAAAGTTAAAATTGTTCTAAAAATTTCATCTCCCCGCTTTGGAGCAGGCGGATGTCTTCAATGCCGTATTTAAGCATCACCAAACGGGTGAGACCAAAGCCAAAAGCAAAACCGGAATAAATTTTCGAATCAATATTGGCTTCTTTTAAAACATTGGGGTGAATCATACCGGCGCCAAAAATCTCCAGCCAGCCGCTGTTTTTACACAACCGGCAACCGTTGCCATGACACAAAAAACAAGTCACTTCGCCGTTGACGCCCGGCTCCACAAACGGATAAAACTTCGGCCGCAGCCGAACCTGGGTTTCCGCGCCGTACAAATTTTTGGCCACGGTTTCCAAAACCGCTTTCATGTGCCCGAAGTTGATATTTTTATCAACAACATACCCCTCCATTTGATAAAAGGTGTGTTCATGCCTGACATCGGTGGCTTCATTCCGGTAACACTTGCCCGGAATAATCGCCCGAAGCGGCGCGCCGTATTTTTGCATTCCCCGCACCTGCATTGAAGAAGTGTGGGTTCGCATCACCCAATCCGGATGGTTTTTAATATAAAAAGTATCCTGCATGTCGCGCGCCGGATGATCTTCCGGAATATTTACCGCTGAAAAATTATAATAATCGCTTTCCAATTCCGAACCGTCTAAAACCATAAAACCCATTGACGCAAATAAATCCTCCAACTGATTTTGAATTACTGACACCGGATGAAGATGCCCGCGTTCTTGATGCGGCAAAGCCGGCTGGGTTAAATCCACTCGCTCTTTTTCCAAGGCGCCGGCAAAACTTTTTGACAAAACCTCTTGTTTTTTTGCGGCCAGCGCGTTTTCAATTTCTTTTTTCACTTCATTGGCCAATTGCCCGATTTCTTTTTTTGCATCTTCGCTCAAATCTTTTATGCCTTTCAAGATATCCGTCATCTCTCCGCCCTTGCGGCCGAATAATTTCTGTTCCAAGGCCTCAACTTCCAATTTATCTTTTGCGGATTTTATCGCCAGCAGGGCTTCGGTTTTTAATTTCTGCAGTTTAGATTGCATATTTAAAATTAAAATAAATTTTTAAAGAAGTTCACGATTGAACCGCTAAACGCGCCGATGTCTTTTACCGTCACCACCACCACCAGAAGCATCAACAGGGCAAAACCGATGGTATGCGCCAACTGTTCATGCTTGGGATTAATTTGCTTGCGTTTAAATTTATTGATTACCAGAAATAACAACCGACCGCCATCTAAAGCCGGGATCGGCAAAATATTTATGATTGCCAAATTCAATGATAATAAGGCGGTAAAATTTAACAAATAAGCAAAACCAAGTTTAGCCACTTGCCCGGTCATAACCGCAATGCCCACCGGCCCGGAAACAGCATCACCCACCGGCGCGCCGACAAAGAGCCCTTTAATCAAACCGTAAAACGCCAACACGATTTCTTTCAAATAAAATCCGGTGGTTATTATTCCATAATATATGGCTTTATACCACGGATAACCAACCACGCCGACATCAACTATGGACACACCCAAACCCGCCTTGCCCGTATCCGGATAAATAATTGGATGAATATCTTTTGTAATAAGCTGGCCATTCCGGTTTACAACGACATTAATATTTTTATCTTTATTGGCATTTAAATAATCCTGCAATTGTTTTGAACTGGGAGAATTTATATTATCAATTTTTAAAAATTCATCGCCGGCTTTTAAACCAGCCAGCTCGGCCGGCTTGCCCGGCAAAACCTGGACGATTTCCACGTGCCTGTTTCTCACTCCAACCGTAGAATCATCAACCGCTTGCGGTATGCCGGTCATAAACCCGATTGAAAGCAAAATCGCGGCTAAAACCACATTCATGGCCACGCCGGCAACCAGCGTGATGGCCTTTTTCCAAGTTTTTTGCGTATTAAAACTATCCGGACCTGTTTCGTCGCCTTCTTCACCTTTGATACGCACAAAACCGCCCAGGGGAATCAGATTAAAAGAATAAACCGTGCCATGTTCCAGCGTGCTGTCTCCTTCTTCAGGTACAACATCCTTATTCCACCAAATAAAACGCCACTTTTTCGTGGTTTGAACTATTGTCTTAGTGTCTGTCGTCACTGTTTCGGTCACAACCTCCTGGCCGTCCGCTGTTTTTATATCTTCAATTTTTATATCTGTTTCTTGAATTTCACCAATTTTAGCCGGTTTTCTGCTTTTGAGCAGTTGGATGCCAAATAACCTTGGCGGAAAGCCAAAACCAAACTCATAAACCTTCATCCCGCTTCGGCGCGCGGCAACAAAATGCCCAAATTCATGGGATAAAACCAAAATTGCCAAGATGGCCAAAAAGATTAATAGGGTAATCATACAATAAAGAGAAAATCTTGCTTATTTTATTGCTATATCATATAATAAACTCACGAAAAAGCCAATAGCTGCCCTGCGGGCAGAAAATATAACTTAATTTTAATCTTAATCATATGCTTTGGGTAATTTTGGCAATAGTGGCCGTGATCGTTTTTTGGATTATAGCCATATACAACGGTTTAATTAAGTCAAAAAACCGCGTGGATGAGGCCTTTAGCGATATTGACGTCCAATTGAAACGCCGCTATGACTTGATTCCGAATTTAGTGGAAACGGTAAAGGGCTACATGACCCATGAACACGACACTTTGGTTCAATTAACTGAAGCCAGAACCGCGGCTATGTCGGCCAAAGGCGGTTCAATGGCTGAACGCGAACAAGCGGAAAATCAATTATCAGGCACCTTAAAAACCTTGTTTGCCGTCAGTGAAAATTACCCGGACTTAAAAGCCAATCAGAATTTCTTGCAATTACAAGGTGAAATTAGCGATACGGAAAATAAAATTCAGGCCTCCCGCCGCTTCTACAACGGCAACGTGCGCGACTTCAACACCCAAATTCAGGTCTTCCCGACAAATATTTTTGCCGGCATGATGAATTTCAAAAAATACGATTTCTTCCAGGCGGATGCGGCGGAAAAGGAAAACGTGCAAGTGAAATTCTAGCTGGCCACACATAAAATGTATAACGAGATAGATTCCAACAAACGAAAATCCATAATTTTGATGATGATTTTTATTGTGGTCATCATTGCTTTGGGGTTTGTGTTTGATCAGGCCTCCGGTTCCGGAAGTTATGGCGGTGTTTTCTTTGCGATTATTTTTTCTCTGGGCATGACGGCGATTTCATATTTCCAGGGCGACAAAATTGCGCTTTGGACAAACGGCGCCCACCCGATTGAACATGATGAAAATCCATATGTGTATCATCTGGTTGAAAATTTATGCATCACTGCCGGTTTGCCGGTGCCAAAGGTATACATAATGGAAGATCCTGCCATCAACGCTTTTGCCACGGGCCGCAAACCGGACATGGCCACCATTGCCATCACCCGCGGCGCGATTGAAAAATTAGAAAGCGTAGAATTGGAAGGCGTAATCGCTCATGAACTTTCCCACGTTAAGAACTATGACATTCGCTTCATGACTTTGGTGGCGGTGATGGTGGGAGCAATTGCGATTTTATCAAATATTTTTTTACGAAGCCGTTGGCTGCCGAGAAGAAACAACAACCGCGAAGGCGGAGATCTCGGCATTATCTTTATGGTGGTGGGAATTATCTTGGCGATCTTATCTCCAATTATTGCCGAACTGATAAAATTGGCTATTTCCCGCCGGCGAGAGTATTTGGCTGATGCTTCCGGATCATTGCTCACCCGCTATCCCGAAGGTTTGGCTCGGGCTTTGGAAAAAATTGCGGCTGAAAATCAACCATTGGCACACGCCAATCAGGCCACTGCCCATTTATTTCTGGCAAGCCCGTTTAGCGGTAAAAAAGTTTCCAATCTTTTCTCCACTCATCCGCCGATTGAAGACAGAATCAAAAAATTAAGAGGGATGGCGTAAATATTTATGCTAAAATTAGGCAAATACGAGCGCTACAAAGGCAAACTTTACGAAGTTGTTGGAGTTGCCCACCACAGTGAAACAGTGGGTATGGCCACTAAAAATATTTTTAGAAATTGTTTAACTCTTATTTCTTCTTCGCACCTTTTCTTACCCCTGTTTTCCTTAAATTCTCAAGAATTTCAAAAGCAATTTCTTTCACTCTAGGCAAAACCAAATCCAGTTTAAAAACAGCAGCTTTTAAATCTGGACGGCCCTCAAGATAAAGATTAACATCCTGGTCATTATTAAGATTAGGATATTCACTATGATCATCCCAATATTTCCAAAAAGAAATTTCAAAAGCCCTGCGTAACCCCTCCATTTGTTTATCCTTCTTATTCCTAATCTCATCTTGTAATTTATCTATTAAATTTTTTTCTGCATACGCCATATTCTAAAAATTAAATATAAATAAATTAAAATTTAATAAGTCCACTTACTTCCATAACTTTCTCTTTCATAATCTCTTCACTAGTCGCTTCCAAATTCAAACGCATTTTATTCTCTGTGTTACTTGCCCGAACATTAAACCACCACTCCGGCCACTGGAATGACAAACCGTCAAAATCATACTGCAAATTCGCTCCGTATTTTTCCCGCAACTTATCAAACACCGCTTGTTTGTCTTTCACTTCAAAATTAATTTCACCGGAATGAAAATACTTATACAGGGGCGCGGTGTACTCGCTAAAACTCTGGCCACTCTCCGACAACTCCTGTAAAATCTTTAAAATCATAATTTCCGGCGCTTCAAAAATTCCGTGCGGCATTTTCAAAAAGAAATGCCCGGATGACTCCCCGGCGAATACCGAACCGACCTCGGCCATTTTTTCTTTGATCAAAGAATGACCGACGCGGGTGACAATCGGCACGCCCCCGCCCTCTTCAATCATATCAATGGTAATTTTTCCCGGTCGGATGTCATAGCAAATCTTCGCGCCCGGATTATCCCGCAAAAATATCTTGGCCAAAATTCCGCGCACCATGGCCGGCTCAATGGTTACGCCCTTATCATCAACAAAAAATAATCTGTCCGCGTCGCCATCTAAAGAAATTCCCAAATCCGCTTTGGTTTCAAGTACTCGCTTCTGCAAGTCCTTCATGTTTTCTTCTTTTAACGGATCGGCCTCGTGATTGGGGAAGGTTCCATCCAATTCAAAATATAATTTTTCCAATTTACACGGCAAATGTTTAAATAATTCTTCCATCATCGGCCCACCCATGCCGTTGGCCGTGTCAATGACAATTTTAAACGGTTTTATTTTTTGGAGATCAACATACTGCAAAGCAAATTTTATTTGCTCCTCCAAAACACCTTCGCGCTTTGTCACATTTCCCTTTTCCGGCGCCGCGACAAACTCATTTTTAATCGCCATATCCCGGATTTCCATTATTCCGGTTTCCCCGCTGATGGGCACCGCCCTGGCCCGCACCATTTTAAAACCATTATACTTTGCCGGATTGTGCGAAGCCGAAACCTGCAAACCGCCGTCATAACCGTAGAAGCTGACGCCAAAATAAAAAGTCGGCGTGGAAACCAAACCAATATCCACCACATTAACACCCTGTTCGGTTATGCCTTTTACCACCGCTTCAAACAAGGTCGGCGAAGAAATTCTCATATCTTGCCCGACCGCGACTGTTAAGTCGTTTTTACCGGCATCTTTCTTAATAAATTCCGCAAACGCCTTGCCCACCCGGTAAGCCAAATCCTCATCCAATTCCACTTCATAAACCCCCCTGATATCGTATGCTTTAAAAATTCCTGGAGATATTGTTATCATAGCGTTATTTTTTTGACAAATTAAGCTAAAATCATTATATTATACAATATAAATGAAAGCAACTATTATGAATATCATAGATAGATTTTCCACCCATTTGCGCGAGGTCTTAATCAGAAGCATTCGTCTCGCCACCGAACTCAAAAACACATCAGTTGAGCCGATGCATCTGTTTTTTGCGATTTCTTTGCAAAAGGGCTCAGTGGCCAATGAACTGCTCGTCAAATATAAGGTTGATTCCAAAAAAATTGAACGGGCCATGTTAAGTTATGACGAGAGCGTACCGCAAGACCCAACCACAAACAGTCCGGAAACAGACCAAATCAGCTTATCTCCTTTTTCTTTGTCTTCAAAAATGGCTTTAGAGAAAGCCATGCTGATCGCCCAGGAAAATGGCCACAACTATATTGGCACCGAACATCTATTATCCGCCCTTTTGGCCACGCAAGATGAGTGGCTGGATAAATTTTTCCAGCATCACAGTTTAAAAACAGAAGATCTGCAAAGCCAGTTGGAAACGGTCATGAATAATGTTGCGGGGTTTCCGCAGATAAATGACGTACCGGAAATGATTGATAAGTTGCAAGACAGTTTGAGTTTGGGCGAAGAACCGCTTGGACTTAACAATCTTTCCCAATTATCAAAAAAAGGCAAAAAAAAGGAATCAGCCCTGGATTTTTTTGCCGCCAACCTGACCAGTCCGGAAATTCAAACAAACATTGACCCGGTTATCGGTCGCGAGACCGAAATTGAAAGAATGATTCAAATAATCTGCCGACGCACTAAAAACAATCCGGTGCTTTTAGGCGATCCGGGCGTTGGCAAGACCGCCATTGTGGAAGGTTTGGCTAAAAAAATCGTCTCCGGCGACGTACCGGATATTTTGCGGGGCAAAAAGATATACGCCCTGGATATGGGACTGCTAATTGCCGGCACGACCTATCGCGGTGAATTTGAAGCGCGACTGCGGCAAATAATTGAAGACGTGGCCAACAATCCTGACATCATACTGTTTATTGATGAACTGCATAATATTGTCGGAGCCGGCTCCAACCAAGGCACACTGGACGCGTCAAATATTTTAAAACCGGTTTTGGCACGCGGACAACTGCGATGCATTGGCGCCACCACCCCCGCGGAATTTAAAAAGTACATTGAAAGCGATGCCGCCCTGGAGCGTCGGTTTCAACCAATTTATATCAAAGAATCAAGCGTTGGCGACACCATAAAAATTTTAAACGGCATAAAAACCAATTACGAAAATTATCACCACTTGAAAATTACGGGCGAAGCCATTGAAGCGGCGGCCAAACTGGCCGATAAATATATGACCAACAAATTCTTGCCCGACAAAGCGCTTGATTTGCTGGATGAAACCGCCGCGGCCAAACGCCTAAAAACAAAACAAAGTCCTTGGGAAACAAAACTTTGGAATTTAAAACAAAAACTTGAACAAACCGTTTCCGCCAAAGAAGAAGCCGCCACCGCCGATCATTTTGAGCAGGCCGTAAAATTAAAAGATAAGGAAAGCAAATTAAAAATTGAAATTGCAAAATTATCCGGCAAAAAGAAAACTGCCGGACCGTTTGTATCCCTGACCAAAGAAGACATCATCAAACAATTGGCCAAAATTATTGACGCACCGGTCGGCGCCCTGCTCTCAAACGAAAGAGGGCGATTAAACAATCTGGAAGAAAATATAAAAAACTTTATTGTCGGTCAGGAAGAAGTAATTAATAAAACCAGCAAACTAATCAGACAAGCCCAGCTTCAACTATCCGATCCCCAACGCCCTCTGGCATCTTTTATGTTTGTCGGTGAAAGCGGCGTGGGCAAAACCGAACTCGCCAAAACCCTGGCTAAAATATTATACCCCAATCAAAATTCGCTGGTTCATTTGAACATGAGCGAATTTAACGAGGGTTTCAGCGTCTCCAAACTGCTCGGCTCTCCGGCCGGATATGTCGGTTATAAAGAAAGCAACCAATTCACGGATAAAATAAAATTAAACCCTTATTGCGTCGTTTTGCTTGATGAAATTGACAAAGCCCACCACGATGTGGCAAAACTACTTTTGCAAATGCTGGAAAACGGCGAAATCACCGATGCGGTGGGCAAGAAAATTTCCTTAAAACATGCTATAATAATACTAACCACTTCGCTGGGAGCCGAGGAAGCCAGAAAGGCCAAGATCGGCTTTGGCCAAGATAGTGCAAATTTGGAACAGCAAAATCAAAAACGGATTAAAGAAAAACTGAAAGAGTTTTTCTCGCCCGAACTGATAAATCGGCTTGACCAGGTTTGCATCTTCAATAACCTGAACCATAATGACTTGGCCAAAATCGCCCAATTGGAAATTTCACAGCTCAATGAGCGGCTGAAAAATTACCATACGGTGATTAAAACCGAGCCGGAAATAATGGAATGGCTCGTTAAACAGCTTCCCGAAAAGCACTCCAGCGCCCGCGATGTGCGCCAGGAAGTGAGAGGAAAAGTTGAGGATCTCATTTCCGAAGTCATCTTAAACGGCAAGATGAAAAGCAAATATCAGCTTGCCTTAGAAGGAGAACGGCTCATAATAAAGTAAAACTATGGCTGAAGAAGCCATCGCCGGACAACTTGAAGGTGAGCGTCTTAGGCGTCTTAATGATAGTCAAAATTCTCCCCTGCCGCAGATGCCACAAAGAACGGAAACGCCAGAGTCCTCGGAGTTTTTGGATACAGAAACAGAAAACGAAGAGGATGTCGCCAACCAAATGGCATCTTCACGAATGCAGAGGCGCCAGGCCTCCCAAAATACGGCCGGCGAACACAAAAAAGAAGAACTCGGCAGCGCGGCCGCGGCCTTAATCGGCAAGAGCGGCATTGGCACGGCTCTGCTCACGGGAATTAAGTGGATTATAAAGGGAATCAGATTTTGTTTTGGAGAAAAATCAATAATTGAACAATTTTTAGTAACAACCTGGTTAATCGGCTTATTTGTAAACTTACTTTTATTTTGGATTCCAATTATCGGCTCGTTGTTGGCTTTTGTTATTTCAGCCGTATTTGCCATTCCGCTGTGCTCATTTATCTACCCAAAAATCAAACCCTATATTGACGGCGCGCTCAAAGACAATTTTGGCCCGGCGGCTGTCAGTCCAATTAAAAAATAAATATTTTTTAAATTTTTGCTAAATATGTCCCCCACCCTAAAAAAGGTTCTACTGATAGTGCTCCTCTTGGTTGTAGCCGGAGGAATTGCCTACGGACTTTATTACATGTTCACCAGAACCGGCGCCCCAACCCAGCCAGCCGGGCAATACCCACAATTGCCGTCAGGGGGACAACTCCCCTCTGCCGGAAACAGGCCGGCCACAACTACCGGCGGAGCCGGCCAGCCGGTCGGAGTCCTGCCCTCCGGCGGGGTCATTACGCCAACCGGACCGGGCCTGTATCAACCGCAGGCCGTTAAACAAATAACCGACACCTACGTCACCAATCCATCCTTAAATCAGGCGGGTAATTTCAGATACTATAACGCCGCTGACGGAAAATTTTATAAAGTCGCGGCTGACGGCAGTATTAAATCCATGTCTGATTCTGTTTTTTATAATGCCCAAAAAGTAACTTGGGCGAACAGCAAGGACTCGGCGGTAATAGAATACCCTGACGGTTCAAAAATTGTCTATGATTTTGCCAATCAAAAACAAACTTCTCTGCCCAACCATTGGCAGGAATTTTCTTTCTCTCCGGACGGCACCCAGATCGCGGCCAAGAGCTTGGGTCTCTCTCCGGATAATCAATTTTTAATAACCACCAATGTTGACGCCACCGGCGCCAGGATAATTGAACCGATGGGAGACAATGCCGACCAGGTGACGGTTGACTGGTCGCCCAATAAACAAGTGGTGGCCTTTTCGCAAACCGGCGAACCGCTCGGATCGGAAAGAAGAGAAGTTTTGCTTATCGGTTTAAACGGAGAAAATTTTAAATCACTGACTGTGGAGGGTTTGGGTTTTCAGCCGCAATGGTCAACCACCGGCGACAAATTGATTTACAGTGTCTACAGCTCCCGCAGTGATTATAAGCCGGAATTATGGGTGGTTGACTCATCAGGCAACAACATCGGCAACAACCGCAAGATGCTGGGTCTTGATACCTGGGCTGACAAGTGCACCTTTTCTAATGACACCACATTGTATTGCGCGGTGCCCAGGGATTTGCCTCAAGGCGCGGCCATGGCCAGAGAAATCGCCAACGATTCTGTAGATGACTTATATAAAATTGATCTAAAAACCGGACTAAAAACAATTATCCCCTTAAATGGCGACTACAACATCAATAATATCTCCTACAACCAAGCGCAAAACGCGGTTGAGTTCACCGATCTAAACCAATCGGGAATCTTTCAAACTAAACTGTAATTATTATGCATCACACTAAAACTGTTTTTCTCCTTTTGTTCGCCACCGCGCTGATTGTGGTTTTATTTTTTGTCGCCCTTAACAAAACCAGCCAAATAACCATCACCCGCAGTACCGTGCCTTTAATATCCGACAATTCTTTTAATATCCCCATTGACAGCACTGATCCGCAATACGGCAATCCGGGGGCGCCGGTTACGGTAATTGAATTTGCGGACATTAGTTGCTCAAAATGCCAAAAGACCTATTACGCGATTCATGACTTTGTGTCCAAGCATCCTTTAGACATTCAGATGGTTTGGAAAGACGCACCGCGATCCAATGTTTTATTTAGCGGCGATGTTTTAGCACACCAAGCCGCCCAGTGTGCCGGCAAACAAGGTAAATTTTTTGAATTTATAAATATTGCCATGCAAAATACGAGCCATCTTGATGAAGCGGGACTTCGCAAAATTGCGGAAGGACTTGGGCTCAACGTCACCACCTGGTGGGATTGCACCAATTCGGATGAAATCAAAAACAAGGTACAAACATCGGTTGATTTAGCCGGCCAACTGGGGATTAAAGACCTGCCCGCGGTTTATATAAACAACCGGGCTGTTTTGGTAAATGCCGACATTGATGTGGCCCAGCTTTTAAATCAGGCAATCCAAAAACCTGAAGCACAACCAACAACGGATAACACAACCAGCGACACAAATCTTGGTCTATGAAAATAAAATTGTTTCTTATATCTTTTGTTACTCTGCTTTTGCTGCCTGTCAGCGGGGCCATGGCCGCTAACTGCACGAGCGGCCTGTCTGTGACTTGTTTTGACCCCGCTCAAACCGAAGTGTCAAAAAGATGTATAATGCCTTTTCCGCCAACACCGGATCAGTCATCGTGCACGCCATACGGACCAACTTATCAGGCCATTTGTTCGGCATCAATGCCCGCTGTCTGCAACACCAACCCGGATATTGTCGGATCCGGCGCTTGTTGCATTACTTTGGGTGGAGGCGGAGCAACTTGCCAGGATGATATTTCCAACTGCAACGGACCCGGACAACAAACAGTGATGAAAAGCTGTCCCCAAGTCCCGGCCTGTCAAACCGGAATCATGGCTTCAACCACTGCCCCGCAAACCACCCAAATCTCGGATGATTTAAAAAGTAAGATGATTACTGAATTGCCTAAAGATTTGCTCAAAATCAGCATCCCCGGATTGGATTTTTCAAAAATAAACAGTGTTGATAGCCAGGGATATTTATATATCCCTTGGATAGCCGAATATATTTCAGCAATTTACAAATTTGGAATCGGAATTGTAAGCATCATCGCGGTGGTGATGATAATTGTTCAAGGAGTAAGAATTATAACCTCGGCCGGCGGCGAAGCGCAAAAAGATGCCTATAACAAAATCCTGCAGGCATTTGTCGGCTTGGCCATTGCCTGGGGATCGTTTTTTATATTATCAACCGTGAATCCGGATTTAGTACAATTTAAAGCACTGAAAGTACAAGTAGTACAACCCTTAGTTTTAGAAAACTTGGTTTTTATTTCAGACGGCGACTATCAAAAAGTAACCGGCCAGACTAAACTGCCACAAGGGTCTATTTTACAAAAAGCTATCGCAGTAACCAAGCAAGTCGGTCTTGATGATCCGTGTTACATGATAACAATCATTGGTAAAGAATCAGGTGGCAACCCGGCAGCAATCGGACATGATGAAAACTATCCAAAAATTACAGCGCTTGTCTGGTCCAGAAGAGATTTTCTTTTGAGCGGTAAGAAATACTCTTGTGTAAAAACCGGGGTATGTAATAGTACTAATACCTTTGCACCCCCAGCCAGTTCAAAAAGTGATTTTAGCAAGACAATGAATAACACAAAGGACAGTAATGGAAATCTAATAAAAAATGACGACAAATTTGATCCAAACGCTCCGCCTGATTATGGATTGGATTGGAGATTTTCTCACGGCTTTGGGCTGGGTCAAGCTACTTTAAGAGGTGACTCCTATTGTGGTGGCCAAAGAGGTATAAGTAAATTTGGACAATGTTTCACTATACCCCAACTTTTAACCGTTGACGCGGCTGCAATCTTCTCAGCCAACCTTTTTAAAAGCAACTTGGATTGTGCGGTAAAAAAAGGTTATACTGATGGTGATAAAAAAATTCAGGCCGCATTTTGGGCTTATGCCGCCGGTTGCGGTAATGTTAGAGCAAACAGCGGTCAAGATATTTCACAAGCTGCCGGCGTTCCCAGAGCATGGGCAGCTTTTCAATCCTGCAAAGCGCAACAATCAAAACAATTTGACACTCCTGATGCGGAAACAGTGGCTCCGGCAGATGAGACACAAAGTCAGTAAATATGAGTAAACCCCAGAATATTTTTATTTGTTCCAACTGCGACGCTCAATACACCAAATGGGTTGGGCGTTGTTTGGAATGCGGCAAGTGGGGAACGGTGGCTGAAACGCCAAAGAGTGTTGACCCAAAACACGCCGCCAAATCCGAAACCAAATACCCGGCTTTGGAAACAGTTGGCCTGGATAAAATTGACGGTAAAAAAGTTGAGCGGACAAAAACTAATATTGATGAACTGGACAGGGTCTTGGGCGGCGGCTTGGTGCCCGGTTCGGTAATTTTGCTCGGCGGTGAACCCGGCATTGGCAAGTCCACCTTGGCTTTGCAGTTGGCCTCTATAATTTCAAATACTTTATATATCTCCGGCGAAGAATCGGTTGAACAAATAAAACTTCGGGCCGACCGCCTGGCTGTCCAATCTCAATCTCTCAAGTTGGCCAATGCCACCCACATTGAAAGTATAATGGCCACAATTCAAAAATCTTCCGCTCCCCTGGCTATTATTGATTCTGTGCAAACAATTTACTCCGGCGAAGTGGAGGGTGAGGCCGGAAATATAAATCAGGTGCGGGCCTGCACCGTAAAATTAATGGAACTGGCAAAATCCACCGGCACAATAATCGTTCTGGTCGGACAAGTGACCAAAGATGGAAATGTGGCCGGCCCAAAAACCTTGGAACACTTGGTTGATGTGGTTTTATATCTTGAAGGCGACAAATATCATATCTTTAGATTACTGCGGGCCGCAAAAAACCGATTTGGCTCAACCGATGAAATTGGCGTATTTTCTATGGAGGCCAAGGGTCTAACAGAAGTTAAAAATCCTTCTGAAGCGTTTTTATCCGGCCGGGGCGAGTCCGTGCCCGGCACAACTGTCACTTGTTTGATTGAAGGCAGTCGTCCGGTTTTGGTGGAAGTGCAGGCCTTGGTTTCAAAAACCAATTTTGGTTATCCGCAGCGCCGCGCTTCGGGTTTTGATTTAAACCGCCTGCAGGTTTTAATCGGAGTGCTGTCAAAACGCGCCGGCTTGCCACTGGAGTCATATGATGTTTTCTTAAATGTGGTCGGCGGCTTGGAAGCCAGCGAACCGGCAGCTGACCTGGCCGTGATTTTGGCCTTGGCATCCGGATTAAAAAATAAAACCCTGCCCAATAATATTGCCTCGTTTGGAGAAGTTGGTCTGGGCGGAGAGGTACGACCGGTTTCACAAACAGAAAAACGACTGAATGAAATTAAAAAAATGGGATTTGATTTTGCCGTTATCCCATTATCAAAAACTTCACCAAAAATTACCGGACTAAAAATCGCGGGGGTAAAAAATGTGACTGAACTGGTGGAAAAAATTGTAAAATAACACCCCGCCTTGATAGACGGGGTAGGGAGTCCTGCTTTGAACCAGTTGCGGGGGTCACGCCGCCTGCTCTTCCTGACGACGTTTGTCGATCAGGTCTTCGATCCGCTTGAGGGATTTGGGGTCGATGTAGTCCATCTTCTCCAGACAGGCCAACCTGACCGTCAGGTGGACCTTGTTGCCTTCAATCCGGACCCGCACCACACCCTCCCAAAGGATGATATTCGCGATCTCTCCTTGGTAGGGGCACTTGTGCCCCAGTGGTATGCGCTCGTTCTTCTCCGGGTCAGCGTCCCACTTCAGGTCAATGTTGAAAAATTCGTGGTTGGTGGGCATGGGGGACTCCTTGTATTTTTACGATCCCCCCACCCGGTTAAAGGTAAAGGAATCGAACATTGTAAACTACTACATTTCGGCTTTTCTGTCAATACTGCCGATTTATTCCAAATGCACACTGTCTTCCCATTCCTGTATTTTTTCGCTTAAATTAGGGTATTTTGGCATATCCGGTACTACCAATTTGGCCGCTTCCCTGGCTTTTTTTATCAGTTCCCTGTCAGTCAACTGGGCCAAACGCAAATTCATCATTCCGCTTTGTTCCACCCCATAGACCTCCCCTGGCCCGCGCATTTCCAGGTCCTTTTCCGCCAGTTTAAAACCATCATTATTTTTTTCAAAAAATTGTAAACGCTCCTTTGAGCGCACTGAATCCAAACCGGTGAATAATAAACAATAGGATTGGTGCTCTGACCGCCCAACCCGACCTCTAAACTGATGCAGTTGCGCCAGACCAAAATTTTCCGCGCCTTCAATCATCATAATACTGGCGTTAGGCATATCAATCCCGGCCTCAATTACCGAAGTTGAAACCAAAACATCTATCTCCCCGGCTTTAAACTTGGCCATCACGCGTTCTTTCTCGATTGATTTCATTTTACCGTGCAAATACCCCACTCTTAAATCCGGAAAAATCTTTTTAGAAAGTTTTTCATACTCGCTGGTCACACTTTTCTTTTCCGTTTCCTGTTCTTCAATAATCGGACAAATTACAAAGGCCTGCCTGCCTTTTTTTATCTGTTCGCGGATAAAACCATAGGCCTGTTCGCGCTTGGCCGGCTCAACCAGCCGTGTTAAAATTTTCTTTCGGCCCGGCGGCAGTTCGTTTATTGTGGAAACATCCAAATCGCCAAAAACCACCAGGGCCAGCGAACGCGGAATCGGCGTGGCGGTCATACTTAAAAAATGAGCGCCTCTGCCTTTCTCTTTAATTAACCGCCTCTGTTCCACCCCAAAATGATGCTGTTCATCAACCACCACCAAGCCAAGTTTTTTAAAATCCACACCCTCGGATAACAAGGCGTGCGTGCCGACAATAATTTTTATTTCGCCTTTGACCATTTGTTTCTTTATGGCTTTTTTATCTTTAGTACTGCCGGTTAGCAGCCCAATTTTTATATCTTTAAATAATTTTACCAACAGTTGATAATGCTGATTGGCTAAAATTTCCGTCGGCGCCATTATGACTGATTGAAAATTATTCAGATACGCACTATACATCGCCATCGCCGCCACCACGGTTTTGCCGGAACCGACATCTCCGGAAAGCAATCGACTCATAGGTTTATCTTTGGCAATGTCCTGCAAAATCTCCCAAGCGGAAATTTTCTGGGTGGCTGTCAAAGTAAAAGGCAAACCAGCGACAAAACTCTTTATTTCATTTTCTTTAAAGATAATTTTTGGCGCCTTAATGGCATTTTTTTCCAAACGTGTCAGTTCGGCTTTTAATTGTAAAATAAATAATTCATCAAATTTTAACCGGCTTGTGCTTTGTTTTAAATCCGCTTCGTCTTTGGGAAAATGAATGCCCTTAAGAGCGCTAGCAAGCGGCACCAGATCCTCTTTTTCTAAAACTATCTCCGGCATCCATTCTTTAACTGCATCCGCCAGTTTTATAATCTGATTGATTAAAAAACGGATCTGTTTTTGGGTGAGGCCATAGGTTAACGGGTAAATGGGCACCAGCCGGGCCGTGTGCACGGTTTCTTTGCCGGAAGCGCCCTTGGCTGAAAATTTTTCATAAACCGGACTGACCAATTGCGGCCCCAGCATATCGCTCTTCACCTTGCCGGATAAATAAACAATCTCACCCGGATGGATATTTTTGGTTAAAAATGGCTGATTAAACCAGACCACTTTCAAAGTTCCGCTCTTGTCCGATACCAATGCCTCGGTAATCATTTTCCGGGTGCGAAAACTGCGTTTGTTGGAAATGAGTTCCACCAAACCGCAAACTGTTACCAATTGGTCGTCTTGCAAATCCGCAATCGGCACAATTTTTCTGAAATCTTCATAGCGAAACGGAAAATAATACAACAAATCGCGCACGGTAGTAACACCAAGACGTTTGAGACGGCTGAAAACGGTTTTCCCGACCCGGCTTAAGTCCGAAACCGGAGTGTTTAATTCCATATCTTTTTTACTTGATTCACTGCCCGTAATTATAGCAGAAATCGGACATAAAAAAAGCCCGGTGTCCCCCCAAACACCAGGCCTGCTTACTCCTTGTAGAACTTCTACTTGATGATCACTTCTCCTCTGCCCGGACCATGGGAAATGAGTGTCACGGGCTTGCCAGTCAGTTGTGCAATCCGCTGGATGTACTTTCGGGCGGGCGAGGGCAGTTCCGAGTACACTCGCACGTTCCGGATGTCGCCCCAGCCCTCCATCTCCTCGTAGATGGGCCGGTAGCGTTCCAAATTGTGCAAGCCCATCGGCAGATTCACGAAACGCTCCCCGTCCACCTCGTAGGCCACGCAGATCTTGATGGGCGAGATACCCGCCAGGCAATCCATCTTCATGAGGTGGATCTCTTGCGTGCCGTTGATGCGGAGCGCGTACCGGGCCAGGACCGAGTCCCACCAGCCACAGCGCCGGGGCCGGCCGCTGACTGTGCCGTATTCAGCCCACAGTACGCCTTTGTCGCCGCGGATGCGATCCAGAGTCGGGCCGGGCGGGATCTCGGTCGGAAACGGACCACCACCCACGCGGGTGTAGTACGCCTTCACCAGACCGATGTTCCGGTACAGATGTTCCGGACCGATACCAAGGCCGGAGAAGGCCGCGCCGATGGTGCAGTTACAGCTGGTGACGAATGGGTACGTGCCGTGATCCACGTCCAGGAGCGTTCCCTGGGACGCTTCACCGATCACGTCGGCATCTTCAGGCAGACCCACCAGGTACCGCGAGGTGTCGGTCACGTAGGGCCGAAGCAACTCCGCATACTTGGTGTAGGCCCGGCCGATTTCCTCCGCGTTCAGCAGGGGCCGGTCATGCATCTGAAGCAACTGGTTGGCCTCGTCCGCCATCTCGGCCGCGGCCATGCCGAAGCCCTTAGGATCAAGCATCTGCTCGGCGCGGATGCCCACTCGCAGAGCCTTGGCGGCATAGACAGGACCGATGCCATTCTTGGTCGTACCGATTGCGCAACCGCCCTTGGAGCGGAGGGCCTCCATCATCTCGTCAATGGCGCGATGCCCGGGATGGATGATGTGGGCCTCGTGCGAAAGCAAGATCCTGTCAGGAGAAACGTCCTTGCCATACGCCATGTAGCGCCGGATCTCCTCCATCGTCTTCTCGGGGGAGATGACCATGCCGTTACCAAGAACCACCTTGACCCCGTCCACCGCGATTCCCGCGGTGAGCACGCTCAAACGGTGCTCAACACCATCATCATCGGTGAAGGCGTGGCCGGCGTTGTTGCCCCCCGAATACCGCGCCACAGCCACCGCAGACAAGAAGATGGTCCAGAAGAGAGTGTCCTTGCCTTTGCCGTTGTCGCCCCATGCCAGGTCAATGATGTTCGTCAGCCGCATTGTTCGCCTCCTCGTGCGTTTGTTTGTGTTATCAAAAAGCCGAAGCAATTTTATCACCTCGGCTTTTAAAAATCAATTTTTACTTGTGCTCCCGCTAGGAGTCGAACCTAGATTTCCAGCTTCGCAGGCTAGTGTCCTATCCATTGAACGACGGGGGCGCTATTAGTGCAGCTTCAGCGTCCTCCCCATCTTGTCGCTAAGCGGCTCATCTTCCTGTTCTAAATCTTCTTTTAAATATTGACTCAAAAAATCGCGAATCGGCCGGGGGTCATTATCAAACAAAGCAATCTGTAAACGGTGTTTTAACAAATCTTTTGTTAAAAAATATAAGGTCTTGACCATAGGCGGATTATATATCATCCAAAAATTTTCCAATTCCGAATAACTGTAAAATTTTCTGCCCATCACAATGCCGGTTTCAGTAATGGCAAAGGTCACATCCATCGGTTCCTGCACTTCCTGTAAAAATAAAATTATACCAAACAGTACTATGATTAAAACGAACAAATAATTCGCGTCTATAATGGAATAAACCAGCAAAGACACCCCGACTATTCCCATCAGCCAATACCAGCGCCGGCTTCTTTCATATTTTTCATATTCCTTAACCGTCCAGGTATAGACAATTTCACCGGTATTAACATTTCCTTTGGAAAGATTGGTAGGCATAAATCAAAGATTAAGTGGAGGATATTGGGTCCTTTCCGAACTCGATAACATCTACGGTCCCGTGCTTGCAAGCATAGAGCGCCTACGCGCCGCACCGGAGCTCAGCTTAACTCACAGCTGACGTCTCGCGTAGATTGCCAGCCTGGTGGAGACTGCCATCACTCGGGTATCGGTGGCACGCTTGCGGCCTCAGCCTCAATCTGCGGCAACCAGGGAATCTGGTCGATGCGTTTCCAGTGCACGGGATTGTCCAGAATGAGGCTGCGCAGATGCTCTCGCATTGAAGCTACGAACTCCACCTTGGCGAGAGAGCCGAGTGGCGTGACGATGGACCTCTCCATGCGCCGTTCAAGGAACCGTGTTGTGCAACGAGAAACCGGGGACAGGAATGTCAGTCCCCATGTCTGCAGGCGTTCCTCAATCAGCTTGCGGGGCCAACCGGTGATAGTCTCAATGTCAGACTCGGTCAAACATGCTAAGCAGAAGAGGTACCAGAGGCGCTGCTTCGTAATCTCAGGATGTGGATTGCTGATCGATGACACCATACGTGTCTATATAATAGCACGTGATTAACAAGTGCGTCAACGGCGCGCGACTTCTGTGCCGCGCGCTAGACATTGGATTCGGCGTTAGGCGTCTGGGCGCGTGCAGACGAGGCTCGAGGCTGCTACCCAAGGATATCCGAGCGACCCAGTACGCTGAGCTCGCCGCAGGCATCACAACGGGAATGAAGCGCGCCGCGAAACCTCTTCTCTGTCGAGGGCGTCGAGAGACCCTCCGTGCCAACGTGACATGAGACACTTGGCCTTCCCGAGTTTAGTGTAGAAGAGGGCGGGGAGGCGCTCGTGGATGAGCAACGGTGAGAAGCAGGCAGGGAGGCCCCGGTTGCACGCGCTGGAGAGAGCAGGCACTCCCGATCGGACGAGCACAACGCTGTCGATCGCGCGGCCGCCGCAGTCGAGCGCAACACCGACGGCGGCCGCGCCACCGAGCGGCGACGCCGCGCCCGATTCCGAGGTGGTCGAGCGGCCCGGGCGCCGCACCTTCACCGCGGAGTTCAAGCGCCGCATCGTCGAAGAAGCCGATGCGTGCACCACGCCCGGCGAGGTGGGGGCGCTGTTGCGGCGCCACGGCTTGTACTCCTCGCACCTGGCGGATTGGCGGATGCAGAACCGCCTGGGCGTGCTGGGCGGGCTGGGGCCGCGCCGCGGTCCCAAACCGACGCGCAATCCGCTGGCGCGACGAGTGGCGCAGCTGGAGCGCGAGAAGGCACGGCTGCAGAAGCAGCTGACCCGGGCGAAGATCGTCATCGCGGTCCAAAAAAAAGCCTCGGAGTTGCTGGGGATCCCGCTGACCCGCCCCAGCGACGACGAGAACGACTGATGCCGACCGCTTTCGCGCTGGCGCGCGAGATCGGGTCAGCGCCCGCCTGTGCGGCGCTGGGGATCCCGCGCGCGACCCTGTACCGGCGCCGGCGGACCGCCGCCGCGCCCCCGCCCACGCGCACCGCGCCGCGCGCTACGCCGGCGCGGGCGCTGCAGCCCGCGGAGCGGGAGGCGGTGCTCGCCGAGCTGCACAGCCCGCGCTTCGTCGACCAGGCGCCGCGCGAAATCTACGCCACGCTCCTCGACGAGGGACGGTACCTGTGCTCAGTGCGGACCATGTACCGCCTGCTCCGCGCACACAATGAGCTGCGCGAGCGCCGCGACCAGCTCCGCCATCCGACCTACGCCAAGCCCGAGCTCCTCGCGACCCGGCCCAACCAGGTGTGGTCGTGGGACATCAGCCGACTACTCGGGCCGGTGAAGTGGACCTACTTCCACCTGTACGTGATCCTCGACATCTTCAGCCGCTACGTCGTCGGGTGGATGGTGGCCCAGCGTGAGACCGCGCAGCTCGCACAGCAGCTCATCTACGAGACCTGCGAGAAGCAGGCGATTAGGCCAGGGATGGTGACGGTGCACGCCGACCGCGGCACGTCGATGACGAGCCGACCAGTCGCCTTGCTGCTGGCGGACCTCGGCGTCACCAAGACGCACAGCCGCCCGCACGTCTCCAACGACAACCCCTTCTCCGAGAGCCAATTCAAGACGCTCAAGTACCGGCCGGAGTTTCCCGACCGCTTCGGCTGCGTCGAGGACGCACGCGCCTTCTGCGGCCCCTTCTTCGCCTGGTACAACACCGAACACCACCACACGGGCCTCGGCCTGCTGACGCCCGAGATGGTGCACTACGGCCGCGGGCCGCACGTGCTCGCGCAACGGCAGCTGGTACTCTCGGCGGCCTGGCAAGAGCACCCGGAGCGCTTCGTACGTCGCCCGCCCGTGCCAGCACAGCCGCCCACGGCCGTCTGGATCAACCCACCCCCGCTGCAGCTACCCCCGGTGTCGGCAGCGGACGAGGAAAGTCAGTAAATGCGTCCCGGCCAGTGTCTCAAAGTCGTTGACACACTCCGAGACGAGCGCAATAGCTCGGCGCCCGCGGTCACCGCTTCAGCTCGCCAGTGACGACGCGGGCGAAGAACCGCACCTCGGCGGTGTCGAACTCCTCCGCGCACTCAGGGCACAGCTACAACACCTTCCGCCGCGGGCCCCCGCGTGCGCCCGCGAGGACCTCGACCTCTTTGCCGTACCAGAGCCAATCGCAGGTAGGGCTGGCGTCGATGCCGCACTGTACGCAAACCGGACGCTTGGATGGCATGCCGAGGATTCAGATCCTCGGATCAGCAGAAGTCAACTTGCTCGGGGACGGCCCTCGGCCACCCGACTACGTGGCCCAAGAGGGCGAGACGCGAGTCTGATCTGAACGCTACGGCGCCACCGATGAAGTGGCGACAGCGGGATCGCTCCGCATCGTGACGACAGGGTGCGCCCGCGGCGCCGGGTGACCATCGAATGCTGCGAAGCAGACGGTGTCGCCCGCGGCCGGTCGAGGGCCGTACACGCTGTCCATGTGGAAGAACACGCTACCCGAGTCTGAGTCGATGAAGCCATACGCGTCGTAACTGACACGCGCGACGACGCCTTGGCTTCGACTGCAAGGTGGGTAGCATAGCTGACCGCACAGCTTCACGAGTTCGTCGGCAGTGGGACGTTCAGCCGGATCCCGAGCCCAACATCGCTGGACAAGCGCGAACACCTCCTCGCCGAGGCCCTTGAATTGCGTCTTGTTCAGTTCTGGTGGCAGTCCGGGGAACGTGCCGTTGATGATGTTCGCCGCAGCGGCCCAGCCTGCACCAAATGGCTTCTTCCCGCTGACGAACTCGTAGGCCATCGACGCTAGTGCCCAGACATCCGAGGGCGTGTCGGTGCTTCGCGGTGTGAGAATCATCTCTGGAGCCATGTACGGCAGCGCACCGACAGCCGTTTGGCTGCTGGTCATCTCGCGTTCCCCGGCACCAGCTGCAGCAGCGATCTCCTCTTGCGCCATCTTGGCGATGCCGAAGTCCGTGATCTTCACGAAGGCGAACGACAGGTCGGGCGCGACCATGATGTTGCTCGGCTTCAGATCCCGGTGCACGACGCCCGCATGGTGCGAGGCTGCTACTCCGCGCGCCATGTGGTGAAGCAGATGAGCCGCCAGATAGGGATCCATGATGGCTAGGCGGCGCCGCACGCGCTGAAGATCCTCACCCTTGATGAACTCCTCGATCAGGTACGGCCTGTTGTTGTCCTCGACGAAGTCGAGAGTCTTGGCGACGTTTGGGTGGTTAATCCTGGCGCTCAAGATCGCACTTCGCGCGAAACGCCGCTCGGCAGAGGCATTCTTCGGGACCTTGAGGGCGACCTCACGCTTCAGGACGCCATCTACTGCTCGGTAGACCTCCTGCATACCCCCAGCGTCAACGTACGCCTTCACGTCGTAGCGCCCGGCCACCGTATCTCCGGCTTTGTGGATCGTCGTAGTCACAGGACGACCTCCGGATGAGATGTGTCGAGCGTGATAAAGTCACGCGCAGGCCCCAGGCGGGGCGCCCCGATGGTGATCACACAGGAACCCGGGATTGTCGCGCCTGTGCTCGCCACTTGGTTATTGATCCACACATCGCCGCGAACGAATGTAACGCCGAAGCCCAGCCCGTCGTAGCCAACGTGGATCTCTCCAACACCTGTTGACGCGAGGCGAACGGCAGCTTGCTTCTCGTCGCAAACGAATGTCTTTCCACGGTGAACAAGAAGGGCTCGGTGTTTCCCTCGAACAAGATACGCCCCCAACACAGTCCTTACCTGAGCCAACTTGGGACGATAGCGAATGTCGCGCGCAATGCAGGCGTTCAACACGTCCGCGACCTGTGCCGGGAGCTTCACTCGCACACCAGAGAACCCCTGACGAGCCACCCACGCGTCAGGGTCGGGAGGGTCTGGATGTCGAGCAAGCTCGGCCGGAAGGTCGTTCTCAGCGCAGTAGAGAGCAGTGGCGCCAAATGCGTAAACATCGACGGCCTCCGTGAAGGCCACCGTACCTCCTCCACCATACCCGGGGTAGAGTTCCGGAGCGGCAAACCCAGGGGTCCCGATGAAACCGACCGTCTTGGCGTCTCCGCCGCCGGTTCTGGCCAAGTCGAAATCGAAGATCCTCGCCAAGCCCTCCTCATCAAGCTTGATGTTGTTGGGCTTCACGTCGCGATGGATGATGGCGAGATCATGGATGTCGGCGAGCCCGCAGGCGACTTGGTACAGGAGCAGGAGGTACTTGTCGAGATTGGGTTTCGACGCCGCCACAGCAAGAAGATCCTCGCCAGGAAGGTACTCTTGCACGATGCCGAGTTGGTTGCCCGGCTGCAGCACGACGATGTCGTAGATTTGAACGACGTGTTTCGACCGAACGCGCTGAAGAGCGCGAATCTCGTCGTAGATGCGCCGCTTCTGGCTGACTGCCTGCAGAAACTTGATCACGACCTTGCGCTTGAGGTTCGGATCCTCGCAGATCACGACCGTGCCCGTACCCCCCGAGCTTCCAGAGGTACCAATGCTCTCGTATCGGCCACCGTAGATCATCGCAGCTGCCCCCTGATCGCCTCACTTGCCGTGCGGCTTCGCACTGTCTGCATCGCCGGAGGTCGAGTGAGGATTACTCGCGCTGTCGCGGGTCGTGTCCTGAACTGACGGTGGGCTACTACTCGCTGCGGTCTGGGGCGTGTCGCCGACCACCACCTCGATGGAGAGCTGGCTCGCGGGCGGGGTCTGCGGGGGAGCTTTCGCGCGCTCTCGCGTCCCGCCCCGGGGCTTCCCCTTCGATCGACGTCCGTGGGTGTGGGGATCAGAGGAGCGGCGTGGCTCTGGCATCGGCACCGCTCGCTTCGTCTGAGTCAGAGAATCTCGACCGAGTAGCGGAACGACCAATCTTCCGGCCGGACTCCATACTTCACAAAGCAGCTGATCTCTGATCCCTGCCTCGGCCTCCCCACCAGTTGACGCTCGGAAGATGCAGAGGGCCGTTGCATTGTCGAGACCACCGAGCCACAAGGTAAGCGCGAGCACGCGTTCGACGAGCCTGCGCGGCGTCGATGCATGGCGAACCAGAGTCGGCAGGACAGATCCTGCGGGGCCGTGTACGCCATCAGAGGTGAGTAGAATCCTGCCGTCGGCGGGCACCTCGATCTTCTTCACATGTGGCTCCATGTCTGAGCCCATGCCGACATACTGGACCAGGCGCTCGGAGTCGAGGGGCTGGTGCGCCGCGGGCGCCGCCATCGCCTGAAGACGAGCCTGGAAGGTGTCGTCGACTCCGACTTGAGGAAGGGTGCCGTCAGGGGCGGTTGCATACACGCGACTGTCGCCGACGTGGCACGCGAACTCCTGTCCCGCCCAGCAGAGCACTGACGCCAAGGTAGTGCCGCCTCGGCCACCGACGAGGTCGAAGACACGGGAGTTGGCGACGAATGCGGCGTGGGCTAGCAGCGCCTCTGGGCCACGGGCGGGCGACGAAGCGACAACGCTGCAAAGGAACGCCCCTATTGCCAAATCGGCACATCGCGCACCGTCGGCCATGCCGCCGATCCCATCACACACGATGGAGAGCGAGGCGGGCTCACCACCAAAGTAGAAGCGCGCATGGGCAACACGATCTTGGTTCTCCTTCCGGACAAGGCCTGCTTGAGAGCCGAGGGAGAACGAGGATTGATCGGCTGCGGGCTGCGCACCGTTTCCCGACCCCGCAACCCATCTTCGGACGAGATCCTCAAGATCTGTGACAGGCGCCATTGGGGGCGATGGTAGGCGCCTGGACGCGCCGCTGCAAGCCATCTCGCCCGACACGCCTACGCGATCCGACCGCGAGGTCCGGCGCGGCATCTGAATGGCGCGCCTGGACAAACGAAAGACCACCGCTCTGCAGCTGCGGTGGTCCTTGCATTGCGGCGCGGTGACGAGCGGTTGGACGTTGTCTCACGATGCGGGCGTGGATGGACTATGTTAGAACCCAGGCGACGGATGTCAGTTCTGGGGATGAGACGGAACCTAATTAGCTTTCGGTTTGGGAATCCGACGCTGGGCCAATGCCTGCCACAGGCTCTTCACAGGTTTGAAGAAAGGATCGGCATGGTGTACAGCGACCCCACTCGTCGCGAAAAACATGTCCAGCTTCTCGGGGTCACATAGCGCGTTGTCGTAGGTCACCTCTAGAACAGCGTCTCTTGTCGGTTCGCCCTTGCCGCGGCACCTGATGCAATACATGCCATCTGGCCCCGGGTTTCTCTTGGCAGCGGTTTCAGCGTCCAGGTAGCTGATGCTTTCGTGAAACCTGTCTGCCGCCGTCCTGTCCTTCCAGCCTTCAAACACAAAACGGACGGTGGCCATTTGCTTGTCCCGCCATCCGATGACAATGTCGTAATCCCTTCTCTCGATGTATATTGCGAAAGGCATACCACGAGCGTGAAATGCAGATGTGAGTAGTGAGACTAGAGGCCCAGAATCGCCAATGCAACGATAGGCGCTGCGATGTCGGCGATAATTGCAGCCGCTATATCTAAGACGGCTGCACCAACGGCTACCGTGATTATTATGTCGCGCAACCCATCCTTGTCTATGTAAGCGCAGGTACAGTAGTCAATGAGGTTGCGTTGACTCTCATATGCGCCGAAACACCATTGACCACCCTTGGTGTAAGTCGCCAGATGCAGGTCGAAGAGCTTGGCTGACGGGTTCTTTCGATTCAGGCGAATATTGTACTTATAGTCGGTAACTTGACCAATGCATCCTGCTACATGGGCTCCATTAGCAAGGGGACCGGTAGTGACGATGTAGTTGCCGATACGGAGAACGAGTTCATGGACGCTACGGGAGATGCCGTCGCCAATGTCGGCGGTGGTTTGGTCTGTCCCTGACTCAGTGTTGGGGTAAGAGTACCCTTCCTCGGCGAGTCCGGAGATGTATTCACCGAGCTGAACCGGGGGCTCGTAGCCGTAGTAGTAGGCCTCATCGAGAACAAACTGAGGCACGTAGCTCTCGTACGAAGCGTAATCCGTGAAGTAGGTTCCGTCCGAGAACTCGGTATAGAAGTTGCCATGCTCGTCCGTGTCAACCACAATCGAGTAGGTGTACGTCGTAGGAGGGTCGTACCAGGTTTCCTCCGGGGGCGGCCCAGACATGCAGCCAGATGAAAGAAACAGTGCCACCAGGGAAACGAGTGGAGGGATCTTGGTCATCATCGCAGTCCTCCCCTGTTGAACCCACAGTTGTCGCGCTCGGCAACTGGTGCCATGGCTGTCCTCGTGCGGAGGATCGCTCCCCGACTTATATAAGTGTAGCACAAAGACGCGATCACCGACAAGGCCGCTGGCAACCGGGAATGCGCGCGCGCCGCCACCCTCGCTCTAATCCGAGATAGCCAGGTGGAATTGAACATGAATCTGGCTCAATGTAGCCAAATCGGTTTGACAGGCAATCCCCAGCGATGGGTGACAAAGGCCCTTTTTGCTCGGATGAATTGGCTGAGTTGAGGCAAATGCCGAGGCCTTGCCTACTCGTTGCGGTGTGGACAAGAAAGGAGGATCTTAGAACCCTTCTGCTGTCTGAGATTGGTTCTCTGACAGATGGGCCTCAATCTCCCGCAACCCTGGATCACGGTCAATCTCGGCCCAGTTGATCGGCTTGTCCAGAAGACGACCGCGCAACTGGTCGCAGAAGCGGGCTCGCCAGGCCTCCAAACTTCCAACGGTGTCGGGTTGACGCGGGATGTTGAGGCGACGGGCGAGTCGCCATTCCATCCACCTCCACGTTGCGAGCGAGATGGAGGAACGCAGGGTGAGGTTCCACTGGTGAAGTCGGTAATCGATCATTCCTCGAGACCACTTGGTGAGGCGCTCGATATCTGACTTGTTGAGACTCGCAAAGCAGTAGAGATACCAGAGACGTTGTTTCGTTATTGCGATTCGCGGATGCAGTGAAGACTGAGATGGTGAACTACTCATACATTGGTAATCATACAACGACAGAGAGTGTCCGGTCAACACACATAGTGGCAGCCGACATGTTGACCGCCTTGCAATAGCAGGTTTGTAATTCAGGAATGAGGCTAAGCAGAATTGAACCACACAATTTCCGCAACTTCTCAGACGCGGCATGCGATCTCGGCGAGAATATCGTCGTAGTCGGGGCAAACAAGGTCGGCAAATCGAACCTGCTTTTCGGTTTGCGCTTGATCCTGGATCCGACGCTTCCCGACTCAGAGCGACAGCTTCGCATTGAGGACTTCTGGGATGGTCTGGCTCGTCCCTTGGAGGATGATGTGCCCGGCGACAATTACACCTCCCCATCGTGGAGAATGCAATTGACGCCGGGCAATGATGCGATCATCAGCATCTGCGTATACCTGAGCGACTTTGAGCAGAACGAAGCGCATGTTGCCCTGCTCGGCGGATGCCTGGTGGCGTCGAGGCCAATGGTGGCCAAGCTGACCTATCTCTTCCGGCCGAAGCCAGAACTAGCAGGACCTCCCGTACGGGATGCGGACTACGAGTGGTTCATCTACGGTGGGGATAACCCCGACAACACTGGAGGGCAAGGGGCCATCCGCAGGTGGTTGCCGCTGAGTGTGCTGCCCGCGCTTCGCAACGCCGAGGATGACCGCGCTTGCGCAACCCTCGGAGGGCGACGTCATCAAGTGAGGTTCCCCCAAGGGAGCTGCGGGTGTAGCTGATGACATGAGCGGCAACACTGAGCCACGCTGCGATGGCATGGATCTGCCCCGTGTTCAAGTTCACGTCTAACCTGGACACGCGATTAGGCTGTTCCTGCGCAGGATGGGATCCACACCCCTTAGAACTTGGAGCTCTGCTCTCCGGGAGAGCTGATTGAGAGTACTGAGCAGCCAAACGCAGACTGATGCACGGTCGCTAGCGGCGGACCTCTGGGCAAGCACCTTGAGGGCGATACGTTGCACTCTGGGGCGGAGGCCCCACGTCCTGTAGGCGGATTGTTCGGTCCTGATGGAAGCGATAGGCGAGCGATTGGCCAGCTATCAGAAGCCCCGTTGCCGAACTACAGATTCATGATCTGGTTGATTGTGCCACGAAGCCCTTGACGATCCAACTCTCTTGCAAGAAATGGAGCCCAGGAAACCAGGGTAGCCCACGGAATTCCCTCGTCGCTACTGGCCAGGTTCCGACAGTACAGTCGAACGTAGTCATACCGCTCCCGAAGGCACGTGTCCTCTTCATTGAGACCAAGATGCTTGCAGGTATTAATCACCTTGCTCCGCAAGCCAGGTGTCAGGGTCGGCGAAGGGCGGACCAGCAGCGACGGGAACTCAATCATGAACCACCCATCCTCGACCTCGAATGGATCGAGGACATCCTCGTAGGTCCCCTTCCTGCCATTGAGTGTGGAAAAGACCAGGCGGTAGTTGTCCCATTCATATGCGGAGCCTGGATACTTGGCCTTTGGATGAAAGTGGTCGACACTCCTGCCGTCAACGTAGGGTATGCGCAGACAGCTATAGGCGCAGATACGAGTGTACCGCGAGTGAAGTTCGCCGAGGATGTCGACCCAGTAGTCGTGATTCGCCCACTCCTTCGGGGTCGGGTGCGGAACGCGCGCAAGAAACGCCTTGCCGCGTTTGCGCACTCGCACGTCGAAGTCGTCGGGTTCCGGTTGGCGGCCGACCCGGATCAATCCTTCACCCCGCGCTGCTCCGCCCAATAGAGCCACCTGGGCCAGAACTCATCATCCTGCGGCAGATTGGCCTTCAGGCGCGCGTGAACCTCGGCGATCACCTTCGGATCTGATTCGCCCTTAAGCTGCAGCGACTTCGCATCGTGCATTGCGGCCTCCGCGGGAACGGAACGCGGCTGTGCAAGGCCAAACACACTGGACATAAGCCAAAGGTCGGCGCGCCCACGCTTCACGAACTCGAGCGTCTCGAGCCGTACGGTGTTTGCCTCGAGCGACAAGTGATGCAGACAGTCCGTCTTGCTCGAGAACGTGGTTTCTGCGGAGGCCAGTACTAACGGTGAATGTGTGGCTAGGTGAATCTGCAGCGCAACGGATGCCTCGATCTTCTCGACAGCCGCCATCAGGGCAGGAACGATGACCCTCTGCCAACGTGGGTGAAGGTGAGCTTCTATCTCGTCAATGAGCAGTATGATCCTCCGTTGTGGTTCCCGCCGCATGCGTGACGTCAGCGCAAGGTGCTCGTACCAGGCCCAGACAAGGAAATAGGCAAGTGCGATTATCCTCTGTACGCCAGCTGAGGCGTGTAAGACTGGCACGATCCCGTACGACATCTCAACCGTAGGAATCTCCCTACTGTCCGAGGGAAGCCGCGTTGGCTCAGCCGGCCTGATTTCCTCGTTAGGAGCTGGCGACATGCAACTCAGGGCGGCCCGCAAGGCTGCGAATTTGTCCTGATGTCGAGGCGAAGTCTGCCAGGTTACCCAGTCTCTCACTAGGCCATTACACACCGGGCGCCTCTCACCACCGATGTCCAGAGCCAGACCGTCCCAAATGTCGCTCCGCGAGAACCGAAGCCCTGGACTAGGTGAGTCCTTGGCTGTCTGAGCGGGATCCCATACGGAGAAGGAGCCATCGAATCGGGCGAAAATCACAAGCCCGGGCAAAGCAGTTGGCTTGAGGCTGCCCTGCCAGGCTTGCCGCGCCCAGTCGTAGGTTACTGTGGTTTCGTGCAAACTGGCGAGTCCCGTTGTAACGCCGTAGACAACTCGCGACCCGGACTTCGATGCGTTTTCGCGGGGGAGTAGCGCACATTCCCGCCAGTTGCCTGTAAGCGCACTCCAGATTAGTTCTAGGAGGAATGTCTTGCCTAGACTGTTGTCGCCCGTGACTATGTTGAGCTTCGGACCAGGCTCATAACGAAGGCTCCTAGCGGGCCCGACCCCTGTTACCGCCAGGAAGCGAAGCGCCGCGCCGGTCTTGGGCGGCGTGCCTGGGGGTAGGCCGGTGAGCGAAATGATCTCGTCCTCTGAGAGAGGACTGGCGGAGCGCCAATCAGTGATCGGGCCGGCAGATTCGTCGAACAAGTTGGAACGCTCGTCATCTGTGATTCCGAATTCGCTAACCAATCTCGCGCGCAGGTCAGCGGGCGCTACTGTGGTTTTCCACTCTACTGTCCGATAGATCCAAACGGCTAGGTCGAACAACGGTATCTTGGTTCGGGACAAATGACGGACTAGGGCGTCAACGTATCCCCTGGCGAATCCCCACAGGGACGTTCCATTCGGATGAATGAACGCATCCTTGAACGTGTCCGCGCAGATTCTCTGCAGCGAGGTGCGCGAATACTCCGGGGCGACCCAACCGGTGACGGATTGAAATGGGTGATAGTAGCCGGCGTAGGATGAGGACACACGAAAGTGGCTGTTGAGAAACTCTCGGTTTATTGATGAGAAGTTGAGTGTCGTGGAACGGCCAACAGGCAAGTGCGTGAGCTTGAAGCTGAGGAATGCGATCCCAAAGAAGGGGTGCACCAGCTTGAGGCGGTCCAGCGAGGACCGAAGCTGGGGCAGAGATATGTATGCTGGTCGGGTGCTCACAGTTTTTTCAGATCGCCCGCCATGAATTTGCAGTAGGAATCACTGAGGTCGATCCCAGTCGCTGGCCGACCGGCTGCGACCGCTGCACGGAGCACTGTGCCGCTCCCTGCGAAAGGGTCTAGCACCTCACCATGGGGGGGACACCCTATCTCGAGACACCTTCGTACGAGCTGTTCGGGAAAATAGGCCGAACGGAGCTTGTCCGTATGCTTTGATTGCGAGTGTACAGTCCAGATATCCTCTTCGCCCTGAAGAGCAGCGCGAGAGAAGTAGTATACGGGATTCCTGCTAAACATGAACATCATCTCATATGACCGCCAGGGACGGTCGCGCGCAGTGGGTTCTGGTTGAGCGTGCTCGCGCTTCCAGATAATTGGAGAGCGGAGTGTCCACCCCCGAGAAATCATGCATAGCGCGACCTGCCACGGAATGCCAATGGCTGTTTTTCTGGGTAAGCCCAACCCGCTCGTGTCGACTGCTCTGAGACGACCAAAGCGGCGAGCCCAATTCTTCTTGTCGCGTCCTTTCGGCTTGCCTTTCTTGGAGTAGTACGTGTCGCCAAGGTTGAGGAAGAGAAGGCCATCCTTGCGAAGGAGGCGACGGACCTCGTCCATGGCGTCCGCAATCGCGGCAACGTACGCGTCAGGGGTCGGTTCCAGCCCAAGCTGGCCTGGAACGTTGTAGTCGCGTTGCCAGTAGTAGGGCGGAGAAGTGACGACGCAGTTGAAGCTTTTTTCTGGTATGGTCGCCATGACTTGTCGCGCATCTCCTCTGTGTACCCGCCAGCGGATGCCCGCGGAGGTGTGGCCCTCCCAGGAATGCAATCCGTGGACGGGAGGAGAATGCTGAACCGCTGGCTCTGAAACGGTTGGAACGGAGAGGAGTCGCACGGGCTCCTGTGGAGCTGGGCGGCTTGCCATTGCCGACGTAGAGGGGTGCCGAGCCATTGCCTAGAATTGCTCCGCAGGGTCTGCTGAAACCTCGATATGGCGGCGCACAACGCGGACTAGAACGTGCACGACCCGCATGATTGATTCCTTCGCAAGACTCCCTTCGCCGAGAAAGCAGGCTCGAAGATCAGCTCGTGACCCAGCTTTTCGCATGAGAAAGCGGTCTCAACCGATGAGACAAATCACCCACTCGGGGTTCTGGCGGGAGGATCATGCTTCTCCTCGGGCGCGATCAGCGGCAGAGCCTCGACCGTATCGCACGTGACCATGCAGCGCCGGACGGCACAGCGAGAGCCGGATGCTGCGGGGCTGGTCTGTTGAGCGGGTAGAACCTGCGCATGGAGACACTCATTTACACTAGCGGGTGGTTTTGGGCAAGCTTCCACACAGCGCGAGGCTGGAACGGGTCGACGCCGTCGGTCGCGCTGTCGGCGCAGGTACGTACGCGCTGACTAGCCCGCGTCCCAGACCGTACTCGCCACTGATCGCCGCCCGGCTCGATGCGCTGGTCGTGGCCGACAAGACCGCGTGTCAAGACGTACGTCCGCGTCGCGGTCGAGCATGAGCGGGAACTCCTGTGCGCCGAGGGCACCGCGCAGTGGGCCGCAGCCGCTCAGGGCGACCGCAGCAAGTATCATCCCGCCAACTCGATGTCGACCGGGACCGCATCGTCAGCGCGACCAGGCCCGCTGCGGCCATGCCAGGCCAGGTCGAGCCAGGCTACATCCTTCTGCTGATTATCGAGGTCAACGCTAGCTGGGTCATGTCTGGCATGCGACCTGATATGCCTGCAGATACGATCATCTCCACGCCGCCGTCGCGCGGTTCCTCATACAGTCTTTCCTCGATAGCATCATCCGCAATCACAAGATTCGTCGGTGAAGCCTGCTCTCGATGAGCTCGAAGCGCGTCCGATCGAAGAAGCTCATGGTTTGCCATTGGCTCACGGCGATCAACCACATGGAGCACTCCACCTGGGCGCAGAACTTCGTCTGCTAGTGTGTACGCGCGGTTCTGTACGGACAGACGCAATTCCTGCGGACTCCCGATCCCTGTCAAGGCGACGTTGAGCGGTCGTGCTCTGTGGCTCCCGGCCAGCCAACAGACGACAGCGTCAAAGGGGAGTAGTGCCTTGACCCACGATACCCAGCGTGGATCGTTCACGAGATCAGCTTCGATCAGGGTCGCGCCCTCGGAGGCCGGCGCGGTATCGACTTCATCATATTCAATCCGATGCCCGTGGATCTCCTGGTGCACCGTTCCTCGGGTCAAACAAACACATGGGAACCCTGCGTGTTGGATACGCCCCATAGCGGCAGCGAGACAATCCGGATTCTCATCAATCGAGACGACGGCATGGCCGTCTCGAAGCAGCACAATCGTCCCATTGCCAACACCCGTACCGATCTCCAGGACGCGCGGGAAACCCCGCACGAAGCTCGCCATCCATGCATAATGGCCTCCGGCCAACAGATGGTCGGAGGTGGCTCGCCATCGGTCCACGTATCTCTTCCGTTCGGAGAACAGGGTCGCAGTAGTGTGACGCGCTGACCGGGCGGCGCTCGCCTCGGCTCGACGCCGATTGCTTCGCTTTGCGGCTCGTTTCTTTTTCTGATCTCGCCGTTGCTTGCTGGTCGTGCTCATCCAGATCCTCCGAGGCCGCTGTGGGGATGGAATCGCCAGTTCGCCGGATCATTGGGTTGGGTAGGAGTTCTCCTCGCGAGCGATCAGTAGCGCAGTGAGAAGGTCGCCGGCATAGAACCCGGCAATCGTTGAGACGAAGCGTGGAATCTGGTCCAGGGGAACCGATGGGATGCTAGTCCCCCTTCGGGGAAAGCGTCGCAGGTACTTCCCAATCTCAGCAGCTTTGCGCTTGAGCAGTTCTACAGGCAGTAGATCTTGCAGTCCGGCTTGGTCAGTCGAGCCGAAATTGTACCAGTACCATCCAGGCGGACGCGACATGTGGGCCTTTCCATCCGGCTCGCTCTGCGTCCAGTAGCCATCCGGGTACCACAGGAGCTGTCGAAGGTCCCGGTCAGCGTCGGACCTATGGCGCGCCGCAAGGAACCGACGCCCATTGCCATCGGCGAGTGATTTGAGCGCACTGGGACGAGCGGCATTTTCGAGAACATGAGATGTCAGAGCCACGACGCTCTCGATGTTGACGTGGACCTCCTGACTCCGGGCGGCGCGCCGCGCCCAGCGCAGTAGGACGCGGGAATCAGCGGCGTGCGCCATCCAGCCGCACGCTTCAATCTCATCGAGGTCGACCGGCTCAAGTGCGGTCACGAACCTGCGGCCGGTCTCAGCCGCGAGACGACCTGCGCCTTCGGCCACGTTCTGGAGTGGCAAGTCCAACAACCGACGTCGAAACGCGCGCCCCCCACCAGCGGCTGTGAAGTGCAGATCGAAACGAGGGGCCGCGAACAGGCTGAGATGCGGATGGCAGCGTCGATCGGGAAAGAGGGCGAGAAGTCGACGGACTGCGTACCCGCCGTCGCCATCACGTGCCACTGCGAAGTCGAGCGTGATCTGATCGAACAGTACTATACGTGTGCTGGCCATCAGGACCTCCGTTGGGCGCAGAGCGCCAGCCGGTAGCGGAACGGGATCCTGACTCCAATCCTGACTCCACCAAGATACGCATCTCGCGGCGCCACTGCAAGGGGAGTGTGCGAATCCCTGGGCCGCCAGGATGAAGGCTGGGCGCTATCGGGGAACGGCGGCTCCCGACGCAAGTCCCCATTGGGAAAGGCGCAGGCTGACGTAACAACCTGCCGCCCAGCGGAAAGAGCACTGCCCAACTGCTGCCCAAGCTCCGCCGCACTTGGTCGCAACTGCGTGTAACTGCTGGACAGGAAAGACAGGGGCGCGAGACTCGAATTTGGAGCTAAGGCGCGGCCACTACACGTGTTTTTGTCGATTGGTCGGCAGGTTCGAGTCCCGTCCACCCTGGGGGCCCGGAGGGCGACACTTTGCGGTGGCGCTCGCCGGTATCCTCGGAACATCGCGCTCGAGCAAACGAAAGATCACCCTGTGCCGGGGTGATCTTGGTGTTGCGCTCCGACGAGTGCTTGTGTTGTGCGTGTCTCACGATGCGGGCATGTCGGGACTGCCTTAGAACCCTGCTACTCTCGTTGCCCATCGCAATCGCTCAGCCTCAAGCAGGCACATCGAACACCAGCACGGTCAAGCTTACCTCGCGATTTACGTCTCCCGGCTGATGCAAGACCGCTCGGAAGCGCGTCTCTGCGGCGCTCTTCTCGAGCCGTTTGAAATTCGCGTGGCTTCTGAGTGCGTCGGGGATCTTCGCCAGCACTGCCGACGTGTCCTTGTTGCGGTTGAACAAGATGATCGCGATCTTGGTGTCTCTCCAGGACGCATACCCGAAAACCTGGTCAATAGTCTCAGCGAGCGTGACCGGTCCCGCCCAGAACTTACACTCGCCGATGAAGACATTCCTGTTATCGACTCGGACGAGGATGTCCGTCTTCCCGCCACCATTAAACGTCTCACCAGTCGCCGCGCCCTCATAGTGGCCGTTGAGCTGCACCAGGATGTGATTTCGCAGATCCTCCTCCTTCATGTTCTTGAAGGTCGCCGGACTGCGCTCGAACATAAGCACCATAGTCTCGATGATGCCCAGGATATGCTCGTAGTCTTCAATTAGCATCACGGGTTCAGGAGAGAACGCTCCCGAACTAGCCCGCGGTGGAGCAACCATCTTCCTTCTAATGGCAGGGGCAGCGTACGTGAGGGGAGCATCGGCTCGGACCCGCATGGGGTATCCGAGGGACGCGGCTACGTTTCTTCCCGCCAGCAGCCGCTGCTTGCGTGCCTCAATCTGCGCCTGAGATGTCGTCCTCACCCGCTTGTTGTAATCGCTGATGGTCGCCTCACCACGCGACAGGTAGGTTCGCACTTTCTTTAGTTCATTGTGGAACTGCTCACGGGCAGCCTCGCCGTCTGGCTTCTCGAGGATAGCCGCGAACCTCAGCTGGCCTTCACGAATCTCGGCGCGTGGCGGGTTCATATCGTAGCTCATCGTCCGCGATTCGAGGACCTCGGGATCACCGCTGAACGGCACGAAGAATTCGAAAAGGTAGGACGGCACATAGAAGGGACGGCTCGAATCGAAAATGAACCTGTTAGGGTCTTGGCTCACGTCCAATTGATGCTCATGCTGATCGCATTCGGTTTGTTCCTCGTGCAAAACCACGGGCTCCATCCCGTACTCATTACCACAGTACTCCACGAGATCCTCAGTCGAGGTGTTGAGGAGCCGATCAGGCGCGTAGTCTTCCAGTTCGCGCTTCATCTTCTGGAGCCTGTCCTCCATCACGTCGGACAGGTTTCGGGAACAGAAGAGGTACTCTTTCATAGGAAGGCCTCACGACTCCCGGCGGACAAGGCAGCGGTCCCCGACAACGTCGAGGTGCATTGCTTTGGCCGGCGAGAGATAAGAACGAAGGGCGGCCCGGTAGAGCTTCCCGTGATTGCGGTATCGCAGATGGAGTAGTTCGTGGACGATAACGTGGTCCTGGAAGGGACGTGACTCGTGGAGCAGGTCGTGCGCGAACGTACACCATCCGCGCTTCGAGCATGATGCCCACTTGCGCCTCATGGCCTGGACACGGACCTGCTTTGGCTCAACTCGAATGCGAACGGCCCAGGCACGAACCCTGGCCTTGAACTCAATCTTCACTTCGGTTGTCACGGGAGTGCGCATACGTGTCAGCTTCTGAGTGCGAGAATGCGGTCGCCAATATCCACCATCTGACGGCCGGAGACGACCTTTAGGAGAGACTTGTACAACTCGGCTTTGAGCTGGCGCAGTTCATCGGCGCTCTGGCGGAAGTTGGGGAAGCGGGCGAGGACGACGGCGATCTCACGGGCCAGTTGCTCGGCCTGCTCGAGCTTCTCCTTCTCCAACACCCAGTAGATGCCGAAGGTGGCATCGTCCATTCCGAGTCGTTCACGCTCCGCTTTCGCCTTGTCCTGTTCGGCGACGAGCTTCTGGATCTCGTCGAGGGCGTTCTGGGTCGCGATCTGGCGGTCCTCGAAGGCGGTGCGTATGGCGTCGACGCGTTCGATGATGGTGCGCAGCGCGGGCTGCGTCACGACGTCAATCTCGGCCTTGGTGCGCACGTCCCGGAGCAGGTTGAGCACGCGGCCGGTGTCCGACTTGGGATTGGCCCGGAGGGCCTCGAGCGTCTTTTCGTCGTACTCGACCGTCTTGGTGGTGCCGGTTAGGCCCTCCACTTTGGCGGCCGAGCGCAGCAGTAGTTCCGTCTTGTGGGCGAGCTCCGATGTCATCATGCCGCTGCGGGTCCCGTATTCTGCGCGGAGCGTTGCGTACAGCTCGGACAGGCGGCGATAGGTAGAGATGTAGGGGCGCAGAGCAGCGTCGGGAGAGAGGATCTCGTAGAGGGTCTCCACCTCCCGATAGAACTCCGCGAAGGCCTGGCGCTTCTCCTTGTCGAAGTAGACCTTGTACAGGAGCCGGTCGAGCTCCTCGTCAGCCGGTCCCGGGCCGGGGTCGAGGAAGCGGGCCGCGGGCTTGCGCATCAGCTCCTTGAAGTGCTCGAGAAGGACGTCGAGGTCCTCGATGGCCGCCTCCACGTCCTTGGAGTCGAAGCTGAAGGCCTTGTTGAGCGCCTTGAGGATGCCGATGAAGTCGATGATGAGGCCGCACGGCTTCTTGACGCCAGCGTCGTCCTCGTAGGGCCGGTTGACGCGGGCGACAGCCTGGAGGAGGACATGGTCGCGCATCGGCTTGTCGAGATACATGCAGTAGAGGATGGGGGCGTCGTAGCCGGTGAGCAGCTTGTCGGTGACGATGAGGATCCGGGGCAGCTCGGCCGGCTTCGTGAACGCCTTGCGGGCATCCTTTTCGCGCACCTCGTCGACCTGGTGCTTGGCGACGAGCGGCCGGTCGATTACGTCGTTGGTGTTCTTTGTGTAGATGGTTTCCGACCACTCGGCCGGCAGGTACTGGTCGAGCGCTTCCTTGTACTTGGCGCAGGCCTCGCGGTCGACGGCGACCAGGAAGGCCTTGTAGCCGAGCGGCGCGACGTTTTCCTTGAAGTGCTGCGCCACGAACTTGGCGACCTTCTCGATGCGCTCGTCGGCCTTCAGGAAGGTCTTGAGGCGGACCGCCCGGTCCAGGATGCGGTTGAGTTCGTCAATGTCGCTGATGCCCTCGGTCTCCGCGAGCTGGAAGAACTCCTTCTCGAGCATCTCGTCAGGGACGCGGATGTGATTCGGCGCGAGGGTATGGCGCAGCTTGAGGGTGGTGCCGTCTTCAATGGACTCGGTGATCGAGTACTTGTCGAGGTAGCCCTTCGGGTCGTCGGTGCCGAAGGTCTTGAAGGTACCTTGCCCCTGGGCCGTCTTGTCAATCGGAGTGCCCGTGAAGCCGATGAGGGTGGCCGCCGGCAGTGCGCCCATCAGGTAGTTGCCAAGATCGCCGCCGGTGGACCGGTGCGCCTCGTCGATGAGGACGAAGAAGTTGTCGCGGGTGCAGGAGTCAGCGCGCACGCCCTCGAACTTGTGGATCATGGAGATGATGAGGCCGCGGAAGTCCTGATCCAGGAGCGACTGAAGACGCGCCTTGGTGTTCGCGTACTCGATCTTGATGTCGCTCCCGCGCATCTCGCCGACCATCCGGTCGACCCAGCCAGCGAGCTGGCCCTCCAGCTCGTTGCGATCAACGACGAGGAGAACGGTGGCGCCGGGGAAGCGGGCTTTGTCCTCGAGAATGAGGCGAGCGGCGGTGATGAGGGTGAAGGTCTTGCCTGAGCCCTGGGTATGCCAAACCAGGCCCCGGCGCTTCGCCGGGTCGGCACAACGATTCACCACCTTCACGGCCGCGCGCGTTTGGTGCTGGCGGAGCACGGTCTTCTGCAGCTCGTCGTCCTTGACGTAGAAGAGGACCCACTCCTTCAGCATGGTGAGGAAGGCGTGCGGCTCGAAGAAGCTCTGCACGGCCTCCTTGAAGGTCTCAGAGCGCTTCTCCTTCCACAGGAAGATGTTCTTCCGGCTGTAGTTCCAGGTGACGCCGTAGAAGTAGTCGACCAGGTGGGTGACGTTGAAGACCTGGGGCGCGGTGAGCAGCTCGGGCGTCTCCAGCTCGTAGCGCCGCAGCTGCTTCACGGCCCGCTCCATCGCGTCGGTGAGCTTGGGGTTCTTGTTCTCGATGATCGCGACGGGGATACCGTTAACCAGGAACACCACGTCGGCGCGGTTGCCCTTCCGGGTACCGGGCGTGAAGGCCCACTCGTAGGTCACCTCAAGCGTGTTGCGCGACAGGTCGTTGTAGTCGATGAGAGTGACGTTGAGCCGCCGCTTCTCGGCGGGGACATAGACGGAACGGGCGCCGCGAAGCCACTCCAGCACCTCGCGATTGCCCTGGAGCGTCGAGGGGATTGCCTCGAGCTGCTGGATGATGCCGGCGACGTTGTCGTCGGTGACCACGCCCGGATTGAGACGGAGAAGGGCGGACTCGAGTTCGGCATAGTGAAACAAGCCGGCCTCGCCGCGGCGCTTGGTGACCGACTCTTCAGGCGTGACCACGGTCCATCCCACGCCACTTGCGTGGTTGACGAGTGGAAGCTGTACGCTGGTTAGCTCAGTGATGGGTTTCATAGTTAGGCTGCCGTCATTAGCGAAGTGTCGATGTTGAGGTGGTCCACGCGAAGGTCGGCGGTCATGAGCTTCTCGAGAAGCGTGGCAAATAGCTCCGAGAGGGTCGCTCGCCGGCGTTCATAGGAGGTTGCGGCAGCATCGATCGTCTCGAGCACGCCGACGATGTCGTTCTGCTCGGCCTCCGACGGGATCGGGACTAGCACGGCATCGATGGACTTCGTGTTGATATTGAACTTGCCGTCTGCAGCCGGTGAGGATCGTCCGGCGAGCTGGGATGCGCCTGTGCGTGTTGCCGTGAAGTACTGGAGGTATTGGGGGTTGAGAACACCGCGCTTAGGTCGGGCCCGAATGAGGTAGGAGGCGAATAGCGCCTGTTCCGGAACGCCGTCGTAGACTGCGCAGGTGCCCACCCGTTCGCGCACTCCGTTCGTCCGAATGAACAGAATGTCGCCTGGTTCGAGCAACAGAGAGGCGACCGTATCGCTGTCGAGGCGACATCTCTTCAGGTCACGGTAATCAACTCGACCGTCAACCACGTTCGGGATGCGCAGGACAGGATTCCCTTCTAGCGCATAGTCGCACTTCACGGAGGTCCCGTACTGCAAGAACTCGCGAAGCTCGGCGAAGGGCTGAATATCCCAGCTGGCTGGCACAAGACCGATCTCGGTGTCACGCAGTGACTCACCGCGCAGTCCCTGACTGAAGAGGCGCAGCAGCGCGGCCTGTTTCACTTCGCGGATAAGTGTGATCGCCTTCTCCTCGGCCTCGATCGCGCGTCTAATGGTGAGCATCGTGGCGCAGATGCGGTCCTGCTCAAGTGACGTAGGGAGACGGATAGTCTGCTCATAGACCTTGCTGTTGTTTATTGACGGCAGGGGTCCGGGGTTGGACATCGTCGAGAGATCAACCGTTAGAAAATACAAGTAAAGGAATCCTGGACGACAGCGCTCGGGGTCCTTTGACCATACGGCCATGACGTTGTTGTCTACGAAGGAATCCTGTGTGAGCTGGCGCTTCTTATTCGTATGCACGGCAGCGCCTACTTTGGGAAATATGACAGAGCCAGATGGCTTCTCTGCCCCGAGGATACGGGACGTGTCGGAGAGGCTTACGTAGTTGTTTGCCCGACGCATGAACCAACCGTTTCCTGGCAGGTTCATGTCGGACACTTTGAAGAAGGGAATGTCACCGGCAGTGCGCCCCTGCAACGCGGGAGAGAATGCTGATCCACCCTGGCAGGTGGCGATCTCTCCGAGTGGTACTTCTGTCCATCCCTTGGGAGCAGCGTTGGTCATAGTAGCTGCTCCAGAACCCGCCGCAGTTCCTTGTCGATTCGCGTTCGCTCGGCATCGATGGCGTCTAGGTCGGCCACAATCTCTGGCAAGGGTCGATTTGTGCCACGTGTGCCGTTGAATTGCACAAAACGCGACGGCGATAGGTTGTAGTCGTCTGCCAGCGCTTCCTCGTTGGTAATGACTGCCACGAAGCCCTCAACGGGCTTCCCTGCCACGAACGCAGCCCCGATCTTCTGAACGGCCTCGTCGGTGAGGTAGTTCTTCGGTGTGCCCTTGGTGAACTCGTTGCTAGCGTTGACAAGGACGATCTTTCCACGTCGCTCTTTGGGCTTCCGTTTGGAAAGGATAAGGATCACCCCGGCGGCCATGGTGTTGTAGAAGAGGTTGTCAGGGAGGAGGATCACACCGTCAATCAGGTCGTGCTCGACGAACCACTTGCGGATGTTGCGTTCCTTGTCCTCGTTCTTGCTGCCGCTGCCGCGTGTGACTGCGCCGGTATCGAGGACCACAGCGGCGCGTCCGTTGTCCTTCAATGACGTAACCGTGTGCTGGAGCCAGGCCCAGTCGGCCTTGCTGGTGGTGATGCCTCCGTGCTCAACGAAGCGGCCAAACTGATCGTTCTCGTACACCTCGGGGTCGAACGGCTGGTTCCACATTGGATTTGAGACCACGACGTCGAACTTCTTGAGGTGACCGTCAGCATCCCTGAACTTCGGGTTGCGCATCGAGTCGCCACGGAGGACCTGGCCCTCCATGTCGTGGATGATGCGGTTCATGCAGGCGATGGCGAAGCTGGAGCCGGTGAGCTCCTGGCCGTAGAGCTGTAGTGGCACCTTGCTGAGGGGGTTCAGACGACGGCAAACGAGCTGGAGCTTAATGAGCAAGCCGAATGAGCCGCAGGCATAGTCGTAGCACTCCTCGCCCGGGCGGGGCCGCATGATCTCCGCCATGAGAAAACCAACCTCACGCGGCGTGAAGAATTCGCCCGCGCTCTGGCCTTGGCCCTCGGCGAACTTCCGGAGGAGGTACTCGTAGCAGCGGCCGAGGAAGTCGGGCTCGACGTTGTGGAGGCCGAGGCGGTAGCGGGGATCGGAGAACGTCTCAACGACGCCCTTAAGAGCGGCGTCGCTGATCTCGCGCTCTCCGTTGCGCGTCTCGTTGTAGTCGACGATGTCGATGACGCCGGCGAGTTCGGGGTTGTGCTTCACGACGGCGCGGATGGTGGTGGTGAGTTGCTCGCCGAGTGATTTCGGCCGGAGGGTGGCAGGCCAGTCGAAGGGCTCGCGTCCGCTGACGACGGCCCAGCGCGCCTCGGGCGGGAGGTAGAAGCGGACGAGCTCGTGATCGGCTTCCAGCACGGTGAGGGCCGTGTCGCGGTCGCCGTAGGTCTGTGTCAGGCGCTCGACCTCGTCGTCGAAGACATCGGATAGCCGCTTGATGAAAAGAAGCGGCAGAAGGTAATCCTTGAACTTGGGGGCGTCTTTCTCGCCTCGGATCGAGCAGGCGGCGTCCCACAGCATCTGCTCCATGCTTTTGTTGCTGAGCACGGAGCTGCGATGAACGCCGCGACGGCGACGCTGGCCTGTTGTCGCGGTCGTAGCGGCTTCGTCGTGGTCTAGGCCGGTCTCCTCCCAGAGACGGTCGAAGGTCGCGAGCTGGGCTTTCTGCGGTTGCGACTTGCCCGACTCCCAGCGGCTGATGGTTGCGAAGGAGACGTCCAGCCGCGTCCCGAGCTGCTCCTGGCTGAGGTTCAGGCGCTTGCGCAGGAGCTGGACGCGATCGCCGAATGATGAGGTTGTGGTTGACATATGATTGTAGTTTATGTTATAGCAAAGATAACGTCAAGGGCCTGGCAAGAAATCCCAGAGCTAAGCAAAGAACCCAGGCCCGCAGGCTAACATATTGAGAATACTAATATGATAGAGAAAATCATCAAGGTGGAGAACGTCGGTCGGTTCGTCAAACTGGCAGCCAAGGCAGACGTTCAGTTCAAGCGGCTGACCCTCATCTACGGCGACAACGGGCACGGGAAGACCACTCTCGCCGGCATCCTGCGCTCCCTGCAGACCGGGGACCCGGCCTACGTCCAGGAGCGCGCTACGCTCGGCGTGAACGGCTCGCCGGCGGTCGAGATCCGGCTGGCGGCGGGCAACGCCAGCTTCCAGGGCGGCCAGTGGTCGCAGACCATGCCCGACCTGGAGATATTCGACTCGACCTTCATCAACGAGAACGTCTACACCGGCGACCGCGTCGAGTCCGAGCACCGCAAGCACCTCTACGAGGTCGTGGTGGGCGCGGCTGCGGTCGCGCTCGCGCACCAGGTGGACGAGATCGACACCAAGAGCCGGACCGCGGCGCACGACATAACCGAGCTGGAGACGAAGCTGCGGGGAATCATCCAGGCGCCGTTCAGCGTCGACGAGTTCCTCACGCTCGTCCCCGAGAACGGGCTCGAGGAGAAGATCAGCGAGCGGACCACTCGCCTGAGCGCAGTCCGCAAGTCGAGGGAGATCGTCGCTCGGCGCGAGCTGGACCCGCTCACGGTGCCTGAGGTTCCGGCCAAGTCCATCGACATCCTCCAGGTCGCGGTCGAGCGCAAGACGGAGGGCGGCGACAAGCTGGTCCGTCAGCACATCCAGGACGACCTCGACGGTCGCGGCGAGCAGTGGTTGCGGCAAGGCCTCGAGTACTTGAAGGAGGACCACGCCTGTCCGTTCTGCACCCAGTCCACCGAGAAGGTCGAGCTGGTCGCCCTCCTGCGCGACTACTTCTCGACCAAGTACCGCGACCACGTCGTCCTCATCGAGCGAGCCATCAACGCCCTGGACCAGACGCTCGGCGACGACGCGCTCCACGGCGTCCAGAAGCGAGTGCTGGCCAACGACGGCCTGATCCGCGGCTGGGCAGATTTGGCCGACCTGAGCTACGCCACCTGTTCCACTGACGCGCTTGAGCATGCCTGGCGGCACGTCCGCGAGGTCCTGCGCGACGCCCTCAAGCGCCGGCTGGCCAATCCGTCGGAGCCCCCGTCCAAGGATGAGCACCTGGAGGCCGCCCTCCACGACTTCGAGGAGGCGGCGGCCGCCGTGCGCAAGGTCAACGAGCAGATCGCGCGCGCGAACGAGCAGATCGCCGACATCAAGAAGCAGGCCGCGGCCACCGGCGAGGACGTGCTGGAGCGGGAGCTGCGCCGGTTCCGCAACATGCAGATCCGGCAGCAGCCCGAGGCCACTGACCTGTGCGCCAAGCTGACCGCCGGGCGCCAGCAGAAGAAGAACTACGAGGACGAGAAGAAGAAGACGCGTAGCCAGCTGGAGACCATCGCCGGCTCGATCCTCCAGAAGTACGAGCAGGCGATCAACCGCCTGCTGCAGAAGTTCGGCGCCAACTTTACCCTCACCGGTACCAAGCCGAGCTTCCAGGGCGGCCGGGCCAGCTCCACCTACCAAATTTCCATCAACAACACCCCCGTCAACCTAGGGGACGAGAAGACACCCCGCGGCACGCCGTGCTTCCGGACGGCCCTAAGCTCTGGCGACAAGAGCACCCTGGCGCTGGCATTCTTTTTGGCGCGGCTCGAGCAGGACCCGTTGCTGGCGCAGAAGGTCATCGTCCTCGATGACCCGCTCTCGAGCCTCGACGTGTTCCGTACAGCCTGCACCCAGCAGGAGATTTGCCGCCTGGGCAGTCAGGCCAAGCAGGTGGTGGTCCTGTCGCATGACGCGGACTTCCTGAAGCACATCTACGACACCAACATCGACAAGGCCACGATCAAGTCCCTGCAGGTCACACGCGACGGCGCGACCTACGCCATCAAGGAGTGGGACATCCTCAAGGCGTGCCTGGAGGCGGCCTACCGCGACTTCTTCCTCCTGCGCCGCTACCTGGACGAGGGACTCTCTACTGGTGGGGACCTTCTGACCATTGCCCGGGCGATCCGGCCGTACCTGGAGGGCCAGCTGCGGGGCCGGTTCCCGGACGCGTTTCCGGCGACGGACTACCTGGGCGACTTCATCGGCAGAATCCGCAACGCGGGCGCCGGCACTCTCCTCGTGGGTCTGCAACCGCGTGTGCAGGAGCTCACGGACATCAACGACTACTCGAAGCAGTTCCACCACAACGGGCCAGGAGCGCCGCCGGTGGTGAACCCGATTGAGCTCGAAACCTTCGTCAAGCGGACCTTGATCTACGGGCAGCTCGGGTAGGAGAGGCCTTCTGTTTTGCTTCAGGCAACCTGATGTGAAAAGCCAATGAACGGGCCCCGGGGTGATACCCCTCGGGCCTGTTTTCGTGTCTGCGCTAGTAGTAGTTGCTCCTGTACGCGTTCATCGCCGCAGCTGGGAGTCGGGTTCGAAGAGAGAGGTCCGAGATGTTCCTCGTCTATCGCGCTATCAACTACGATCAGGGCGAGGTTTGCTTCGGCGTATCCAAGGACCCTGTCGCGCGGCGCGACGGCGCCCATTGCGTGGGCATCACCAAGGCGGTCCGGCACTGGGACTGCGCGAACGACCGCATGCGATGGGACATCATGAGCCAGCACCGCACCCAGGCGATGGCTTCGGCCATCGCCCATGGCCTCGAGCGGGAATACGTCCACCCCCAGGGCTTTTACGTGATTCAGACTGCGGGTGTGTGAGGAACCGACCAGTCAGTCGTTGAGGTCCAAGTCTGGGAGCTCGGCGATGACCTGCCGGTACTCCCAGCCGCAGCGCTTCGTTTCTCTGCGCAGATCCCGGTTCTGTTCAACCGAGTGCTTCTTGAAGACGGTCGCGATGGTCTCGTGCTCCTCCGCGACAATCTTGTCGTCGTAGTAGGCGACCAGATCGGGCCGCCGTCTACCAACTTTCGGGGGCGGGCAGGCAGCCGGCACATGGTCCATGCAGACGAGCAAGGCGCCCTGCCGTTCGTGTACGCGCCCCGACCGAAGGATGCTGTTCCGCTCCTCCTTCGAGATTCCAACGCGCGACTTCTTGCCGAAGATGCTGTGGAGGATGGCGGCGGCCCCTCCCACGGCGAGTGCCCCAAGGATGACGTTCTCCAGGGTCGACGTCCCGGGTGCGCCCACGATGTCACCGACCGAAGACCGGCGGCCCCCGGTGTCCTCGACCACCGTATCCGCGCGCAGCACGCCCTTGCTCAGCGCATCGCGGAGGCCCTCGGTCGTGAAGGGGCCGAGCTTCATGTTCAAGCCGCTCAGGTTCAAGTACCACATGCCGGCCAAGCTACAGATCATCCGTTCAGGTTTCAAGTCCCACCGCAGGTGAAGACCATGCTCCCGACGGAGATCGCGTCTCCGCGTGACAGTCCGCGGTGTTGCACGACGACAACCCGATCACCACAACTGCTGAACCCCATGCTAGGATTGGTCACCGAACGAATCCTTGTCAGCTATAAGCCACGAGAATGACTGAACTCCCGTCGCGGCTGACAACGAAACCACCTGACAACTACTCGTAGCCCCCTGCTTTCCCGACGAATGGCATTCAGGAGGCCGACGGTTCGATCCCGTTCAGCTCCACCGGAACAGAAGGGGTTTCGCAGAGATGCGAAACCCCTTCTTGTTGTCCGGGCCCGCTGACAACGAAACGAGACGTTTCGTTGTCAAGCTCGGCCCCCATTCAGGACCTGCAGCATGCGCTTCTGCTGCGCGTTCGCCACGACCGACGGGTCCGTGTAGCTCTCGATCGTGGTCTTCTCGGACTCATGCCCCATCGCGTCGGCGACGGCGCGGCTCGTGAAGCCGAAGGCGTGCGCGATGCTCGAGTGAGTGCCGCGCATGCCGTGAGCGCAGACGACGGGCACTCCCGCCAAGGCGCAGATCCGCTGCACCCAATGACGCGGCCAGTCGCGCGAGGCACAGCCGAACAGCTTGGCATCGGCGGTCTTGCCCGACGTGAGCTGCAAGAGGAACGGCCGCAACTCCGGCGGGACTTCCTGCGTACGCTTGCCCTTCTCGGTCTTGCTGTCCGGCACCCAGAGCACCCGGCCGTTGTCGTCGACATCGCGCGCGACTCGGGTCACCACTTCGCTGCAGCGCAGGTTGAGGTACAGCGTGAGCAGGGCCGCGATCGCGCCCTCCTCGCCCTGCCCCGCCAACTCGAGCGCCTTGGCGACCCACTTGCGCGTCTCGTCGATGCGCAGCTGCAGCTTGCCGTGCTTGCGCTTGCCCTTGCCCTTGACGGCCTCGAGGGGGTTCGCCTTGAGCCAGCGCTTGTCCTCCGTGCACCAGCGGGTGAACGACTTGGCCTCGGCGAGCATGTTGCGATGGCTGTCGACTGACAGCTTGCGGGACTCGGGCTCGGGCTGGCCTCGCTGCTCTAGCGCGCGCATCGCAGCCGACCGACCGCACTTGAGCTTGGCACAGATGTCGCGCCACGAGAGCTTCTGTTCACGCAGCGACGCCACCTCGTCTCCGTCGACCTGTTGCCGCTTCGGCTGCATCGTTGGTCGCTGGCAGAGCTCGTCGTAGTACGTCTGAGCGCGGCTGGAGTTGAACGCGGCGAGCGGCATCTCGAGGTCCGGGAAGAAGAGTCGGAGTCTGCGGGTCGTCTCCGTGATCGACTTCGGCTTGTTCCCCTTCTCCCGCATGTGCCGCTCGTACTCCTTCAAGGCGTCGTCGATGGTGCGGTCCTGCTGCTGACCCATCGCTCTTCTCAGCGACTGGACTACCTGCCGAGCTTCCTTTTCCGTCTCGTAGTAGTGGAGCTCAGGATCCTCCTCGCCTCTGCCCTTGAAAACGTCGACTCGCCATCGTCGTCCTCCGTCGTAGCGGTACGGACCTCGGACGCGTGGTCCTTCCTTGGGTCGCGCCATGATTGTTCACCCTCCTCTCTTCGGCGCGACGGGAGTTCAGTCGCTGCGAGCATAGCACACGCGCTGAGCTCCTCACGCAGAACCTCACGGATGATGTCGATGATGAGCGGAAGATCGACGAGCTGGGGTTCCCGGGCGCGCGGCGAGTAGGCCGACCGTCGGTGTTCGTGTCCGCCCGTCCTATCGAACCCGCCCATCGGCCCGCCTACCGACTGCGACCCTCGGTGTTTGAACACCGCGAGGTGCAACTAGAATCAGAGTCGAGGAAGGAGGTCGTAATAGGGCCTTGAACGGCCCTACTCCCCCCGCGCGCCGGCAGCTCCCGAACCGGTCGGGCGATGACGTGCGCGCGCGACAGCACCCGCACGAACTGCTCGAGTCCCTGTTGGTTCAACAATGCGTCGATGTTCGCCCGCCGCTGCTCCCCGCCGGAGGTCACCAACCACAGAGCGTCGAGACTCGTCTGCGCGGCAGCCTGAGCGTAGCGCCGAAGCTTGCCGACGAGGACCGAGGAGACCGACTGCGTGGCGCAGTCCGCTTCGATGGCGATGTGGATCGCGTCTCCGGAGGGATTGATGGTGTACTGGGCGACAGCGTCGGGCTGGATGTGGAAGCGAGCAAGATCGAGCTCGCGGACGAGGTCGCCGCCTGCGTTGGCCCAGCGAGCCAGGGGCGCATGCCGAAGCTCGCCGAGAGCGACCGCAAAGAGCCGAATGTCGGTGCACAGCAAGTGGTGCTCGATGCCGGCGAGCCTAATGGCACCAGCCAGTCTGAGCCGGTCTGCGACGTGAGGCGCAGCCTGGCTGGCGACGTCAAGCCCGGCCTTCGTGAGCGAGACGAGGTTCGGGTGGCGCGAGGAGGAGATCGTGATGACGATGTAGCCGGCGTCGAAGAGTTGTCGAAGGCGTCGGCGACAGCGGTCGAGGCTCGAGAACAGCTCGCGACTGATCTGGTTCGGAGTGGCGAACCGGACGTTGCCGAGGAGGATGAGAATAGCGGTGTCGCGCTCGGTGATCTCGAGGCCGTGCTTACCCTTGCACCGGACCGTCCTCGACCGCTTGGCCGCACGCACGCTCATGGGCGACCAAGCCTATAAGGATTGCGGACGCTTAGACCACAGGTGGGGCAGTTGATGTACGAAGTCTGAGGGCTGACGCACTCGGGGTTCTTGCACACGAGGATGTCGAACCCAGACGCCTCAAACGTCCAGCCGCAGGCCTCGCACTTGGCCACCTGTTTCTCGCGAGCCGGCAGGACCAGATGACCGCGCGGACAGTGCAGTTCCCCGGCAGGCATCAAGCGCTTCGCCTTGAAGAAGTCGTCGGCGATGGTGACGAGCCACCGCACCGCATGGAACAACCAGAAGGCGGACTCGAGCAGAAGGAGTGCGAGCCGGGCGGTGATCCTGATGGTCCACCAGAGCAGCTTGAGCGGCATGACGAGGACGGTCTTCAACATCAGCCCCACCTCGAGCGCGGCTTCGGCTTAGGCCCCGTCGACTCGTCGCTGGTTGCAGCGGAGCCGGAGCGCGGTCGCGACTTGCTCGGCGAGGACTTGTCCTGCCTCTTCTGCTGAGCCCGACGCTCGGCCAGGGCGTCGGCGAGACTGACGCGAGGACTGAAATCCGGCGGCATGGCCAGCCGGTTCCTGGCCGCCCCGATCGCCGCGGCGTGGCGCTGGGCCGCCGTCTTCCAGGCGTTCATGTCCACCTGGATGTTGGTGAACCTCTCCCTTCGACCCGGGCCGAAGCGATAGAACTCACCGTCGGCGAGATTCGAAATCGACGAACTGACGCGTGCCCTGACCGACGACGCGCTTTCGTCAACGCCGGCGCCGGGCGCAACATCGCGGGCAAGGAGGTCGGCATCTTTGGCGCAACATCGGCCCACGATGCGCGTGGTGTTGCCGACGAGAATCGAGAGCAAGGCCGGGTCCTGGATCTGGCTCGTGCCCTGACAGATGAGAACGATGGACAGGTTGCGCGAACGGCCCGTGGTGACCAAGGTGTTGACCGCCTCGGCCACGATCGTCGAGTTAAGTACCATGGGCGCCTCGTCAACGACGATTCTCAGGTGGTGGTGTCCTCGGGACGGGCATGGCCTGGCTTGGATGAGGTGGGAGAGAAGGAGCCGGGTGAGCAGACTGGCCCAGTAGATTTGCAGGGCGCTCAGGCCGGCGGTCGGGCGGCTGCAGTCGATGAGCACGATGCGACCCGGTGCAGTCAGGTCCGCAAACTGGACTGAGGTGTCTGCAGCCATCATGCGCTCGATCGCGGTCGACGCCGTGAAGGCCAGGCGGAGACGCGCAGCGCACGACGCCGCGAGCTCGTCACTCAAGAAGGCGGTCTCGAGGAACTGCTTGGCCCGGCCCGCGCCCGCGGCAAACTCAGCCAACTGCTTCAACCCTTTGCCCCGAGGAGCGACGAGCGCGTCGACGGCCCAGGTGGGATTCGCCTTGGCGTGATCGGCAGCGAGAACGGCCGCGAGGACGTTCTGCGTGACGTCGATCTGGCGGCTGCCGGCGCCGAGGCTCTTTTGGCTGCCCTGTTCCGTGCTGAGCGATGCGCACAGGAGCGCAAGCTCAAGCGCGCGGAGTTCGAGCGGGACGCCGGTGCGGTCCAGCCTGGTGAGGTTGAACGGGAACGGGCTGACGGCAAAGGGGTCGATCACAACGCAGTCGGCGAGCCGGTCTGGGGCGCAGGCGGCCAGCGCATGGAGAAAGGTCAGCAGATCCCCCTTAGGATCGACGAGCACCAAGCCGAGTTCCTCTCTGGGCGTTCGGGCGACTTCAGTGGCGAGGGCTGCAGAGAGGAGCACCGTCTTGTGGCACCCGGTGGCCCCGACGACAAGGTGGTGGTGCCCTCGGTCCTGCGAGGGCTTGCCGAGGGTCACGGGTCGCTTGTTCTCGGTGTAGCCGATGACGACCTCATCTTCCGCCGGAGCGACTGGCTCACTCGTGGCCCCGCCCCGACGGAAGATGAGACGAAGGTTGGAAAAATCAAGCGTCATCGCTGTCCAGCCGGGTCTTGGCCGAGGTCTTCTTCTCGCCGAGCCACTTGTTCACCGCCCGCCGACGGTTGGTGAACTGCACGAAGGCGACGATGAAGCCGAGGACAAGCAGCGGAACGACAGCCCACGCGAGCCAATCGAGGCGGACCCAGTGAAGCCCGTCGACGACGGCCATGACGAGAGGGCCAGCGAGCGCGAGGAGGAGGATGACGACGCCCAGGCGCTTCGCAGCCGAGGTGAAGCCAAGCATCATCAAGATGCCGCCGACAACGATGCCGATGAGCAGGATGCAGCCGAGCATGATCTAGCTCCGCACCTGCGACTGGCCGCTGGCCCGGCGTCCGTTTTTCGGCGGCTGCGCGTCCTGGTCCGGCTGAACCCCAGCGGTCCGGCCGTCGAGTTTCTCGACGGAGTCGGCGGTCTCCTCGGCCCGGCGCAGCAGTTCGGGGAGATCGAAGTGGATGAGACGCTCGTGCTGCGCCTTCGCCGTCTTGACGCGGGCCTCGGCGAGGGAAAGCCGATCGCCCGCGCTGGCATCCACGGGCTGGGCGGAGTCGAGGCCGATGTTTGCTCTGAACCGGCGCCACCACGAGGTGCGCGGGCGTGACGGCCGCCAGGGCATCGCAGCGGCATCCTCGGCCGCGTTGATCTTGAACCGGGACTCGTCGATGAGTGCCTCGGCGACCAGACGGGCGAGCACGCGCTTGAGCCGCGCCACGAAGATGCGCCGCCGCGCGTTGAGCACTTCAGCCGAATCGAGACGAGCCAAAGGTGAAAAGATCGGATCCTCAACATCAAGCGTTGACATGGTTTCCTTCCTTCTGCGTCAGCTCGGCGAGCTCTTGGGTCAGGTGGTCGCGAATAGCGGTGTCGTCGAGCTCGTCGACGAGGCCGCCCACTGCATGCTCGGAAATCTCGGCGTGGGCGACGAGAAACTCCCTCCGGGCCACGGCCGCCTGCAGGGCCTTGATGCGCGGCAGGCGGACATCGGCCTGCTCGCGGGCCGCGACGATGTCGTACTGCTTGACGAACGCCTCGTCGCCCGCCCGCGCCTCGTGGACCTTGTCCTCGTATTCGAGCTTCGAAGCCGCCTCCTCGGCCTCGGCCAGCTTCCTCTTCTCGTTCCTGTCGGTATGCACCTTGAGGATCGAGCCCAGCGCGAAGGCGTAGATGGCGGAGCCGAAGACAGTGACGAACTCGAAGGCGGTGTAGTAGATGGCCGTGGTAGTGAAGCCGCGCTCGGAGCGGATGCCGGCGAAGGCGACCGAGAACAGAAGGTCGACGAGGATGCACAGCACCTTCAGGAACCAATGCAACCGGCCGCCGGTCGAGATCGCGGATCCGATCGGAAGCGCGACAGCGATGATGGCGAACGCCTGCGACATGTTGATCGCCATCCGCCACGACTCGGCCGATGGATCGAGAGCACCCGAGTCCAGAGCCGGTCGAACGACAACTCCTTCCATCGGAAGCGAGAGCACGTAGGTCGCAGCGCGGACGGCGAAGGCGCCAAAGACAAGGCCGCCGGCCACGATGAGCAGGTGCCAAAGCCAGGGCAGTCCCTTGAGGCACTGGGAGGTGGCGCTCCGGGCCCGGTAGTAGGCGTCTCTGGCCGCCTCGGCGGCGTCGGTGAGACGAACGCGGAGATGATCAAGCACGCTCAGGTTGGCGCGCTGAAGCTGGTCGGTGATGCGGCTTTCCTCGAGCGAAAGCGGGGCGCCAGCTTCGACCTGCGCGACGGCGTAGGCCTCGACCTCCCTGGCGAGCTGAGGTGAGGGTGTGCAGGACGCCACACGGCCGACTACGTCGTGAACGTCCTGTGCCGTGGCCGACGGCACAATCACGGAGTAGCTCTCGGAAGTGTCGGCACCGAGAACCAGTGGGACCGGAGCAGACGTGTCGGTCATCACTGCACCGAGGTGCGGGCGCAGGCAGCGTCGAAGGCCGGCAGCCGGTTGCTGAACACCTCGGTCCAGACGGCGCGCAGGCGCGAGCCGGAGACGGAATCGGTGTCCGAGTAGTTGGCGACCCCGCAGATGCTGAGGGTGATGTCGTTGTCGATCTCAATCACCGGCAGCGTGCCGGTGGAGAAGCGCGGGTGGCGCCGGTAGAGGCGCGCTGTGATCGACGCCTGGCCGTTCTCGCGCATGTCCGAGGCGACGGAGACGTGCTTGCGGGTGCACCGATCGCCGGAGCGCTCCACCTCCGAGCAGTGCGCGCGCAGGCTCTCCACCCCGCGGGCGATGGCCGTGAAAATCGGCGAGCTGTGGGTCCGCGAAATGTGCGCCGAGCACTGGGCGTGGATGTCCTTGAGGTAGCGCTGGCGCTGGACCTCGATGCTGTCGCCGGGAGTGAAGGGGTCGTGACGCGGCCGGAAGCGGATCCATGGGACGATGATGCTCGGCTCGTTGTTGAATGCTCCGCCGGTGCCCAGAACCATGACATCGAGCGCGCGTATGCCCGGCAGGCTCATCGTGGAGATGACACGGGCGAGCACCTCCTCACAGCGCCAGTCGGCCGAGGTGGATGTGCTCTGGTCGACAACATGCACGAGCACCCCCACCTCGCGCCGCTTCCTCGTTGAAATCGGGGAGGTGGTGGATGCTGGCGAGGACGGAGACGCCAATGACCCGACGGTGTCGGACGAGGCCGGCGACAACGGGGCGTCAGGCATGCAGCCGGCGGCGAACAGACAAGCCAGCAACAGGCCAACGGTCGACAGCATGACCAAGAAGCAGGGAGAGTTATCCACAGCGGGGTGATTGACGAAGGAGCCCACATTGTGGTACATGTGGGATAAGGTTGCCGGAATGTGGCCACTCGGGTTGCGCGGGTACTTGACGCCCAGCCCGAGGGGCCGCGTCTTCGGTCGGTGCTGCATGTGCATCCTCCTGCCTGTAAGGGGGTTGCGTGTGCCGTTCCTTAGCGGCGGTGCTCTAACACCGTTGCGCCGAGTCGCGGCTCCTCACATTTTCACTCGTTGATATCCGTTCGCGTTTCTCCTTGTTCGTCGCACCCTCGCGCAGAGGGTGCTTTTTCGTATGCGTTCATTTTCCGCGAGCCCGCGCGCGCGAAGGTAAGTACACGGTCAGTGCGTGGTAAGCTTCTGGTAAGCGGATACCGAGGAGAACGAATCGATGTCTCGCGGTTCCCGAGGTTCTGGCAGTCGACGCAGCGTGAAGATCAGGAGCAGTTCAACGACACTCCATCACGGCAGCGGTCGCAGACGAGAGGCAACTCTCAACGGGGTGCATGCTGCGGGAGCTACCGAACACCAGCATCGGTTTGCAAAACGCGTCATTGCCCTGGCCAAGGAGAATCGCGAGACAACAATAGCCGAGGGCGTACGTCAGATGGTCATCTGGGCCGCGGTAGCCAACAAGAAGGCAGGCCGACGCGCGGTTTTCGAGCTTCTCTCAAAGTACATCGAGGGCAATTTCACTGAGGAGGAAGTCAAAGCGTTTCGCATTGCGAGTTCTGCTCGCAAGTGGGAAGCGTTTGAAGGGGGTAATGCGATCAAGCAGGCTGGGTCCAAGTACCACAGGCTCCTCTTCACTCCCGGAGAACAACGGGAGTTCCGACATCTTCTCCACGAACGACCACAGCGGTTGGCGGTGAGAAAAATCGGCGGCCCCCTAAGGCGCGGCTTGCCTAACCCGCGCCAGCAGAGAACAGGGCGGGCGGCTTCTGCGGTTGCTGATCAGGTGACTACTGGCGAGCTGCCGTTGTTTGAACCCGAGCAGGAGCACCTCATCTGCCTCAACCGCTGGTCTCCGGCAAGGCAGCTCACGCGTGATCGGCAGGAAGTAGTGGTCGTCCACCCGCCCTCAACACAGGACTGGGTGGATCCCAAACGACTGGCCAACGCAACCAAGGACGTCACCGATCCCGGAGGTCCGTCCTCCCATCTCGTTGACTACGAAATCGATCATCGCGAAAGTGTGCGGGGCCAAGTCTTTCGAATGTACATTGCTCCGAGCGTCTATGGCGACTTCCTGGCCGCCAACGCCTGCATGACAAGTGACGAAAGAAGCCATGTGGAGCAGCGTCTCCGAACGAGCGCCCCGCGCGACGTGGTAAGGCGCGCCCCGCGGTCCGTGATTGCCATGAATGTAGTGGTATTGGCGAGTAGCGGTCGGTTGCTCGCCATCAAACGCTCACGTTCAGTCAGAACGTCACAGAACATGTGGACCATTGGCCCGAATGAAACTATGGTCTCGCCGCTTGCGGTTTCTGGTTATCAGGAGGATTTAGTTCATCTGGCAGAACGCTGCTTGAACGAGGAAGTTGGACTCATGCCAAGTGAGCACGGCCCCATACAGGTATCCTGGTTCGGGTACAATCTCAATGGCCCTCTGGTACACGTCGTGGCGCACGTTCGCGCCCGACTCCCTGAGAGCCAGATAGTGGAACGCGTCGAGGCTTGCCAAGCGGTGTTCGAGCACGGCCGCTTGGACTGGATTAGCACTGACAGGCGCTCAGTTTTCAACTTACTCGCCAACTGGCGTCAGGACGATAGCGGCCGTCAATGGATGAACCTCGCTGCACTGGCGCTTCAGGAATACTGGCGCATGAGGACCTGCATTTCTCAGGAATAGTGATCGTCCTTGTCGTAGAAGCGGCGTCCCCTAGTGACACAGCGGTCCGCTCCTGCGAGAGAAACATCGGTCGCCTGCCAACCTGTGGGGGCGGCTGGCAGGCGACCAGGCTTCATGGAGCCTGATTCGACCCTACGCGCGGCGATGAGGACCGAGCAAGCGGGATCGCGATCGCGCCGACAAGGAGCGGCTCCGCCAGCTACAAGAACACAGCCCTGGGGGGCAAGCGAGAAGGCGCCGCGGTCGGTTCTCGGGCGCGTCGGGGCAAGAAGCGTGTCTCCCTGCCTGCCTCCTATTCATGGACCGGATGCGCAAGCGCTGCACCGTCAGGGCACGATCCGGTGTGCTCCTGCCAAGTCAGGATGTTGCCGCTGAACCTCTTCCTCGTCCCTGTCAGCGGGTCGGAGTACTCCAGCATGCCCAGCTCGCTCGGCGGCACCACGCTCACGACGAAAAGGACGACTTGTTTGCCATTGAGATCGAATTCAGTGACCCAAGCCATCTTGACCTCGCGCCCTTGAGTTTCGCCGCAATGTCGATCTGCAAGCCTGCCCACCTGTCGGAGGGACGGCATCGACGATGATCCGCGTTGGCCCCGAGTCCCTGGCCACGAACATCTTCATCGGAAGGAGGGCCTCTCTGCTTGAGGGAGAATCTGCCTCCGAGGAAGTGGCCGCCGACCAGCCTGGGGGGCAGCTGGCCGGCGACCAGGCTCCGTGGAGCCTGATTCGATCCTACGCACCGTCATGCGGCCACGGCAAGCGAGATCGCGTTCGGGGCGACTAGGAGCACTCGGCCAGCTACGAGAATTGCAGCCTTGATGGGAGAGCAGGGAGGGATGGTGTGGCCTGTCGGGCCCCCTGGCCCGCCTGTAGGAATCCCGGCGAGCCTCGCGGCGCTACGGCTTCTGGATCCTATCTACGAGGATGTGCACAGTGTGCTTGCCCGGAACGTTGGCCTCCTCAGCCCTCCCCCAGACCTCGATGATGTCGCCGCGCTTCGAGGAATAGACGAAGTCGCTGGCGCTCTTGGGCACAGAGAGGACGAACGGCGGAAACTCAGAATCACTCGGGCCGAGGGGCGTGGCGGTCGTCTGGTAGTCGGCATCGCGGTGGTTCACGAAGACACGGCCATCGGTCTCAATCCCGCCGAGCTTGTAGTTGTTGACGATTGTCCACTCGCCAATGAACATGGCCTTGAAGCGAATGTACTTCCCCTTGTACTCGTCGACGAACGCCTCGCTGCCGAGCTTCTTGTAGGGTGCCATTTGGTAAGCGTCGAGAGAGGCCGGCTTGGCCGAACTTGCGGCAGGCGTCGACGAGCCCTTCGATCCGTCGCTCATCAGCCCGCACCCTATGCCTGCCACTGCGAGGACTACGGATAGGATAGTGACGCTACACACCCTCATGACTGTTTCCCCTTTCGCGACCTGCATTGCCGTTGGTTGTGACGAATCCGGATAGAGCTATAAGCCTTGCGTTGTCATTCCCTCCTGGTCTTATGGGCACGCAATTCACTGTGGAGTTATCCACACCCACTAACTATTGCGGACAATTCCAATTACACGCGGTCGGCCGATCTAGGATTTGGCTGACTTGCGTCGCTTCTTGGCGTTGCCGACCTTCTTGGTCGCGGCACGCTTGGCGGCTGGCTTGGTGCCATTGGCTGCTGCGCCTTCGCCAGAGCCGGCTTGCTCACCGCCAGTCCGACCGGAAGCCTTGGCGGCCTTCTTGGCGGCTTTGTCCGCGGCCACGATCTTGGCCTTCTCTTCGGCTGGGAGTTCCCAGTGGTCCGCGCAGAAGAAGTTGAAGCGCGGGCCCTTGCTGGGCTTGCCGCAGTCGGGAACCCTGCAAGGCTTGGCCTTGCGCGGGCCCTTGCGTCCCCTGGTTCCCTTGGTCGCGATGGGCGGAGTCTCCTCGAGAAGAACCTCGAGCTTGCCCCTCATCTCATCACGAGCGCGAGTCTGCATCAACTGCGCGATGCGCTCGACGAAGTCTTCAACGATTGGTCGAAGCTCGGCCTTGAAATCACCTTTTCGTGGACGCGCCATTCTCGTCAGGCCTCCTAGTGGATTGCTGCGATGCTATCGGAAGCCATGGTGCCTGTCCATCGATATCCTATCCGCTCGTCTTGCTACTGCTCGTTGAATCCGACGTCGGGTGTGCTGGTGGAACGACGAGACGGCCTGCGAGTTCGGTCACGAAGTCGCTTCGTGACCTCCTTCCCGAGGGAATCAACCGCGTTTCGCCTGGCAACGTCGCGGACATGGACATAGCGACGGGTCGTCGATACTGACGCGTGGCCGAGGATTTCCTGAACAACGGATAGCGGGGTACCCAACTCGGACATTCCGGTGGCCCCAGAGTGGCGGACCAGGTGGGGGCCGACCGAACGAGAGATCCCCGCTTGCTGGGCGCAGTTTGTGACCATCTCCTCGATGGCGCGGATTGAGAGGCGGGTGCCTCTGGTGGAGAGAAACAGGGCGAGCTCGGGCTCGCCGTTTTTTTTGTTGGCCGCCAGATGAGTGCGATCGTTGAGATAGCGCTCAAGGGCGGCCGATACCAGGTCGCTGAAGGGAAGCGACAGCCACTTGCTTCCCTTAGTCCTGATGTTTGAAAACCATCGATTGTCAAAGTCCAGGTGGTCGAGGTTGAGCGAGCAGACCTCACGCACGCGGAGCGAGGAGTGAAACAGGACGTGGATGATGACCGCGTTCCGCGAACGCACAGGTTTGGCTGATAGCTGCTCCGCTGCTTCGACCAGGGCAAGGTACTCGTCCAGGGACAGAGGGGTCGGCTCTCGAAGATTGGTCTTGAGCCGGTCGATACGCATGGCCGGATTCACGTTGATGACCTCCGTCTTGAACAGATACTCGTAGAACGAGCGAAGCGAAGCGAGGGCCAGATTCCAGGTGGTCCGCGACGGCTCATTACCGTCGCCGGCTGACTGCCGCAGGAACTTGACCAGGTCGGCCTTGACCACCTTCTCAAGAACCAGGTCCGCGTTCTCCGCGTCAATATAGGCGGCGAACTTGGTGAGGGTCGAGAGATAGCGCTTGATGGTCATCGGACTACGGCCGCGCTCGACGCGCAGATAGCCCTCAAAGGACCGAGCCAGTTCATTCATATCCTGGGGAGGAATTGGAATCACGGCTCCGAGCTTACGCGCTCGCTTGCCCGTGTCAATCACATAATAGCATGTAATTGGAATTACACGCGCATCCTGCCTGGCCAAGCCGGCATCCGGCCAACTTCCTCACGCAGCTGACGTGGCTCCTTGACCATGATAGGCTGCCTCTGTAAGGGGGTGCTTCATGAGCCAAGTACCCGATCCCGTCCGCATCTTGGCCGACTACCTGAGGCAAGGCAGGCTGATGTTCTTCCTCGGTGCTGGCGTCGGCATCGACGCGGGCCTTCCGAGCGCGGCTCAACTTGCTCGCCTAATCGCGAAGAGATTCGAGCTTCCCCCTACGGACGACCTCGGGATGGTCGCTGAGCGGTTCCTCGGCACGGGACGCATGAGGGTGGAACTTGACGCGTTCGTTCAGAACACACTGAAGGAGAGCCAGAAGGCCGCGAGTCGCCAGCCCTATGAGCTATTCCGTGACTTGGAGAGAATCGACAACATCGTCACGACCAACTATGACACGCTCCTAGAGACGGTACACGACTCGACGCACCTAGAAGTGGTGACCTGCGATCAGGATATTCCTCAGGCTGACCAGCGACCGACTAGTCGCAAGCTCTACAAAATATATGGGTGCATCAACCGGGCGGGCCCCTATTGTCTTACCGACTCTGACATCGAGGAGAGATGCGTCAAGTACCTGCAACTCGTACTGCCGAGAATCGTCACGCTCTGCGTAGGCGGTCCCCTCGTGTTCGTTGGCTTCCGTGGCCGCGATGCCAACTGCATACGGTGGTTTCTCTCCCTGAAAGCCTCTGGTCAGAAACCGCTGCTCTTCGTCGTCAATCCTCATCCTCATCTCGAGGATGTAGGACGATTTCGCGAGCTCGCCGAAGTAGTACCAGTACCCATGAATGCGAGTGAGTTCTTCCGCGCGCTGCGAAGTCACACGCAGGCACTTCAAACAAACGAGCCCGTAGTGGGGCGCGCCTTGGCCCGTCATGAGAAGGAGACCCTGCCCGAGGCGACCAATCCGTTCTTGTTTTGGAAAACAGACCAGATTCCAGATGACTCCCTAGTTGTGAGTTTGTTCATTAACCACCCGACCGTGACCGGCACGGTCACGTCGCCGGGCAACACAATCCTGCTCGGAGGGCGAGGCACCGGGAAATCCATGCTTCTCCGAGCCCTCACAACGCGGGGGCACCTCGAAACGATGGCGGACCCGTCCGCACTTGCTACCCTGGCCGTCTACGTGAAGCTCGGACGCGATATCCGGATGGCTACTCAACGACTGACCGAAGAGAACCCCGGCCAATGGCGGCTCTTCTATCAGCATTACCTGAACCTAGTCGTAGCAGAGAGCATCATGGAGTGCCTGTGCGCGGTGTGCAATCGTTTCCCGACATTGCTCGCCGGAGCCCGAACACTGCGCGATATTTGCGTCCTGCTCCGCTTGACCGACGATGCGGCTGAGGTTCCTCTCCAACACCTACCGTTCGAGATCCGCAAGGCCCGTTCTCTGATTGACCGCTCTAGGATTGATGCGTCTGCTTGTACTGGGGCCACCACCGTTTCTGACCTGGTATCTCTTCTCACCGCACAGGTTCCACCGCTTGCACGCCAACGCCTCGTCCTGATGATCGACGACTTCGAGGGCTCCGATGAGCAGTTCGATCCCATCGCTTCTTGGATCTCCGCAAGGAGGTTCGACGTCAAGGTTGCGTGCGCATACTCCGCGTTGTCGGGAGCCGCTCTCGGAACCCTGCAGCCCAATGAAGACTATCGAATTGCGGACCTTGACCATGAGCTGCTCTTCGGGGGCGCAAGCCAACGATATCCCCATTACGTTGAGGACATCGCCAACCGACGCCTCTCCAATTTCGGCTCTGCGCTTGCGTCGATAAGGGAGCTTCTGCCTGCGTTTGAGACTCCCCCGGAGAGCGGGTACGCAGGCTTCAACGAAATCGTCCGGCTTTCATCTGGTCACATTTCGAAGTTCCTCGAGCTGTGCAAAGACATCGTCACCGACGCACAAGGAAGCGTCAACGTCGAGCCCAAGCGCCTGTCGTCTCCCATTGACGTTCGTATTCAGAGTCGCGTCATCAGCGACCATTCGCACGTCTTCTCGTCTGAGACTCGCAGGGGAGGCGCCGCCGGCCATCGCATAGGAATCTTGCTCGATAGTCTGGCGGAGTACAGCAAGCGCCGCGCCGAGAAGACATCTCAAAGGACGCTCCGCTTCGTCGTCACCGACCCGGGAAATCTCGACGTGGCGACTCGGGAACTGCTTGAAGGTTGCTTGACGCTGGGAGTACTACAGCGTGCCAATCTCCGGCAGTCCCTATCGCCAGCGCAGCTGACTCCGATGAGCGCGTACCGGCTGCATCGCCTGCTGTGCCCTCGGTACCATTTGAGCTTGGAGGACCATCATCAGAGAGAACTACAGGCCAAGCACTTGAAGCTGGCTGTTGAGAACCCGCAGGGGTTCCTCGCGGCACTCTTGCCCTCGGACGCGCTTCAAATGCAGCTGCCTCTCGCTGGCGAGTCTGAGGTCCCCAATGACGAACGCATCTAGAGTCTTGGTGCATGCGTACAGCTTCGAGGAGCGGTGTGCGCCTGCACTTGAGTACGGCCTGTCGAACTTCAGACCCGACCTCGTCTTGTCGATTCGCTATGATCAGACAGCCGAGGAGCTGGTACCGGCACTGATAGCGAATGTCAATCGATGCGATTTCATGGTCGCTGACGCGGGCGTGCGGCATGAGGTAATACGCAGTGACATCTCGTCACAGATCCAGATTGTCAGGTCAGTCGCGGCCTGTGCTGGAGACGCGAAGGAGATAGTCCTTGATATTTCCTGTCTGACCAAGCTCCACATACTGCGATTGCTGCATCAGCTGTACGGCCGCATCAGCCATGTCGTCTATGTTGGCGGCTCCAGACATACGGCACATGCTCAGGGCGAGTCCGGTACTGGTCACCGTCAATGTGTTGCTGTGCTTGGATTCGAGGGTCTTTGCAGCCCTCAGTCCCCCCTGCTCGCCGTCATACTTGCGGGCTACGAGGGGGATCGCGGACTGTCAACCATGCTCGAACTCGACCCTGCAATAGCGGTTGCCGCCATAGGCGTCCCCTGGACGCAACCGGAAGTAGCGATGACCTACGTGACGACTGCGCTGGAAGTCAATCGTCCACTGCTTGCACATCACAACGTGTTTGCCGAACTTGTGCCCAGCCTTTCACCACGCGACTTCTCATCACGCTTGCGCGATATCATCGCTCAGCATCGCGAACGTGTTCTTCGACTGTGGCGAGTTCAACCACGAATCGTGGTGGTACCAATCTGCACCAAGATCCAATGTCTTGGGTTGTACTTCTACTGGTCCAAGCACCCGGCGGTGCGTATTCTCTATCCCGTACCAAGCGCGTACAGGCGCGTGTCGTATGGGTATTCTGCTCCAATCGTGACCTCGCTTCGCGAGTTCGGGAAGGGATTAGTGCTGCGCGAGGTTGTGGAGAAGGCGTTCGCGGCCGAGAGGCAACCTGTCCCCCCCTCTGAAGGTAGATGCCAATAGGCAATTAGAAAAGGAGACCCCACGATTGCGGGGTCTCGGTAGCCTACGTCCACTCCTTGAACGCGCCACACACGAGAGGAAATGCAATCGTGTGGGTGTCGTCACTCGAGTCGTCCTGGACGGCCCTGAGTAGCGGGCCATCTCGTCCGCTGGACAGTTGGATCCGTCTTCCATCACGGAGGATGGTCCCTGTCCGAATCCAAAAGGGAAGCAATGATAGCGGCTCCCCGAACGTCAGGGCGTACGAATGAAGGAGGGCCAGCATGATGGATAGAGTCGCTCGACGTAGGAGGAGCGCCGCGGGCAGTCCAAGATGAGAGATCTTCGCAGCAACCACGGCGGCTTCCTGAGTCAGTCGCAGGGAGACGGCGTCAACGAACCATCGTGGAATGAACATTGCCAGCGAGTCGGGCGTGTGCTCCGGGCGGAGAAGCTCGCCCAAGGCTAGATCCGAGGATCCGAATTGGTCACCATGCCACATTGAGGCAATGTCCTCCGCGCGAAGGAAGCCTGGGCTTATTCTCCAGACTACTGGCCCGGAGTAGCAGAATCCACCTGCGAGGCAGCGCACCCGCACGAGCAGACCGACGAACGCTTCCGAGGTTGTCACGAGCGCGTCGGGAAGGGGCCGCGCAACGGGGGGCCGGGCATATTGGTGCTGCTTCGTGCGGTGCTCGTCACGGTCAGGCACACGCGCGACATCTGGGTTGGGTATGTTTGCGGTCTGCGCGGATGCATGGTCTGACTCTTTGGAAAAACGAGAATGGCCTCCTATGGCACTCCTTTCCTTCATTAGTACCTCGTTTGGGTTGCGCTCTGACCATGATTGGTCAGTAGGAAGTCCGTACCCTCTTGGACTTCTCACACCTCCTTCTTAGAAGCCCACGAGGGACATTCGTCCCTTATTAGCATTCTACCAGAAATCCCGCTCTCCAATCAAGTCACGGCCAAGTTCGGCGGACCTGGAGATGCTGATGCAGCATTGAAAAGGAGCCTCCCTGGTGGTTGGCTCCTTGAGACTAGCCGACGTAAAACGGCTTTCCGCAGCTCTCGCAGCGAATTACCGTATTCTCGAGTGTGGCTTTGCTCACGCGAATGATGAACCCGCAGGCGCACACGGCCTTCAGGTTGCGTGAGCGTGGCCTGTTGTCGTTGTCGTTACTGTCGTCGCCCTCCTCTCCGCCCTTTGGCGTCGGTCCTGTGCCGAACGGCGTCATCCGCCGTCTGTGCACAAGGACCTGGGTGAGCGACTCGATCTCCTCCTTGTAGATGGCCGCCGTCTCCGGCGGCATCTTGGTGAGCGCGTAGCCGTAGTGCCTGACCTGCGTGACCTCGAGTCCGAGGCGCAGGGCCGCATCACGGAAGCGCTGGTTGTGGTACTGGGAGGCTGAGCAGTCCTTGATGCCCAGCTCGAAGTTCATGGCGTGCGCTGCTTCGTGAAGCAGGGTTTCCACGATCTCCTCGACCGGACGGTTCAGGTGCTCGGCCACCACGGCCACTTCGTGAAGGTGCGATCCTCCTTTCTTCTTGGCGCTCCACCGCAGGGCGGCGAAGTAGCCAAGTGCGTTGACGGTCTCCCTGGCCGCAGGTGCGGCCAGGAGGACCACTCCCGGAACTCTCGGGTGCAGCTCGCGGATCTTGGACCAGATGCGCGCGAGCGCGTCGATGAGCAGCACGGATGTGCGCTCATCCTGGTTCCCAGACGTCTTCCCTGCCATCGGCCGGACTACTGCTCGGAGTCCGCGTCCTTGTTGTTGTCGGACGGACGCCGGATCTGGAGCTTGCCGGCCAGGGGCACGGCATCGAGGTAGACGTTGATGCTGTCGTCCTTGTTGACGAAGGCCGTGCCGACGCGCAGCCAGATGGTCTTCTTCTCCTCGCGCTCGACGAGCGCGTACACGTTCAGCCTCTCGCTCTTGCTCATGTGCTTGTCCTTCCTATCGGTGATGGGATTGGTGTTACCGGACGGATGGGCGGGGAACGTGGTGCGGATGGATGCGTGGTCGATCAGGTCTTGGGTGTCTCACCTCCCTTCGGCTGGCGCAGGGTGAAGCTCACCTCGGCCAGGTCCAGGCCAGTCATGCCGTTGACCAGCCAGCGCAGTCCTTTCGGCGGCAGATCCTCGGGCTCCAGGTTCTCGGGCAGGTGCACGAGGCGGACCGGGACGTTGAGGTCCTCGAGCCGCTTCCTGGCTGCCTGGGCTCCGTTTCTTCCGGTTTCGTTGCCGTCGAAGATGATGATCACCTCCTTGACGTCAGCGAGGAGCCGAGCCTGGGCCTCGGACAGGTCGCAGCCCATGGCCGCGACCGTGTTCGGGAGCCCGGCCTCATGGAGCTTCAGGACCGAGAAGAAGCCCTCGACAAGGACGATGCCGGTGTCGGAGCCGTGCTCGTTCGCCCGATGCAGGTTATGGAGGACGAGGTCCTTGCGGAAGCCCTTGGGGAACTTGTACTTGCCGTACTCCTTGATGTCGACGGGCTTGAGCCGTCTGCCGGCGTAGGCCACCAGATGGCCATCGTCGTCGTGGATCGGGATGGCGATCGTGCCCCGCATGATGCCGCGGCTGCAGTAGCCGACCCCAAAGAGCTGGGTGGTTTCGAGCTTGAGCTTGCGAAATTCGATCAAGTGCGGGTGGTCGGACTTGAGGTCCAACGTCATGCTCAGGGGCGGGTTCTCCTGGGAAGGAAGTTCGTCGGTGGGCTTGGTGGTGGGTGTGGCGGGCGGTGATGCAGGTACGGGCGAGGGCGGAGCCGGCGGCATCGTTGTGCCACTCGGTGGCGGTTCGGTGCTGGTCCTGTCCGGCCCGTTGCCGAGGAAGAACGCCTGGATCTTGAGGGCCGCATCGCGGACCGTGATGTTCTCCATGGCCGCGACGAAGTCGAGCTGGTTGCCGCCCTTGCGGCACTTGGTGAAGCAGTACCAGACGTTCTTGTCCAGGTCGGCGCGAAACGCCGTGGGCGAATCGCCGCCGTGGACCGGACAGGGTCCGGTGAGCTTGTTGCCGACACGCTTCAGGGTGTCGATCTTGTAGAGGCGGAAGATCACGTCCTCGAGTGAAACCCGAGCGCGGATCTCCGCGAAGTTGACCCATTCACTCATAGGTCGTGGTTCTCCTTTCCGACGAGCCCAGGCTTGACCACCTGGCTCATCACATCGCCGACGTCACCTGGCGATGACGAGGCGGATGGCGCGGCGGCGCCGAGGGCGCCTCGGCCTGCGGTAGCTGGCCGGATCCCGGATGGGCTCCAGATCCCAGCTGCCGCGGGTGACGCTCGGGTGCTTGCGCACCCAGTCGTAGGCTTCCTCGTCGTTGTCGAACGGGCCGACGATGTCGCAGGTCAGGCCGAAGAGGCGGACGATGATCACGCAGAGTCCCATGGTCTACTCCTGGTCGAGGTTGCGGTTGATGGGTTCCGAGTCGGTGAGGTGCGCGTGGGAGCGGATGCTTATCTCGAGCTTGCTGACGCGGCCAGCGAGGGTTGGGGGGGGAAGCTGGAGCGCCTGGGCTGCGGGGCGTGAGAGCGAGACGATCATCAGGGGGTGATGATCAGGCGGACGGTGCGACGACGCCGACGTTTCCTCGGCCAGCTGTAGCTGGCGGGGTCCTCAATCGGCTGCACGTTGCACAGGCCGCGGGGAATGGTCGGATGCATGCGCCGCCATTCATGGGCCTCCTGGTCGTTCTGGAAGGGCCCCACAACATCGACGGTACCGTCGAGAAACTGGACGACAATCACACATGGTGTCATGGGTCTACTCCTGGTTGGGGTTGTGGCCGGTGAGCGGGATGTCGGCGCCTCGTGCGAGAGCGCTCGCCCTGATCTCGAGCTTGCTAGCGCGCCCGGCGAGGGTCGAGCGAGGCAGCTGGAGTGCCCGGGCTGCGGCTCGGATAGAGCCGTAGTGCCGGACGGCCCAGGCCAGAATCTCCCGCTCAATCCGGAGCCAGCTCCTGTTCTCGAGCCAAGCCTCCGGAACACCCGAGTCGCAGAGGCGGAAACTGGAGCCTCCGGTCTCGAAGTGCTGCGGCGAAAGGACGTTCTCGCCGAGCGCGACCGCGCGCTCGACCGCCAGCTTGAGCTGACGAACATTGCCGGGCCAGGGCTGGCTCGTGAGCCAGGGCCAGACCAGGGGCGATACCTCCGGTGGCCTCCTGTCTCCCACGGCCTGGCGCAGGAAGCGAAGAGCCAGGGGCTCGATGTCTGCGGGCCGTTGAGCAAGCGGCGGAATCTGGAGCACGACGCCAGCGAGCCGTTGCACGAGGTCGTCGCGAAACCGGCCGAGGTCAACGAGGTAGGAGAGGTTCCGGCTGGTGGCCGCGATGATGCGAACGTCAATCGTGACGAGCGCCGTGGCGCCGAGCCGACGGATGGTGCCCTCTTCGAGAGCGCGCAGGAGCTTCGCCTGCAGATGCAGGCCGAGCTCGGCGATCTCGTCGAGGAACAACGAGCCGTGGTCGGCTTGCTCGAACAAGCCCGGGACGGCGCTCGAGGCGCCGGTGAAAGCGCCGCGCACGTGGCCGAAGAGCTCACTCTCGGCCAGACCGGAAGGAACCGCCGCGCAGTTGAGGGCCACGAGCGGCCCACTGCGGCCGCTGGCCTCGTGGACGGCGTGGGCGAGCACTTCCTTGCCGGTGCCAGTCTCACCGAGGATGAGGACCGGCAGAGTCGAAGGTGCGATCCTGTCGATGAGGGAGAGCAGCCGGCGCATGGGCTGGCTGACCGCGACGATGTTGTCGCGCCAGTGCCTGGGCCGGCTGCAGTGCAGAGCTTCCATGGGTACACCTCCCTTCCCCGACTTCCTCGCCGGGGTGCGTGCGTGAAAGAGCGATCGGCAGCACCCCCCGATGGGGTACCGTCCCCTCTGAGCACCGGTCCTCGGCTGATCCCGAGGCGACCGATGCGCGCAGGCCCGTGACCAGACGGGGCAAGCGCCACGACCGGCATTGGCTAGCGGCCGAGTCAGAGGGGACGGCCCGTCAGAGACGGGCGGTGTCGGTGTGTGAACACCGAAAGAGGGCTCTTCAGGAGGAGCGACGAGATGAAGCGATGCGACTACGAGAGCAAGAGCGGTGTCGTGGTCTACGTGAGGCGGAAGAGTGCGCAGAGGTTGTAGCCGGCCTCCACCTCGTCAGTCTGGCCGACATCGAATTGCAGACCGCGCGTGTCGAGAGAGACGTGGTGGACCCCGTGCAGGCCCGATGCCACTTGTGCAACGCGGGTGGCCGGTCCGAAGGGCCAACCACCACCCTTCCCGCTCCTTCCGTACTCCGCCTGCAACGTGTCCTGTAGCGCCTGTGGGAGGCGCTTGAGGATCTGGTACGCGGTGAGGTATGCGCGAGTGGTTCCCTTTCCCGTGGACGCGTTCGCGAGCACCTCTCTGATGGCGGCAGAGATTTCGTCTGCGTCTACCTTGGCCATGGCTTCCTCCCAAACGGCGTGACCGCACTATACGGCAGCGCCCGCGATGCCGCAGCTGGCAGAGATTGCCGCCTCGACCTGCTCCCGCGGCGAGCAAAACCGCGCACGCGACTGCTCCCTGATCCTGATGTTCGTGTCGTCGGCATCTGCCGGTCGAACGATCGCCGGCAAGGTGCAGGCAGAGAACGGCTTCAGACTCTCGCCGCGCGCGAGCATCTTCACGGCCACATGGTAGCGCTCGAGGGCCTGCAGGTCGCGAGCCGTGAAGGCCGGCGCGAACTCTGGCTCAAGCATCAGTGCATCGTGCCCGCCGAGGCGAAAAATGATCGAGGTGCCGATGTTCCCGAGAACCGCGTCGCGGATGGCAGGAGTCAGTTGGGCCAGATACTGGTGTGCCAGCGTCAGGCCCAAGCCGAATTTTCTGGACTCGGACAGCATGGTGGCCAACGAGTCGGTGACGAAGTGCTGGAACTCGTCGACATAGACCATGAACGGCGGTCCTCCTCGTGGCTTCTCCATCGCCGCGAGCTGAACGGCTGACAGAAGCAGTCCGCCGAGCAAGTGACTGGCATCTTCCCCTATCCGTCCGGTGGCCAGGTTGGCGAGCAGGATGCCCCGATCGCTCATGAGTTCGACGAGGTCCAGACGCGAACGCTCCTGGCTGACAATGTTGCGCACCACCGGGTGGGCTACGAAGGCGCCGAGCTTGTTGAGGGCCGGCGCCACGGCTTCGCTCTGCAGGGCCTTGGTGTAGCCCGGGTACTCCTTGGTCCAGAACTGAGAGACAACCGGATCACAGATCGACGAGGTGACCTTCTCCCGCAGCCCCTCATCGGTCAGGAACCGGTAGAGGAACAGAAGCGTGGCCCTCGGATCAGGCGCGACCGCGAGGATCGCGTTGCGCAGAATGTGCTCGAGCCGCGGGCCCCAGGAGTCGGCCCAGTACTTGCGAAAGACCGAGACGAGCTGGGATGCCAGGAGAGCAGTGTCCGGGTGAGGCTGTCTTCCCCGACGGAAGATGTTGAACGACAGCGGAAACTCCCTGTCCTCCGGAGCGAACAACAGGACCTGGTTGGTCCTGCTCCGAGGGACAAGAGGGAGCACGCTGTCGACCAGATCGCCGTGCGGGTCGAGGAGAGCGAGGCCGGTGCCGGCCGCCAGATCCTGGGCCACGAGATTGGCGAGGAGCGTGGACTTGCCCGAGCCGGTCTTGCCGAGGAGCCAGAGGTGGCGGAGCCGATCATCGGGAAGGAGCCCAAACCGGAGATGCTTGCCCCTCCAGGTCGTCTCCCCGAGGATGAGTAGCTTCTCCGAGGCCGGCTGCGGGGGCGTGAGGATGTAGGCTGGTGGCATAGGGGGATGAAGGGATAGTGAGTGAGATCCTCCTCGTCGTTGACATAGCTGGCCACTCTGCGTACCGTCCGGCTGCCACGTCACGGGTCGGGGTTCGTCAGGATTGGACAAGGAGGCTGGGGATGAGCCTGCTGGTTGAGCAGAAGCGCAAGCTGTGGGTTATCCGACGGCCCGAGGACCAGCGTCCAAGCGCCGAGGCTCACGATTGGGCACCACGCCAAGCTGCCCCCAAGGGTGTCGACGAAGCCATCGTGATCCAGTACGGCGTCGCAGGTGAGGGCAACCCTTGTGCCTCGGCCCTTGCCCCCATTGAGCCTGCGCCCGAAGCGAAGGAACCGCCATCCAGCAAGGATAGCTCCAGTGCGGGTCGACACGGCGAGTCACCGGACGTCTATCGGTACGACTGGAATCTCGCCCTCGCGTCACCCCATGGGTCGTCCTTCGACTGGATGAAGACCTTGGCGAAGAGTCCTGCTATCAAGGCCCAGCTCATCTTCGACTTCCCCTCCGACAAGAATGGCACAGAACCTTCTCGCACGGTCTTTACTGAAGTTGCGGCAGGCCTGATCGCCCTACACCCTTCCCGCAATTCGGCGTCCGTCTGGGACTGCATGCTGGCAGCCCTGAAGGAGGGCTCCAAAGGCCTTGGCTCGTCGCGAACTGAGTCGATCATCAAGGGCGCGGTCGCGCTTGGCGTGCCGGTAATCAACAGTCTCATCCCATCACCCGGCAACTGGTGGATCTACCGCTTCTTGGATGCCGAATCGGGCTCCCTGGCCGTGGAGTGGAACATCACCAAGACGGTGCTGGATGAGTACGGGCCCGCGCTGCACGGCGTGCTGGTTGTCTCCTTCCACGGCCCAGCGGCGACCGGGGCCAAGTTGCGATTCCGTCCGGCCATACGGTTCGACACTCAGCAGAATGACCCCATCGCAGCCACTCGGCCGGATGACTGCGACGCGACGATCAAGATCAACGTGGCGGAGACGGCACCGGCTGCGTGAGTGGATTACCGGCTCACGCTGGCGGTTTGTCGCGGCCCTGCTCAAGCGACACTAGTTCGCCCTCGATCGTTCTCCACATCGGCGAGAGGGTCGTGCCGGCCGTGAAGTTGGTGGCTCCGCGGCCGTCGCTGTCCTTGTGCTCGTAGGCCCCGAACCAGAACAACCTGCGGCCGTGAGCGAGTTCTTGAGCCAGGGCGTTGAGGTTCTGGGCCCTGGTCTCCGTGCTGGTCGCAACCAGCACCGCGCGAACTCGCTCGTGGCCGAAGGCCTGGCGAAAGAACCCCTGCCTGAGCAGCTCGGTGTAGCGCTTGAGCTTGACGAGCAGCCGTCGGTTGCCGCCCTTGATGTCGGATCGGATGACCTCGAGATAGAACGCCAGGCGCTCGCCAGTGGCTGGAAGTCGGAGAACGACTGCGGCGTCAGGGATGATGAAGCCGGTGTCCCTGCCGGTTCGCTGTCGCCAGTTCCAGACCTTGCGCCAGAGCGACGTCTCGGCCTCGATGCACTCGACCTGAACGTCAGCGCGGCCGCGGCACGCGGCCTGGACGCTGACCAGGAAGTCGGTGGCGACCAGATTGTGCTCGAGGAGCGCGGGCGCGCTCCCGGCTGGCCGCAGCTTCGCGAGCTGCTCGCTCTCCTTCCTCGACTCCTCATCAAGAGCCGCGGCGCCGGCCGGCGCCAGGCTGTAGATGGGCTGACTCGCCCTCTTGGGCGGCTTGTGCACGCCGTCGAGGACGAACGGGATGAAGTGCCGGTCGAGCATCTGGTGCTCCCAGAGCTTGCGGAGACGGACCTGGAGCACCCGGAGGCAGACATTCGGGCACAGAACCTGATGGAGATGGTCGCTGCACATGAATCGGTGTTTGAACACCGACACCAGGATTGCCCGGTCGCGGGGCTGGAGAACCAGACCGGTGGCCTGATCCGGACGGATGAAGCGTGATGGACGCATGGTGGATGGAGTTAGGTGATGGAGGGACAGGGGGTCGACGGCCGGCTCGAAGCCGCACGCTCGCGAGAGGCGAGCTCAGTGCCTGGGCCGTGGGCCGCTGCACCAGACGTAGAAGAGGTAGATGCAGATGATGTAGACGTACGTCAGCACGATCTGTTTCTCTCCTTGGGACGTTGGCATAGTGGTTGTTGGTTCCTGGCGTCGGTCGTTCGACCGTTCGCCGTTGGGTCCTCGATGGAGGTGACGGACCCGGTCCCGACGCAGTCGGGAATCGGTGTCCGGCGCCTCCTCGGGGTAACCCGCTGCGCGATTGTCGTGGGGCCGCGGAGCGCGGAGCGCGCAGCGGCACCCGACGTTTTTCTGGCTCATGGAAGGGTGGCGCGTTCTCCCTCGGATGAACCGCCGGGACCCACCTTGATGCCAGAAAAACGTCGGGGGCTCCGCCCCCGACAATCGTCGCTTTCCTAGCCCGTAGGTTAGCGGTTGTTGACCCGTTGGCTCGTCGTGCGCCTCCTCGTCCGTTACGGCGAGGAAGTTGCACACGAGGCCAGGGCCCGTCGAGGTACGGGACGAATCGGGTGACTTGTAGCGAGGGCCACAGACGTCCGCTCCGCGTATCGGAGATGATCGATCCGGGGGCGGCGATGTGCGGTGAGGTCAGGGATGCCCGAGAGTCTGCTGTTCTTGCGCTGCCTCGAGGAGCTGCGATGCTTTCTCCCCGAGGAGCAGGCAAGACAGCTGCTGCTCCAGGCGCTACGGGAGGTCAGCGCTGGGCCGGAGGACGCGACGCGAGATCAGGTCCTCGTTGCGGTCGACCTGATTCTGCCACGGATGCTTCCCGGAACCTGCGGTGAGCCGCAAGCTGAAGCAATCGTGGCTGCGCTGAGACAGGTTGTCGAAGAGCTCGAGCGCAATGCCGCCGTTCCCGTAGCCGTGGAGGACGACCGGAGCACGCCGGTCGCACGATTGGCACTGAAGCTGAAGCGATGCAAGCCGGGAGCCTCGGGAGTCTCAAGCTGAGAACGACCAGCGGATGGCGTGGAGGACGGCCAGCTCCTCCTACTCGTCGAGATCCTTGAGCAGCCTGTACTGGAACTGAAACCGCCGGGCGGGGTGGTGCCGGCGCTCGATGTCGTAGTGGTAGGAGTGGACCAGCCTGAACTTGGCCACGCCGAAGGCATGGCCTACTCGGCGAACCAACTCCCTGGTGGAGTGCCAGTCGTGATCTCCGAGGACTCGAAGGAGCCTCTCGATTTTGGTGACTCGGGTTGAGTCGTTGTTGAAGACGTGCATAGGTCGATGACTTACGGTGAATTACGCCACCGGTCGGCCGGTAGGCCGCCGGTGGTTGCCGCCCCGGGCCTGCTGCTGGGCAGCGAGGCCGAGGGCGACGGCGAGAAGGACGACGGTTCGCCACCTCTCGCTTTCGGCGATGTGACCCGTGGACGGGATCACGGTCACGTATCGCCGGAGATGCGGATGTTGTCGAAGCAGGTGGTGGTAGAGGTCGTGGTGATTCGGGCGATGCTCCGCAGGGAGGAGAACCTCCTTGGCGGTCGCGATGGTGATGGTCTGGATCGGGACCGCACAGATGGTCTTCCTCAGCTCGTCAGCGAGCAGCGCGTTGTCGGCAACGATGAGGCGCGGACGGGATGTGTTGGCGTCGCGCAGCACGAACGCCACAGCTCTCGCGAGATTTCTCCGGAGCCCCCTGATGCAGTGCTTGAGCACGAAGGGGCGTTCGCCCTCGGTGAGCTCGACCACCGCCAGGGTACGAAAGCGGTAGCAGGCGACGAGAACCCGTCTGGCAGGGCGGGGATTACGCGCCATACCCGCGACTCGGCAGGTCCAGGGCGCGTTGTCGCGCTCCCTGCTCGACGAACGGCCGACGGCGCTCGATCTCGGCCCTGAGCCTGTTCACGACGGTCTCGTTGATGAGGGACTCGAGGGGAACCCTCAAGGCGAGGGCGAGAGAAAGCAGGAAGCTGATCGGCTCGGGGAGCATGCGACAGCTTTCGTACATCCTCAGCTGGCGCGGAGAAACATCGGCCAGGTCGGCCAGCTCACGTTGGGACAAGCCTCCCTCTCCGTACCATTGACGCAGTCTGCGTATGTGAAAACCCAGGGGGCTCGTATCGATTTCATCGGAGTTCTCCTGGTCGTGGCTTCTTGTTGCAAATATGTTTGTCATGGTAGCCACTCTTGACAGTAATCTGATTATCTGTAAGAGTGTCTATGTCACCTCCCTTCTTTGTTTAGATTGGACCCTGTGCTGGGGAACCTCCTACTCATAGATGCGGGGGTGGCATGAAAACAACCCGTCTCGTTTCACACCAATCCTCCACATCCGGGTATCATAATACAGCTTACCTTGAAGTGAGCGGAGTGGCACAGTAGTACAAACGGCGGTACTCCGTCGTTGGCTGTGGATAAGTGAATTCGAAATGGAAGCGACAAGCATAACAAGAAGCCTCACCCGCATTCGCAGAGAGGCTTCTTGTTACTGTGGCCAGAGGACGATGACGTGCAGGGTACGGTACCGCAGTGGGACGCCGTCACTGCTTCGTCAATCGATAAGTACCCTCCCGCGTTTCATCTCATCGGTCAGCGGTGGCTGAGACAGTCGGTCAACGATAGACCAGTCGAACCTGTAGTTCCTCATCTGATTGTTGATCATCCAGCTAATGCGGTGGAGTATGATTGGTTTCAAGGGAAGCGGCCCGCGTCCCAGGAAGGGAGTCCTGAATTCCGGGTGGATCCCTCTGGTGATAGCCCACTTGCCGCCCAGGTGCTTGACCAGCTGCTCGAATGTTGGCCGAAGCACCTCAACCAGCTCAGGCTTGAACCAGTCGAACCGGTAGGTCGGCCATTTGTCCAGGGCTGCCTTGACCGCCGGTGGACGGCAACGAGTTCCTGCGTCAACGCCGGCATGATCAAAGTCCAGGAGCGTGTAGAGAAACCACAAGATCCTGGGGGTCAGTTCAGACGGTTTCTCGAATCTAGGATCGTCAACCATATTGCATGAGCTTAGCCGGAGGACAAGGCAGAGGGCAGCTCGCTGTTCTTTTCCTTGCCATGGGGTAGGCGCAAGCCGTTCCTGATGCTCCTCCTGTCCGCGGCGAGCACACGCTCAACGAGACCTTCCTGAAGATGAAGGTAGCGTGCTAGTTCCCTGTTGCTCTTGAAACCCAAAACCTCCTTCAGAAGACCAAATACCCGGCCAACCTGGACCGGATCGAGTTCATACGTTCGACCGGACTCAATGTCTGGTACCTGGGTCACGTGCGAAGGGTCTAGATAGAGCATGCCGTACTGTGCTCGGGAGGCGACCTTGTACTTGGTTGATTCCATACCGGTGCATTGTTAAGTTAATAAGCAAGTGCCCTTATTGTACCACAGCCGACCGATACCAGCAAGGGGTGATGGTCTCGCACAGGATTGCCGATTTCACTACTTACGCCGACCAGGAACATGGCGTATCGTGATGAGTCTATGATTCATGACACACGCTCACCACGACCATCTCAATCTGCGGAAGCCCTTGGCGGCATATCAAACGAGGCCGCGAACCAGCTACTCGGTTTTCTCACTGCGATTCGTACAATCCTCTACGAGCTGCTCGCGCGAGGATTCGTGATGCGCGATGGGCAGCTTGTTCCCCCAGCCGACTGTGGCGATGGTATTACGTAAGACAACTAATCACAATCATATGTATCAAGATGAATACCTACTCTACGCACGACGAAGTACTGCCGACGTTGATAATCAACAGAACACCATCGAGTATCAACTCCAACGAGGGCGCGAGCACGCCCGGGTCAATGGCCTCCGGATCGCTGACTTCACTGAGGTGGGCTTCTGCGAACACGGCGCCATCATTGAGAAGCATACCGCGTACAAGACGAAACGGCCGCGGATTCTCGCTGACGGCACAGTCAAACGGAAGATCGACCGCCCGAAGTTCCGGCGACTGGCCGTACTGCTCGACCAGGGCAAGTTCAAGGGAGTGATCTCGTTGTGCTTGGATCGGTTGAGCCGGAACAAGCAGGACGAGGGTGTCATTGACTCGCTCACCGAGGGCGGACGTGATGTCCGCTACGTGCTGGCGAACTATGATGAGTCGAGCTCTGGCCGGCTGCACAAGTCGATCGACGGCGTGTTCGCCAAGCACTACTCGGACAAGGTCAGCGAGAACATCCGGGCTGCGAACTCCAAGCTGCGACTGGAGGGCAAGTGCACGACCCGGGCGCCCATGGGCTACCTGGACCACGGTCCAAGCAACAAGCCCGTTGATCGTTCCCAGGCTGACATTGTCGCGGGGGCCTTTGAGCGCTGCGCGACGGGTCAGTGGAGCTACGCTCAGCTCGCTCAGTGGGCCGCACCTCTTGGCCTGACGAGCAAGCCGCGGTGTCGGAACCGGACCCCGCAGGAAGTGGCTGCGGGCGTTGAGATCGGACAGGTGGGTGAGCCGGTAACCAGGCCGGTGACGGAGAAGACGATGGAGGCCATTCTCCACAACCCGTTCTACGCGGGTTTCATCCGACACGGGGACGAGTTGGCTCCGGGCATCCATGAAGCCATCATCTCGCCCGAGCTGTTCTTCAAGGTCCAGGAGGTGCTGCGGCAGCGAACGCAGGGCGTGCACTACGTGAACAAGCAGTTCTACCTCTACCGAGGGTTCCTGCGATGCGGGTGCGGAAGGGCATACTCCCCCTACACGAAGAAGGGGCACGTGTACTACACGGTCCCCTGCCTGGGTCACTGCGGGAACCAGAGCCGAACGCTCGCGGAGTTCAGGATCGACAAGCTGGTGAAGGATGTGCTCAGCCAGGCCCAGCTATCACCGGAGGAGGAGCGGCTTCTCACCGAGCGTGCGCCGCGGTTCTTCGCCCAACGCAGGACCAAGCAGGTGGATGAAGAGAAGGCTCTGGAGAGCCGGCGCCGCGTGATCAATCGCGACCTGACCTACCTCACGGACAATAAGATCGCCCTTCTCAGGGACGGCGTCTACAGCGGCGTCGAGTTCATGGCAGAGCTGCATCGGCTCGAAGCGGAGCTGGAGGACCTCAACGCTTCGCAGCGGCGCAAGGAGGAGGTTGGGGACGAGGACAAACTGGCAACGGTGATTTCCCTTTCCGAACTCGTTCGTTTGGCTAGCTCTTGCTACGAGTACGCTTCCAAGCGGCAGAAGCACGGTATCTTGACAACGGCGCTTTCCGAACTGGTGATTGAAGATGGGAACATAGCTGAGATTAGGGCAAAGGAGGGCTTCGACATCCTTCTCAAGAGGGGGGATGCCGAGAATCGTGGACCGATGGGGACTCGAACCCCAGACCCTCGCGTTGCAAACGCGATGCTCTACCAACTGAGCTATCGGCCCGTCATCCCCAAAAAATCGCTTTTAAAACAAAAATACAATACCAGTAATTAACATAAAAGTCAACAAGTGGTATAATGAATAAAAGGTAAATTTAAACTAAATTTTCGCTCCAGTAAAAATAAAAATATGTACACAGAAGAACTCGCCCTCCTTATCCCTATAGTTTACGCGATTATTTTAGGCGGCCTCATCGGTTGGCAAAGAGAAAAACAAGGCAAGTGGGCCGGTCCGCGCACGCACGCCCTGGTCGCGGGCGGATCCGCTTTGTTTACGCTTCTGTCAGTGACCGCTTTTGGCCCAAACAACGCCCCGGTAGCCGCTGGCATTGTTACCGGTATCGGCTTTTTGGGCGCGGGCACAATTTTACGCAAAGAAGATCGTGTGGAAGGACTGACCACAGCTGCCGGATTATGGATGGCCGCGGCAATTGGCATGGCCTCTGGTTTACAATTTTATATACTCTCAATAGCCACAAGCGTTTTAGTTCTGCTTCTGCTGATGTTTGATGACAGTAAGTTCAAAAAATCCGTTCCGGAAAAAATCAAAAACAAAAAGATCCGCTAAATTTATTTAATCGCCCGTGCCACTGCTTTGACAATTTCCTTGTCAAACGGATTTGGCACAATTTGATCGGTCGTGGGCCTCTTAACGCAGCCGGCCAAATTCTCGGCCGCTTGAATCAACATTTCATCGGTAATTTTGGCTACGCCATTATCAAGCGCACCCCGAAATATTCCCGGAAAAGCCAAAACATTATTAATTTGGTTGGGAAAATCAGATCGGCCGCTGGCAACAATAAACGCACCGCCCGCTTTGGCCTCGTCAGGCATAATTTCCGGCACCGGATTGGCCATGGCAAAAATTACCGGCTTGCTGGCCATAGTTTGCACCATTTCCTTGGTCAAAACCCCGGGCGCGCTGACGCCGATAAAAACATCTGCGTTCTTCACCACATCTTTTAAAGAATTATCCCCGATCATTTGGGCGCCGGAGAGTTTTGCTAATTCAATTTTCGCTGAATTTAAATCGCCTCGGCTTTCATACACCAAACCTTTTGTGTCGCAAACAAAAATATTTTTAAAACCATACTTCATCAGCATTTTGGCCACAGCAGTGCCAGCCGCGCCAGCTCCATTTATCACAATTTTAACCGCCTTGGTCGGCTGGCCGTCATCCTGGCGCAACTTTAATGCATTAATCAGCGCCGCCAAAACCACGGTGGCTGTTCCCCTCTGATCGTCGTGGATCACCGGAATATCCAACTCATCTATTAATCGTCTTTCAACCTCAAAACATCTCGGCGCGGAAATATCTTCCAAATTTATCCCGCCAAACCCGGGCGCGATATTTTTCACCGCTTTTATAATCTCCTCGGTGTCCTGCGTATCCAAACAAATCGGATAAGCATCAACCCCGCCAAATTCCTTAAACAGCACTGCTTTTCCTTCCATCACCGGCATAGCCGCGTATGGCCCCAGATTTCCCAATCCCAAAATTGCTGACCCGTCAGATACCACCGCCACTGAATTTCTCTTTATTGTATATTCCCTGGCCAATTTTTTGTCTTTGCCAACTTCCCGGCTAACCTCGGCCACACCCGGAGTGTAGGCCAATGATAAATCCTGACGGTTATTCAACCGAACTTTACTTTTTATTTCCAATTTTCCGTGAAATTTTTTATGCAAATCCAATGAGTCGCTGTAAATTTTGTCTGCCATACAATTTAAATTATTTCAATTATTTTTTGTTTTGATGTATATCCTTTTACTACCCTTACCCGGCTTTGCGCCACCTGAAAATACTCTGCCAACACTTTGGCAATGCCTTTGTTGGCCAAACCATTCTGTGGCGGTTCTTTTACATGGACAACAAAATGCGTATCATCAATTTTTTCCACCTTTTCCTCATACGCCATGGGTTTGGCTTTGACGTAAACTCTCATATACCAACAAAATTGTAAAAATTAAAACCCAGAAAAGCATGGCCAGATCGTTTTTAAAATACGGTACATCAACCAAACCGTGAATAACGAGCGTTGCCAACACACACACCAGCCCCGCGCCGATTATTTTATCATATTTTCTGATTTTTTGCGCTAAGTAAAATCCATAGCCCAAAATCCCCATAAAAGCCAACATACCAACCAATCCGATCTCTGTCCAAAAATTTAAAAATATATTATGTGGATAAATTAACCGCTCCATCACCTTGTCGTTATAATACGGTTTTTGAATTTTCCTGAAAAATTGCCGGATGCCGGTGCCAAAAATAAAATTCTTGGGAGATTGTGTTAAGAAAGTCGTGGAATATCTCCACAAAGTCACCCGGTTCTGGGTGGATTTGTCCAAGTTGATCGGATGGATAACCAAAACGCCCAGCGCGCCGACCACCGCCACCGCCGCAATAGCCACCGCAATTTTTTTATAACCCACCAGAAATAAAAACACCACCAAACTCACTGCCGCTGCCACCCACGCGCCGCGGGATTTTGTGAAGACCAAAGCCACTGCTGAAAAAACCGCAATCAAGAAAAAAGAAAACCGAAATTTTTTATATAACAAGCTTACCATCAAAATCAAAACCGGCGCCAGATACAACCCCACCGCATTGGGCGAGCTAAAAAAAGCCGTAGCGCGCCTAGTAGCCAGAGCCGTCCACTCCGGCGTGGCAATGCCCCAGCCCGTAAACTCTTGCACAATACAATAAATACTGATGCTTAAAGTAGACAAACCCAAACCCCACATCAAATCCTTAAACTTAATCTCATTTTTGTGTGCCACTAAAATTAAAAATAAAATTATCGGCTCCAAAAAATACGCCCGCCACTGACCCAGCGACGGAATCGGCATATCACTGATAAAAATGCTGGAAATTGAAGCAATAAAAAATAAACCGATACAGACAAATAAAAATTTATGCGCCTTAATCACGCTGACTAAAATCGGCCAATCCTTCCGGCTATACTGTATCAGCCAAATCAAAAAAATCAGACCAAAAACCGCCTCCAACACTGTGGTTGGCAGAGGTCCAATTTTAAAGCGCAATAAATAGCTTGGTAGTAAGACAATAAAAGCAATTACTGCCCAGCGAAATAGCATAATTTAAAATACAAATTTCTATTCAGGCGACTTCTCCGATACTTTTTTCGCTACCGCATCAAAAGCGCGCAAGATCTCCACCGGAATGGCAAAAATTATAGTGTTTGATTCATCCGAACTTACATCATTTATGGTGTTTAATGTTCGTAAATGCAAACCCCCGGGTGTTTCAGCCAACATCTTGGCGGCCTTGGACAAATTCTCGGCCGCGATCACCTCTCCGGCCGCTTTGATAACCACAGCCCGGCGTTCGCGCTCGGCTTCGGCCTGTTTGGCAATGGTTCTTTGCATGTTTTCCGGCAGTAAAATATCTTTCAACTCTACACTGTTTACCTGAATGCCCCATAATTCAGAAGAGGCATCAACAATTTCTTTAATTCTTTTAGCCGCGGCTTCGCGATTGGCCAATAATTCATCCAATTCCAATTCACCCACCACATTTCTCATCGTGGTTTGCGCCAATTGATTTACGGCGTAATAAAAATTTTCAACTTCCAAAACCGCTTTGGCCACATCCACCACCTTGTAATAAATAACCGCGTTTATCTTTAAAGACACGTTGTCTTTTGTAATTGCTTCCTGCAAGGGCACATCAACCGCTTTAACGCGGATGTCCACCTTGGCCATACTTTGAAAAATCGGGGCTATCAATCTCCAGCCCGGATCAACCATTTTTACGTATTTTCCCAATTGAAACTTAACCCCTCTTTGATACTGATTTACCTGACGAATGCTGATTAAAATCAGCACAACCACTGCGGCAAGAACGTAGTACATATAGACAAGATTAAGAATAAACCCGATATTTACACACTAACACTATTCCCCCTTAAGTTCAAGCCGGCGCTTCCGCCAGATTAAGAGGAAAAATATGAGAGGATAATTACCCCAACGAGCGCGAGCGCGACACCAACCATTTGCGATTTTTTCAATTTTTCCCGATTTAATAAAATCCCCAAAAGGGCCGCTAAGGCAACATAGCTCTCGGTGATGGCTGTGGAGATTGATAAGGGAATATAAGTGGTTGAAAAGGCAAAAGCCACCCAGGCGCCATTATCCAAAAAACTTTGACCGGCAATCGGGCCGGGGTGTTTGCGCAAATCAGAAATAAGCTTGGGGAGCTCGCCTTTAGCAGCTATAAGTACCCCCATAATTATTGCAATCAAGGAATGGGCAAACCATACCGTCACTAGTGGCGATATATTCTGACTGGAAACACCAACTAAAAAATTTGTCAGAGCCATACCGATCGCCCCGACTCCGGCCAAGATCACTCCTTTTTCAAGAATTCTTTTATGATAGTGCAATTGTTTGTGGTGGGAGGTCACGGCCAATACTATGCCGATAAAAATTACAAAAATTAATATGATTTGTGGGGCATTCAAAATATCTCTGCCCAAAGTTATGCCCAAAGCCATGGTCAAAGGCAATTCAATGCCCATAATCGGTTCAATTATGGCGATTTTACCCTGACGCAAGGCCTCAAAATCAAAAAGTGCGGCAAAAAGCATAACTATACCGACAAGGGCCAAGAGCAGAAGATTGAGCGCACCCAAAGTGGCCAGGTCTTTTCTTACAAACGGAAAAATTAAAATCATCCCGACTGCGGTAATAAAAAAAAGAGCCCGTTCGCTCCCTGTGACTCTGGTCGTTCTTTGGATAAAAAAATCTCCAAATCCCCAGCCGACTAAAGCTATGAAAGCAAAAACTAGACCCATAAAAATTTATTTGATTTTATTCAGTTGTCTGCCCGTCAAAGTCGGCTTCATTGGCCACGGCCTCGGCCTTGGTGGCGCGCAAAACTCCGTCTTTATGATGGGCCGGAGAATAGATGGTATATAATTTTAACGGTTCGCTGTCAGAGACATTAATCACATTATGCTCCGAACCGGCGGGCACTATCACAGCGTCGCCATCAGCCACACTGTATTCATTGCCATCAATGATTACCTTGCCCTGACCGGCTTCAAAACGAAAAAATTGATCGTTATCTGTATGAACTTCCATGCCAATTTCTTCGCTTGGCGCCAAACTCATTAAAACCAACTGACAATGCGGGGCGGAATATAAAACCTTGCGGAAATTGTCATTTTCCAAAGTTAATTTTTCGATGTTGTTTTTGTATCCTTTCGCCATATGTTTGGGCTTAAATGAATAATTATTTAACTAATGTATTATACACCAGCTGAACAATTTTACGCCAACTAGAATAAAATTTGCGGAGAGGGTGGGAGTCGAACCCACGAGGGCTATTAACCCTACCGCTTTTCGAGAGCGGCACTTTCAACCACTCAGACACCTCTCCAAAGTGCGGAAGGGGTGGGATTCGAACCCACGGCCCACTTGCGTGGACGACAGTTTTCAAGACTGTTGCCGTACAACCACTTGGCTACCCTTCCAAAGTGCATATATACTAGCCTAAATCTCCGCTTTTGACAAGACACTGCCGCACTCGCAACTCCTCTCCGCCGGCAAATTTTTTATCATCTCGTGGATCAATTCTTTCAAGCGGCCAATATTGCGGTTAAAAATTTCCACCACGGTTTTGGCATCAACCGGCTCAACATTGTCCATCCCAATCAAACCGGCATCATAATCCGTGATCAAAGAAATATTTACATAACACATTTCCAATTCCCGGGCCAGCGCCACTTCCGGACACTGGGTCATATTTATCACCTCATAATCCAGCTTCTGATAGAAATGCGACTCGGCGCGGGTGGTAAAACGCGGCCCTTCAATCACCACCACCGTCCCTTTTTCATGAACCGGAATAGACAAATTTTTGCATGAGTCAATCGCCAACCGGCGCATTTGATTGCAATACGGATCCGCGCAACTTATGTGCATGACTTTTGGACCATTGTAAAAAGTTGAACGTCGGCCCGAGGTCTTGTCTATAAACTGATCGCAAACCACAAAATCTCCCGGCTTAATCTGCGGCTGTAAACTGCCGGCTGCCGACGGCGAAATAATTCTCTTCACTCCCAACTCTTTAAAGGCCCACAAATTTGCCTGATAAGGAATGGTGTGCGGCGCAAACCGGTGATCCTTGCCGTGACGGGGCAAAAACGCCGCATAGTGCCCGGCAATCTCACCAATGGTAATTTTATCCGACGGTTTGCCGTATGGTGTTTCAACTTCAATCTCTTCGGCGCTGTCAAACAGCGAATAAAACCCCGACCCTCCAAAAATTCCTATTTCCGCTTTTGTTTCTGACATATTTTAGTATCTGATTAATTCCTCAATTTTATAATCTTTTAATTTTTCCTCTCCTTTCAAAAAATCCAAAATAATCAAAAAAGAAATACCGACTATCTCGCCGCCCAATTTTTTTACCAAGTTGCAAGTCGCTTCCATTGTCCCGCCGGTGGCCAAAACGTCATCAACAATCAAGACCTTTTGCCCGGGCTTGATGGCGTCTTCATGCATTTCAATAATATTTGACGCATACTCAAGCGCGTATTCCTGTGCAATTGTTTTCCGTGGCAGTTTGCCCTTTTTGCGCACTATCGCCAACCCCGCGCCCAGCTTATAGGCCACGGCCGAAGCCAACAAAAATCCTCTGGCGTCTATTCCAACTACCACGTCAATTTTTTGGTTTAAATACGGCTCGGCGATCTTATCAATTACCTCTTTAAAGCCGTCTTTATCCTGTAAAAGCGGGGTGATATCTTTAAAATTTACCCCTTGTTTAGGCCAATCTGGCACGTCGCGGACATATTGTTTGATGTCTAACATATTAGTGTTTAAAAATACACCAATATTATACCTTTCTTTTCTTCATTTTCACAATCCCAAGCCCAACGAGCAGGGCCGCGATGCCTCCGCCTGTGGCCAGCAAATATTTTGACGAGTCATCATTCTGTTCCATCGCTTTTTCCAACACCACCTGTTTTTTAATCAAATCCTGCGACAGACCCAATGATTTTATATCCTCCTGCGACCGCGGCCAAATTTGTAAATCGGTTTTACCCTGCTCCAACACCCCAATCACCTCCGCATTTTCACCTTCTTTAAATTTACTTTTATCAATTTTGGCTCCTTGTTTGAAATATACTATCGCTTCACTGGTGCCATCATCAACATACATAAAATTGCTTTTAATTTCCGTAATTTCACCCTGCACGCGCACCAAATTTCCCAGCGCGTCTTCGTTTAGATCATCCAAAGCAAACCGGCTTGAACTGGCCTCGCCATAAGCCAACAAAATTTTTATATCGTTTTTATCTTTTATTCTAATTCTTTTTATGCCGCTGGCTTCGGAAGTGATACCGCTCACGCTTATTTTATCTCCCACACGCAACTTGGGAAAATCTTTTTTATATTGATAAATTTGTATGCCCGCTGATTTATCAAAAATATAAAAATATTGACTACCAAAAATGCCCGGCAAAACACTGACTATGCCATTTACTTTTACATTTTGATCTTTGTCCAAACCGCGCGCCTCTAATAAACTCACGCTCAAAATCGAAGAGGTCACTACAATATCTATTTTTTTCTTGGTGCTAGTAGCAGGATCAGCCGTTTTTTTACTATATTCAACTGCATCAGCCAAAATATCATCCGGCAAACGCAATTCCACTTCGCCTTTAGAATTATTTAAGGTAAAATCGGTAATTTCTTTATAAAAAATCAATTCATCGCCGGCCACCACCAGCGTGCCGGTGGGAATTTCATAAATTTTATTGTTATACATCAGTTTCCAGTTGGAAACATTAACTGTGCTAGTGGAAATATTTTTTATTTTTATAAATTCATCATCGGTTTCCGGATTAATTTCACTAATCGCCATTCCAGTGCCGTAAAAAATATCATTCGGATAAACCGCCACTTTTAATTTCTTGGTATCAGTCGTGCCGGCGGTGCTGGTGGCAGAGATGAGAATATTATGCGGCCCGGAAGACACAAAAATATATTGGGCAACAGTACCGGTAACAATTTTACCCTCATCAAAATCCCAGCTAAACCCAATTCGCCCACCGCGGGGGTCAAAAGTCGTGCTGGCATCAAACCAAACATTCTCCCCAACCCTAACCTTTGGATCGTATTTTATTTTCCACATCAAACCAATTTTTTCTTCGGTTTTAGTTGTAACTTTAGCGGTTTTTGTGGTTGAAGAAACGGTTTTTTTCTCTGCGACAGGCGCGCTTTGCGGACTGGCTGGTATAACAACTGGTACAACCGGCGGCTCCGGCACAACTGGCGCCAAAATTATATTTGCCGCTCCGGGCGTGGGCTCTGTGGTTATAGCCCAATCCGAATTATCATCGGTATCAACGCCGTCTGTTTTGCGCGCGACCGACTGGTCTTTTTCCGCCGCCAACTCCGGACCATAAATAACCCGGTCAACAATTTCCCCATCCGGATTTTTCAAAATCACCGCATCACCGCCATTATTTAAATAACTTTTAGTTTGTAAATCAATAAAAAGCCAACTGCTTGACGAAACAACTCCAAAAATATCTTTGCAGGTGGAAGTGGTGTTGCGCGAATCACAAATATATCCGCCGGTAACGTCCAAACTGCTGGATGATGGATTATATAATTCAACCCATTCGCTTCCGGTGGCCGGATCAGCCACAAATTCATTAATTTTTAGCTGCGCCCAAATTGTTGAGGTGATAACAATTGGCACAGTAGACGTGCTCTCTTCCGGTTCTTCTATTGGCGGGGTGGAAGAAGTATCACCTGTGTCATCACTAACCTCTATGGCCGAGTACACCTTTGTAAAAACAAAAAAACTGCCAATTAAAACCACGGCCAAAATAAAAAATTTCTTCATAAATGATTTTTATTTAATTATGAAGAAACTTTACTCCGCCACTGATGAAGAAAAACTAAAAATTTACTTAATATCCATTAAATCATGCGGCCCGCTCTCGCGCTGGCCCGCGTTTGTGATTTGCACAAACTCAACATTTTTTTGAAGCTCCTCAATTGTATGAGAATTTGTATAGCTCATTCCTGATTTCAACCCGCCGATCAGCTGTCCGACAATATCTGCCAGCGGTCCTTTATACGGCACCACCGACTCCACCCCTTCCGGCACAACCTCGCCCAAATCTTTCTTTTCCTGCTCAACTATTTTTCGCCTCTGGGCAATGGCAAAACTGGCATTTCCCCGGCAGACCTTATATTTTTTATCATCTCTGTTCATAATAATTCCCGGGCTTTCTTTTGTACCAGCAAGCAAACCGCCCAACATCACACTGTCCGCACCTGCGCCAATTGCTTTCACAATATCTCCCGGTTTTTGAATACCGCCGTCAGCATTTACCGGTACACCATATTTTTGGCCAACTTCAGCCACTTCCATTACTGCGGTGAGTTGTGGCACTCCGCAACCGGTTACCAGCCGGGTTATACAAATCGTTCCCGGCCCCACTCCAACTTTTATCCCGTCAACTCCGGCCTCGCACAATTCCCGCGCCGCTTCGGCCGTGGCAATATTTCCGGCAATAAGTTGCACATCCCCGCACGCTTCCCGCAGTTTCATAATCGCATTAAACATCATGTCCGAATGACCATGAGCAATATCAATCACCAACACGTCTGCTCCGGCTTTGATGAGTTCCTGTGCTCTTTCAATATAATCGCCATGCACTCCCACACAGCCGCCAACAATTAGCCGGCCGTTCTCATCCGTATTTGCATTCGGATAATCAACCAGGTGTTTTATGTCATCCGCCGTAATCAACCCCACCACCACGTCATTTTCATCAACCAGCGGCAATTTTTCAATTCTATACTGCGCCATTTTTTCTCTGGCCTCCTGAAAAGTTGTATTTTTATCGCCGACAATTAATTTTTCCCGCGGCGTCATCACATATTGCACCAATTGGCTTTCGTCGCGGACAAAAACAAAGTCCCTTTTTGATAAAACCCCGCGTAATTTTTTATCGCCGTTGGAAACGAGCAGTCCGCTCACGCCGTTTTCAGCAATAAATTTTTTTGCTTCTTTAATTGTCTTGTTCGGATCAATTGCATACGGATCCTGAATGATAAAATTCTGCGCGCGCTTCACATGTTTAATTTCTTCAATATTTTCTTCAATTGTCATGAAGCGGTGGATGATGCCGATGCCGCCCAGGCGGGCCAGAGCGATGGCCATTTCCGATTCAGTCACCGTGTCCATATTGGAGCTGACAATCGGAATATTTAAATTTATTTTTTTCGTTAATTTTGTTTTGGTGATTGCCTGACTGCGCGAAGTCAGCGTTGATCTTTTCGGAACAACTAAAACATCATCATAAGTAAGAGCCAGTGGGATGCTTCGCATAAAAAAGTGATAAATTAGCGTTAAAATGACACTTTTGAACCCAATTGATTATATCACTAAAAGGCCCAGTGCGCCATAAAAGTGCACAATAAAAAGTGGATAAAAAAAATACCTCGGATTGGCCGAGGCGCCCATTCTCCTTTCTGATTCTAGGTTCGGAACATGTCGCAGAATAGCCGTTTCTTGTGGTTGATGTCCGGATCGTAGTCGTCGCCCAGAAGCACCTTGTCGGCGAGCTTGAGCTTCTCCTCCACGCTCATGCTCTTCGCGCAGAGAAGCACGGTTTCCGCAAACTCAACCTTCTTGCTGTAGATCTGTTTGCGCACCGTCTCCAACTTGCCCTGCCACTCCGGCGTCCAGATCACGGTTGAAACCCCATCCACTTCCTTGGCGATGGCGTCAAGGATCCGGAAGTGGTCAGCGGCAAAGATGCTGACGAGAACCAACGGAAAGTGCCGTTCCTGGAACTCTCTGTAGCCGTAGGCGATGTAGTCCAGATGCTCCACCATGGTGAAGAGTAAGGCGGCCTTCCTGTGCTCTTGCGCGAGCTTGCTCATGATGCGACGCGCGTCTTCCGGAAAGCACTCCGGATTCTTCAGACAGAACTGGAGCAGAAACGCCTCCAGCCAGAACTTCGTCGGTACCAACTTGCGTCCGAACACCCGGCAGAAAGCGCGATACTCCACCAGGTCTCCGTTGTCCGTTTTGTAGGGGTAGGGCACATCCCCCTCTTTCTCCCCATCTGCCTTGGCGTGCACGGCCTCGCCCAAGTCATGCACCTCAAAGGCAGAAAGGAACAGGTCGCGATCCGGGAACACGTGCCAGATCCCGAGCTTGCCGATGATGACTCGCGCCAGCACAGTGATGCTCAAGACATGCTCAAGGCACGACTGCTCGCGCGCCAAGCCAGCCAACTCGCCGTACTGGAATCTCCCCCACCTTCTGTAGTTCTTGAGGAGCGTCTGAATCAGCTCCCAAACTTCAACTGCCTCATCCCAGTTAAGCGGTTTCGTGAGCATCTGATCCTCCTCGGTTTTCACCGATTGTGTATGAAGTTGCTAACACAGTATTAAACACCATTTATTTTTTTGAGTCAAATGAAAAAAAATATAAATAATTTTTATCAAAAATATAAAATTTGTATACACTATTGTATACAACTGTGGATAACTCTGGGTATAACTCACCCATAAAGTTAATAACTTTTTGCTTATTTTAGCAAAATTTATTTTTAAAAAAATTTGTATAAACTATTGTATACAAATTAAAAATTAAATTAATTTTAATTTTGCTAAATATTGGCGTAAATTAGCCAAACGTTTACCTATTGACTGACCATTGACACATTGTAGAGTTTAGAGTATAATATAAATGTAGTTCTTTTGAACCAAGACCCAACACTGCAAAAACAAAAAATAGCTTCATTAAGCTTCAAATCGGGCAAACTACTGCCAAACACAGAAAAAAGAATGGCAAAAGCTTGCCCAACTTCTTCCCGGGCAACTCCAATTATGTAGTCAGAGCGCTTTCCGCATGACTACTGGGGCTCTACCCACAAGCGGTTCGGGTCTAGAAATCTACCAAGACAGTAGAATGTTGTCCCCCGTGAGGGGGAAACATGATCGCCTTGTGTAGAAAATAAAGGCGATCAGCCAAAATATCAATATATAATTGCGGCGTTAGATCGCCTTTTAAAATATTCAAAATTTTTTTCAAAAAAGATAATAGATGCCTTAACCATGGGCTTTTTTTGTTTTTAAAAACATTTTTTGTATAAAAAAAGACGGCGAGGTTCAGGACTTGGCTTGCTCTGTTGCCTTGTCTGAACCCCGCCGCGAACGGTCTCCTTGGGAAATGTGCGTACTACTGGCTTCTACCCGCCTCCTCGCCGACCGCCACGGGTCGGGGGCGGGGGTGGTGGACCCCTCCTACCGCTGCCGAGGGCGACTCCGTGGGTCGGGGGCGGGGGTGGCGGAACGGGGAACATGCTTCCGGCGGGCTGGAGGTCATCGGGCGGCGGTGCCGGGGGCAGATGAGCGAAGGGATCGGAGGGCTCCCTTGCCGGAGGCGGAGGCGGCAGAGGAGCCGGCTCCACGGGCGGAGTCGGCGCGGGCTCTTCCGGAGGCGGCTCGGGGGGTCCGTCGCTGCCCACGGCAGCTCCGGGGTGGACCCCACTGGGCTCGTCGGCTTCCAGCTCCAGAACCTCCTCACGATCACCTGCGGGCTTCTTCTCGCCGAGTGATGCCGGGTCAGGCGGCGGACCCAGGTCAACCAGATCATCGGTGGCTGGCCGAGCCGGTTCAGCCGGCTCCGGCTTCGCCACCACCTCCCAGCCGCGCTCGCGGGCGACCGTGTGGAGCGGGGCCGTGAGGCTGGCGAGGTGCTTCATGTGCTTGGCCAGGAGCTCCGGCGTGAGGATGCCGAGGGCGTCCACAGCCGTGTAGCCATCACCCTCCTCGCCCTTGTCCATGGCCAACTGCCAGGCCTGGGCGACGAGCTCGGCCGGCATCTGCTCTACGATGGCGAGCGCCGTGATGGCCAGGACGATCTCACGGTAGGTGTTGGTGACCTTGCTATCGACCTCGGCCAGGAGGTCGAGATCGATGATGAGCTGGAGTATCATACCCATCAGCTCGCGGCAGGCCGGATCCTCCTCCCGGGTGGGCCAATCCGTCTTGAGGAGCAGATTCCAGATGGCCGGCTGGGGCTGGTAGTACACCACCCCGTTGATGCCCGCGGCGTCGCAGATCTGGCTGGCGGTGACGCGTCCGACCTTGACGGCCGTTTTGAGCAACACGCCGGCGAACTCCACGTCCAGCTCGCGCGCCGTGTCGGCGTCCGCCTGCTTCAGATCGGCCAGCATCTCGGCGCGGTGGTCCGGGTCGATGATGGTGGTGATCATCTCTGCCTCACCGAAGTGCTTCATCACATCCTCGGGGGTGAGGATGCCCAACCGCAGGGCCGCCTCCAGGAAGCCGCAGAGAAAGGTCTGCGGCTTGTCCAACGTGGGGACTCGCTTGTTCTGCATGGTCATTGCCTCCTTTTCCTATCTCTCTTGGCCGTACACACGGCCAAATCGGTTGTTTTGTTGTCAAATTGCAGTAAACTATGGCGCAAGAATGCGCAAAGAATACCCCTTACCCTCTCACAAATTACGCTTTTTGTCAAGGGGTTGACAAGCTGAATTTATGTGTTATACTGTTTAAATCAGTCACTAATCGGCTGGTTTATTTTTTTCAAATAGTGTAGTATAATACACACTGTAATTGAACTCGTATGAACAAGACAAAAACACAATTTTCAACCGAATTCCTGGAAAAGGTTAAAGCCATGTTGCTTGAAGAAAAGACAAAGCTGGTAAAGGAACTCTCCAAGTTCGCCAAAAAAAATCCTGAACAGGAAGATGATTTTGACACCACTTTTCCAAATTATGGCGACAAAGAAGATGAAAACGCGGCCGAAGTGGCTGACTATGTCGTCAATCTTTCTTTAGAAGAAAATTTGGAAAAATCTCTGCGCGATGTTGACCAGTCCCTGCACCGGCTGGAAAAAGGCGAATACGGCATCTGCAAATATTGCCAAAAACCAATCGAAGAAAAAAGATTGCTGGCTCGTCCGACCTCAAGCTCCTGTATGAGTTGTAAAAAGACCATCACCCAAGAGGCCTAATATGAATATCAAAAAAGTCCGCTGGATAATAATCTTCATCAGCGGATTTTTTTTATTTTTAGACCAAACACTCAAATGGCTGGCTCTGCACAGTTGGTCACAGCCACACATTTTTAATAATTTCGGCTGGCAGCCATTTTTTAACAAAGGTATTGCTTTCAGTTTGCCAATTTCAAACACCCTGACCATCATTTTAACTGTTCCGATGATTTTCTTGATCGGAATTTTATGTTACCGGGAGTATAACAGAAATAAGATGATACCAATGCTGGGATGGTCTCTAATTTTAGCCGGCGCGCTCTCCAATCTCCTGGATAGAATTTTTTACCGCAGCGTTATTGATTATATTTTAATCTGGACCGGAATAATAAATATCAGTGATCTTCTCATCATCATTGGTCTGATCATCTTCCTAATCAACTTAAGAAACAAAAACTAAAGAGCGCTCGCTCCGCATTATGTTCATCAAGCTTAACTCGGCCGCCGCCCTCGGCCTGGATTGCTTGCCTGTGGATGTTGAAGTTGATATTAACAAAGGTCAAACCGCTTTTAATATTGTCGGGTTGCCCGACACTTCCATTCACGAAGCCAGGGACAGGATTCATTCGGCTTTAAAAAATTCGGGTTTTATTTATCCGTTTAATTTCCGCGTGCTGGTGAATTTGGCGCCGGCCGATGTGCCCAAAGAAGGCACGGCTTATGATTTGCCTATGGCCCTGGGCATTATTATTTTAAGCAACAATTTGCGCCTGAATTTAGCCGAGTCCTTGTTTGTGGGAGAGCTGGCTTTAGACGGATCTTTGCGCCGAACAAACGGTATTTTGCCTTTAGCTGTCTTTGCCAAACAACACGGCCTTAAAAAAATTTATATTCCGGAAATGAACGCACCCGAAGCCGCGCTGGTATCCGATTTGGAGATTTATCCGATAAAAAATTTAAAACAAGTTGTTCAACATATTGTTGGCACGCAAGTTTTAAATTCTTATCAGAGTACGCCACTTGCCAGTGACCCGCCTATCACCTATGAACTTGATATGGCCCACATCAAAGGCCAGGAGTTTGCTAAACGCGCGCTTGAAATTGCAGGAAGCGGCGGACACAATGTTTTAATGACCGGCCCGCCCGGCTCGGGCAAGACCCTGCTGGCCAAAACCTTTCCATCTATTTTGCCCAAATTAAATTCCGAGGAATTACTGGAGGTGACAAAAATTTATTCTGTGGCCGGCCTGCTAAAAAGTAACTATATAAAAGAACGGCCATTTCGCTCGCCGCACCACACCGCTTCCCGTACGGCTTTGGTTGGCGGCGGCAAATATCCCAAGCCCGGAGAAATGTCTTTGGCACACCGCGGTGTTTTGTTTATGGATGAATTTCCGGAATTCCCGCGTTCGGTTTTGGAAAGTTTGCGCCAACCGCTTGAAGATGGCATTGTCACCGTCTCCCGCGCCTCGGGCACACTCACTTTTCCGGCGCGGTTTATTTTAATTGCCAGCCAAAATCCCTGCCCATGCGGATATAACACTGATCCGGAAAAAGTTTGCGTATGCGGCGCCGCGCAGATTGTAAAATACCGGAAAAAAATCAGCGGCCCCTTAATAGATCGCATTGACATCCATGTTGAAGTGCCGCGAATTAAATTTGAAAAGCTGGCTTCTGACACCCTGGCCGAATCATCAGAAAAAATCCGCGAACGGGTTACAAATGCCAGAGAAATCCAGGAGCAGCGCTTTAAAAAATATAAAATCCACAGCAACAGCGAGATGCACAACAGTGAAGTGAAAAAATTTTGTAAATTAGACGAACAATCAATTGATCTCCTGCGCGCCGCTGTTACCCAAATGCATTTATCAGCCCGCGCCTATAACCGTATACTAAAACTAAGTCGGACAATAGCCGACTTAGTTTGTAGTAACGATATTAAACTTGAGCATGTGGCCGAGGCCTTGCAGTTTCGGGTTAAAACTGACTAGCCAACCTTATTGCCGGGTAATAAATCTCAACTTCCACTCTCTTTACTCCGAATTTCATGGCTTCACCCTTGCTGGAGTCAAACCAGATATCCATACGGCCAAAGCCGTAACGGGAGTTCATGCGATCATCAACCGTAAACACCTTATCGCCATATAAAGAAGGAATCTTAATTTTGGTCCCGAACGGCAGTCCATTGGCGGCAATCATGCCGTCATAAACCCGTTTTCCGGAAGCGGCCGTAAAAGGGTCGCTGTCTGTCTGGTCCGGAGTACTGGTATAGGCCGTAATAACGGCTTTTATCTTCTTATCCGGGGTGCCTGACCTTAATATGCCATGGGCAAGATTTAGGTCAACACCGGTCATAATGGTGGTTGTGCCAACAGTTGGGCTGTTTTCAATCAACCATAAGTCATTTGAAACCGGGTTTTGATCGGCTTTTACCTCAACAGAGCCAAAAGTAACCATACTCATTAGCAAAAGCAGTAAAATACCTGCATTTAGTGTAAATTTCATATTTTTTGTTAATTTAAAAGGATATCCATCTGGGATACCCTCGTTTTTTAACCGAATACTATAGCACAAATTTGACTTTTTGTCAATGCTCAATATAAGGTGTATAATGTATAAAATCTCCCTCAAATTTATATCAATTATGCCTATCCCTTCCCTGCGAACTCGCCACTATGGACATTTGTCCGCAAATGGCGGTAATTCACCCAAAAAAGAGCGAAGAAAACAGCTTATAAAGACCATTATTATTGTGGGTTTGTCCTCTCTAGCGGCTCTTTTTGTTATCGGCACTATTGTTGTGGCCTGGGTTAGCCGTGATTTGCCGGATCCAAACAAAATAAATGATTCCCAGGTCTCACAAAGCACCAAAATATATGACCGAACCGGCACTCACCTGCTTTATGAGATATACCAAAATAAAAAACGAACCCTGGTTGAACTCAACCAAATAGCGGATTATGCCAAAGAGGCAACCATTGCCATTGAGGATAAAAGTTTTTATAAACACGGAGGCATTCAACTGCTAAGTATTGTGCGGGCCGGTTTTAATAATATAATTGGCCGAAGATCGGGCGGAGGCGGTGCTTCTACCCTCACCCAACAGCTTATAAAAAACGTAGTAATTGGAGATGAACATTCCATATTTAGAAAAATCAAGGAAGCCATCATGGCTATTCAGCTTGAAAAAAAATACAGCAAAGACCAGATTTTAAAATTATATTTAAACGAGATACCTTACGGCTCAACCAACTACGGCATTGAGGCGGCCAGCCAAAGTTATTTTCATAAAAGCGCCAAGGATTTATCCCTGCCCGAATCTGCCACTCTGGCGGCTATGATTCAGGCGCCAACCAGATATTTAAATAATCCCGACTCTTTAAGAGGCAGGCGGGATTTGATTTTATCCTTGATGCAAGAACAAGGATATATAACCGAACAAGAAAAAAAAGATGCCCAAAATGTGGCTTTGAGAATATACCGGGAATCCGGACCAATGGTGGCCCCGCATTTTGTTTTATATGTAAAACAATTACTGGCTGATCAATATGGCGATAAAACCGTTGAAGAAGGCGGGTTGCAGGTAATCACCACTCTGGATTATGACAAACAAATAATGGCACAGGATATTGTAAAAAAACTTGGAGACCAATACGCCAGTTCCTCAAACGCCAACAATGCCGCTTTGGTTTCTTTAGATCCCAAGACAGGACAAGTGCTCGCAATGGTGGGTTCGCGTGATTATAACAATGATAATATTGACGGACAATTTAATGTGGCGGTGTTGGGTAAGCGTCAGCCCGGCTCTTCGTTTAAACCGTTTGTATACGCGGCCGCCTGGGAGAAGGGTTTTACGCCTGATACGGTTTTATATGATGTAAAAACAAATTTTGATATGCGCGTGGGTGGAAATTACACGCCCAAAAATTATGATGGCAAAGAACACGGATTGGTGACAATGAGAAAGGCCTTACAGGGGTCGCTTAATATCCCGGCCGTAAAAACTCTTTACCTGGTTGGTTCAAAAAATGCGATTGATTTTGCTCACAGGTTTGGCTACACAACCATGACCGGTGATTATGGATTAAGTTTGGTGTTGGGAGGCGCGGAAGTGAATTTACTAGAACACACCAACGCTTACGCCACTCTGGCTAATGACGGCGTCTACAATGCTCCGGTGAGTATTTTAAAGGTTACTGATCAAAATGGCGGTACAATGTTTGAGTGGCAGCCGACCCAAGGCCAAGATGCCATTTCACCAGAATTGGCCGCTATGGTTTCGGGTGTTCTTAGCGACAACAATGCCCGTGCCTATATGTTCGGAATTAACAATAATCTGGTGTTGCCCGGCAGGCCGGTGGCCGCCAAAACCGGTACCACCAATGACAGTAAAGATGCGTGGACACTGGGATATACCCCCTCTTTAACAACGGGTGTTTGGGTTGGTAACACCAGACCATCACCGATGAAATCCGGCGGCAATACTCTGGCGGGCGCGATCTGGAATCAATTCATGGCCAAAGCCCTAAAAGACACGCCGGTTGAAGATTTCCCCACCCCGCCAATTAACACCTCAACCAAACCGGTCTTGATCGGCACTGACAAAGGCATTGTTTTAAACATTAATGTCACCACCGGCAAAATAGCCAACTCATCAACCCCTGAAAATTTAATCTCACAAAGAACATACTTGCCGCCGCACGATATTTTGTATTATGTAAATAAAGACGATCCGCAGGGACCGCCACCGGCAGACCCAACCGTTGATCCGCAATATCAAAATTGGGAAAATGCTTTGCAGAGCTGGGTAACACGCCAACAAACCGCGGGTGTGCAATTGACTTTGGAAGATCCGCCTACTGAATATGACAATCCGCAAAATCCCGCACTGATGCCTACTTTAAGTGTCACTTTTCCAACCGAAGGACAGGTCCTGACCAGCAGACAGATTAATATTCAAGTAAATGCTTCCGCGCCTAGAGGCGTGGCCAAAGTTTTATTTTATATTGACGGATTATCAATCGGCGAATCCTCACAATTCCCTTTTGGTTTAAGTTATTACGCTCAAAAATTAATTAAGGGGCCGCATAATTTAAAAGTTGTGGCTGAAGATGATCAGGGTAATGCGGCGCAACAACAAATTAATTTTGCCATGCAAGCCGAACTGGATCCGCCAAGCTTTGATTGGTTTGATGGCACGTCTATTACTTTGGGGTCCGGTGACTTCCCCAGGGTCTTGAGTTTAAATCCTTTTCGTTGGGATAGCACCAAACAAATCAGTATATATTTATCCGGCACAAACATCGCTTCACCAAAACTAATCTACACCTTTAACCAAGCTGTTGACAAACTATTTAATAATCAGTTAACATTCACCTGGCAGCATGACCCCGGAGCCGGAGAATATGATTTAAAAGGCGTGTTGCTTGATGAAAACGGACGAACAATAGAAAAAACTCTGCATATTACTGTCCAAGATTAATGCTCTTTCAAAAAGCAAGCTTTACTTTGTGGAAGTAGGGTCAAATTCCCTCACTGTGCCGCAACGGTAATCCCTGGCCTGCCATCTGGCAGATCAGGGTAGTCCGATCTTCAACGTATAGCTTCATTACAGACAAAAAAACTCCGAGCAAGGGTTTGTGTCTGCGATGTCTTATAATGTGCTGTGGGTGGCTTTATAGCCCTCTACAGCACGTTGTAAACTGCAAGCACCCCTTCCCTTGGGGTGTTTGTGTTTTAGTCCAACAACCAACAAGAGAGGAGCGCGCAAATGGAAGGAAGAAGGGGTTTCTTCAAATCGCTGTTTCTGGCCTGCGCCGGGGCTATTTTCGCCGGCAAGCTCGTGGCCTGCCAGCCCCCGGAGGAAGTCGTTGTCGTCTCCGGTACCACCGTGGACAACATCCTCTTCCAAAACCATCTCGCCAACTATCGCTGGCGGTTCGCCGGCCAGAGAGTGTCCGGCACGGTGGTGTCCTATGCCGACCCCAGCGACATTGACATGGTCATCCAGGTCAATGGCAAGGACATTGATAGGCCGGTGGACCAGTACACGGTCAACCACGGCGACACGGTCACTGTCTACTACGTGTAGCCCTCGGCAGCTACGCTCATTCCCAAAATCCCCGACATACCAAATGGTGTGCCGGGTCTTTTTTTACCTACAACTTTTTACCTGCGAAAGGTTGACATTTGACGGCCATTCTGCTAACATGGGCTGTTGCCCTTTTTTAGGCCAAGGAGGAACTATGGGTGTCATTCTGCGAGAGGCGAAGGATATTCGTGACGCCGAAGAGTCCCATGAGACCCTACGGACTCATCCCTGCAACGCGTGCGCTCGAGCGGCACACCAGATGCTGGAAGATGCCATGGGTCACCCGCTGAACGTCGCAGTGGACATCCACTGCCAGCACGGCAAGGAGAAGCGCCAGAACAGGTTCGCACTGATCATGACCGTGATCGCCCTTCTCATCGGCATCGCCATCGGCATCGGGCTCAACCGTTTCGTTTTCCACTAGCCCCGCCAACATGATCCGACTCCGCCGCAACAAAAAAGCAGCCCCCCGTGGGAGCTGCTACTTTTTTTAAAAGTATTTATTGTCTTATCGGCATCACTATATATAAATAACTGGGGTCATCTTTTGGCATAAATACACAGGCGCTGTCTCCGTTTATCATTTTAAGTTCGCTCATATCCGTATCAATATTTGCCAAACCCTCAAGCACATACCTATGATTTAAAAGCACAGAGTTTTTTTCACCTTTCACTTCGGCGCTGATCTCTGATTTATATTCACCGGTTTGAGTTGAAGTTGAAGATAAAGCCACCGATCCGCCGTTAGGATTCAGATCAAAATTTACAGCATTAACCCCGGTTGTGGTAAATAAACTGGCGGCTTTTATTTCTTTGATGATCTTATTAGTGGACAGTTCGGCAATGGTTCTGAAATCTTTGGGTATTATTTGGGTATAATCAGGATATTGGCCCTCTACCAATCTGGAAATCAACTCAACCTCATTGGATCTTAAAACAATCTGGTTTTCACTGACAATTAACCGTACATTCTTTTCATTTTCTAGCCCCTTGGCGATAGACAAAACATGAATTGCCTCTTGAGCGGTTCGAGATGGGATAATTATTTTAGTCTGCTGATCCCCTTGTAAAAGCTTTACTTTTTTTTCAGCCAAACGATAACTATCGGTGGCGGCCATAATCAATTTTCCTGGTTCATTATTAAAACTTACAAATATACCCGCCAATTCAGGCCTGATTTCGTTTTTGGCGGCTGATTGAAACACCTGGCTTAGCCCCTTTTTAAATTCTTCAACATCAACCAAATAACCACTTCCTTCATTTACAGATGGCACAACCGGAAATTCATCAGCTGGCGCGCCTTTAATCTTGGTGGCTGATTTACCACAAACCACCTCTATTTCATTATCCTTTAAAGAAATTTCCACTTTATCTTCAGATAATAAATTTACAAAGTCATTTAGAGTTCTGGCCGGAACCGTGAAAGTCCCCGGTTCTTCAACCTTTGACCTTAAGGTGGCAATAATGGCCAACTCAAGATTGGTGGCTATTAATTCTACTTTTTGTTCCTCTGTTTTTATTAAAACATTTCCTAATATAGGCAGGTTTATATTCTTGCCGGCTATTCCACTTACCAACGATAATGCTTTAGACAGGTTTTCTTTAGTACAAAAGAATTTCATATATTTTTATCAACTTTTTAGTTAGTGTCTATTATTGTTTTATATTTTATATATATTTATATAATAGTAATAACAAGGGAGTGGACAGGGTGGATAACTGATTTTTTTTGTTTTATTTGCGCTTTATTTTTAAAAAATGCCTGTGTGGAAAATGTTGACTTACGGTGGTGTAACTGGTGAACGAATTTTTTATATTTAATTGCCCGGTGTATAAACCCCTTCAACTGTTGACGGTTTCAGGATAACTTTTTTGAGTTATACATAAGTTATACATTCTTTGTCAACAGCTTATCAACTAGATATTATTCACGTAGATTTTTTGTTTTATGAATTCTATCTCCTGCCGCAGTTTCAAATCCCTTTCTATCTCGCCGGTAATTTTATTGTCCGCGTGCATGGCTGTGGTGTGATCCCTGCCGCCAAGCTCGTTGCCGATTGCCGGGTAGGACATGTTCAATTCTTTTCTCATCAGGTGCATTATAATTTGTCTGGGCATGGAGAATTTTTTCTCCCGGCTCTGTCCCAAAATATCCTGGATGCTGATGGCATAAAATTGGCTGATGGCATCTATGACCTGTTGCGGGGTGACTGATCGCTGGATTGATTTTACTTCCAAGCTTGAGAGCAGGGTTTTTATTGAGGCCATGGTTGGTTCCATACTTTTTAACTGGTGAAATACAATAATTTTATTTAACGCCCCTTCAAGCTCGCGGATATTATGATGGATGGTGGCGGCCACCAATTGTAGGATCTCCTGCGCTAAAGGAAAGGCCTTTTCCGCGCATTTCTTCTGTAAAATAGCGATTCTTGTCTCTAAATCAGGGGCGGCTACATCAACGATCATCCCCCACTCAAAGCGGGATTTTAAGCGGTCTTCCAGGGCCGGAATAGCTTTTGGCGGTCGGTCAGAAGTCATTATTACCTGTTTGTTTTGTTGGTGGAGTTCATTAAAGGTATGAAAGAAAGATTCCTGGGTTCTGTCTTTACCGGAAATAAATTGGATGTCGTCAATTAGGAGCACATCAATGTTCCGGTATCTGTTTTGGAAGTTTTTGGCATTGCCATCTTTAACCGAAGAGATGAAATCATTGGAAAATTTTTCAGCGCTGGCATACATGATATTAAAGTTTGGATTTCTTTGCAGGAGATGGTTGCCGATTGCCTGGAGCAAATGTGTTTTTCCCAAACCCACGCCGCCATATATAAACAGAGGGTTGTAGGCCTCGCCCGGTTTGTTTACCACTGCTTGCGCGGCCGCGAATGCCAACTCAGAACCACTGCCAACGACAAAGTTTTCAAAAGCATATTTTGGATTCAAACCAAATTCGCCGATCCTTGGCGCCGGTCGAGATGTTTCTACTATAATATTTTCTGAAGATGGCACGGATGTTCCAGATACCCCATCTGCCGGCTGGCCTTGAGGAGTGGCCGTCTGGCTGGCAATGTTTTTTATGTTATATATCTTGTATTCCAATTTTTTCATTGGTTTTCCGGTGACCCGTTCCAATGACTTTACAATCATCTGATGATATTTTTTTTCTAGCCAGCCCCGATTGAATTCACTGGGGGTACACAAGATTACGCCGCCGTCTTGGTAATTTAAAATATCTGTACCTTTAAACCATGTAACGAAGTTTGGTTTAGAGATTGAGAGTTCTAATTCACCGAGCACAGCTTGCCAGATCTCGTGGTTGGTCATATATGAAATGATGAAGTTTAATCCGCCATTTGGCGAAGAGTGAATTCATTTTATCACATCAGAGGTGGGCTACCAATACTCGAGAAAAGGCAAAAGGGGGATATGCTGGGGAAAAACTGTGGATGGAACTTAGTTTGGCAAAATTTCCCTTGACACTGTAGAAATTTTTGAGTATAATTTGTTTGCGTAATAGCTCACGTATTAAACACTAAACGTTAATGTTATGTCAACTAAAAGAACGTACCAGCCAAAAAAGAGAAAGCGAGCCAAGAGCCATGGGTTTAGAGCCAGGATGAAAACCGCCGATGGCCGGATTGTTCTTAGCCGCAGACGTGCTAAGGGCAGAAAGAAACTTACAGTTTCGGATGAGAAGGTTGGCAAAAGACGAAGAAAAACAAGATAATGTGTTTCAAAAAGAAAATCGATTGGCAAAAGTCAGGGACTTCAATTTAGTAATGGAACATGGCCGTTGGGTCAATGGCCGATTTTTGGATATGCGGGTGCTTGAATTAGCCAAATTTCAGGATTATTTTCCTAAAAAAGAGGACCCGGATAAGTTTAAAAAACAGCTAAAAATAGCCATATCCGTGGGTTTGAAAGTGGAAAAAAAGGCAGTTAAGCGAAATCGGGCGAAAAGACAGATCGGAGAGGTTTTGCGACTTTTGGTAAAAGACGGACTTATAAAAGAGGGGTTTTATATACTGGTGGTGGTAAAAAAAGATGTTTTAGATAAAGATTACTCTGAAATTAGCCAAGAATTGAAATTATTGTTGAACCGGGCAAAATTATTAATATGATAAAGAAAATCTTCAATTTTATCTTATTCTTGCCAAGAATGCCGGTTTTGGCATTGATTAGAATTTATCAAAAGACGATTTCGCCGGACCACGGTTTGTATAAGTTCTTATTTCCTGATGGATACTGCAGATTTTACCCTTCTTGTAGTGAGTATGGGTATCAAACAATAAAAAAGAAAGGCCTGATCATTGGCCTTCCCAAAACACTGTGGCGGATAATGAGATGTAATCCGTGGAGCAAAGGCGGAGTGGATTTGCCCTAGCCCCTTATTTTTTTTAATACTTCCAAATCTTTTTCCACCAGATCCCCTTCGGTTTCTAAAACGAAATTGATATTTTGTAGTCGTTTATCATTTAGCAGGGTCTTGAAACCAGCTAAACCTATTTTTCCCTGACCAATATGTTCATGGCGGTCACGATGCGAGTTGAATTCAGTTTTGGAATCATTGCAGTGAGAGAGCTTTAATTTTTTCAGGCCGATAATTTCATCAAACTTTTTTAAGGTCGTATCAACTGCTTGCGGTGTGCGGCAGTCATAGCCGCTGGCAAAACCATGCTGGGTATCATAGCAGACGCCGATGTCATATTTTTTTAATTTTGGATGATTTAAAATTTCAGCGATATCTTCATAGGTGCCGCCAATCACATCCCCGGCTCCGGCCGAGATCTCAATTAAAAATTCCGTTGAGCCCTTATACCCTTTTAACATTTCATTTAGGCCGTCAATTAGTTTTTTAAATCCCCCTTCCCTACCCAGATCTTTGTAGGTGCCGAGATGAGTCATTAAATAAGTTGCGCCCAGGAGCGATGCGCGTTCAAGCTCCTCGCGGACAACCGTAATCGCCGCATGGTAGATGCGCGGATTGGCGGAAGCGAAATGAATGAAATATGGCGTGTGCACGTAGCATTCGTGCTGGCCGGCTGATTTGCAATTGCGCTTAAACTCGTCTGCGATTTTTTTATCCAAAGGTGCCACCCAGCCGCCGCGTGGAGAGCGAGTAAACATTTGAAAAACCTCACAGCCGATTCTGGCCGCGTTAAGCGGGGCGTTTGGTAAACCGCCGGCTATGGAAACGTGTGCGCCGAAGTACATACCTTATTATTTTACCACTTTTTCTTTTAAGAAGGCCAGTACCTTGCGGTTCTGCACGGTTAAAGCGATCGTGCTTATTACTTCAGGATTTTTTAAGTTCTCCTCAACGGTCTTGTCACCGGGATAGGCCTTTTTAATCATTTCTATTTCTTGTTTTATTTCCGGTTCTTCGGCCTTAATGTTGTTATCTACGGCTATTTGGCGTGAAATTAAGGCCGCTTTGACGCGTTTTGTGGCATTCTCGGTAAAATCATCATGGATTTGTTTCTCGGTCTTCTTCAGGTCTTTTAGGTAGTGTTCCATTTCAATTCCCTGGTGCTCCAACTGGTGTTTCAGTTCATGGAACATTTTGTGTTTTTCCGAATCCAAAAGCACTTCCGGGATTTCATCAAATTGTGCTTTGGCAATCAGCTGTTCAAAAATTTCAATTTCCATTTTTTGTTCGCTCTTATGCTGGGCATCCTCGGTTAAGTTTTTTACCAGCAGCACCTTTAATTTTTCCATGCTTTCCTGGCCGAGCGCTTTGGCAAAATCATCGTTTAGTTCTGGGTATTGCAATTCAAACACGTCTTTGACTTTGATTTTAAAATCAACATTCTTGCCGGCCAAGTGTTTTTGGTAATGGGTTTCCGGAAATTTCAGGGTGAATTCTTTTTCGTCGTCTTTTTTCAGGCCGATCAACTGTTCGGCAAAACCGGGAATGTAATGCGGTTCGCTTAAGTATACCTGGTGGCTTTGCGAATGGCCGCCTTCAACCGTAACTTTATCAATAAACATTTCCATGTTTAAAACAATCTTGTCTTCTTTGGCGGCCTTGTCGTTTTTGATGATTTCTTTGGGCTGCATTTTTTTCAGATCATTTAAAACGTCGCTTACTTCTTTTTCGCCAACTTCTTTTAATTCCTGTTTAACCTTAATTCCCGAAAAATCAGGCAGAGTTACCTTCGGTAGAAGCGCGACCACGGCCTTAAAAACAAACTCATTGCCCGGAGCCACTTTTTCAATCGTGATTTGCGGCATGCCCACGGTATTTATTTTTTCCTGATGGGTGGCCTCAAAAAAATTCTTTTCCACAATGTTTTGCATGGCCTCTTCCAGGATTTTTATTTCACCGAGCTGTTGTTTGACCATCTCATACGGCGCCTTGCCCGGACGGAAGCCCTTGATGGCGGCGCGCTCGGACAGACGCACAGCTGCATTTTCAAGGTCTTGCTGATAATCCTTGGCCTCAACCGTGATAGTGAATTCCAACTGGGACTTGTCTAGCTTTTTGATTTCGTATTTCATACGTAAATTTTTAAAAATATAGGTTCAGTTTAGTTTAAAAATACCAAAATGTCAATGGTTGACAAGAAAGGAGATGTTTACTATACTGCCTTGTTCATTGAAATTTAGAAATTAAAGTGGGTGGTGCTCACAAAGAGCGCCCACAGATGGCAAGGAGAGGGTGATGAAAAATTCGCTATTCACGTTGATGGTTTTGTGGTTTGTGTCCGGGTGCGCCGCGCCCCAACCGCATTTGTTGGACTGGATGATGAGGGAGGGTCGGCCCAATGACCAGCCCCACTGGCAGGGTGTCCTGCTTGTGAGCCGGCCAGAGCCAGACAAGCCCCGGGTGGTCGTTTTCTACATGGGGGCTGTGCCGATGGATGTCAATAACACCAGGGTGGAGGAAGGCAAGAAAGTAGGAGCTGTCTACAAGTTCAAACCCCCGGCCGGTACCGCGTTCGCGGAGGTTCGGCTTGAGGGTGAAGACATCCTGCTCGAAGCACCCCTGCCAACCGGCTGTCGCGAGGTGTATTTGCTTGAGCCGGTCGGACCAGGAGGGTTCTACACGCCCCAGCAGAAGATACGCGGTCAGCTGTATTCTCTCAAGAAGAGCACAGGCGGAACCGAGTGCGGAGGCCGTCGCTGATGCTGTGTGGGCGTGGCGCGAAGTAAGAGCACCACCATCCCACTTTAGTTTCTAAAAAAAGACGACCGTTTCAGGCGGCCGTCTTTTTTAATCTTTTAATTATTTCATCAACAATCCCACAATCAGCAAGGCCACAATGTTGGCCACTTTGATCATCGGATTGATTGCCGGACCGGCAGTGTCTTTGTATGGATCGCCGACAGTGTCGCCGGTGACAGCGGCCTGATGGGCAAATGAGCCCTTGCCGCCGTAATTTCCTTTTTCAATATATTTCTTGGCATTGTCCCAGGCGCCGCCGCCGGTGGTCATTGATATGGCCACGAATATACCGGTGATGATTGTGCCCAGAAGCAAACCACCCAGCGCCTCAACTCCCAGTAGCCAGCCGACTAAAATCGGCGCGACAATTGGAATCAAAGCCGGCAGAACCATTTGTCCGATTGCGCCTTTGGTAACAATATCAACCGCTTTGCTGTAATCCGGTTTGCCGGAGCCCTCCATTATGCCCGGGATTTCTCTAAATTGTCTGCGAACTTCTTCAACCACTTTTCCGGCAACCTTGCCCACTGACTCCATCAGCATTGATCCGAACAGATATGGCAGTAAACCGCCGATAAATAATCCGGCCAAAACTTTGGGATCATTGAGGAAAAATTTAACCAAGTCCGGAAGCTTGTGAGTGTAATCGGCGAAGAGCACCAGTGAAGCCAAGCCAGCGCTGGCAATGGCGTAACCTTTAGTCACGGCTTTAGTGGTGTTGCCAACCGCATCCAATTGATCGGTAATTTCACGCACGTTTTCCGGCAAGTTGCTCATCTCGGCAATGCCGCCGGCATTATCTGTAATCGGTCCGTAAGCATCAATGGTAACAATAATTCCGGTGAGCGAAAGCATGCTCATAGCGGCGATAGCCACACCAAATAAGTCAGCCAGCCAGTAGGCGCCGAGGATGGCGGCCACAATCGCCAAAACCGGCAGAGCGGTTGATCTCATAGAAACAGCCAGACCGGCAATGACGTTTGTGCCATGTCCGGTTTCACTGGCCTTGGCAATACTTTTTACCGGATTATATTTTGTTGAAGTGTAATACTCTGTTATCCAAACCATTAGTCCGGCCAGAACCAAACCAATCACTGAACATAAATAGATTTTGTTTACGCTGTAGCCGGCTAAGTCACCTACCAGCCATTTTGTCACCGGGTAAAAACCGATTAAAGCCAAGGCGCCGGCTGCCAGCAGTCCTTTATACAGCGCATTCATTATGTTATTAGTTTTGCCTAGTCGTATAAAGAAAGTTCCCAATATGGAGGCAATGATTGAAACACCGCCGAGTATCAGTGGGTAAGCCACAGCTTTGTCATTTCCAATAAACAACAATGAACTTAAAACCATAGCCGCAATGGCTGTCACTGCGTAGGTTTCAAATAAGTCAGCGGCCATGCCGGCGCAGTCACCAACATTATCACCAACATTATCGGCAATAACCGCCGGGTTGCGCGGATCATCTTCAGGAATGCCTTTTTCCACCTTTCCCACCAGGTCAGCGCCAACATCAGCGGCTTTGGTAAAGATACCGCCGCCAATTCTGGCAAAGACCGAAATTAAACTGCCGCCAAATCCCAAACCGATTAAAGCGGAAATATCATGAGTTAGCAAATAAAAGCCGGCTACACCTAAAAGTCCCAAACCAACCACCAGTAAGCCGGTAATTGAGCCGCCTTTGACCGCCAAGTTTAAAGCTTCTTTTAAGCCCTTTTTAGCTGCTTCACTGGTGCGCACATTGGCGCGCACGGAAATATTCATTCCAATCATGCCGGCCAGTCCGGACAAAACCGCCCCGATTATAAAACCAATGGCTGTCATCCAATCAACAAACAATCCCAGCAAAATAAAAACAACTATCGCCACATATGCAATAGTTTTATATTGCCTGCCAAGATAGGCCTTGGCCCCGTCTTGGATAGCTTTGGCAATCGCTTTCATGCGATCATCCCCGGCCGGTTGTTTGTTTATCCAACCGATTAATACCACTCCGTATATCACTGCCAACACTGCCGGCAGTAGGGCAAAAAGGGCTACAATCATAACCCGAATTGTTAAGAATTAATGACGGGTCGCTTGAGGCGACTAAAGTTGTTCTGTTCAATATATTATGCTAATATAGATTTCACGTCAAGGCAGAGATTCTGCTTTAGCACCTCTATGAAATACAAAATTTTGCTAAGAATACTGCAGATTTTGATATATATCAAAAGATTTTTTTGGTGGCTAGGCGCCAAAATTATTTTTGTTTTTGTTTTAATTTTTCGACCGGTTTGGGTTGCCTTGGGGTTTGTGGTTTATAAGATTAGTTATGGTATAAAGCACATCGCGGGAGCAGCCGGTTTAAACACTCAAATGTTAAGGCGGGATAATTTACAAATTTTAATTCTTTTAATCTTGTTTTTAGTCGCCATACCCCAAACCAAGATTTATGCCAAGAAGGATCTAAGCATGCCCGGTCAGAATACCATTGCTTATGCTTTAACCGGATCGGAAGAGAGTGTTAGTTTGGAAGAAGTAGTTTCAAACTCAACAGGCAATACATTTAATAATAACGATGCCTCGTGGCGTAACGGTGTGGTGGCCAGTTCTCAAAATCCGGAAGGTTCAGTATATTGGCGGCCACAGGACTTGTCCGGGGTAATGGCCGGCGGTTCGGCTTTGTCCAAACCGAAGCTTATACCCGGGGTAATTTTGGGCGGCACCAGAACTGAAGTCATTGTATATGTAGTACAACCGGGCGACTCTTTAAGCGAAATTGCGGCTCAATTTGGCGTTAGTGTGGCCACGGTTTTATGGCAGAACAAACTTGGCCTAAATTCATATATCAGACCCGGAGATAAGCTTGAAATTTTGCCGGTTACCGGTTTGACGCATACTATTAAAAAGGGTGATAGTTTAGCTAAGATTGCCAAATTATACGGCACTACTGCCGATGGTATTATAAAGTTTAATAAACTTAAACCGGACGGCTCTGATTTGAAGGCCGGAGAGAAAATTGTTGTGCCCAACGGTGTTATGCCTCAAAGCTCGGTTGCCTCGGTGCCGAGAACCTATTCTTCTTTTGTGAAAGCGGCGACACCGCCCAACTCAACCGGGAGGGCATCTCTATCAGGATTTGTCTGGCCTACCGGAGCTAAAACCATTACTCAATATTTTTCTTGGTCGCATCAGGCGGTTGATATAGCCGGTCCGTTACTGACTCCAAATTATGCTGCCAAAGCCGGAGTAGTAAAACTTGCCCAATGCGGATGGAATAATGGCTATGGATGTACTATTGTGATAGACCATGGTGGTGGAGTAACAACCAGATATTCTCATAACGCAAAACTTTTGGTAACCCCGGGAGAATATGTTACTGCCGGTCAAACCGTCGGACTTATGGGCAATACCGGCAATGTCCGCGGCAGAACCGGAATACATCTTGATTTTAGATTGGTTATAAACGGAGTTTACGTGAATCCGTTGAACTATATTAGGTAACTATCTTAAAAGTAGATTGCTCTTTTACAATATGGTATACTGCCTGCAGTATATTTCCTTACCTCTTATATTATGGGGATTAAATATAAAGTTAATGAAAATTTTTTTTGCAGATGGGATCCGTCCATGGCATATATACTTGGTTTTTTATTTGCCGATGGAAGTTTAGAGGATGCTTCTTATTTAAGAGGAAAATACTTAAGAGTTAGCAATATTAACAAAGATAGCGTCTCTTATATCAAGAAGAGCTTGGAAGCTGAACATCCTATTCTAGAATTACCACCCAGAAAAGAGAAACATAAACCCCGTTATTTTTTAAGGATAGGCAGTCATAAAATGTATGATTCTTTGGTTAAGTTACAAATGCATCCCAATAAGTCACTCACTGCACTTTTTCCTGATGTTCCAAAAAAATATTTAGGAGATTTTATAAGAGGTTATTTTGATGGAGACGGCTGTGTTCACCTATCTTTATCAGAAGGGAAAAAACAGAAAACAATAGTAAGGAAATTACAGGTAATATTTACGTCTGGTAGCCAAAAATTTTTAAAAGTTTTGAGTGAAAGATTGAGTAATTTTTGCGGGGAGATTAAAATAAGCAATAGCCACAGATCTTTTCAGCTCCGCTATAATACCAGACAAAGTATCAATATTTTTAGATTAATGTATCAAAATGCACCTAAGGGATTTTGTTTTAAAGATAAATTGACAGTATTCATAAAATACTTTAAACTAAGGCCTGTTTCTGCTGATAAAATGGTTAAAAATATTTTATTAAAATTTGGCCACGTGGTGAAGTAGTTAACACCGCGGTCTGCAAAACCGCTATCATGGGTGCAAGTCCCATCGTGGCCTCAAATATTCTCAATATAGCTAAACAAATATGTCCCGCTATATAGTTATTGACGGCAACGCCATTGTGCATCGCGCCTATCACGCCCTTCCTCCGCTCACAACCAAAGCCGGAGTGATGGTTAATGCTGTTTACGGCTTTACTTCAATGTTGTTAAAAGTTTGGCACGATTTGAAACCCGATTGTATCGCGGTGACTTTTGATATGGCCGGGCCGACTTTCAGGCACGAAAAATATAAAGCGTATAAAGCCACGCGAGTGAAAGCGGATCAGGAACTATATGACCAAATTCCCTTGGTGCATGAGGTAGTTAAATCCTTTGGTTTGCCGGTGTATGAGAAAAAGGGATATGAAGCCGATGATGTGATCGGCACTATAGTGAAACAATTAAAAGATGAAGTGTTTATTGTTACCGGTGACATGGACACACTCCAGCTAATCCGGGACGGTGTTAAGGTTTATACTTTGCGCAAAGGCATGAGTGATGTGGTTGTTTATGATGAGGACGAATTTAAAAAGAAATTTGGTTTTGGGCCGGAGTTGATGGTGGATTATAAGGCCTTGCGCGGCGATGCGTCGGACAACATTCCGGGCGTGCCGGGCATTGGCGAGAAAACCGCCATGGAGCTGGTGCAAAAATTTGGCACCATAGAAAATATCTATAAGAAATTAAAGAATGATAAGAAAAAAATAGAGGCCGAACTAAAGCCGGGCGTGATTAAGAAGTTAGTTGAAGGTGAGGACTTGGCTAAGATGAGCAAAGAATTATCAACCATAGATTGCGATGTGCCTGATATTAAGTTTGATTCCGAACATTGCCGAATAAAGGAATTTGATAAAGAAAAAATCAATGAATTGTTTCAGAAGTTTGAGTTTGTGTCTTTGCTTAAGCGCGTGCCCGGATTTATGGCGGCCGGTGAATTTGGAGGGACGAAAAAAACCAAAGAGAAAAAAATAAAAGCCGAAGAAGTTAAACTTGTTGAAATAAAAAACGAAGAAGAACTTAAAAAATTGTTCAAAGCGATCAGAGAAAGAAAAAGTTTTGCCGCACGCGCGGTTTTGGACAACCCGGAGCCGCTTGACGCCAATTTGTTGGGGATTATTTTTATAGCCGGCCCGGAAGCATATTTTGTCGGGGATAATTATTTGAAAAAGGTCTGGGAAATTTTCAGTGATAAAGATTTGGAATTGGTCGGGCATGATTTAAAGGATTTGGTAAAAGTTTTGAAATTAAAAAATGTTGAAATACAAAACAGAATTTTTGATGTGATGATTGCTTCCTATCTGCTTAATCCCGGCAGCCGCGCGCATGATATTCCCAGCGTGGTCTTAAAGGTTTTGGGAAAGGGACTGACTGCCGCGAGCGGACAAGAGAGCTTGTTCGGCATTGATAAAAAATCTTTGGCCTACGAATTGTTTTTAATCAGTCAGGCCAAAGAAAAATTGAGCAAAGATTTGGAGAAAGCCGATAATTTGGGGTTGTTTAATAAAATAGAAATGGCCTTGATACCAGTTTTGGCGCAGATGGAACTAAACGGCATTGCCGTTGATTTGAACCTGCTTAAAGATTTGTCTAAGGATGTTAATGAAGAAATAAAAAGTGAGACCAAAAAAATCTATGAAATGGCCGGAACTGAATTTAATATCGCCTCCCCTATTCAACTGCGGGAGATTTTGTTTGATCGGCTCGGGCTTTCTGTTATCGGAATTAAAAAAGGCAAAACCGGATTATCCACTTCAGCCGAAGAGCTGGAAAAATTGCACGGTCTGCATCCGATTATTGAAGAAGTAGAAAATTATCGTGAGTTGGCGAAATTACAGAACACCTATATAGATGTCCTGCCGACTTTGATCAACAAAAAAACCGGACGCATTCATACGCATTTTAATCAGGCGGTCGCAGCCACCGGACGATTATCAAGCTCTGATCCTAATTTACAGAATATCCCGATTCGCACCGAGTTAGGCAAAAAAGTAAGGGAGACCTTTGTCTCCGAGCCGGGGAATGTGCTCATCAGTGCTGATTATTCGCAGATTGAGTTGCGCATTGTGGCTTCTATGGCGCAGGACAAGACCATGATTGAGATTTTCAGTAAAGGCGAGGATATTCACAAAGCCACAGCCGCGGCTATAAATGGCGTGCCACTCCAAGATGTTACGCCGGATATGCGTTATCGGGCCAAGGAAGTAAATTTTGGTGTTTTGTATGGCATGGGAGCATATGGTTTGAGTTGGCGCACCGGCATCTCCCAAGCCGAAGCCAAAGATTTTATTGCTAAATATTTTGCGGCTTTTAGCGGTGTGCGCGAGTACATTGCTCGCACTTTGGAATTTACAAAAAAAGAGGGTTATTGTGAAACATTGTTTGGGCGCAGGCGGTATATTCCCGAACTCAATGCCAGCAACCATCAGTTACGCGCGGCCGCGGAGAGAATGGCGATTAATCACCCGATTCAGGGCACGGCCGCGGATCTGATGAAGATGGCAATGATTGAAGTTGAAAAAGAAATCGCGAAACTGCAGAAAGACGGCGACATCAGAATGATTTTACAGGTGCATGATGAGTTGGTTTTGGAGGTAAAGAAGGGTTTAGAAGAAAAAGTTTCTAAAATAGTGAAAGAAGTTATGGAAAATGTGGTTAAACTTCGCGTGCCGATTGAGGTTGGGGTTAACTTCGGCCACAGTTGGGGTAAATTGAAATAAAAAAATGAGGGGAAGTCGCCTAGGCGACTGAACCCCTCGAGGCGCCGGCTCTACCGGCGCGAGTCGGGCGACCTTGCGGTCGTCCGTTTTGTCCTCTCCTTCAGTTGTCTGATCCCTGAATTGCGGTGTTGCCATGTAGGTTGGCTTACTGGATCGTCACCCTCACTTGGGCGCTGTGCGCCCCCCTTCGAGGTTTTGTTCCGTTCAGGCCCGCAGGCGTCCGTGGAACTGGGCCGGTCGGCCCCTGCACTTGACGTGCACGATCCCTCTGCCTCCTTGCCGCGGCTCGACGCGGTTTGGTCTGGAAACATTATATATTAATTGATGAGTCAGGTCAAGCAGTTATTGCTCAATTTCAAAGAAAGTATTAAAATGCCCTGGCAAGTATGATCATATTTATCCACGGTGAAGACACCTATCGCAGCAGTAATTACCTAAAGCAAACTGTTGACCGGTTTAAAAAAGAAAGAGACCCGCAGGGCCTTAATGTTGTGGTTTTGGACGGACAAAAAGATGAAGCCGGCCGGTTTTGGGATGAGATAACAGCCGCGCCCTTTTTGGCCGAACGCCGTATGGTGGTGATAAAGAATGTTTTGAGCAACAAAGATGCGGATATTATTGAGGCGCTCACTGAAGGGATAAAGAAAAAGCGGATTCCGGAAAATAATGTGGCGGTTTTTTATCAAGCCGAGCCGCTCGGAAAAGCAAAAATCGGGCAGGATCTTAGCAAGCTTCTGGCCAAAGAAAAATGGGCCATGGAATTTGAAAATTTGTCCGGTGCCAAGTTGTCGGCTTGGGTAAAAGCTGAAATCACCCAGCGCGGCGGCAAAATCAGTCAGCCCGCGATTAACTATCTCTGTCAAAATATCGGCAAAGACGTCTGGTATTTGGATTCTTTAATGGATCAATTGGTTTCTTTTGCCGAACAAAAAGAAATTTCTCTGTCTGACGCGCAGTTATTTTTGGAAGAAAAAATTGATGACAGCATTTTCAATATGGTGGATTCTATTATTGCCGGCAACCGCAAACTGGCCTTTAAACTTTTGCAGGAACAGCGCCGCACCGGCAATGATGATATGTATATATTTGGAATGATATTACGGCAGTTTAGGATTTTAATTGAAATGAGGGATTTGTATAACCGGGAAGAAAATATCACCAGCGACGCGGTCGCTAAAAAATTGGAATTGCATCCGTTTGTGGTTAAAAAAAGTTTACCTTTGATGAAACGGTATTCTCTGGCCAAATTAAAGGAAGTTTACAAACAGCTTCTTGATATTGATATTAAAACAAAAACCGGTCAGGGCGACCAGTCATTGCTTATTGATTTGTTTGTGGGAAAAATCTGATCTGTTTGCGGATTACTTCGCGGCTATCTTTTTTACCAATCTGGATAACCTTCGAGCTGCGGTATTTTTTTTGATCACGCCGGTCTTGGCGGCTTTATCAAGCGCTTGTTGGGCCGCTTTAATCGCTTCGGCTGATTTATCTTTTAAGGCCTTCTTGATTGCGGTTCTAAACGCGTCGCGTTTGATGGCGTTTGCGGCTGCGCGTTTTGCATTTTGTCGCAAAGCTTTCTTTGCATTTTGTAGATTTGGCATAGTTTACATTAATGATTCAAATTTGAGAGCGTGGATATAATAGTATAAATTGGCGGGAAAGTCAAGACCGCTCCTAGGGATTATTCATCCATTATTGGTTTCTCTATTTGCACCGGTTCAATTGTTTTGTCTCCACCGGCAATTTTTATCACGTCTTTATCCATTTTGTTAAATTCTTTATAGGCATTATTATATGAGTTGACAGTGGTGGAAAGATTGGCGCCGAGTTTTTTTAAATACTCGTCATAGGCCAAAATATGCTTGCCCAACTCCTCTACTCTTTTTCTGATTTCTTTGGCTGATTCCTCTATTTGTAAAGCTCTTAAACCCTGTAAAACTGTCTGTAAATAAGCCAAAAATGATGTTGGTGAAACAATAATGACATGCCTTTCCTTAAAGGCGTATTCTATTAAAGCATGGGTGTTGGATTTAATAGCTCCAACCTGATTGATAAGCAAGTCATAGTAGATTCCCTCGGCCGGAATGAACATAAAGGCGAAGTCCATGGTGTTTTCTTTTGGCTTAATATACTTGCTTGTTTCATCTATGCGATTTTTCAAATCCTTTTTAAAGGCAAGCTCCAGTTCGGCGCGTTTGTCCGGATTTTTTTCTTCAATTAAGCGGTTATAATTTTCCAAGCTAAATTTGGAGTCAATTGGTATGACTTTATCTTTTACAAAAACAGCCGCATCCACAATATCGCCGTCGGAAAATTTATATTGCATCTGATATGCGCCCGGGGGCAGAACATTTTTTAAAACAGTTTCCAAATAATATTCACCGAGGATGCCCCTGTGTTTAGGGTTCTGCAAAGTGTCTTCCAAAGTTTGCAATTGGTCGGCAAAATTTACGATTTGTTTATTGGTTTCGTCCAGCTTTGTTAATTTTTCGGTGATGTCGGTTATCACTTTTACACTCTGGTTGAATTGTGATTGGATGGTTTTGTTTATATTTGCTTGTGTTTCCGTCATTACTTTATGTGTGTCGCTCATTTTTTGATCCATTAGCCGGTTTAGATCCTGAATTTGATTCTGCAACATTAAAAATAAGTTCTGATCCCCTTCTTTGGGCTTTTGTGATTCCTGGAGTTTTTTATATAGCAGGAAGAGAATAGCTAAGGTGGCGACAAGGATTATTAAAACAATTGTGAGTAATAGGGATTGCATAGGAAAAATATTTTATTAGTGGTATTGGTTATCTTTGAACGGGTTATGGTCGCCACAGCGACCATCCCTGAGTTCGCACGAAGAAAGTGAAAAGATAACCAATACCACCAGGTTAAATAGATTCTATCACCTCCATTGATAATTGTAAATTTATTAACATAAAAGGTCTTGTCAAAGTGTAAATCTTCGTGTAAAATTGCCCCAATGCCCCCATAGTTCAATGGATAGAACAGGTCCGTCCTAAGGACAAAATGTGCGTTCGATTCGTGCTGGGGGCACAGGTGGTAGAAAAAGTATACAACAATCTATACAAATGGGCCTATGGTCTAGTGGTATGACGCAGCATTCGCATTGCTGAAGCGGCAGTTCGATTCTGCCTAGGTCCACAAGTGTTGGAGTAGCCCTATGTGGGCTATTTTTGTATTATTTGGGGATAACTCTGTGTATAAAGCGTGGACTATGGGGATATTTGTATACAATATTGTATACAAACTTTGTTTTCAACAGGGCATAAGCATCTCAACTTGGGCTTTAAAAATAGGTCAAATGTAATGTTTCACAGGAAACAAATAGTGTTTCACATTAAACGCTTAATCATTTATTTTTGGTCTATACTAAGCATCTTGTCTCTCCAGGCCTCAAATTTGGCTTTCTTTGTCCCATATAGGCGTTTATCTAAAAGAGGTATGATAACACTGGTTATTGAGGCCCGGCTTCTAATAAGCATAAGTACATAATGCCTATTTTGGTGATTATACTGGTAGACAACCTCTTTTAATCTAAGTTTGGACTTAATAAGCTCAAAGAGTTTCTGCTCGTCGGCACGCATTTTGAGCTGAAATACAGGAATTGACTTCTTGTTTTGTTTGATCCACATGAAAGCGCCCTCTATTGCGATTACACCGGCAATAAAATCAAGGGAGGGGAGTCGGCGCTCTTTTTTTAAGGTTTTTATCATAAATGCGGTATAGTGGTATAATAGTATAAATGTTCCACTGTGAAACATTATAACATAATATCATATAATACTACAAATTTTAATAATTTAACAATAATTTCTTTCCACAGGATATCAACCGTATAATTTTGTGCGTCCGCGCTAAATATGGTATAATCTATACATATTAAAAACGCCAAGGCCTCATACTTGGTTAATTAAAAATAAGTAATATGCCAAATATTTCAAATCAGCGGCTGGTTAAAATTTTTGATGTTTTATCCTATGTGTTTTTAATCGCAAACATCATTGCCGTACCGCTTTTTATAGATAAAAATCTAATTAATTTTTTTATTATACCTAAGCAGTATCTATTTATCGGCTTGTTGCTGTTTAATCTCTTTTTCTTTGCGGCCAAAATCGTCTTGTCCAAAAAAATTGTTTACAGAAAATCAATTTTGGACATACCGCTTTTGATTTTGTTAGCCGTAGCTTTAATTTCTTCTCTCTTTTCCAACAATCTTTATGACAGTTTCTTGGGCAGAGGTGAATATTTTGTCATAAATTTTGTTTTCTTGCTTTTTTCAGTCATCTTTTATTACATTTTTATCAACAGCATTAATAGTCCGGAGAGGTGGCGGAGTATCATGGATATCGTTTTGGGCGTCGGCGGTTTTACCGCCATTCTGTTCATACTGAAAGTTATTTTTGGTTTGAATTTGCCCTGGGTCGGTTCGGTTTGGAATGTCGTTGACGGCACAAACAGCGGATTTGGTTTGTGGCTTATTGTTATCTTTATATTATCAGCCGGCTTGCTCATTAAGAAAAATATCGGAGTTGGCAGAGCCCTTTTCTATTTCTTTGTCATGATATTGGCGTTTGTGCCATTGCTCGCAATGGGCTTTAAGGTCTTGTGGTGGGTGCTCTTAATTGGCTTAATTCTGCTATTATTACTTGGTGTGAGTTTTATCCATGAAGCCAGAGTCGGTTGGCTTTCGGTTTTATTTGCGGTTCTGGTTGCGACCTGTATATTCATAATTTTCGGCAGTCCCAAATCGCTTCAGTCGGTTTTACCAGTTGAGGTTTCTTTAGATGTAAGTCCTTCCTGGTCAATTACAAAATCAACGATGTTTTCCGGAGCGAAAAATTTCTTGTTTGGCAGCGGCTTGGGTACTTTCTCTTATGATTTCTCCAAATTTAGAACCGCTGACTTTAATTATGATCAGGTGGCTTGGGCCTTAAGGTTTAATCAGCCCTTCAACTCTTTCTTTGCCGTTATTTCTGAAGGGGGAGTGCTGCTCACCTTGGGGTTTGCCTTCTTGTTGTTGTTTGTGTTAGGTCATGTGTTTACCACCTGGTTCAAATCGCGCGGATCTGATCAAAACATCTCCTTAAGTTTACAACTTAATAAAACCAATATCCGGTTGGATGTGTTTTTGGTCGCGATTGTTTGGTTGGTGCTGTGGGTGGGTATGGCGACAAATTTTTACGCCATTCCTTTGTGGCTGATGTGGTGGCTGATGCTGGGAATGATAATCAGCGGCTTGTCTTTGCTTGGGCATAATGTGGTGAAAGAGCATCACTGGACATTGGAAGATACGCCTCAATACAATTTAGCTTTTTCTTTTAGCTTGATTATTGTGATGGCTGTGGTGGTTATGGTGGGCGTGCTTGGCGTCAGGTTTTACTTAGCTGATATGGCTTATGCGCAGGCCTTGAACAGCAAGGATGCGGCCGGCGCCCAATCAAAATTACAACAAGCAATTACACTGCACGGCAGTTCCGACATCTTTCATGTGGCCATGGCGCAAGTGTATCTGCTTGAAGCGAGCGATGCTTCCAAAGAGAAACAGCCGGATATGCAGAAGGTTGGAAATTATATGGCTCAAGCCGTAAATGAAGCCCGCGCGGCCACGGATTTGTCTCCGAATACGGTGGCAATTTGGGAAAATTTAGCCACCATGTATGAAAACGCGTCCTTAATTGTTCCGCAAGCCGGAGATTGGGCGATTAAATCTATTACTTCGGCCATTGATTTAGAACCGACAAATGCGGTTTTGTATTGGCGGATAGGAAACGATTATGCGGCGTCAAACAATATTCCCAAAGCTATTGAAAGCTATCAGAAAGCCATTGATCTTAAAAAAGATTATGTTGGCGCTTATGTTGCGCTCTCCGGTGCTTATGAAGCCAACAAAGAAATGGACAAGGCAGTGGATACTTATAAGAATGTTATTTCGGTTGCCTCAAATAATCCGGAGGCCCTGTATAACTATGGGCGTTTGCTTTATAACCGGAATACAGGAAGCGACAGAAGCGATGCGGAGAAATTATGGCTCCAAGCCGTTAATCTCCAACCCAGCTATTCCAATGCTTTATATAGTTTGGGTTTGCTTTATGAAATCAAAGGGGATAAAGCCAAGGCCCTGGAATACTATTATAAAGTTAAGGACTTGAATCCGGACAATAAGGATATAACTGCAAAAATAAAGGCATTGGTTGGCGGGACTAGTTCACAATAAAGTATGTTGAGAAAAAAAATAATACATATTTTTTTCCTGCTCGGTTTTTTATTATTCCCTCTGTGCGCATTGGGGATGATGTCTTCAACAAATTATACAATTTATGCCGATACGGTTGATTCCGGTGGAGTTTATAGTTCGGGCGGAGCATATACCTTGCAAGATTCAGCCGGTGAGAGCCCTGCCGGTTTTACTACCAGCAGTATTTATGAAGTGCGGGGAGGTTATCAAGCCATGGAACGCAGTTCAATCAGTTTAACCCTTAGCAGTGCCAGTTTGGATTTGGGCACGATGAGTGTGAGTCAAGTAAATAGTGCCAGCACAACAGCCAGCGTGGTCACTAATTCCGAGAGTGGTTATTCTTTATCTGTCGGCAGTGTAAGCGGTTCCAGTTTAACAGGAGTAGCAGATGGCTCTGTTACAGCCGGTTCTGAAGAATACGGCGTGTCCTTGGATGGATCGGACAAATTATTTTCTGACGATGAATCTATAACCGCGGGACTTGGTCTGGCTTCTTCCAGTACGCCGATTACAAGCGCGGGCACAATTTTGACATTTAAAGCAGCAATTGGTAGTGGAACTACAGCTGGTGCCAGGAGCCAGACCATTACTCTTACGGCATCGGCTAATTTTTAAGACCGAAAAAAATTATGGGCTTAAAAAAAACAGCTATTTTGGTGTTTTTGAGCGCTGTGTTTTTGTGGGCAGGACAAGCATGGGCCTTTAGTATTTCTCCGACACGCACACTAATAACTGCTGATCCGGGGACAAGCCAGACGGTCTCGGTTACTATTAACAATAACGGCACAAATTATAGCGCTTTTATTTTTAAAGTTTTAGGGGCTGTTGAAGACGAAAAGGGCAGGCCAGTTTTTGGCACGGGCATTGAGGTAGCTGAAAATTGGGTTGTATCTCTAGGCGATGGTAAGTTTCTTGTTAAAATTCCCAAGGATGCGGCACCCGGTTCGCATTATTTGGGATTGGCAGTTATACCAACGGCCGAAACACGGGGCAAAATCAGTTTAAATACACAACTTGTTAGTTTGCTTACTATACAGGTGAGCGGAGTGGTGCATGAAGCTGTAAGTATTAATAATTGGAAGGTTGAGAAGAAACTGGCTGAAAATGGTTGGGTTTTTGAACTGGGGCTTGTAAATAATGGGAATATTGAGGTGCCGCTCTCCGGTTCGGTGGTTATAAAAGATTTTAGAGGAGTTAAAGTTTTTTCAAGTGATATAAATTTGGGTAATAAGTTACTGGCCGGATCCTCCAGAAATTTAAAGCCCGAAATCGGCGCAGGTTCCGGAGTCGTTTGGCCGGGATTATATAAGGTGCAGGTCAATGTTACCTACGGGAAGACAGGACAACTCGTTTCAGCTGTTTATGATTTGTGGTATTTTCCATGGTGGAGCCAGGCATTATTTGTGGTTTTAATTTTGGCATTCTTTATCTTGTTGAGATTTTTGAGTATCAGAAAGAAAAATAGACAGTTATGAAATTTGGGTTCAAAATCAAGCATGTATTTTTACTGGCAGTGCTGGGCATACTTTGTTTTACTCCGGTTTTTGCCGAAACCACCAATAGTGATATTAATGTTCAGTTAACTGTACCACAGGGCAACTCTGGCGGGGGAGAGGTAACACCGCCGACAGATAATGCCCCGGTTATTTCCGGTGTTACCACTTCAACTTCCTTCTCATCGGCTGATATAAGCTGGAGCGCCACCGATGATCATGGTATCACCACTGTTAGTTTTGTTTACGGCACCTCGCTGATTTATGGTAATTCAGGAACTGTGGTTGGAACTTATGGCGTGAGTTTGTCCGGTTTAACTGATGCAACCTTATATTACTTTAAAATTTCCGTTACCGACACCGCTTCGCAGACGACTGTTTACACCGGGACATTTCAAACTTTATCATTATCGCATCCGGCGCCAAATATCAGTTTTGTACAAGTCCTGGTTGGGATGACCACTGCCACCATAAATTGGGTGACAGACCAGCAGGCCGATAGCCAGGTAAATTACGGCCTGACTTCAGCTTATGGTAATACTGTTTCAGAGAGCGCCTTAATTCTCGTTCACAGTATTAATCTTTCCGGCCTGATACCGGATACGACTTATCATTTTAGGATAATTTCCACAAATAGTTATGGTAGCAGTACGAGCACTGCAGACGCAGTTTTTAAAACTAATAAGGATACGATTCCGCCTCCGGATGTTTCTAATGTTAATTTAACCACGACTACCAATTCAATAAATTTGACTTGGGAAAATCCAAGTTTGGGTAGTGTGCCGGATTTTGCCGGCGTTAAAGTAGTTAGAAAGATCGGTTCGCCGTCTGCAAACATTTCAGACGGCACCCTGCTATACACCGGAACCGGGGAATTTTTTAATGATACAAATCCGGCTAAAGATATCGATTATTTTTACACAATTTTTTCTTTTGACACTTCCGAAAATTACAGCCCTGGAGTTTTTAGAAGCGGGAGATTGCCAACGATTATTCCTCCGCCAATTAAAGTGGAAATTTGTAATAATGGCATGGATGATGATGAGAATGGCTTAGTTGATTGTAATGATCCGGTGTGTATAAGCGCGCCAAACTGCCAAATTACGCCTCCGCCAACCACTACGCCTCCGGAGCAGCCGCCGGAAACCGAGAAACCGCCGGAATCATCGGTGCCGACATTTTTAAGAATCAATTTAAGCGATTTGCTTTTTTTGGTGGGCAATAGGCAAATCAGGTTGGTTCCAAGCGGCGATATTTTTTCAAGTTTGGCCGGTATAACCTTAAGTGTTGGAGTGCCGGCTAATGTTTTGGCCATGAACCCACAGAGCATGGTGGTGAAGATCGGCACCGACCAGCATCAGTTTGTTTATGATTCCGGTTCTAAGGTATATTTTTCTAATTTTTCTTTTCCCAGCTGGCAAAATTTTCAGGCCTATGTGGAAATTGATTATGGCTCCGGCCAGTTGGATTCGGTTGGCTTTAAATTGAATGGTTTGCCTTGGGGCGTGGTTAGTGATAATTCTGGCAACGCGCTCCCTGATGTTAATGTAACACTGTTACGGACAAACGGGTCAACTGTTTCAGTTGATCAGTATGGAGAGCTTAACCCGTTGGTTAGCGGGGCTGGTGGCGCTTTTGGCTGGATGGTTCCAAACGGGGCGTATTCACTTTCTTTTAGCAAAGACGGATATTATGATGCGTCCATTTCGTCTTTAAATGTTAGCAATAATACAATTAATAGCCGGGTTAGTTTGATAAAAAGACCGCCAAAGTTGTTGGAAGATATAAAACCAGAAGCACCGCTTGCAGAAAACGCGGTTGTGGTTGCTAAGAATATTCTCGCGCAGACCAAGGCCATTTCCGAAGTCACTGTCCAAAAAATAAATGAAGTGGTGCAAAATCCGGTAGTTCAGCAGACCAACCAACAGGTCGTGGTGCCGACCGCGATCGCGGTGGTGGCAATCGGGGCGATCCCATTAATATCATGGATAGATCTTTTACCGCTCTTGCGTTTGTTGTTTTTACAGCCACTATTGTTGTTTGGCGGCAAGAAACGCGAGAAGTGGGGAATGGTGTACAATTCTTTGAACAAGTTGCCGGTTGATTTGGCTATTGTTCGTTTAATAAATATAGAAAATAATAAGCTGGTGCAATCAAAAGTGACAGACGCGCAAGGGCATTATATTTTTATTGTTGATTCGGGAAAATATAAAATTGAAGTTGTAAAAAATAATTTTGTTTTCCCGTCCGCGCTTTTGGCCGGGTTTCAAAGCGATGGGCAGAAGGTTGATATTTATCACGGGGAGGTGATAGAGGTTACCGACTCCGGCGCGTCCGTTACTGTGAATATACCGCTTGATCCGGCTGGTGAGTATAAACGGCCGTCCAGATTGATTTGGGAAAGCATTGGCCGTAAATTGCAGGTTGTTTTGTCCTGGTTGGGTTTGATAGTGACTGCCATTTCATTATACATATCTCCCAAATGGTATATTGGCGCGCTTTTGGCCGTTCATATTATATTGTTTTTCTTATTTAGACGGCTGTCTATGCCACCGAAGACAAAGAGTTGGGGTATTGTTTATAATGATGCCAATAAACAACCGATTGGCCGAGTTGTGGCCCGGTTGTTTAATTCGCAATTTAATAAATTGGTTTCAACCCAGGTGACAGATAATAAGGGTAGGTATTCATTTTTGGCCGGTGATGACAGTTACTATATAACCTACGAGCACAAGGATTATCAGCCGCATAAGACGGAAAATATTGATTTGCACGGGAAGAATTCAGAGGCCGTGGCGCCGGATGTGGAGTTGAAGAAACATTGACATTACTGTAATTTCCAAGTATATTTGTAGAGATTTAGTTTGGGCCTTTAGCTCAGCTGGCTAGAGCGCTTCCATGGCATGGAAGAGGTCATGGGTTCAAATCCCATAAGGTCCACAAAGGCGCGTTGTTCGCGCCTTATTTAAAAAATATGTCTCTCTCCGTCGGCATCGTCGGCCTGCCCAATGTGGGAAAATCCACTTTGTTTAACGCGCTCACGCGCTCAAAGCAGGCAGACGCGCAAAATTATCCGTTTTGCACCATAGACCCAAATGTGGGTGTGGTTGAGGTGCCTGATTTTCGGCTGGCACAGTTGGCCAAGGTTTCAGATTCAAAAAAAATCATCCCCACCGTGATTGAGTTCGTGGATATTGCCGGGTTGGTGAAGGGCGCGTCCGAAGGGGAGGGCTTGGGTAATAAGTTTTTGTCACATATCCGCGAAGTGGATGCGATTGTGCAGGTGGTGCGGGCGTTTTCTGATAGCAATGTAATTCATGTGAATAATAAAGTGGATCCGAAAGAAGACGCGGATGTTATAAATTTAGAATTGGCCCTGGCAGATTTACAAACCGTTTCCAAAAAATTGGATAATTTAAAAAGATCAGCCAAAGGCGCGGCGGCTAAGGATTTTGTTAAACAGATTGAACTGTTTGAAAGGGTTAACGCACAACTGGAAGCCGGTAAACCGGCGCGGGATTTGGAATATAATGAAGACGAGACCGTTTGGATGAAAGAAACCCAGCTTCTGACAATGAAACCGATGCTGTATGTAATAAATTCGGACGAAAAGCCCGGCACAGCGCCGGCATTAGATCAAAAAGGTACGGCCCAAATTCAGATCAGCGCTAAATTAGAAGCCGAGCTGGCCGAATTAAGTGACGAAGACGCCAGAGGGTATTTGAAAGAATTAGGCATGACTGAAACCGGTTTAGACAAGCTGATTACTGCCAGCTATAAACTGTTGGATTTGGTGACATTTTTGACTTCAGGCGAGCCGGAAACTCGTGCCTGGACAATAAAGAAGGGGGCTAAGGCCCCGCAGGCCGCCGGTGTGATTCATACTGATTTTATTAAGGGCTTTGTCAAAGCTGATGTGGTGAACTGGAAGGATTTTATTGAGTTTGGCGGCTGGAGCAAAATAAAAGAAACCGGGAAGGTGCGTTTAGAAGGCAAAGATTATGTGGTGAAAGACGGAGACGTTTGCTATTTTCACATCAGCGCCTGAATCTCCAGATTTCCCGGCCAATTTTTTGGTCCGGGCGGGCGTATAATAATGAAGTGTGATTTTCAAAAAGTTTTTCGGTTGCAAAACCGATTTTTTTTATTTCATTTTCGCAGTTTATTTTCAGCCATTCGTTTTTATATCTGAAACAGGGGATAATAAACACAACAACCCCGCCCGGCTTTAAGATTTTATAAAATTCTTTAAATGAAGCCAGATATAATTCTTTCAGTTCGGCCATTTGCACGACAAGCTGGCTTTGGGTTTCATAACCTTTGAGCGGGTTGCCTAAAAAAGGTTCAGTTACAATCGCGCTTACACCGCCCTTAACTTTTTTTGATAGATTTTTTATATCATTTTGAAAAATCTCCACCTTACTGGCCCCGACTTCAAATTTATCTTTAATCCATTCTATATTTTTTTGCGTGTCGCTGATCGCTTTTTCGGAATTGTCCGCGCCAATCAAATTTTCATACTCCAACAACATCGCCTCGGTTAAAATTGTGCCTGATCCGCAGAAAGGATCCAGCAAAACCCCGTCTTTCGGGCACTGGGCTAAATTTATCATCATCATGGCCAGCTTTGGCGGCAGCATACCGCTTAAGTCGTCTCGTCCGGGCCGGCCAAAGTCGCGGAAACTGAATTCTTCAAATGGCTGAACAGCCAAAGTTTTGGCTACTGTGAATTGCCGTGCGCCAGATGTTCCAGTTGTAATTAAAAATTCCCGTCCGCGTTCAGTCAGCCCATTTTTATCAACCGTGACCGAAGACAAAACCGGTTCGCGGTTCTCAACATACCGGACTGAATACCCCTCGGCTTTCAATTTTTTCTTTATATTTAAGCCAAATTTTTTCACCCAAGACATCTGCTCTGATTTTTCACCTTGCGAATAAAAACTCAAACCGAAATTGATTTTTCCTTCAACTGTTTCAAGCTCGCGCGCTATCAGATCGGCCATTTGTTCTTCACTTAAGCCGCCGCCGATTTCTTCGGCAATTTTAATAGTGCCGCCGAATTCTGTAATCAGTTTTTTGGCGTCAAATTTGTTTAAAACAGCTTGTAAAATCGGCGGTGCGAATTTGTACTCGCTCAAATTTAAAACCGCGTGCAGTTCTGCCGCGGCGATAAGTGATTCGCGCCCCAAAACAAACCAGTACGCGCAGTCACGACTCTTATTGGCTGATTGTGCTGGTTGAACTGGTTGGTATTGATGAGCCGGCATAAGAAAATATATTTCTGATCGTGCGTGAAATTTGTTTTATTTCCGCCTTTTGTTTAAGTATGTCCTGCGCTTTTGTATAATCTTGGGAATTTAGGGTGGTCCAGTTTATATTTGCATTCAGTTCGGTGATGGCGTAGGTATTGGAGATGGTAGTATAGATGTTTTGATAAATAAAAACATAGGTGAGCAAAGCGCCGCCGATCAGCGCGCCCATGATAATTATATTAATAAATCTCCACAAGGCGTATTTGCCCGTGTAGGTTACCAGGAATGGTGTTTTAATTTTTTTATTGGCTGACATACATGCCGAGCGTTAAGTTCAAACTGACTTGCGAGGTTAGGTCGCCATTTCTGGTAAAAACCGGCGTTATCTGGAATTGTTCAATGTTTAAGAAATAAATTGAGGATTCCAAATCAGTCGTATAGTTCAGGATATTTAAATAATCTCCGGAAAGGGTCATGGCGATAGTTATTTTATTATTGGTGATTTTATCAAGATCGGAATTATTTATGGCCTGGGTTAATTTGTGTTTGGCGGAAAGATTTTCAAGGTAGGTGATTAATTGTAACTCGTTGCCTTTTTTAAAGATATGCGACTGCAAATCAGGCAGGGTACTCTTGATTTCAGTCAGCCGTTTTCTGGTGACTCTGGAACGGAGCGTTTGCTGGTATTTTTCTTCCAAGAAGGCGCGCAATTGAGACGTTTGGTCGTTTATTTTTTGAATATAATAAGTGGTCGGCCAGAAAATTCCGAAAGCAATTATTAGAACTGCGAGCGCCAGTATGCCAACCTTTAAAATTGTTCTTTTGGTTAAATCAAGCTTCATAGGTCTGAATCTGCTGGGGCCGATCTGGATGGTTCTTTGCTGCCAATTGGCGGCAAGCCCTTGAGACCGGACGTAAACTGAAAATTAATGTTTTCTTTTTGAAAAAGTTGGGAAGCGGGTGTTTCAATTCCGCTTAACCAGGTTATGCTCTGGAGTTTGCTTTGAAAATTAAGCAACGCCTCTCTGGTTTTGGCGGTTCCGGATAAGATTAAATTTTGACTTGTTCTGTCAAACTGCATGGAATTGATTTTAATATCGGGCGGCAGATCGGAAATAAGCTCGGTAAGTTTCGGGGTGATAATGCCGTATTCTCTGCTGATCTTGATTATTTCACCAACGGCGTCGTTAACAATTTTTACGTCTTTATTGTATGAATAGGAATCGCGGTTTACTAAAACGGCGCTGGATACCAAGTCAGCGTATTGATTTTCCAAAATCATCCAGCTCCAGATTAAGGTTATGGCCAGAGTGGCGAACACAATAATAACGATTTCTAATATATCTTTGGTCATCAAAAAATTCAGCACATATTCCAATCTGGATTTTTTAGGCGGCGGCAATAGATTCAAATTTATATTCATCATAGCGTTATCTTATGGTTTTGGTTCCGTCTTCAAATGGATTTTTAGCCGCTTTTAGGGCCAGGCCTATGGAAGAGGCGAAGCCCAAGCTTTTTTCCTGATCAAAACTGTATAACCCCCGGTTGAACAGGTTTTTCCAAGGGTGGCCAGGGTGAGTCGCTATTTTTAATTTTCGCGAGACCAGGTTATCTATTCCTTTCCAATTGCTCATCCCGCCGCACATGGTAATATGGTTGATTTTATTCGGATTTTTGAAATGTTCTTTATAAAAAAGAAAATTTGTTTTGATTTCTTCTATTAAATTTTCAGCCAACTTAGAAACAATCGGCAGATATTTTGGATTTTTTTGGTCAAAAGCCAGGCCGTTATTAATCTTTAACACCTCGGCTTGATGGCGTTCAAGTTTTAAGCCCAATTCTACGGCTGAAGTTACCAGTTCGCCTGAAAATTTTAAGGTCGTTGAAAATTGTATGCTTTTGTTGTCGTATATAAGCAAACTTGATCTGGTGCCGCCAAGATCTAAAAGCGCTCTGGCTTCACCGGTATAATCTTTATCTTCCGTAATCATTGATCGGGCTATGGAAATGGCTTCTATTTCTAAAGCAATCGGATTAAGGCCCGCACTTTCAAGCAGGAACGTGTAGGAATCGGCAATCACTTTTGGCACGGCTCCAATTAAAATTTGAGCCGTATTTTCTTTTGTATCGGTATTAACTATTTGCCAATCCAAGTAGGTTTCTTCCAACTCAAAAGGCAGATGCTTTTTGGCTTGATAGGCAATATCCACCGAAGATAAATCAGTGCCGTCAATTTCAACTTCAATCAGCTTTAAAAAGGTTTTTGTTTCGGGCAAACTGGCCACCACCCAGGTTGATTTTATGGGTTTATATTTATGGTCGCCACGGCCGAGCAGAAACAACAATTTTTGTCGGACCGGTTCGGGTTGTTGAATCTCACCGTCAACAATCAGCCCCGGGGGGATGCTGGCGGAACGGATTTCTTTTAAAACATACCCGCATCTTTTATAAAACGGGCAAGGCAAAATTTGGACCAGTTTTATGGACAGATCTCCGATATTTATTCCAAAGGCACCGGCGAAGGGGTTACGGAGCAACATAAACTTAATCTTTTTTAAATATTTTGGGCCAATGAATACATTGGCATGATAACCGCCACAGCAATTCCAGCCACAGCCAAGCCGAGAATCAGGATGATCACCGGTTCAATTATAGTGGTGAAATTTTTCATGGTTGTGTCAACTTCGTTTCCATAGTATTCGGCCAGTTCTTTAAGCATATCTTCGGTTTGGCCGGACCGTTCGCCGACCATAATCATTTCTGTGACCATTGGCGGAAAGGTTTTGGGAAATCGCGCCAGAATTTCAGATAAGGTTTCGCCTTTTTTCAGGGATTCGGAAACATACAAAAGATTTTCTCTGTAAATTACATTGCCAAGCACTTCGGCGCAGATGCGCACCGCGTCAATAATTGGAATTGTGCTGGTCAGCAAAGAATTTAAAGTTAAGGTAAAACGCGCCAAATTTATTTTTTTGATAATCGGGCCGGCGACCGGAAGTTTTAAATTCATGGCATGAATAACCCTTTTAATTTTTGGTTTTTTCATTAACCAGATGGCAAGGATTATAAAAAGCACCAGGCCTATCAGCACCCAGACGCCATATTTTATGGTAAAGTCGGTAAAGGCGATTAAGATTCTGGTTGCGAGCGGCAGCTGCGCGTCAAATTCTTTAAACATGTCCATCATTTTCGGCAGAATAAAAAATACCACCTCAATACTGATGCCAACCATAGCCGCGACAATTACGGCCGGGTACATCATGGCTCCCATAATTTTTGAAGACAATTCATGGTTTTTTTTCATCTGTGTTGACACCTGGTCTAAAGCCATTTCCAGTTTGCCGGCGGTTTCTCCGGCTTCTATCATACTGACATAAATATGCGGAAAAACTTTTGGATACTGTGCCAAAACCTCGCTTAGTTGCTTGCCTTTTTCAACCCCGTCTTTGATTTCACTGATAATCGTTTTTAATTTTTTGTTGCCTATTTCTTCACTTAAGATTTTTAAAGCGTCAATTAGAGATAGCCCGGCTTTAACCATGGTTTTCATGTGGCTGATAAACAAAATTCTATCCACGATTGGCACTCTGGAAAGATGGTCACTGACCCATTTATTCAATTTTTGTTCAAACGGGGAAAGTTTTTTTGGTTTTTTAATTTTTCCGGCCATAATCGAAATGAGTGAATTATTCTTTGGTTACCCGCAGTATTTCACTGATGGTGGTGACGCCTGTTTTTGCCTTAATTAATCCGTCTTCAAGCATGGTAATCATACCTTTATCTCTGGCGTAATTTTTTATTTCTTCCGCGGTGGCGTGTGAATTAATCATTTTTATCAGCTCTTCGTCAATTTCTAAAATTTCATAAATGCCGACGCGTCCTTTAAAACCGCTTTGGCCGCAACGGTGGCAGCCGGCGCCGGTATAAAATTTGATTTTTTCCAAGTCATTTGAGGACTCCGCGTCTTTGCCGGTGATGTTGTCTTTAAAAAGAGTTGACATCTTTTTTACATCAAACACTTTTCCCAATTCAACGGCCGAGGCCTTGTCCAGCGTGAATTCTTTTTTGCAGTAGGTGCAGATCTTGCGCACCAAGCGCTGGGCCATGATGATGTTGGTGGTGTAAGCGACCAAAAATGGCGGCACGCCCATATCAATGAGGCGGGGAACGGTGGTTGGAGCGTCATTGGTGTGCAAGGTGGAAAGCACCAGGTGGCCGGTCATGGCCGCGTGGATGGCGATTTCAGCGGTTTCCTGGTCGCGGATTTCTCCGACCATGATGATATTCGGGTCTTGGCGCAGGAAGGCGCGCAGACCGGAGGCAAAAGTGAAACCGACTTTCGGATTGATCTGGCTTTGATTGACTCCGGGGAGACGATACTCAATTGGGTCTTCAATAGTTAAAATATTAACGCCCGGTTGATTTAAGATGCCCAGGATTGAATATAGAGTGGTAGTTTTACCTGATCCGGTTGGACCGGTAACCAGAATCATGCCATGCGGCTTTTTAATGGCCGCCTCAATAATGGTTCTTTGTTTTTCCAGGAAGCCAAGTTGGTCTAAACTTAGCGGTTTTGCGCCTTCGTGGAGCAAGCGCATGACGATTTTTTCACCGTCATAAACCGGAATTATGGAAATACGGAAAGCCAGTTTTTCATCCTGAATTTGAATCTTAAACCGGCCGTCTTGAGGGATCATGTGCTCGTCAATTTTTAGATTTGATAATATCTTGACTCTGGCGATTATGCCGTTTTGCACATTTTTTGGCAGGGTCATTATTTGTTTTAAAATGCCGTCTATCCGGTAGCGGACGGAGATTTCTTTTTCCGCCGGTTCAATGTGAATATCGGACGCGCCTTCATAGACGGCGTGTTCTAAAATACTGTTAACGATGTTTATGGTAGGGACTTCTTCGGCCGCTTTCTTTAAATCCTTACCGCTTTCACCGCCGCCGGTAGCATCTTGGATCACGCGCAGGTCTTCTTCAAGTTCGGCATGGTATCGGTGCAAGGCCTCTTTTAGATCGCCGGGAGGAGTGATGTATATTTTTGGTTCCAGGCCGGTTTTTCTATGCAAGAATTCTATGGTTTGGATGTCGGTAGGGTCGGTCATGGCCAATTTTAGCCCGTCTTTTTCTTTATCAAAAGCAACCACCTGGTGCGTGCCGGCAACCGGACCGGGGATAAGGTTCAAGATTTCTTTTTTTATTTCCCGGCCTTTTAAGCTGATAAACGGGATATCCAAATATTGCGCCGCTTTTTCATAGAGGTCCGCTTCATTGATTATGCCCTCGTTTATTAGTATATCTTCAAGGTTTTTGTGCGCTTGGGTGGCCTTGCCTTGGGCTGAACGAATGGCGGAGGCAGGCGCCAAACTGAATTTTTTTATGACATCTTTTAAAACGGTGGATGGGAGCATATAAAAATATTCTTATTCCCGCGAGGGCGGGAATATCTAGAAATATTATAGCACAAAACGGCTTAATCCCAAAGGTGTTGACTTTTTCTCAAATTATGATAAGATAGTCACACTAAAATATATAATATATCTATGAAGAAATACGAATTACTGTTAACTTTACCCGGCACGTTTGACGAAAAAGAAGCCGAACAACATGTGCAGGAGATTTTGGATATAATTAAAGCCGGCGCTCAAGACGTTGAAATCAACAATCTGGGCAAAATTCGCCTGGCTTATCCGATAAAGCAGATTCGCTACGGCTATTTTTATACCGTGGTCTTTAATGCCGAATCAGAGGTTGTTAAAAATATTGAAGAAAAATTATCACTGCGAACCGATGTTTTGCGCAGTATGGTGAGTTACTTCAAAACCAGCTTAACCGCCACCAAGAAAATTATGTATAGTACCAATGAGGTGGGGGTAACTACCATGAAGGAAATGGACGAACGCGTAGGAGCCGGTTCTGCAGCGGAATCCGACAAAAAAGTGAATTTAAAGGATATTGATACTAAATTGAACGAAATTTTAGATGAGGTGTAGTAGAATGGAGGAACTTAATCCTTAATTTTACGTAGTATGGATTTAAACAAGGCAATGTTAATCGGTCGGCTAACCCGCGATCCGGAGCTTCGCAGCACACCAAACGGTAAATCAGTGGCCACATTAAGCTTGGCCACCAACAGGTTCTGGGTAGATGCGAACAGTCAAAAACAAAAAGGTGTTGAATATCACAATATAGTTGTCTGGTCAAAATTGGCCGAAATCGCCAATCAGTATTTAAAGAAGGGCGCCAAGATATATATTGAAGGACGATTACAAACCCGGGAATGGACAGGCCAGGATGGCATCAAAAGATACAGAACAGAAATAATCGGGGAGAATTTAATTATGCTTGATTCCCGCGGAGCCGGCGCCGGAGGCGCGCCTACAGGAGTGGCCGGCGAACCCAGTGTTGAGCCGATTGGTGATCAAAGCCAAGGCGGCCCCCAAGAGGTAATTGAAGAAGAAGTAAAAGTTGAAGACATTCCATTTTAATAAAATAATAAATTATGCAACCTAATCCAAGAACAGTTCCAAACCAAAGAGAGACAGCCAAGCAGTGCTATTACTGCGTGAATAATAAATTGGTGATTGATTATAAAGACGTAAACACCCTGCGACGTTTTGTTTCTTCTTATATGAAAATAGCGCCCCGCCGAAGAAGCGGTCTGTGCGCCAAGCACCAACGGCAGGTGGCCAATGCGATTAAGCGCGCCAGACAGGCCTCACTGATTCCCTACGCCGCCTAAAACAAAGACAAGCCCCCCGACGTGATGTCGGGGGGATTTGATTTATACGCGCGAATGAAAAGCATATGTCAAACTGGCAGGATTTAAAAGACAATCCGCGACTGCAAAATATTTATAATACGCGAATTAAAATCATCAGATTAATCCGCGAATTTTTTTGGTCAAAGGACTTTATGGAAACCGATACGCCGCTCGCGGTTCGTTTCCCCGGACAGGAGCCGTATTTAAACCCCATGCCGATTACGATTCATGATCAGAGCGGCAAGGAAGAAAAATTTTATTTGCATACATCGCCGGAATTTTCAATGAAGAAACTGTTGGCTTCCGGTTACGGCAAAATTTTTCAGATAACCAAAACCTTCCGCGACTATGAAGAATTCGGCGGTTTGCACAACAGCGAATTCACCATGATTGAGTGGTACAGGTCGCCGGGGACTTATTTTGAGATCATGGATGATACTGAAAATTTGTTTAAATTTGTAGCGCAAAAATTGTCTGCCGCGCAAGCGGAATATAATGGCCGTAAAGTTGGTCTGACGGGCGAATGGGATAGGGTAACCATGAAAAGCATTTGGCAGAAATATGTCAATGTCAATCTGGATGATTATTTGGAAATTGAAAGTATGAGAAAATTGGCTGCCGCGCTCGGTTTTAATGTCAGCGAAGATGATGCCTATGAAGATTTATTTTTTAAGATTTTTTTAAATAAAATTGAACCGAATTTGGGAATTGATAAGCCGGTTTTTGTTTATGATTATCCGGCGCAAATGGCATCGCTCTCACGGCTCTGCGCGGACGATAAGCGCTACGCCGAAAGATTTGAATTATACATTGGCGGTGTGGAACTGGCCAACGCCTTTGGTGAACTCACTGATGCGGAAGATCAGAATTCGCGGCTGGAAACTGATAAAGAGCATAGAGCAAAATTGGGCAAAGAAATTTGGCCGGTTGACCCGGGTTTTATAGGCGCTTTAAGGTCGGGAATTCGTCCGGCAGGGGGTATTGCATTAGGCGTGGATCGTATGGTATTATTGTTTACCGGCGCACGGGATATAAATGAAGTGATTTTTCAAAGCGTAAGCGATCAAATAATTTAATTATTATGGCGGCAACATCCGAAATCAGAAAAGGAGTAGTCATTCGCCATCAGAGCGACTTGTTTGTGGTGGTTGAGTTTCAACACGTCAATCCGGGCAAGGGCGCGGCTTTTGTGCGCGTCCGGATGAAAAGTTTGGGCTCCGGGAAAGTGATTGAGTGGACTTATAAAACCAGTGAAAGCGTTGATATTGTGCAGGTGCAATTTCAAACCATGCAGTATTTATACAAAAGCGGAGACAATTTTGCCTTTATGGACATGGCGAGTTATGAGCAGATTGAAATGAACGGCGATTTGATCGGTGAGGAAGGCAAATATCTGAAAGAAGGCATTGATGTGGTGGTAGGACTCTATGAAGGCAGACCGGTGAGCATCCAGATTCCCAAGAAAATAAAATACAAGGTGGTGGAAGCGCCGCCGGCAGTCAAAGGCGACAGCGCCGCCGGCAATGTGACCAAAGAAATCACGCTTGATAATGGTTTAAAAATTCAGGCCCCGATATTTATAAAAGAAGGCGAAGAGATTTTGGTTAATACCGAAACCGGAGAATATTCGGCCCGCGCCTAAAATAATTTAAATACAAAAAAGGGGGAGAAAAAGTTTTTCGCCAAGGCATACGCCTAGTGCTCAAAACTTTTTCTCCCCCTTTTTAATTTTTACATGTTTTCTTCTTCCTCTTCGTCCGTGTCGGTTCCTGTGCCCGCCGTCTCTTCTGTATCCTCGCCCTCTTCTATGTCACCGCCGGTTAAATCTAAATCGTCGTCCCCCTCGAAATTATTATAAGTAAGCATATGGCTTGCTTAATTAATGATTAAAAACCTGACTCTAAATATATTATCTTATCTGAATTTATCAGTCAAGCGTCAAGTTGACTTTTTGTTAAAGATAAGATATAATTTGAATAAATTTCTTGAGCGCGGGTATAATATAACGGCTATTATTCGAGTTTTCCAAACTCGTGACACGGGTTCGACTCCCGTTACCCGCTCACTTTTGTTCACTTCCAATCTAAAATTTTATCAATTTTTTAGTTTTTCTTCATCTATACTTAGGTATAATAAAAATATTATAATTATTTTTATTTTTTATTATGAAGGAGGCAAATAAAGACAAGGCAAGGGAAAGAATGAAATTGGTAAATTTAAAAACCAAAGAAAGGAGACAAAAATTGTATAGTGAAATGCGTGAAGAGGCTATTCGGTTATATGACATTTATAGTAAGGAATCCTTGTTTCTTGAGGGACTAATGTTATATTGGGGAGAAGGTGACAATAAGCTTGAGAATGGAAAAATACGCGTGACAAATTCAAACCCTTTACTTATAAAGAATTTCCATATTTTTTTAAAGCATTACTTACCGCAAATATCAGCAAAGGCGAAGGTGTATTTGGTGTTATATCCTGATTTAAAAGAGAGTGGATGTAAAGATTGTTGGTCAAAAATAGTAGAATTACCGCTTGACAAATTCTTTAAAAGTCAGTATATTAAAGGTCATTCAGTTAAGCGAACCTTGCCGTTTGGCGTAGGAACAATAATAATTTCCAGTCGTTCCTATAAAGAAATGGTCATGCAGTGGTTGGAGCTTCGAAAAAAAGAAATATCTTTAGCGCGGGTGTAGCACAACGGTTAGTGCGTGTGCTTGCCAAGCATAAGACGAGGGTTCGATTCCCTTCACCCGCTCCAGACAGCGCAAAGCGCCGGCCGAAGGCCGAGCGAGCAACACCGGGGTAGAGCAATTGGCAGCTCGTCGGGCCCATAACCCGAAGGCTCCCGGTTCAAATCCGGGCCCCGGAACAAAACAGAACAAAAAAATCCCCACCATGGGGATTTTTTATTTTTCAAATTTCAATTAAGCATTTTTTTCCAGATCCGCTTTATAGTAATTCTCATATATCTCCCAGAAGGTCATTAGGAAAGCGGTGATGATCGGTCCGATAATAAATCCGGATAATCCAAAAACCACCAACCCGCCAAGGGTTGAAATAAAAATGAGCAGAGGATGCATCTGGATGTCTTTGCCGACCAGTATTGGCCGCAGAAGATTGTCTATCGTACTGACGATTAAAGTGCCAAAAGCAAGAATAAAAATACCCTGCCAAATGGCGCCCATAGTCAGCATTATGATGCCGGCCGGCAACCAAACAAAGTATGAACCGATTAGAATGGAAAAAGCGGTCATTACCAGTGTCCAGATAAGCGCGCCTTTAATTCCCGCGATATAAAACATCAGGCCTCCAAGCACCCCTTGGACTATTCCTAAAATCAAAGTTCCCTTTATGCTGGCGCGCGCCGTGGAGGTAAATTTGTCATAGAAAACAACCTCTTGTTTATCTCCAATTGGAGATAAATACATCAGTCGCCGTAATATCCTTTCTCCGTCGCGGGTAAAATAAAAGAGAGTATAAAGCATGATGACAAACATTATCAGGAAGGTGACGGAGTTTTCGGTTATGTTTTTTAAGCTGGTGAAGATATAGCTGGACAAAGATCCGGTTACATCAGAAATTTTTTGAATCCAGAAACTTTCATTTATATTTAATTTGTTTATCAGCGGGTTGCTTTGGATTGCACTGATGGCATTTTGGATGCTTGTTTGTATTTGTCCGGTTTTACTGCCGATTTCACCGTAAATATCAATTGATTCTTTTATTAATAAACTGCTGATTATGCTTAGTGGAATAAGAATGATAAAAAATACGATTACCAGAATTAAACCCGCGCTTAGATTGTTGGATTTAATTTTTTTTCTGATGCGCTCATAGAGTGGATGAAAGATGCTGGCAATTACTGCGGCCCAAAAAATGGGATAAAACAGCGGCCGAATCGTATAGACGAAGACAATAGTGACGATTGCCAGCACGGTGAAGAAAATTATACTTCTGATTTTTGAGAAATCCATAATAGGTATGAGTGAATAAATACATTAATATCTTATCACGGTTTTATAATTTCTGAAATGGTTTCTTTTGAGACAATTCTAAAAAGTAAGACGCAAGTCCCATAAATAGCGATGCCCAAGAGGGTTGAAATAAAAATATTTAAGGGCTGAAGCTTATAAATTGAAACGGCCATTATCAAGCTGGCCAAAACTATTTTGATAAAGGCGCCGAAGCGGGGCCAGAATTTTGAATAATATCCGGCTAAAAATAGGAGCGCCACGCCGGCGTAGAACTCGGAAAAAATAGTTGCCCAAGCCGCTCCATACATACCGAATCTTGGAATCAAAATAAAATAGGCGGCAGTGGTAAGTATGGCATCGGAAGCATAAATCCAGATTGCCTGTCTTTGCCGGTTGATAGCCAAGGCAATATAGCCGAAAATATTGCCGAAACAAAGCCCAAAAATCGCCACTGCCAAAAATTGTAAAATACCGCCGGCGCCGCTAAAATCTTGACCAGCGACTAGTCGCATAATCGGGGTGGCCAGCACAACTATTCCGGCCATCATCGGCATTAAAATTAGAAGTACAAGATCAAAACCGGCTTGGCATCTTTTAAAAAATTCATCTTTTAGATCGCGCGACCAGGCAAAGGTGATGATTGGCATCATTATTCCCATAATCATAGCTATGCTTTGGGTGACGATATCAAGCACGCGGTAAGCCGCCCCATAGAGACCGACATCGGTCTGCGGCGCATACAAAGGCAGGAGCACCCGGTCGCCTTGGAGATAAAAGGCATTAAAAATTACTGTCACTGCGGTCGGCCAAATTTTTACAAAAATTGCTTTGGAAATTATGGGGTCAAAATCAAACCCAACTCTCGGGCTTTTATAAAACAGATAAAGGCAGTTGGCTATTGAGGCAATAGTGACTATGGCCATAGCCGGCAAGAAGCCAAAACTGCCGATTGACACTAAAAATAAACCGGCCACTAACACAATTCTGCCTAAAATTTCACCAACCATCTGAACGATCATTTTTAAGTTGGCTTGGTAATAGCCGACAAAAATATTATTTAGGGAAATGCAGAAAAATGAAACGCTCATTATGGCAACCGCGATTTTTACCGGCGCCGGATAGGGGAAAAATAAAATGATCGCCGGCGCCAGCAATTGGAAAATTAAAGCGGTCAGAAAGCGCCAGGTGAAAAGGCAGTTGAGCAGTTTTTGTTTATCAAACCGCGGTTCGGAGAGCATGTTGGCCGTGGTCACGATAAAACCAAAGTCACTAAATATGCCGATGAATTGCAAAAATCCGGTTGCGGTAACGTACCAGCCGAATTTTTCCACGCCCAAAAAACGCGTCATGATGGCTATGGCCACCAGACCGAGAAGAGTGCTTATTGCTTTGCCGGCGATTTGGATGATTGTATTTTTGGCTATAGCCCTCTTTAAAGACATATTTTTGTTGGCTCCATTATACCATTAAAAGGTGTTTTGTGATATACTTTTCACATATGCAAAAAAAAGCAATAATTGTTATTTCCCTGCTATTAACCCTATTTTTGGCCAAAGTTTCAACAGTGAGCGCGGTTACTGATGCGCGCGCCTTGATTAATGAACCGAATATCCGGGTTAGGTTATACACCTCTGACAAACCGGTTAAGTTTGAGGCGGATTTTCCTTATAACATTTATAGCGGACAAGAAGTAAAAGGGATTTTGTATGCGGGGGAACCGGCCACGGTTTCTTTTAATGATGGTGTATATAATTTTGTCAGCACGGACTTAGATTTCAGTTCTTCAGACCCGATCAGATTTGTTCCCGATGAATTAACCTATTATTTTAAATTAACAAATTATACGCGCAAGGTCTCCGGTCGGGGCGGAATCAACTTCAATACTTATAGAGGCGTGATGGAATACAGGTATTCTCCCAAAAATGACATTCCTTACATTATAAATGAATTGCCGCTTGATGAGTATGTGGCCGGTGTGGCTGAAAGTGCAAATGATGTGGCGCCGGAATATGCCAAAGCACTGCTCGTGGCGGCCAGATCTTATGCTTACCAGATGATTGCCCCAACAACCGAAAAGCATTTATTTGATATTTATCCTACAACTGTGGACCAGATATATTTGGGCTATAACAGCGAGCTGGTTATGCCAAAAATTGTTCAGGCAGAACAGGACACATATGGCGAGATGGTTACATATAATGGCAATCCGGTTTTGACTCCGTATTTTGGCCATTCAAACGGACATACTCTTGATTTTAAACCCATCAAAGGCGGTCAGAAGAGGCCATGGCTTAAAAGTGTTGTGGCTAAATATGACAAAGGTTTGAAATTGTGGGGACACGGCTTGGGTATGAGCACGCACGATGCCTCGCAAAGAGCGCTCAAAGACGGCTGGACCTATGAAGAAATACTAAAATATTATTACTCTAACACGGAAGTTGAGAAAATATACTAAGCGGATGCCGGCGGCTGGTTTTCGTGGAATTTCTTGTCTTCAGCCGCCAGGTCAAGAATAGTTTGGCGCAACTCATTTGGATGAGGCACGTTGCGGAAGACAAACCTGGCAATTGGGCCGGCTGTTTGCAGATTAATGTTTCCGTAATTAAAAATTGTTGGGAAGAATCCGGCAATTGTGGAAGTGGCATCTTGAATTTGGTACAGGTCAACTTCGGACACGGTACGCGCGAACAAACTTTTTTGTTCCATATCCAAAATTCGGTCATTAGTCACAATCCATAAATCCAAATGAAAGGACACGAAATAAGTATAGAAAAATAAAATGGTTGAAAGATAATAAATGCTGGTTAAAAGGATAGCCAAGACATGGTAGATAGGATTTTGCAAAAGCATTACTAAAGAGGAATTTATAACCAGCCAATAAAGACCAAGAGGAACGATTAAAAGCAGGAAAAATAGAAGTAAATAGGGGATGAAGGTTATCGGGTGCCTCCTGATTGTGCGTTCAATTTTTTCGTAAGATTTTTGACTGATCAATTGGCTGAGAGTCATATCAAACATTAAAATTTATAATAATTGGCTGGTTCCAATCTATATTTTGTAAGATATTCCAGGTCTCAAAAACAACAAATAAACTTAAGCAAATAATGATTAGGGTCACTATGAGTCCGGAAAAAGTAGTGGTGCCGGTTAGGACAATATGCAAGAGATTGGTGATAAAAAAAATCGCGAAAATAAATAAAAAGATAAAATAAATTATTAGAAATATATATAAGGGAATTGAAATCATAAATTTAATTAAAAAAGAGTTTGAGATTTAGGGGCGCCGTAGCCAAGATGCGTGTAGGCGGCCGGAGTGGCTCGCCGGCCTCGGGGCGTTCGTTCAAGGAATCCAATTTGCAAAAGGAATGGTTCGTAGATTGTCTCAATTGTGTCCATTTCTTCGCTAATGGCCGCGGAAAGCGTGTTTAGACCGGCCGGCCCGCCATTGAATTTTTGAATCAGGGTATTTAACAATCTGCGGTCTATTTCGTCCAAGCCGTAATGATCAATAGCCAGCATATTAAGTCCTTCGGAGGCAACTTTTTTATCTATTTTCCCGTTGAATTTTACCTGGGCAAAATCGCGTACGCGTTTAAGCAGGCGGTTGGCAATTCGCGGTGTCCGGCGGGCGCGTTGCGAAATGAGATCGGCCGCATCCGAGTTAATTTCCACATCCAGAATTTTTGCGTTACGCAAAAGGATTGTTTTTATATCATCTTCTTCATAAAAATCAAGATGAAAAGTATGGCCGAAGCGGTCGCGCAGAGGCGCTGATATAAGTCCGATTTTTGTGGTCGCGCCGATTAAAGTAAATCGGGAGAGTGGCATGCGTATTGTCCGGGCGGCCGGGCCTTTGCCGATGATAATATCCAAGGCGTAATCTTCTAAAGCGGGGTAGAGCACTTCTTCTATGGTTTTATTCAGTCGGTGAATTTCATCTATGAATAAAATTTCGCCGTCCTGCAGATTTGATAAAATGGCGGCCAGATCGCCAACTTTTTCCAAGGCCGGGCCTGATGTTACCCGAATATTGCTGTTCATTTCTTTGGCGATGATGTGAGCCAAAGTTGTCTTCCCCAAACCCGGATTTCCATAAAGGAGAATATGTTCCAACGGTTCCGAGCGTTTTTTTGTCGCCTGCATTGATATATGCAGGTTTTGTTTTAGTTGGTTTTGTCCGATAAAATCAGCCAGTTTTTGCGGACGCAAAGAAATATCTAAGATTGCCTCTTCGTTTTCAACTTCGGGCTGAACAACTCGTTCTGTATCTTCGCTTTGGTTCATAGTGATTTTAATTATATAGCAAAAAAGATACGAAGTCCATTTATCCACAGTTTTTTGCTTAAAAAACGTATAAATAGTCGTTAAAAGGTGCTATACTATAGAAGTAACAAAGAAGATATGCAGGAGTTAAAGAGGAAGTGGCAGAACTGCAAAAGAATTCTTCCCATTTTTTTGATATTTGGGTGTATTTTGTTTTTCATTGCCTATGGTTTAAATGCGCGGTCTGCCACCCCACCCAGCATAATTACTTATCAAGGAAAATTATTGGTGAACGGGTTAGCGGCAACAACCAGTCAGGACATGTATTTTATTTTGTATGATTCCGCGTCCGGAGGTACGGCACTCTATACAGCCGGAGGCACGGTTGGTACACCCACCTCAATCGCTGTTACACCAACTTCAGGTTTGTTCTCAATCAATCTCGGCGACACTGGTACCAATACCCTTGATCCAAATATTTTTAAAAATAATGCGTCAGTATTTTTGGAAGTAAGAATCGGCGCCCAAACCCTAACCCCCAGAAAACAAATCACGGCCTCACCATATTCTTTTAATTCAATGTATTTGGACGGAGTTGCTTCGGCCACTGTTTCTTCGTCAACTTACATTCCAGTGTCGGATGTCAACGGAAATTTTAATTTTAACAGTACGACGATTTCAACAACTACCGTCACAAACAAACTGACTGTAATCTCAAACAATACTTCCACTTTTAATTATGGGGCGACTTTTGCGACAGCCGGAGGACAGGTGGGAATTGGCACAACAGCGACAAGTAGAAAACTGACCGTATTGGGTAAAATTTATAATCCCATACATCCCGATTCGGGTATAAACACCGTAGGGTTTGTCTTCGCACAATCCCAGGCCTCTGAATTATATGTGTCTGGCCGATATGCCTATGTTTCGGATAGAGGCGATCCATCATACTTGTCTGTAATAGACATAAATAGACCAAGCGCTCCAATCAAGGTTGCCACATTACTGTTAAGCATAGGGCGTGTTAGTTCAATATTTGTTGCCGGTAATTATGCTTATTTGGGCGCTGGTATGACAAATAAATTAGTTGTTGTTGATGTAACCAAACCAGCATCTCCGGTTCAGATTAGCACAACATCATTAGGATCAAGCAGTTCTGCGGACTCAATTTTTGTGTCGGGTAAATATTTATACGTCGCTGATACAGATGATACAAAAATGTATGTAATTGATATCTCCAATCCATATAACCCGGTAGTAGTAAGTTCAGTAACATTGGACTATGGCCCCGGGGAAATATTTGTTTCCGGTAAGTACGCTTATTTGACACATACTAGTCATTTGATGGTAGTAGATATTTCTAATCCAAATTTACCAGTACAGAAAAGCACTACAGACCTGCCGGCAGGTTCAGGGGCCTATCCTATTTATGTTTCCGGAGGGTATGCATATTTAGGGGGTACATGGAATAATACCTTAATATCTGTGGATATACACAATCCAATTACACCGGTGGTATCATCCACGGTTGCCCTGGTCAATGCTCCGTTTGACTTAGACATTTCCGGAAATTATGCGTTTGTATCAACTTATTTGGGAATTATAGATATAATTGATATTTCAAATCCGGGAGTAATGAGTGAGGTTGGTAATGTGTATGCGGGAGATTATGGGGTCAAGGTGGTTGGGAATTACGTATTTTCTGTCAATGATAGTTCTGGTTTATTTTTTATCACCGATCTTTATGGAACGGAAGTCGGTTCATTATTTGCTCACTCGGCCGAAGTTGGAAAACTTGCAGTGCAAAACGAAATAATCACCAAAGGAATAGTTGATATAGGGACATCTTTGACGGTTGGTTATGGTGGTATTTTGTCACAAGGGGCTTTGTCAATTTCGGCAACAAACACGCCGTCGTACTTTGGCGGTTCGGTTGGAATAGGCACCACCTCTCCTGCCTGGAAATTATCAGTAGCCGGTGATATTAATACCACCGGGACTTACAGAATAAATAATATTGATTACGGACAGTATTTTATAGCCACTTCCGGATATAGCGGCAATATTTATATGTCTAACGGCAGCGGCCGCGGGCAATGGGTGAATACAAGCAGTTTAGGATTCGCATCTTCATCCGGTTCAGACAGTTATATACAAAATCAATCATCCGCGGATCAAGTGGCCAATTTTAGAATTTCATCAACAGGCACTTTGGGGGCTTTAGGCGTAAACACAATTTCGCCTTTGGCAAAGTTTACAATAGTTGATGGTGCCATCCTGGCCACAGGTTCAGTCGGTGACACTCCAATTTCCGGCGGCGGCACCCGTATGATGTGGATACCAAGTAAAGCGGCGTTTAGGGCGGGTATTGTAGATGGGACACAATGGGATGATGCGTTAATCGGGGACCGGTCAGTCGCGATGGGTGGTAATACCGTTGCGAGCGGCTATACTTCAACCGCGATGGGTTCTCGATCTGTTGCCAGTGGTAACTATTCAACCGCGTTGGGGCAATACTCCACTGCCAGCGGTGATAATTCCTTTGCCCTTGGTCAGTATGTTTCTTCAAGTGCCTTTAGTTCCATTATTATTGGTAACGGCCTGGGTCTAGGTAGTGGTTTACTTGTCAACTCCACTGACAGGTCTTTGGTTGTGGGCTTTTATTCTACAGTTCCCACATTATTTGTAGGCCCATCGGCCGGTGAAGGAACAACCGGCAGAGTGGGAGTTGGCACAACTACTCCAACAGCTCTATTCTCAATATCCGGTTCGGTTACCAGCAGTCCATTTTTTGACATCGCCTCCTCCTCCGGCTCCAGCATGCTGCGCGTTTTGGCAAATGGAAATGTAGGAATAAATACCAGTTCGCCTTTGGCGGGATTAACAATAGTTGACGGCGCTATTCTGGCTGTCAGTTCAACCAGTGGCACAGGTGCCCAAGGGACTCCGATTTCCGGCGCCGGCACTCGCATGATGTGGATACCGAGCAAGGCGGCTTTTAGAGCCGGATCAATCCAGGGTCTATATGCCGGTGTGGATGCTTGGGATGATGCAAAAATTGGTTTAGGTTCAGTTGCTTTTGGTATAGATACCATCGCTAGTGGCACTGCTGCCTTTGCCGCCGGTGTTGGCAGTTGGGCAGCAGGAAACGGTGCTGTTGCTTTAGGAAATTGGTCAACAGCATTGGGTACTAATTCCTTTGCGATGGGTGAAAACGCACATGCCTTTGCTTCTGGTGGAATCGCCATGGGTGGGCATATTACAAGTACTGCTTCAGGCGCAATCGCGTTGGGATCACATATAAATGTTACAGGAAGTCAGTCGTTTGGTATTGGCTTGGATACAACAGATAGAATTATTTCAGCCAGCAATGTCATGGCCATCATGGGTGGGAATGTTGGTATTGGCACCACCACACCTCAAGCGGCGTTAACAATTTTAGATGGCGCTATTCTGGCTGTCAGTTCAACCAGTGGCACAGGTGCCCAAGGGACTCCGATTTCCGGCGCCGGCACTCGTCTGATGTGGATACCGAGCAAGGCGGCTTTTAGAGCCGGGTATGCTTCTTCAACAGAATGGGATGAGGCAAGTATCGGTTCTTATTCTATGGCTTTGGGGTATAATGTTGAAGCCAGCGGTCCATATACATTCGCTTCAGGTGTTGAAAATATTTCAGCTGGTATATTCTCCATTGCCATGGGCGCCAGCAATATATCCACCGGCACCGCGTCAGTGGCTATGGGATCAGGCAATAAAGCTCAAGGCGACGGAGCTATCGCTCTTGGTAATAATGCATTTGCCAGTGCGGCTAAAGCCATTGCTATGGGTGAAACAGTAAGAGCTTTGGGAAGCAGGTCTGTTGCTATTGGTGAGTTTGTAACAAGTTCGGGCGGAAATTCTTTTGTAATGGGCAAATATTTGACAGTTTCTGGTGCAAATTCCTTCGGTATCGGTTTGGGGTCATCTGACAATGGTGTTTTATCTACTGCAAATACTTTTGGAATAATCAATGGTGCCATGATCGCCTCCGGCACCACCGGCAACACTCCCGGTTCCGGTCCCGGCACTCGTATGATGTGGATACCAAGTAAAGCGGCGTTTAGAGCTGGCGCGGTAGGTGTTGATACCTATGGAGCCGACCCATATGGTGGAACAGAATGGGATGATGCAAATATTGGTGAATACTCCATGGCTTTGGGGGTTAATAATAAAGCCACCGCCCTTGGTTCTGTTGCAATAGGTATGAATAATTTTTCTGGGGGGCCTTTATCTGTTGCGATGGGTTTTGGTTCTTATGCCAGCGGCACCAGTGCTACAGCTTTGGGCGGCTCCAGCGCCACAGGAGACGGATCTTCAGCTTTTGGTGCTGCCACAGCAAGTGGTACCGCTTCGGTAGCTATCGGTGGTGACGCCAGGGCACTGACGTCGTTTGCTGTGGCTATTGGAACTTCAGTAACATCTACTGCCCAGTATTCTATTGCTATGGGCAGGTATATGACAGTTTCCGGTGCAAATTCCTTCGGTATCGGTTTAGGCAATTCAGATAATGGCACCTTATCTAACGCAAATACTTTTGGTATTATCAATGGCGCCGTCATCGCTTCCGGCACCATTGGCAACACCCCCGCTTCCGGCCTCGGTACCCGTATGATGTGGGTTCCGTCCAAAGCGGCATTTAGAGCCGGCAAGCTTGAAGATCAGGGTGGGGAAGAATCTATTTATTGGGATGATGCAAAGATAGGATCTTCTTCTGTGGCTATGGGTTGGAATGTCATTGCTAGCAATACGACGGCTATCGCTTTGGGATCTTTTGCTAAGGCCTCTGGCGCACGATCTGTTGCGTTAGGAGATAGTGTAATTGCCTCTGGGGATGGCTCTATGGCTTTGGGTTTTGCATCCAGAGCTACCGGAGGGAATTCTTTTGCGGTCGGTTATCAATCATATGCCAGTGGTACGCAAGCCATTGCCATTGGTGATGATGTTGTTGCCAGTGGCGCGTATTCAACTGCCATGGGAACTCGTATTAATGTAACCGGTGACAGATCTTTTGGTATTAGTTTGAATAATATATGGCCACGTTATGAATTAAATCAAAGCAATGTCATGGCTATTATGGGTGGGAATGTGGGAATCGGAACAACAACTCCTCAAGCACTTTTTACTCTTCAAGACGGTGCTATTTTAGCCGCTGGCACAGTCGGAGCCACTCCTGTTTCCGGCACCGGTACTCGTATGATGTGGATTCCATCCAAAGCGGCGTTTAGAGCTGGAAAGACCGCAGATATGTTTTTGGGAGTGTTGCCGCTTGGCGATGGCACTGGTTGGGATGAAGCCAATATTGGCACCTCGTCAGCTGCTTTTGGCGCCGGCACCAAAGCCAGCGGATTATACTCGTTCGCCGCCGGAGGAGGCAACACAGCCAGTGGCACTGCTTCCGTTGCTCTTGGGTTGGGCGGAGTGGCGGGCGGTCTCTCTTCCTTTATCATGGGAGACGGGGTCTCTTCGGGTGATAGTTCTATAGCAATGGGAAAACATCTTACGGCAACAGGGAATGTATCGGTAGCTATTGGTGATACTGTGGTTGCTTCAGCCGGTACTTCTTTTGCCTTTGGCAGCCATGTGACCTCGTCTGCGGAAAAAGCCATGGCTTTAGGCAACTATATAGAAGTTTCAGGAACTGGTTCAATCGGTATCGGCATTGGAAATACCGAAACCCATTATACTGTGTCTGCCATTAACGTAATGGCCATCATGGGCGGCAATGTCGGCATCGGCACCTCTTCTTTTAGTTATCTTTTAAACATGGACGGCGGCGGTTACTATAGTGCAGTTGACGGCCAATGGCATAATGGGTCCTCCCGTTCCATTAAGCAGGATATTGTTCCGATTACAGAAACACAAAGAAGCAACCTGTTATCCATGTTGGACAGTTTAAATATTAATCAATATCGTTTTATTAATGATGTAAGCGCTTATGGCGATCAAGCCATCTGGCAATATGGCATTATTGCCGATGAATCTCCGGATCTTTTAACCGGCCACGACCAGAATAGTATAGCCGCCGGGTCAGCTATTCAATTCTTGCTCACCAACCAGCAGACAATGTATAGAGACCTAAAGAAGTTAAATTCAACCCTTATCTTAAGTAGTACAACCCAAGAGATCACTTTTCAATCAGCGGCAGTTTCATCCCCTTCGGCTAAGGCCTTCACTTTTAACGCAATCAATTTCAATACTTCCACTGCGGATAATTATATTGTTTCACTGCGCTCAAACAATGATCCGGTGTTTTCTGTATCAGCCAACGGCGATGTTAATACCAAAGGAAATATTTACGCTCCATCAATCACTTTAGGAACATCCACAAACCCCGGCGATTTGGCAGAGAAGGTGGATATTGCCGTGGATGATAATGTTGAACCGGGGGATGTTTTGATGGTAGACCCAAGTGCGCCGGATACATACCGAAGAAGCAACGGAGCATATGAGCAATCTGTGGCCGGCGTGGTTTCTACCAACCCGACTATTATAGTAGGCAACGGTAAAACTGATTATATGGCTGTCATGGCCATGGTTGGCCGTGTGCCGGTCAAAGTTTCCAATGAAAACGGGCCAATACAACGCGGTGATTTGTTAATTTCCGCCTCTATGCCCGGATACGCCATGAAGTATGATCCGACAAAAGATAACAATAATAAGATGGTCGGTATAATTGGTGTGGCTCTTGAGCCAATGGATCAACCCACCGGAAAAATTATGACATTAATTAGAACCGGGTGGATGTATAATCGCGATAACACTATTGCTGAAATTCAAAATAGCATAAACCAGATCGCTTCTCTCCAAGGAATAAATTTATCACCCAGCAGTTCTCCGGAAAATTTGGGCGTGTCACAAACCGGCGGGCAATTAAGTTATACCGGCGGCAACCTTGATCTTCAGAACAATACAATTATTAATGTGGCTTCAATCACCGGCGCAGGCGGGAAGTGGAGAATTGACGCTGACGGCAATTTAATTGCCAAAGTACAAACAGCCAATGGTTCGCAGGATTTGTATGCCATGCAATCCACCAATTCCGAATTAGTATTTTCCAGTTCGTCTCAGCTTATGTCCGGAACCGTACAAATTGATTTTGATGCTGCAATTAAGGATGTGATTGATCCGAATCAGCCCATTAAAATCAGCGTGACTTTGACATCCGGTGAAGGAAATGGAGTGTATGTGGCTTCTAAGAGTGCTAATGGTTTTGTGGTGAAAGAATTAAACAATGGAAATAGCAACGCAACCTTTGATTGGATAGTCGTAGCTAAGAGGAGCAATGCGCCTGTAACCCCAACACTTCCTCCCATTCCTACTCCGACTGAAACACCGGTTGAAACACCAACCCCAGCCCCAACACCAACACCAACACCAACCACTCCGACCCCAACTCCGGAAACTGTAACGGAGACACCACCCAGCCCACCTCCGGTTGTTGAAAGCGCCCCGGCTCCAACTGTCCCCGAAGTTCCGCCTGCCCCGGAAGCCCCACCTGCTCCTGAAGTTCCTCCAACTCCAGAAACACCTCCCGAAGCTCCTCCTGCTCCGCCTTTTGAAGTCATCCCGGTCTCGGTATAAAGTTGAGGCCAATTTTTTGGCGGTGGATAACTCATCTAGTATGAGTTTTTTTATTTAGATTTTAGGCCAATTTTAGCTAAAATTTATTATCTTTGTGCCCGGCTTGTAAAAATGATATAATGTATTTTGTCAATGTCCTTTTACTACATATTGTGGTAAAAATTAATTTTAAATACTATAAGCAGGAATATATGCAAAATGCCGTGGCCACCAAAACCTATATAACCGACAGCGATTTTAAATATAACGTAGAGAACGGTTTGCGATTTGCCAGGCATTACACCCGGGACGATATCAGTCCGTTTGATATGTTCACCTATGAGCTTCGGTCATCGGTTATCAGAGAGCCGAGCGGGCAAATTGTTTTTGAAATGACCAGCGTTGAGGTGCCCAGCACCTGGTCGCAGGTGGCGACGGATATTTTGGCCCAGAAATATTTTAGAAAAGCCGGAGTACCGCAATATAATTCGGATGGTACGCCAACATTAAACGAAAGCGGTTCGCCGGTTTTGGGCAGTGAAAAAAGTATTAAGCAAGTTGCCCATAGATTGGCCGGCACCTGGCGATATTGGGGAGAAAAGTACGGTTATTTTGCCAGCCCTCAAGATGCCCAAATTTTTTATGATGAATTAGTTTACATGCTCATCGCCCAAATGGTGGCGCCAAATTCGCCGCAATGGTTTACCACCGGTCTTTTTTGGGCCTATGGCATAAATGGTCCGGCGCAGGGTCATTACTATGTTGAGGATGCCACCGGAGAAGTGATGCCGTCGCCTGACGCCTACTCCCGCAATCAACCGCATGCTTGTTTCATTCAATCAATCAAAGACGATCTGGTAAATCCGGGTGGAATTATGGACTTGTGGGTCAGGGAAGCAAGGTTATTCAAATACGGCAGCGGCACTGGGACAAATTTTTCCAATTTGCGCGGCTCCGGAGAAAAATTATCCGGTGGCGGCGAATCTTCCGGATTGATGAGCTGGCTAAAAATTGGCGATCGCGCGGCCGGCGCGATCAAATCCGGCGGCACTACCCGCCGGGCGGCCAAAATGGTTATTTTAAACATTGATCATCCGGATATTGAGAAGTTTATTGATTGGAAAATGAATGAAGAAAAAAAAGTGGCGGCTTTGATTTCATCCGGCTATGATTCTGCCTATGAAGGCGAGGCCTATCAAACTGTTTCCGGACAAAATTCAAACAATTCCATCCGCGTGACCCAGGATTTTATGGAAGCGGTTGAAAATAACGGCGACTGGAATTTAACTTGGCGTATAAACGGTCAGGTTTGTAAGACCTTGCCGGCTAAAAATTTATGGGACAAAATTGCCACCGCGGCCTGGTCATGCGCTGATCCGGGATTGCAATATGATACCAATATAAATGATTGGCACACTTGTCCGCAGTCGGGCCGGATAAAGGCCTCAAATCCTTGCAGTGAGTACATGTTTTTAGACGACACCGCCTGTAATTTGGCCTCAATTAACCTTGGCCATTTTTATGACGCGGAGGCCTTGGCTTTTGATGTTGAAGGTTTTAGATACACCACCAAAATTTGGACGGTTGTTTTGGAAGTAAGCATTTTAATGGCGCAATTTCCAAGTTATGAAATCGCCAAGAACAGTTATCTATTTCGAAGTTTGGGACTGGGCTATGCCAATGTCGGCAGTGTGCTTATGACCGCCGGTATCCCTTATGATTCTCCGCAAGCCATGGGCATTGCCGGAGCCATTACGGCTTTGATGACTGCCGAGTCCTATGCCACGTCCGCGGAGATGGCCAAATTGCTCGGACCTTTTGCGCAGTATGAACTTAATAAAGAAGATATGTTGCGGGTGATGAGAAATCACCGGCGTGCCGCCTACAATGCCCCTGAAGATGAATATGAAAATTTGGCGGTCAAGCCAATGGGTTTAGATTCACAGTATGTGCCGTCATATTTACTTTCTGCCGCGCAGGAGAGTTGGGACAAAGCCCTGGCTTTTGGTCAGGAATTTGGTTACCGAAATTCGCAGGTGACCCTGCTTGCTCCCACCGGCACAATCGGTTTGCTTATGGACTGCGCCACCACCGGCGTTGAGCCGGATTTTGCGCTGGTGAAATTTAAAAAATTGGCCGGCGGCGGATATTTTAAAATTGTAAATGAATCCGTGCCTATGGCTTTAAAGGTGCTTGGGTATACCGAGAGCCAAATGATTGACATAATAAATTATTTGCGCGGTCGGGGCACTCTTTCAGGCGCGCCGCATATTAATCATGAGACATTAAAAGAAAAGGGTTTCACTGAAGAAGAAATAGTAAAATTGGAGAAATCAATGCCAATGGTATTTGAACTGCCATTTGCGTTTAATGCCTGGACGCTGGGTGAAGATTGTCTCACTCGCCTTGGTTTTACCAGCGAACAATATAATGACCTGAATTTTAATTTGCTTTCCGCTTTGGGTTTCACTCAAGAACAGATTTTAGCGGCCAATGAATATGTTTGCGGAGCTATGACCATTGAAGGCGCGCCGCATCTGCGCAAAGAACATTACGCGGTGTTTGATACGGCCAATAAAAATGGCAAAAAGGGCCAGCGGTATATTCATTATTTAGGGCATATTAGAATGATGGCCGCAGTCCAGCCGTTTTTGTCCGGCGCAATTTCCAAGACCATCAATATGCCCAATGAGGCCACGATTGACGATGTCAAAACCGCTTATATCGCTTCCTGGAAATTAGGACTCAAAGCGATTGCCTTATACAGGGATGGGAGTAAATTATCACAACCGCTATCAAGCAAGGGTGATAAGAAAGAAAAAGAAGAGGAGAAAAAAGAAGAGAAAGTAGAAGCAAAGAAAGAAGAAACCGTATCGGTACTGGCTACGCACGCCATGATTAAATACGCGCATGATGGCACCAACCAGGGGTCAAAGATTTATGTTCATGGCGAGCAGAGAAGGTTGCCTTATAAGCGCAGCGGGATAACCATCAAAACCAAGGTCTCCGGGCAAAAGATTTTCCTGCGCACCGGTGAATATCCGGATGGAAAGTTAGGGGAGATATTTATTGATATGTACAGGGAGGGAGCCGCATTTAGAAGCTTGCTCAATTTGTTTGCTATGTCCATTTCAACCGGTTTGCAGTATGGCGTGCCACTGGAAGAATATGTTGATAAGTTTACCTTTACCAGATTTGATCCGAGCGGTATCACTGATCATCCTAATATTAAATTTTGCACTTCAATTATAGATTTTATTTTCCGGGTGTTGGGGATGGAATATCTGGGAAGAATGGATTTTGTGCAGGTGAAACCGGCCGGCATTCAAAAGAACCGGGCCGAGCAAATGGAAAAAATTGAAGCGGAATTGCGCGGTCAAAAAACTATGCAGTTAGGGGCAGATGATATACGCGAAGAAGATGATGCTTCCGGCACACAGGCCACGCTTCCGAACATTCCCAAAGTTGAACCGGTTGAGGAGGTTGCGGGTGCAGCGGCTGATGCTGTAAATCAACAGTTATCAGGTATGATGGGCGATGCGCCGCCTTGCCCGACTTGCGGGCATATAACTATCAGAAGCGGGAGTTGTTATAAATGTTTAAATTGTGGAAGCACCACTGGGTGTTCATAGATAGATAGTATGAAGATTTATACTAAAACGGGCGATGAAGGTGAGACCTCTTTATCAGACGGCAGGAGGATAGGGAAGAGTTGTTTGGAGATGCAGGTGATTGGCGAGATTGACGAGCTAAATGCGGCTCTGGGGGTGGTGGTAGCAAAAATGGATGAAGGAAATTTGAGAGATTTTTTGATTCAGGTGCAAAAGGATTTAATTATAGCCGGTTCGGAAGTCGCCTCACTGCAAACGCCTCTTAATGAGCAAATAGAAAAGCTTAGCGAAGAGAAAATAACGGATTTGGAGAAATGGATTGATACAATGTGGTCGGAATTGCCGGAACTTAAAAATTTTATTTTATCGGGCGGAAGTGAAGTTGGAGCTTATTTGCATTTGGCGCGAACCGTTTGCCGGAGAGCGGAAAGACAATTGGTGGCGTTTGGAAAAACCGCGCCAATTCGGCCGGAATTGTATAAATATTTTAATCGGTTAAGTGACTTCTTGTTTGTGGCGGCGAGATGGGTGAATGCTAAAGATGGAGTTGAGGAAGTGAAAATTTAGTGCCCGGGGCGGGAATCGAACCCGCAAGCCTTTCGGCGTTTGATTTTAAGTCAAGTGTGTTTACCAGATTTCACCACCCGGGCTTATTACGTCTCAAATATTATCACAACAATTACTTAAAATCAAGTGATGAACTCACCGGTGATTTGTGATATAATATCCCCATGAAAATCCTTCTTAACAGAAAAGGTTTTACGCTTATAGAAGTCATCGTGGCGACGGCTATTTTTGTATTATTCGCGGTCGGCATCTATGGGGGCATCACTTTGATTTTTAAAATCGTGTATCAATCGCGCACGCGCATTTTGGAAACAGGTATTTTGGCCGAGCAATTGGAAGTCGTGCGCAATCTTCCTTATGATAGCGTCGGTATTATAAGCGGCGTGCCGGCCGGAGTTTTGCCTCATACCACCACCACTGTTCGCAATGGAGAGATATTTACTCTGATTACAACCATCAGAAACATAGATGATCCGTTTGATGGCACTGCGAGCGGCACACCCCACGATTTGTCTCCGGCGGATTTTAAGTTGGTGGAAATGTCGGCTATTTGTCAAAATTGTTTACAACAAGCGTCCGTTATTTTAAGTACAATTGTGGCCCCCAAACAGTTGGAAGGCGCCAGCGTTAACGGCGCGCTTTTTATCCAGGTCTTTGATGCCGATGGTTTGCCGGTAGCGGGCGCGGATGTGTCTGTGACCAATACTGCGCGCACACCCTTGATTATAGTAAATGATACAACCGGAAATGATGGCTATTTGCGCATCATAGACACAACCACCGGTACGCGAAGTTATTATATAAATGTCAGTAAGCCGGGCTATTCAACTGATTATACAGTGGTCTCCGGCCCCAGCGCGCCCACACCCATAAAACCGCCGGCCAATGTGGTCAGTCAGGACGTGACCGACATTAGTTTTTCCATAGACAGATTAAGTAATTTAACCCTGCATACCATTAATACGGCTTGCGCGGCTCTGGGCAGTGTTCGGTTAAACATGTCAGGCGCCAAGAAAATTGCCATCGATCCGGATATTTATAAATTTAATAAAAATTTTACAACCGACGCTTCCGGAAATTATAGTTTTCCCAACATTGAATGGGATACTTATTTTCTATCCACTACCGGCACAATCAGTTATGATGTAGCCGGAGCCATGCCGATGTTGCCGTTAGCTATTAATCCCGGTCTGACCCAGGATGCCAAAGTTATTCTTCAGGCGCATACTGCAAATTCTCTCTTGGTCAATGTGGTTGATGCCGGCACCGGGTTGCCTTTGTCAGACGCGACAGTAGAACTTACGGGCACTAGTTATGATGTCACTGTCTTAACCGGTTATGGTTATACCAGGCAAACGGATTGGTCAAGCGGCAGCGGGCAAATAAATTTTACCAATCCAAAAAAATATTTTGCTGACAGCGGAACCGTAAATTACAGCTCTTATCCGGGTGATTTAAAATTAAAGAAATCCGGACTTTATTATGCCAATAACGGCTGGCTGGAGTCCTCTACTTTTGATTTGGGCACGCAAGTAAACTTTAATAATATAATTTTTAAGTATTCTGCGCAGACACAGTGCGGCGCCAATCCTGTTACTTTCCAGTTTGCTTCCAGCAACACCAGTACTCCCAGCAGTTGGAGTTATAAAGGGCCGGATGGCACGGCCGGTACGTTTTATACAGCTACTAATACTTTGATTTGGAGCGGAAACGATAATAACCGTTATTTTAGATATAAAGTATTTTTAAATACATCCAGCACATCTTATACACCCACCCTGTCGGAAGTAGCTTTTACATTTTCCACCAGTTGTACACCGCCCGGTCAGGTTTTTTTCAGCGGTTTGTCGGTTGATACCTATACTTTGGATGTTTCTCGGAGCGGTTACACAACCAATAACGGCACCATTGATATAAGCGGAAATGGATCAACCTTGGTTAATATGTCACCCAGTTCTTAAATATGTTTGTTTTAAAAAAAATACAAACAGATAATCGTGGCCTGCAGTTGATTGAGGTGCTTGTGGCCTTGGGTATTTTTGTTCTACTGGTTGGCGCGGTGGTGGCCGTATATCTGACTGGTTCCAGATACAATTCCGTTGTTTGGGAACAGCTCTCTACCCAAAATGAAGGTCGGAAAGCCACCCAGGATTTTGTCAATCAAATCAGAACCGCCTCGCAATCCAGTATTGGCGCTTATCCGGTTCAGGCGGCTTCGAGCACCGGAATTATTTTTTATTCAAATACGGATAGCGATAGTTTGGTGGAACGTCTTCGTTATTTTACTGTCACTTCAACCTTAAAGATGGGTATCATCAAACCAACCGGCAACCCCTTAACTTATAATCCGGTCAATGAAATCGTAATCAACGTAGCCAACGAACTTGCCAATGCCACTTCGGTTTTTTATTATTATGACGGTAATTATAACGGCTCCGGAGCGCCCTTAGCCAGCCCAATTGACGTCACTAAGATCAGAGTTGTCAGAATAATTTTAAAATTAGATCAGAATCCCAATTTAACACCGGCTCCTTTTTATATTGAATCAAAAGCGATGCTTAGGAATTTGAAAAATAATTAAAATATGTTAAATAAAAAAGGAAACATTTTACTTTTTGTCATGGTCTTTGGCACCATTGCTTTTTCAATCATTGTGGTTGGTCTGGCCGGATATGCAATTTCTGAAAACCGAGCTTCGCTAAGCAAACACAATCGGGAAGTAGCTTTTCAAATTGCCGACGCGGGCATTAATTATTACCGCTGGCACCTGGCTCATAGTCAGACAGATTTTTATGACGGAAACGGCACAAGTACTCCCGGGCCGTATGTGCACGCGTATTCCGACAAAGATGGAAATGTAATCGGACATTTTTCTTTGGAGATTGGTCCGCCGCCAACCGGATCAACCATCGTCACTGTCACTTCCACCGGCTGGCTTGATATTCAGCCGAATACAAAAAGAAAAATAAAAGTGAAGCTTGGTTTTCCGGCCCTGACTGATTTCGCCTTTTTAACCGGCACTGATGTTTGGATTGGAGACGATGAAGTGACTCATGGAAAATTTCATGCCAATGGAGGAATCCGTTTTGACGGCCTCGGTGATGCTCCAATAACCAGCGCCATGGCCACTTACACCTGCAAGCAGTATCATGGTTGCGGTGCAGGTCAAGTTAAACCGGGTATTTGGGGCGATGGCGGACCCGAATCATATTGGGATTTTCCGGCTACGGCCAAGGATTTTACAGAGGTCACTGCCGATCTGGCCAAAATTGAAACAAATTCAGACCCGGATCTGGGCGGATTAAACTTTACCCCTTCCGGACAGCAAGGTTGGAGATTGCAATTCACTTCTTCCAGCCAAGGACAGGTAATTGTGTCAAAGGTCTTAACAACGGATTGTTATAAAGCCAAAGATGTCGGTGACAATAATTATTTTTGGCCATGCATAGATATCAGTACTCAAGAGTCATACGCAACTTATGATATGCCCAGCAATGGTTATATCTTTGTTGATGATAATGTTTGGGTGGACGGGGCTGTAAAAGGCCGGGTTGTTGTCGGCACCTCGGTCGGTAAAAATATTATTTTAAATGGGGATATAATTTATGCCGCCAAAGACGGTACGGATGTTTTGGGTCTGATTGCCGATCAAAATATTTTAATCCCTCACAATTCACCGGACGATTTGGAAATAGACGCAGCTGTTTTGGCTCAAAACGGCGCGGCCAAGCGTTATTATTATCCGGGGGACATGAAAACAAATTTACTGATTTACGGTTCGGTTATATCCATGAAAATTTGGACTTGGAGCTGGGTTTCCGGCGGGGGCTCAATAACTTCCGGATACAGAAATACAAACTCCACTTATGATGCCAATCTCACTTACGGTCCGCCGCCCGGGTTTCCGGTCGGCTCGCAATATAACTTGATTAGTTGGCAGGAAGTGAAGTAAAATACTCACATATTAAATAATTTTAATTTATGTCAAAAATAAGAAAATTGGTTATTCCGGTCGCCGGTCTGGGTACCAGATTTTTACCGGCCACCAAGGCCCAGCCCAAGGAAATGCTACCGGTGGTGGATAAGCCGATCATTCAATATGTAGTTGAGGATGCGGTGCGGTCGGGGATTACGGATATTATTCTGGTAACCGGTCCGAGCAAGCGGGCGGTTGAAGACCATTTTAGTCCCAATTATGAGTTGGTGAATCTGCTCAAAAAGCAGGGCAAAGACGAAGTGGCGGAAGAGGTTAAAAAAATTGCGGACATGGCCAATTTTATTTTTATCAGGCAAAAAGGCCCGTATGGAAACGGCACGCCGGTGTTGTGCGCCAAGGCCGTGGTTGGGGACGAACCGTTTGCCGTGATGTGGGGAGATGAATTTTTCTATGCGCCCAAAAAACCCCAGCTTAAACAGTTGGTTGAGACCTTTGAAAAATACGGCGATCCGGTTTTGACGGCATATAAAGTTAGCAAATCCGATACGTCAAAGTATGGAATTCTTGATGCTTTGGAAGTGGAAAAAAGCACTTATCAGGTAAAAAATATCGTGGAAAAACCCGGTCCGGAGCAAGCGCCTTCGCAGTTGGCCAGCTTGGGCGGATTTATCTTAACTCCAGATATATTTGGAGCGCTGGAGCATACAAAACTTGGCAAGAGTGGTGAGCTGTGGTTGGTGGATGCTATTTTTAAATTGCTCAAGAAGCGGTCTATTTATGCCCGGTTAATTGAAGGAACTTATTATGACACCGGGTCAAAAATTGGCTATTTAAGAGCCAATGTTGATTTTGCTTTAAGAGATAAAAAATTAAGCGGAGAATTTAGAAGGTATTTGAAAAGTGTGGTATAATAGGTGAGCTATGATTAAAAAAATTCTTCCTTTTTTAGTTATAATCCCGGTTTTACTGTTGGGGGGTTTTGGTTGCAAGGGTTTGTCTACAGCTCAACAACAGGCAACCCAGCCGGTTACCCTGGAATACTGGACAGTTTATGATGATGTTGATGCCCTGCAGGCGAATATAGATAAATTCAAAGCCGAACGCCCGTATTTGACCATAAATTTAAGACAGCTTCGTCCGGATGAAATTTATCAAAGATTGGTTGAAACCCTGGCTGAAGACAAGGGCCCGGATATTATTTCGGTTCAAAATAAATACATGCATGTCTACCAAACAAAATTGGCGGCGATGCCTGCTTCGGTGCAAGACACAACCGTCACTGTAACAAAAAATGCGATTGGCGGTACAGATACTACCATAAATACTGCTAATGTTGTTTTGCCGAATATCACGCAAATAGACAGAGAATATGTGCAGGCGGTTAAAAGCGATGTTGTGATTGGTGGAAAAATTTACGGATTGCCGCTTTCTTTTGACACCATGGCTTTGTATTACAATAAAGATTTACTGGACAAAGCCGGAGTGGCCGAGCCGCCAAAAACTTGGGATGATTTCCGCAAAGCGGTCTTAAAGATAACTAAGATTGATAAAAAGACCGACACGGTTTTACAATCCGGAGCCGCGCTGGGCACGGCTGCCAATATTCCCGGGTTTGATGATTTGTTATATATTTTGTTCAAACAGAGCAACGTGAGTTTTGTTGATCAAAACGGTTATGCGGTTTTTAATGCCTCGTCTGTCAACGAAGGATCGTCACCGGCTATGTCCGTTATGAATTTTTATACTGATTTTGCCAATCCCACCCGTGATGTTTATTCTTGGAACGAGGATAAGGGCAGTGCTTTGGATAGTTTCATAAACGGATCTCTCGCTTTTTATTTTGGCTATAATTTTAACTACGCTACCATCAAAGCCCGTGCGCCCCAGCTTAATTTTGATGTTCTGCCAATGCTTCAGCTTAACCCGGATCAGCCGGTGAACGCGGCTAGTTATTGGCTCCAAACCGTTACCGGAAAATCAAAACATCAAAACGAGGCCTGGGACTTAGTGAATTATTTGACCCACTCAAAGGCGGTTAAAGATTATTTGGACACAACCGCGCGGCCTTCTGCTTTGCGCACATATATTTCCGGACAATTGGATAATCCGGTTTTATTCCCGTTTGCTTCGCAGGCGCTGGTGGCAAATAGCTGGTATAAAGGACGTAATTATGATGGTGCGGTAAAGAGCTTGGGCGATATGACCCACCAATGGCTTGCACCAATTCCAAGCAGCAAAGACCCGCTGGGTTGGCAGCAGGAAATTTTAAACAGAGCGGCTTCGCAGATGAATCAAACCTTTGCGCAATAAGCGATATGAGTGAGCGAAATTTAAAAAAAATATTTTTTGTGGCAATCATGGCCAGTTTGTTGTTTTTTGGGGCCGGGTCTGCCTTAGCCGCCAATCCGGTTTCGGATTTGATCCAAAAATGCGGCAACCAAACTACGCCCAGCGGGGACTGCGCGGATGTAAGTGTCTTTGTCACCCTGCTTATCACTGTTGGCAATTATGTTTTTGGAATTGTCGGCGCGCTGGCTTTACTGTTTTTTATTTATGGCGGCTTTACTTTGATTTTATCGCAAGGGAATGCCGAAAAAGTAAAAAAGGGCATGAGCATAATAATGGCCGCCGGAGTTGGCTTGGTTATTGTGTTTAGCGCCTATATACTGGTGCAGTTTTTGAGCACGAGTTTGGGAGTAAAGTGAATTTTATATGAAATCTAATTTTAGAATTTATTTATTAGCGCTAGCGGCTAGTTTGTTTTTTTTAATTCCGGCTAAAGCGGATATTTTTCATTGTTGTAAGACCTGTCAGGAGTTTGACGGCAATAAAGTAGATCCGGCGTCCATAGTGGACGCCTGTACAAAATGCGGCGAACAACCAATAAGTGGTCCGTGTGACAAAACCGCACAACCCGCCGCTTCGTCTGGTATTAATACAGGCGGTAAAACAGCCGATCAATTGAGGAGTGCTGCAGCCAGTCAATTGAATCCGGCAAAATTTACAGCCCCCACTGATTTAATTAGACGAGTTATCAGTTTAATGATGGCTTTTATCGGTTCAATCGCCCTGGTTTTGTTTATCTGGGCTGGAATATTATGGATGACCGCGGCCGGTGAGGAGAAAAAAATTGACTCGGCCAAAAAAATTATTGTTTGGACAAGTTTGGGGGTTTTGGTAATGTTATTAAGTTATACCTTGGTGAATTTTGTGATTAAAGCGATTAAATGATTAACACCCGTGATTTTATGAGAATTTTTTTTAGAATAGTTATAGGGGTTACATCCTTTTTTATTTTTTTAAGTGTTCCCGTGATCGCTTTGGCCGCTCCCGCGGCAGCAACTCCGCAAACAGCCGGCTGTACTCAATCAAAAACCGCAGCCGGAACCCCGATTACGGTTTGTAATTTACAAAATCCTCTTTCTAATATAAGTGGAAGCACAAGCGTGCCGCAAGTAATTCAAATTATAATTAAAGCCGCTTTGGGCCTGGTTGGCGGTCTCACTCTGCTCATGTTTGTTTGGGGCGGTTTTCAGTGGCTGACATCGGCAGGGAACGAAGAAAGAGTAAAAAATGGTTCAAAAACAATGCTCTGGGCAGTTATCGGGCTGATGTTAGTTTTCACCAGTTATTTCATCTTAAGCACCTTCACTCAATATTTGACTTCAGCTCCGCAGTAAAATGTGGTATAATATAGCCGTTTTTAGACGCATTTTCATATGACAAATACAATCAATGGAAAGGGGGTGAGATTATGAAAAAATGGTTAGTTATTTTTGGAATGCTAGCGCTATTAGTACCGGTGTTGGTGTCTGCTCAAACTCCGATTGGAGCTCAAGATTTGGGTATCCAATATGGAGCGGCAACCGGTTTAGGTCACCAGGATATCCGTGTTACTGTCGCGTCAATCATTAGAACCGCGATGGGACTGCTTGGTATCGTGGCTGTGGTTATTATCTTAATTGGCGGTTTCATTTGGATGACTGCCGGCGGTAATGAAGAGAAAACCAGCGATGCAAAAAAATGGATTTTCTCCGGTATAATTGGCTTAGCGATTATATTGGCGGCCTACGCTTTGGCCACTTACGTAATCAACAGTTTGGTTTCAGCGACTTCCGGAGGTGCACAGTTTAACGGATAACCTTCTTCTTCGCAGGGGGTTCGCGCGCGCAACCCCCTGCGACGGAAGTTGTTCTGCTGTCATTTCAAGTGAACATGTTCGTTTGCGATGACAATTGAATAATCTATATGTTGAAAAAATTTCTTATCGTCTTGGCTCTTGTAAGCATTCTAACCATACCGGTGGTAGTTTTGGCTGATGATTATGGTTTGGGGGCGGCCGCGCCGTCGGACTTAAAAACTTCAAAATTGGGAACTGATATCCCTTCTATTGTTGGAAATGTAGTGGGAGTGGGCCTGTCGCTTTTGGGCGTGATTTTTTTCCTGTTGATTCTCTACGCCGGCATTTTATGGATGACGGCTTTGGGAAATGAAAAGAAAGTGGACACGGCCAAAAGCATAATGGAAGCGGCTGGGATTGGACTTATGATTGTTCTGGGAGCGTATGCGATTACCACCTTCTTGTTTAAGAATGTGGCCGGAACTACGGGGGGCGCAGGAGGCGCAGGAAGCAACCCTCCGGCGGGAAATGATACTGCCGGGTGCTGTACCTTTCCCGGAGTAAACGGTGTTAATGTGGCCTCACAGGCCGACTGCGGCGGTAGTGGTGTTTTTGTCTTGGGACCATGTCCCACCGGCGGGCAAGCCCCGGCGGGTAATGGCTATTGTTGTAATGCCAGTGGTGGTTTGATTGGTATGATGACAGAAGAACAGTGTACCGGCGGGTCGTGGAGTATTTTACCATGCAATAAGCCGGTTGCACCTGAATCCGGAGAGTGTTGTATGAATGGCCAGAGTGGATATTATTGTGCGGCGATTGATCAGCAGACCTGTACTGACCTTGGGGGGAAAGCTTACTATACAGGTGGTAATTGTTCAGCAGATTGTCATTAATATTTTTTTAGTATGAAAAAACTTTTTCTTATCGCCATATCAATTTGTTTGCTCGCCGGTATACCTTTAATTGCCAATGCCCAGCTTGGGGCAGCTACCGGAAATCTGCAGAAAGCCGCCGGTGGAACCGGTTTACAATCTGACCTCACCACCTCTGTGGCTAATGTTATCAAAGTGGCTCTGTCGCTTGTTGGTACAGTATTTTTGGGCTTAACAATTTACGCCGGTGTTATGTGGATGACCGCGGCCGGGGAAGAGAAGCGCATTGAGACAGCCAAGACAACTTTAAAAACCTGTATTATCGGTTTGGTAATCGTTTTGTCGGCCTACGCGATCACCTATTTTGTAACTACCAAATTGGGTGGCAGTGTATCAAATTCAAATCCAAGCGGCTTGGCAAATTAAATATTCGTAACATGAAGATTTATTTAAAAATTTTATTAGCAATAATTTTTGCCTCTGCCTTAATGGCAGGGCCGGTTTTGGCCGCCCCAAATATTAATGATCTCACCAGCCAGATTGCCCAGAAGAGCGGTTATCAAACCGCGGGTGTGACAGACACAACTCTATCCCAAACCGTTGGTATGATTATTAGTATAGTTTTAGGACTGGTAGGGATGATTTTTTTAGCCCTGACGGTTTATGCCGGCTTTTTGTGGATGACCGCGGCTGGTGATGAAGAGCCGATTACCAAAGCTAAAAAGATTTTAACTACCAGTGTGATTGGCTTAGTGATAGTTCTGGCCGCGTACAGCATTACCTATTTTGTGACTAATTATTTATATAGCGCCACTTCGCCGACAGGCAATGTGGTTGGCGGTTACGATGAAACTACTGTTGAGGGAATAAACGGGGCCAGGGGCTGTTGTTTTTCCACCACTCATCAATGCGATCCCAGTTACGGCGCCATTAATTTGCCTAATTCCGGAGATCCGCAAAGGGTGAATGCGGAAAATCAATGTATAAAAGATGGCGGCAGTGTTTGGAATAACTGCGCCAATCCTTGCCCATAATTATTGTTTATGCACAAAGTTCTCGCTCAAATTTTTTATGAAGGCGGCTCCGGGCCAGGTTCCGAAGCCAATAGACAACTCCAAGCCGCAGCCGGAATGCAAGGCGGAAATTTGGGCGCGCCGGTTGATCCGCGTTTGATAGTTGCTCAAATAATTTATGTGGCCTTGGGGTTGCTCGGTACAATTTTTATTGTCCTTACGGTTTATGCCGGTTTTTTATGGATGACTGCCGGCGGCAATGAAGATAATATTGCTAAAGCCAAGAAGATTTTAATGGCCAGCGTGATTGGCTTGGCTATAATTTTGGTGTCCTATTCAATTACCTGGTTTGTATTTAATGCAATAACCGGCGCAACATCATCATTCCTCTTTTTTTAGAACCTCTGTCAAAATTATTTCATTGGACCGGCTAGGCGCCGGTTTTTTGATTATGCCCGGATTGGCTAGTATTTTTTCAATTTTTTTAGCCAGATCATCGCACGACTCGGCTCCGAATCCATAACCGCTCTTAATCAGATATTCCATATTGAATACCTCCTGGCCCGGGATTGGATTTATTATTATTATTGGTTTTTGTAAAAACATAGCTTCAGTTACAGTCAGTCCGCCGGCTTTACTGACAATAATATCCGCCACTCGCATCCAGTCGTCTATGTTTTCCGCTCTTTTTATTACAATCAGATTTTTTTGTCCACTCTTTTTTATGTTGGCCAGTTCTTCAAAGACCCGCTCATTATTATGGCCGGAAATGGCTACTACATTTACATTTTTGTCATAAGAAAAGATTGTATTAACAATCTCTTTGGCCTTAAGTTCGCCCCGATAAGCGGGCATCATCAAAATAGTGGGCAGACCGTTATTTATACCGAATTCCTCTTTTAGTTTTTGAGTGTCTCTTTCCCTAAAAAATTTTGGGTGCACCGGCAAGCCGGAAACAATACTTTTTATTCCCAATTTTTCCAATTCGGTTTTAACCTGGTCTGAAGCTACAAAAAATTTTCTGGTGTTTGGTGAGAGCCAGATACGGTGAGCGTGATAATCAGTTATTACCACATCAATGGGAGTTGGATATTCAATCGGTAAAACCAGCTGGGGCAGAAAATGGGTTGAAATAATGTGATCGGGCTGGTATTCTTTCAGTTTTTTTAAAAATTTTCTCACGCCCTGGCGGAGAAAAAATTTGGCAACTTTAAAAAATGGTTGGATGGCAAAATTATCTGATAATTTATAAATATAACCGAAAAGTCCGGGCGCGCGCGAAATAAAAAAATTATAAGAATTTATAATTGAAACCCGGGCTATCCAGCTGGAATAGTCGGCAAAGTCAATATGCAGGGCTTGGACATCGGGGTATAACTTTTGGCAGCTTAGCCGCAGGGCTTCCGCGGCCCGGCCGTGTCCTGAACCGGTAGAGCATGAGACAATCAGCAGTTTTTTTGAATAGGCCATATTTGGGGTGTCCACTGGGAGTTGAACCCAGATTGTCGGTACCACAAACCGACGTAATAACCGTTATACCATGGACACCATGTTTAGGATAAATAATTATCCAGTGACCCCGCTAGGAATCGAACCTAGATATCCGACTTAGAAGGCCGGTGTTTTATCCATTGAACTACGGGGCCGATATTTAAAGCAGACATATTATACCTTATTTTTACGAAAAAATCAAGATGTGCTATAATAACCGCGACTTAAACCAAGTATTTGTTAAATATGCCTAAAAAGATAGCTAAAAAAATGGTTATATTTATTATACCACTTCTGTTTATGTTTGCGGTGCCGGCCTTGGCCCAATATGGTCTGGGTCAGACCGCGTCTAAGGCCGGATACCAGCAATCAGATGTTTACACATTTGTGGGTCAAGGAATAAACCTGTTTTTAGCCCTGCTGGCGATCGTTTTTTTAGGAATTATGTTTTACACCGGTTTCAGGTGGATGACTGCGCGCGGTAATGAAGAATATGCCAAGAAAGCAAAAAACGCCCTGGAGGCCGGCATTATTGGTCTGATAATTATATTGGCCGCGTATGCAATTTCTAACTTTGTAATCAGTCGGCTGGCGGTAAAGTAATGCTTGACATTTTTGTCTTAGTAGGTTATCCTACAGCCATTAATTAGTCCTGACCTTCGCCAATTGGCGGAATTGATCAGGGACGGACTGCCAAGAAACATACTCTTGTCAGCTCGGTAACATATATATGTATGCTGGATAAAAAGAAAAAGCAGCAGATAATTAAGAAATACCAGACCCATGCCGGAGATACCGGTTCTAACGAGGTTCAAATTGCCATTTTGGCGTCTGAAATAGAGGAACTGGTGGATCATTTAAAGAAACACCCGAAGGATCACTCTTCTCGTCGGGGGTTACTGCGAAAGGTCAGCAGCCGTAGGCATTTGATGCGTTATTTGAAAAAAGAGAATCCGGAAAGTTACGAAACACTAGTTAAAAAGTTAAAGATAAAAGCTCCAAGAGTTATCCTTAAACCGGATGGCACTCCCAGTACGGTTGAAGAAGATCTTGGAGAAGAAGTAGATATAATGAGTCCAGGCCATGAACCCGCAATTGAATAAAAAAAATAATCCTCTGAAGCACCCCGAACAAAGAGTAGGGGTGTTTATAGATGTACAGAACATGTACTACAGTGCCAAAAATTTATTTGGCGCCAAGGTTAACTTCGGTAACATAGTCAAAGAGGCAATTGCCGGCCGAAAGCTGGTTAGAGCCATTGCTTATGTTGTCAGCACTGAAAGCAAGGAAGAACAGCCGTTTTTTGATGCCTTGTATAACCTGGGTATTGAGACGAAAGAAAGACCTTTGCAGATTTTTTATGGCGGAGAAAAAAAAGCTGATTGGGATGTCGGCATTACAGTTGACGCCATTCGTTTGTCGCCGAGTTTAGACGCGATTGTGCTGGTTTCCGGCGATGGCGACTATATACCCTTGATTGAATTTTTGCGAAACCAGGGAAAACAGGTTGAAGTGATGGCTTTTGGCGGAACAACCTCCGGAAAATTAATTGAAGCAGCTGATGATTTTATTAATTTGAGTGAAGACAAAGGAAAGTTTTTAATTACAGATAAAAGATATAATCATAAAGAAGCTGGTGCGGGGACACATAGACCTTTAAATAAGAGGTCTTAAGCTCCCACATCAACTTCAGAAAGGAAAAATATGGAAGTAAAAAACTGGTCCATAGAATGGGGCGGACGCACCCTTTCTATTGAAGTTGGTAAATTGGCTCTTCAGGCCAATGCGTCTTGTACGGTTCGCTATGGCGACACCGTGCTTTTGGCTACCGCCGTGATGAGTAAGACCACCCGCGACGGCATAGATTTTTTCCCGCTGATGGTGAATTTTGAGGAAAAATTATATGCGGCCGGAAAAATTAAGGGCAGTAGGTTTATCAAGCGCGAAGGCAGACCGAGCGAAGAGGCGGTACTTTCCGGTCGTTTGGTTGATCGTGCTATCAGACCACTGTTTGATGAAACCATGCGCAATGACGTGCAGGTGATTTTAACTGCTTTGTCCTATGACGGCGAGAATGATACGCAGATACCGGCCATGATTGCGGCCGCAATCGTCCTGTCAATTTCTGAAATCCCGTGGCAGGGTCCGATTGCCGGCGTTAGAATTGGTAAGATTGAGGACAAATGGAAAATTAACCCCACCTTTGCGGAGAGGGAAACCGGCAGTGTTGATTTAGTGGTAGCCGGTACGCCGGATAAAGTGATTATGGTGGAAGCGGGCTGTAAAGAAACCCCGGAAGATGAAGTTATTGGCGCTATGCAATTTGGGGCCAAGGAACTCAAACCGATTTTGGATCTGATAAATAAAATTCAAAAAGAAGTTGGCAAGGCCAAACTGGATCTTTCCCAGATTGCCGATGAAAAAGAATTGGAATTGCGCAAAGTTGAAAAAGAAGCGGAAAAATTTGTAGCCAGCCATGTTGATGATTGGATTTTTGAGGCACCTAAAAAGGGCAGAGCCGAAAGGGTGTTGATGATTGAAAAATTCAGCAAGGCCATTGGCGAAATGCTTGATGAAAAAGAAGTTGATGAAACCATAAAAAAGATTGTACTCGGCCGGGTAAAAATCTATGTTGAAAAAGAGATTACTAGCCGTATTTTGGAAAAAGGAGAGCGGCTGGACGGCAGAAAACTTGATGAGGTTAGAGAATTGAAAGCGGAAATCGGACTTTTGCCGCGCACTCATGGCACCGGTCTGTTTATGCGAGGCGATACCCAGGTTTTGTCTGTAGTCACTTTGGGCGCTCCCGGCGATGTGCAGACATTAGACACTATGGAAGAAGAAGGCAAGAAACGGTACATGCATCATTATAATGATACGCCGGCCACTTACGGTGAAGCCGGACCTTTGCGCGGACCGGGTAATCGTGCCATTGGTCATGGCGCTTTGGCCGAACGGGCGGTTGAACCAATGCTTCCCGCTGAAGCCGATTTTCCTTATGCAATCAGGGTTGTTTCTGAAGTGCTTGGTTCAAACGGATCCAGTTCAATGGCTTCAACCTGCGGTTCAACCTTGGCTCTAATGGATGCCGGTGTGCCTTTGAAGAAGCCGGTGGCCGGGATTGCCATGGGTTTGGCCAGCGATAAAAAAGGCAGTTGGAAACTGATAACTGATTTGCAGGATGTTGAAGATGGGCCGGGCGGTATGGACTTTAAGATTGCCGGCACTCGTGATGGCGTCACTGCCATTCAGATGGATACCAAGACCGATGGTTTAAGCTGGGATATTGTGAAGAAAACTTTTGCGGAGGCAAAATCAGCCAGAATCAAGATTTTGGACTTTATGAAAGGCGTGATTGCCGAACCGAGAAAGGAAATGTCACAGTATGCACCGAGAATTATTACCATTAATATTAATCCGGATAAGATCCGTGATGTGATCGGCCCGGGCGGCAAGATAATCAACAAGATTATTGCCGAAACCGGTGTGTCTATAGATATAGAAGATGATGGCCGTGTGTTTGTGACGTCTTCGGATGCCACTGGCATGGAAAAAGCCGTCAATTGGATTAAAGAATTGACCCATGAAGTGACTGCCGGAGAAATTTATGAAGGCACCGTGGTCCGTTTGGAGGACTTTGGCGCTTTTGTGAACATCTTGCCCGGTCAGGACGGTTTGGTTCATGTCAGTGAAATCAGTTATGACCGAGTGAACAAGCCAAGCGACGTGCTAAAATTAGGCGATCGCGTGAAAGTTAAAGTGAAGGAAATTGATAATTTAGGCCGCACCAACTTGAGTATGAAAGCCTTGCTTGAAAAGCCGGAGGGTTATGTGGAAAGGCCGGCATTTGAAAGAAGCAGTGGCGGTGGACGAGGCGGATTTGGCGGTGGCGGACGAGGTGGTAGAGGCGGCGGACATGGTGGAAGAGGAAGATAAAACAACAATTATTATAAAATAAACTGCCAAAAGCAGTTTATTTTATTTTTATCCATTCTTCATTTTTGCTGTGGTATGATTCTGACATGAAACCACTCGCAAAAGTAAAAATTGAATGGTCACCGGAGTTTGCCTATGTTATAGGTTTGATTGTGACTGACGGAAATTTGTCTACAGATGGCAGACATATTAGTTTTACGTCTAAGGATTTAGATTTTATAGAGTTGTATAAAAAATATTTGGGGCTGAGTAATAAAATTGGTATCAAAAGCAAATGCGGTTATGGCAGGAAAGATAGAAATTATTATGTCATACAATTTGGGGATGTTTTATTTTATAAATTTTTATTGAGTATTGGGTTGATGCCAAAGAAATCTAAAACTTTAGGAGAGTTGAATATTCCAGATAAGTATTTCTATGATTTTTTAAGAGGGTGTATAGACGGCGACGGCACCATTGATTCTTTTAGGCATCCTGAAAGCAAGCTTCCACAATTTAGAATTCGTTTAGTTTCGGCCAGTAAACCTTTTTTGGTTTGGGTAAAAAGTATGACTGAAAAAGATGGTATAAAAGGATATTTTACTGTTGGTGGTGGTATACATGTGCTTGCTTATGCCAAGAGGGACTCGACAAAATTAGTAGATTTGTTATACTATTCACGTTTTCCGGCTAGTTTGGAAAGAAAGTATAGCCGGGCAAAAGAATTTTTGAGACAACAAGAAAATAGCCGTAATTAAGCTGGAGTGGTGAAACTTGGTATCCACGTTAGTTTTAGGAACTAATGCCGTAAGGCGTGAGGGTTCGAGTCCCTCCTCCAGCACTTATGTCTGACAGTATTGAAGCAAAATCATTTGCCGCCGAGCTTGGAGCCAAAATGCCCGAGCTGGATTTGCATGAAAAAATGTCTCTTTTTAATGAGGAAGATGTCAGGGGTTTTGTTTTGGAAAATTATCATTTGGATAAAGAGATGGTCCGGATTATATATGGAATCGGCGAAGGAATATTACGAAAAAAGGTGCTGGAATTGTTAAAAATCCCGGAGTTACAAAGTGTAATAGCCAGAGTTGATGAAAAAATTGGCAGTTGCATAATAATTTTTAAAGAAGATATCTAATTTTTATGATCCCAAAAAATATTTTTTTCGTGAAGGGTGTGGGCGTGCACAAAGACAAATTGGCATCCTTTGAGGCGGCGCTTCGGAGCGCCGGCATTGAAAATCAAAATTTGGTTTACGTGTCCAGCATTTTTCCTCCGGGATGCAAAATAATTCCCCGAGCAAAGGGGGTCGCAAATTTAAAGGCAGGCCAGATAACTTTTTGCGTCATGGCCAGGGTGGAAACCAACGAACCAAACAGATTGATATCAGCCGCCATCGGCTTGGCTCTGCCCACAGACAAAGATACTTACGGTTATCTTTCTGAACACCATGCTTTTGGCGAGACAGATGAAAAAGCCGGCGAGTATGCCGAGGATTTGGCTGCCACTATGTTGGCCACCACGCTCGGTATAGAGTTTGACACGGAAAAGGCCTGGAATGAGAGGGAACAGGAATATAAGGCAAGCGGAAAGATTATCAAAACAACCAATATTTGCCAATCAGCCCAGTGTAATAAATACGGGCTTTGGACAACCTGCATTGCCGCCGCGGTATTCATTACAGAGGAGCAGGTTTGAACACCAGAATTGTCCACTGTTTATCCACATTCCAGGGCTTGACAAAATTTTGCCAAGTGTTATAATGTTCAAGCGATAGAAAACCCTAACTTTAGGGAACCATGTCCACACTTTCTGGATACAAATCGTACCAGCTTGGACCTCTGGGTAGTAAATGATTTCTTACATAACTAAACCATATGAAGACATCAATATTTTACTCAGATCATCCAAGCGGCTGAAGTTCAGTTTTACTGAATTTTAAAGGGACCGCTTGCCGCGGTTCTTTTTAAATCTCAAATCGAAATTTTAAAACACGAATCATACCAAAATTTGGTGTAATACGTGTGAGAGAATTTCTGGAAGCGGATGAACATGGCAAATGTTCATTGACAATTGAATAAGTCAACAATAATAGGGTAGAAGCGACTAAGCACGATTGAGTGCTTTAGTCGTGCGCAATTTTACAAGGGCACATGGTGAATGCCTTGACACTAAAAGACGAAGAAGGACGTTGCAGGGTGCGATATGCCTCGGAGAGGTCCCAAGCAACCTTTGACCCGGGGATTTCCGAATGGGGGAACCCATTTGTGTCGTAAGACACATTTATTACACACTGAATACATAGGTGTGTGAAGAAGACCTGGCGAAGTGAAACATCTCAGTAGCCAGAGGAAAAGAAATCGAAAGAGACTCCCTTAGTAGCGGCGAGCGAAAAGGGACCAGCCTAAACCGCATAAATGTTGCTGTAGTGATTTGTTGGTCTTCGGATTAACTTTGAACTGCAGTTTTAAAGGTGTAGACCGTTGTTTATACGGTGTAGTAAGACCTAACGCCGACTTTCTATAGAGTCGGGTGACAGAGTTAACTTTCCTAGTAGAACGTTCTGGAAAGAACGACCAAAGAAGGTAACAGTCCTGTACGCGAAAGGAGTTAATAAATCATAGTTAGTGTTCTTGAGTAGGACGGAACTCGTGAAATTCCGTCTGAATCCAGGCCGACTATGGCCTAAGGCTAAATACTTTTAGTGATCGATAGTGGACAAGTACCACGAGGGAAAGGTGAAAAGCAGCCCGGAGAGGGCGATGAAATAGTATCTGAAACCATGTGCTTACAAAGAGCGGGAGTCCGGATTCCGGCGCAAGTCGGGATGGATGACCGTGTTCCTATTGAAGAATGAGCCTGCGAGTATGTTGTGTGTCGCGAGCTTAAGGGCCTATGGTCCGAAAGCGCAGCGAAAGCGAGTCTTAACGGGCGTTAAGTGGCACGCACATAACCCGAAACCGGGTGAGCTATCCATGACCAGGATGAACCCTGTAGAAATACAGGGGGAGGTCCGAACTCACGCACCGTGCAACATGCGGAGATGAGTTGTGGATGGGAGAGAAATTCTAATCGAACTCGGTGATAGCTGGTTTTCCTCGAAATATATCTAGGTATAGCCTCAAGTGTTTCTGCTGGCGGTAGAGCACTGGATGAGAATTGGGTCCTTCGGGATACCGTTTTCAATCAAACTCCGAATGCCAGTAGCCAAAACTTGGGAGTCAGACAGTGGGGGCTAAGCTCCATTGTCAAAAGGAGAACAGTCCAGATCGCTAGCTAAGGTCCCTAAATCTACGTTAAGTGTATCAAAGGCGGTTTTAATTCTCATACAACCAGGAGGTTGGCTTAGAAGCAGCCATCCTTTAAAGAAAGCGTAACAGCTCACTGGTCAAGAGTTTTAGCACCGAAAATGTACGGGACTCAAACGTAGTACCGAAGCTGCGAACTTGTGCGGTGAACTTTTTTCTTGAGCGATCGAGAACGAAGTTCACTGCGCATGTGGTAGAGGAATGTTCTTTACGCGCTGAAGCCGTAGGCGTGAGCCGCGGTGGAGTGTAAAGAAGCAAGAATGCAGGCATAAGTAGCAAAAAGGCAGGTGCGAATCCTGCCCGCCGAAAATCCGAGGTTTCCTGGGCAACGAGAATCGACCCAGGGTTAGTCGGTCCTAAGGCCAGTCCGCTGCAAGGCGGGGTAACCGATGGATGAGCTGGTTAATATTCCAGCACTATGTACAGTTTGGTTTCTGTTGCGCATTTCTAAGTTTTAAGCGTATTTTGGTTATATACGTATCGCAAGATGAAGACGAAGCCCCCGGGTGGAGTCAACTTAAGGTGAGGAAGTGCCTAGAAAAGGCAGAAATCGTTAAGCTGTATATATCCGTACCGTAAACCGACACAGGTGGATAGGTCGAGTAGACCAAGGCGTATGAGAGAACCCTCGTTTAGGAACTCTGCAATACAACGGCCGTAACTTAGGGATAAGGCCTGCCTATCGCAAGATGGGTTTCAACAAAAGACACACTGCGACTGTTTACCAAAAACACAGCTCCCTGCAAAAGCGCAAGCTGAAGTATAGGGGGTGATGCCTGGCCAGTGTCAGAACGTTAAGGGGAGAGGTTAAGCGCAAGCTGAAGCCTTGAGCCGAAGCGCTGATGAACGCCGGCGGTAACTATAACCGTCCTAAGGTAGCGAAATTCCTTGTCGGGTGAGTTCCGACCCGCACGAATGGCATAACGATAGTGTGACTGTCTCAACGAGGGACTCAGTGAAATTGCAAGGGAGGTGAAGATGCCTCCTACCCGCAACTAGACGAAAAGACCCCGTGAAGCTTTACTACAATTTGATATTGGTATAAGGACAAGTATGTTGAGCGTAGGTGGGAGCCGCAAGGCGCCAATGAGACACCACCCTTACTTATTTTTATGCCTAATCTTTTGACCTGAATCGGCCAAAGGAGACAGTGTCTGATGGGTAGTTTAACTGGGGCGGTTGCCTCCCAAATTGTAACGGAGGCGTTTACAAAGGTCAGCTTAGCTCGGATGGAAATCGAGCTGGATGTGCAAACGCAAAAGCTGGCTTTACTGCAAGGGCAACAACCCGAGCAGTCGCGAAAGCGGAAGTTAGTGAACCGACCACCTCATATAGGAGAGTGGAAGATCAACGGATAAAAGCTACTCCGGGGATAACAGGCTGATCTGGCCCGATAGTCCATATAGACGGCCAGGTTTGGCACCTCGATGTCGGCTCATCGCATCCTGGGGGTGGAGAAGCTCCCAAGGGTTTGGCTGTTCGCCAATTAAAGCGGTACGTGAGCTGGGTTCAGAACGTCGTGAGACAGTTCGGTCTCCTATCTGTTGCGGGCGTTGAATGTTGAGAAGACTCACTCCTAGTACGAGAGGACCGGAGTGGACAAATCTCTGGTGTACCAGTTGTCTTACCAAGGGCAATGCTGGGTAGCTATCATTTGGCACGGATAAACGCTGAAAGCATCTAAGCGTGAAGCCGTCTTCAAGATTAACATTCGTTATAGACTCCTTGTAGACTACGAGGTTGATAGGCGCTAGGTATAAGTCCTGTAAGGGATTAAGCCGAGGCGTACTAATAAGTCAAGCGCACGAAAGAAGCACTTAGTTGTGCTTATATCCATTGTTGACTGTTCAATGCCAATGTTTTAAAAATTTAAAAAAGACCATTGTCTTGGTGGTTCAAGCGGCTGTGTCACACCCGATCCCATCCCGAACTCGGAAGTTAAGCCAGCCAGCGCCGATGATAGCCCTCGGGCAAAAGTAGGCCACCGCCAGGACAATGGTCTTTTTTGTTTGTTGAAATTGACCCCTATGCCCAAATGTGGTAAATTAGAGGCGTAAATTTTGATATTTCATTTATGGTTGTTTCTCAAAATTTAGTGCAAAAAACAGCGGAATACGTCAAACAAAAACTTATAATCGAGCACACCGGCCATGATTGGTATCATGTGGAGCGGGTTTGGCAAATGGCAAAACGGATTCAGAAAGCTGAAGGCGGCAATTTGGAATTGGTTGAATTGGCAGTGCTACTTCATGAATTTGAAAATTTCAGACAACAATATCAGACGAGCGACCTTAAGGGACCTTTTATTCTTTTAGGAATGATGGATGTTTTGGATATTGATAAAGATGTGCAGGATAAAATAGTAAAAATTATAGACGAATCACAATTTAACGGCAGTGAAACCAGGGTGCCATCAACCATTGAAGGAAGAATTGTTCAAGACGCGGACTGGCTGGAAACTATTGGAGCGCTGGGGATAGCGCGGATTTTTGCCACCGGCGGTTATATCCAACGCATGATTCATGATCCAAAAAGAAAACCCCGCCGCAAGATGAGCAAAAAAGATTATCAGCTTAGAAAAAGAGAAGGCACCAGTTTTAATTATTTTTACGAGAAGGCCTTCAAATTGCCGAAACTGATGAATACCAAACTCGGCAAAGCTATTGCTTTAAAAAGAGAGCAGTATCTTCATAATTTTATTGAAGAGTTTTTGGCTGAATGGGACGGCGAAAAATAATCAGTCCAAGCGGATAATAAATTGTTGCACCATGGCGATCCAGGCCCTATCCATGGTGTTTTTCTTTTTAAGAAGATGGGCGACTAAATATTGATTGTTTAGTTCCTGTCCGTTAATTGATTCTTTCTCCCAAATTTTAGTGGAAAAGATAACCTCAAAGCCCATTAGCGTGGCCAGCAGATTGAAGGATTTTTCAGTAAAATATATATCGCGTCTGGAGCCGCCGGCGCCATTGGGTTTTTGTTTAATATAGCTGGATAGTTTTTTCCAAAATCCGGTTCCAATGGGTTCTTCTTCAGTGCGGACAGCTACCAAGAGAGGTGCATTAGGTATTAAAACACGGTTTATTTCTTTAAGTGAATTAATAATTTCAGCCGTGCCGATCAGGTTATGAAGAACGCGCCAGCAAATGCCTCCGCCGATGGAATTGCAATCAAAAGGAAGAGCGGTTAAGGGGGATTCAAAAAATTGTACTTGTGGAAAGCGTTCTTTGGCCTTGGCCACAGCCGGTCTGGCCGAATTTATATCAGTGGCCATGACATTTTTTTTGAGCGACAGGAGTGGTTCCAAATTACGTCCGCTCCAAACTCCAAAATCCACCAGCGGATTACCGCCATTTAGATACTGGGAGATAAAATTAATACCGTCTTTCATTACGTAGGCGCTGGGTGCTTCCCCGATATGATATTCCCCGCCTTCTCCCCACCAGGTTTTGATGCTTAAGGGTTCATTCTGCATATTCCCTCCAGCATACCACCAGTATTGCCTATGTCAAGCCCCTTTGTTATAATATCGGCATATGTCTATTTCTCAATTTCAAAAAGCCGGAAAATACTTAATGTTAGCCCTTGATCACCGGGGCAGTTTTAAAAAATACGTAAAACCAAAAGCGCCCGAGACCGCCACCGATGCGGAAGTGATAAAAGTAAAATCAATGATTACCGGGGCGCTGGAAGATCAATTCAGCGGGGTTTTGCTTGATCCGGATTGGGGTTTGCCCGGCTATGACAAGAAAAAACCGTTTCTTTTGTGTCTGGAAAAGACCGGTTATAGTGACGTGAAAGGCGAACGGTTAACTGAATTGGAGTACACAGCGAGTCAATTAAAAGAGTGGGGGGCCAGCGGCGTCAAATTACTCATATATTTTAATCCCGAAGCCGATAGTTGCGCGGCGCAAATTGAAGTTACCAAGCAAGCTTTGGCAGACGCACACCAAAATGATTTACCGTTGTTTTTGGAGATTGTTACTTACGGCAATGAGGAGTTGGGCAAGAGCCGTTCTGAATGGGTGCTAAGGTCACTCCAAAAATTTATTTCAGCAAATGTTATTCCGGATGTCTGGAAATTGGAATATCCGGGCGACGCGAAATCGTGTAAAAAAATTACGGAGATGGTTGGCAAAACCCCCTGGATATTGCTGACTCGCGGTGATTCTTTTGAAGTTTTCAGAAAAGAACTGGTTGAAGCGGTCGGGGCCGGGGCGGTTGGATTTTTGGCCGGCCGGGCGTTGTGGCAGGAAATTTCCCAGTATTCTGATGAAAAAACCCAGCAAAAATTTTTAGACGGAACCGTTGCAAAGCGGTTTGCGGATATCGCTGAAATTGTTTTAAACGGCTAAAATTCTATGACGCAAGAACAATTTACCAATGTGGGCGCTGTGATTTTGGCGGCTGGTCAGGGTAAAAGAATGAAAAGTGATTTGCCAAAAGTATTGCATCAATTAAAAGGTAAGCCAATAGTAGATTATGTTGTCAGGGTGGTTGAAGGTTTGGGAATTAAACCAACGGTGGTGGTAAGTAATACCAATAATTTGGTGCGTGATTTTTTGGGTGATCGGGTTAATTTTGCCGTGCAAACCGAACAGTTAGGTACCGGCCACGCCGTGGCTTGCGCCGAAAGTTTGCTCAAAGATAAAGTGGGCCATATTATCGTGCTGTATGGCGACCATCCATATTTAACCAGCCAATCAGTTGCTAAATTGATAAAAATTCATTTGGATAATAACGATATTATCACAATGATGACCGCTGTTGTACCTGATTTTGAGGATTGGCGCATGCCTTTTTATAATTTTGGCAGAATCGTGCGTGACAGCGATGGGCGCATTGCGAAAATTGTTGAAAAAAAGGATGCGACTGCGGAAGAATTAGAAATAAAAGAAATAAATCCGGCTTACTTTTGTTTTCAGGCAGATTGGTTATGGAAAAATTTAAAGAATTTAAAAAATAATAACGCTCAGCAGGAATATTATCTTACGGATTTGGTAAAACAGGCAATTGATGACGAACAGAAAACTTCTTCTGTACTGATCAATGCCAGAGAGGCCTTGGGAGTTAATTCACAAGAGGAACTGCAGTTGGCCGAGGCCATATAATTTGTATGCTAAATAATAAAAAACAATTTACAACCGGAGCCGAAGTGGTAGCCAGAGCAGCGCAGGATGCCGGGGCTGAAATGATGTATGGTTACCCGATCACGCCGGCAACCGAGGTTTTTACCGGTTGGATAAAAAAAGGCGGTAAGTATTTACAGACCGAAGATGAAATCGCGGCTGGTTTTGGGGTCTGCGGGGGAGTGCTGGCCGGGCAGAAATGTTTTACGGCCACGGCCGGGCCGGGACATATCTTGATGCAGGACGCCTTGAGCATGGCCGAAGGCATGAGGTTGCCTTTTGTGGCTGTTATTGCGCAAAGAGGCGGGCCAAGCTCCGGCACAGTGATTTATTCCCAGCAGGAGGTTATTTTGGCCTGTTATGGGGGCAATGGCGAGGGAATGCGCATTGTTTATTCTCCTGCAAATTTGGATGAGCTTTATTTGTTGACGAGAAAAGCGTTTAATAACGCTTGGCAGTATCATTTTCCGGCGATTGTTTTAACTGACGGTTACATGCTCAAAACCAAGGGTGTGATTGATTTTTCAGAATTAACAGATGGTCTAAAAAATATTCCGGCCCAGCAGTTTATCAAAGACGAAGAAATCAGGCATTGGCGAAATATTTATACCTTTGAGGAAGAGTTGCACGACCATGTTTTAGAGTCGCAAAAAGATTTTCATAAAATGGCCGGAAAAATTGCCGAAGCCGAAGAATATCAAACTAAAGATGCCAAGATTTTATTAATCGCTCACGGAATTGTCGGGGCGAGTGCAAAGTCCGCGGTTGATCATCTGCGGGAGAAAGGAAAAAAAGTCGGGTTGTTCCGTCCTGTCACTTTAAGCCCGTTTCCCAAAAAAGAATTGGATAAAGTTTGTAAGAATGTAGAAAAAATCATCGTTATTGAATCAAGTTTGGGACAGTTGGCCAGGATAGTGCGCGACCAGCTGGCTCCGGAAGTTTCAGTTCCATTTGAATATTTACAGCATCCGGCTTTGGGGATTGAACCGGAAGAGATTATAAAATTTTTAAAATAGTATGCCGAATTTAGCACCGTCAAAATTTTGCGCCGGCTGTGGACACCCGATAGTGCTCATGATGCTGGGGAAAGTTCTGAAAGATTTAAAATTTGAAGACAAAGCTGTTTTGGGTTTGGACATCGGTTGTTCGCTTTTGGCCTGGAATTTTTTGCCGGTAAACACCTTTCAGACCCACCACGGCCGGGTGACTCCGACAATGATGGGTTTTAAGAAAGCCAGGCCGGAGTCCTTGTGTTTTGGTTATACCGGCGACGGCGGGGCCTATGCAATTGGTTTGCAGAGCTTATTATATGCGGCCAGGCGCGATGAGCCAATCACGGTTTTTGTAATAAACAACACACTTTACGGGATGACCGGCGGTCAGACCGCGCCGACAACTTTAAAAGGACAAAAGACCGACACCCATCCTCATGGTTATGAAGAGGAGGCGTTGTTTGGCCCGGAGCTGTTAAAAAGCGTAGTGCAGGAAGGCGCGTATTTGGCCAGAACCGCCGTAAACGACGTTAAACAAATGCAGGAATTTATCCGCAAAGCAATTGAAACCCAGCAAGCGGGTCATTTTTCACTAATTGAATTTTTGTCTTTCTGTCCGACCAATTGGAAAACCATTGGTCAGGGCACGATTGCCTATTTGGAAAATTTAAAACAAACTTTTAAAACAGGAGAAATTTAATTATGCTGTTAAAAATAATTTTAGCCGGCGACGGGGGCCAGGGAATTCAGCTGATGGCTGACGTTATCTGCAAGGCCGTTTTTGAAAACAACAAGCACGTTACCTATATTCCCAATTACGGGCTGGAACAAAGGGGAGGCGTGTCTTTGGCCTTTATCCAAATCAGCGACAAAGGCATTTCTTATCCGAAATTCACTGAACCGGATATTTTGGTGATCATGTCCGATCAGGCCAGGGAGCGGACAACAAATTATATATCCGATGATGTAAAAATTTTTGATGTTAAGGATTACGCGGGTCTTGCCGGACTGCAGGCGAAAAATTTTAATGTATTTTTTCTCGGACTTTTGGCGAAACTGTTGGAACACAAGGGCGTTTTAAAGATTGCCGAAACCCTGATGCTGCTTGAAGGACGGCTGAAAGAAAAAGCTGGCTGGGAGGAAAATAAAAATGCTTTTCAAAAAGGGCTGGACACATAAGAAAAGATTTGTGCTTAAAAAAATTCTGGATTTGCATATCCACTCGCGTTATTCCCGGGCCTGCTCGGCTGAATTAGAATTGCCAAAAATTGCCAAGGCCTGCGAAGGCAAGGGGATTGATATCGTGGCGACCGGCGACTACACCCATCCTCTGTGGTTTAAACATATAAAAGAAAGTTTAGTGGAGGTTGCCGCCGGCGCCGGAATTTATAAATTAAAAGATAATTCCAGCCCGACAAAATTTATTTTAAGCACTGAAATTTCGTGTATCTACAAACATAAAGATAAAACCCGGCGGGTGCATTTGTTGATTTTGGCGCCAAGTATTGAAGCAGTAGAAAAATTTAATCGGGCTTTGGAAGAAAAAAATATAAATGTCAGATCAGACGGTCGGCCGATTATGGGTTTATCGGCAAAAGTAATTTTAAGCATGATTTTGGCTATTGATCCGAGGTTTATGCTGATACCGGCCCACATTTGGACGCCGTGGTTTTCGGTTTTGGGTTCAAAATCCGGGTATGACTCATTTGAAGAGTGCTTTGAAGAGCTGACCCCGCATGTAAAAGCCGGAGAAACCGGGCTTTCCAGCGATCCACCGATGAATCATCGGCTGTCTAAACTGGATAACATTACTCTGGTATCAAACTCCGATGCGCACGGCCTCAATAATTTAGGCAGGGAAGCCAACCGGTTTGAATTTGCGGATGAAGCGGATATAAATTATGACGAAATCACGCGCATTATCAAAACCGGTGATAAGAAAAAGTTTTTATACACGATTGAATTTTATCCGGAGGAAGGAAAGTATCATTTTGACGGCCATCGCGATTGCGAAATCGTTTTATCACCAAAAGAAACCAAGGCCAAAAAATTTATTTGTCCGAAATGCAAGAAACCGGTAACGGTTGGCGTTCTGCACCGCGTTGATGATTTGGCCGATCGCGAAGAAAATAATATTCCTGTGGATAAGTTCATCCCGCACAAGTATATTGTGCCTTTAAAAGAAGTGCTGGGAAAAGTATACGACGTCGGTCCGGCGAGTAAAAAAGTAAAAAACGAGTATGATTTAATGATAAAAAAGATCGGCAGTGAATTTTATATTTTATTGGACGCGGGCTTAGAAGAAATTGAAAAAAATATTTCTGATGCCAATATTTTAACAGCCATAGCCAATATGCGGGCCGGGCATGTGAAGGTGCACCCGGGGTATGACGGAGAATTTGGTGTTGTTGAAGTGTTAACTGACGGGAGAAAAAACGATTTAAAACAGTCCAGATTGCTCTAATTTTAGCCCCGCCTGCGGCAATGGATAAAATTATAAACAAAAAAATCTTCCCAATTTAAACGGGAAGATTTTTTGTGACTAACGTCGTTTCTTAGCTTTCTTAACTTTCTTCTTTGCTTTCTTCTTCTTGGCCATAGTAGACACCCCCTTTCTCTCCCGGCAATGCCGGGATTAAGAAATGATTATAAATTTTTTCTCCTCGCGAGCGATAGAAAAAATCTATTGAAGAATTTTTTACAAGACAAGCATTGCTGTAAAAAATTTTCTCGACCACCTTTATTATAGAATGTTTTTATCTAAAAGTGAAGGGGATAAAGACAAAGTTATGCACAGGTGAAGAAAAATTAAAAATTTTATAAATTTTTACCGGGAGCAGATCCTTGACCGTTTCAAAAAATTGTGGTAATCTAATGCCGCATATTTTGTTAACAATCCGCCGTCAGGCGGAGCCATATAATGGAGGCAGGCCATGGGTAAGTTGTCCGAAAGGGATCGGGAGCAGGTCCTGGAAGCCCGCAAAGCAAACATCCTGACCGAGCTGGCGGACAGCAAGTTGATGTTGCACAATGGCATCATCTTGGGCGGTGTGTGTAGCGACGGGGACCAGCTTCCCGAGATGAAGAAGCACATCGGGCTTCTGGTTGAGGCTCAATACGGCGCCGAACGTGTTCATCTGTTCGCAATAAATGGTGGCGCGCTGGCACTCTCGCCGTCCAGTCCGCTCGCCAACATGTCGAGGTTCTACTACGAGTTTCTGGTTGAGAACAATCTCGATTTCGGCTGGCGCATCTTGCTGTTACTCCTCTACCCTGTCATCTGGTTCATGGGCAAGGCGATGCGTCAGGATATCATACTGATGATCAATGTCTGGCTGGGCATTCGCATGAAGCAGATCAAGACCGTCGGACTTTGCATCCACGCGCCGTGTGGAGCGGCTGGGCTCTGTGGTATGAGTTTTGTGGAGGAGATCTCATGCCTCATCAAGGCTAAACGCCGTCTCAAGGCCATGCCCGTTTTCACGAACGTCAAGTTTCCGTGCTTTGTGCATGTGGACTATGGCGATGACGGCAACGGCGGCAATAGCGCCCGCAAGCGCACCTATTTCATCTCCACCAAGGCCGCGGAGAAGTGGCTTTTGGAGCACTATCCGCACGCCCTGTACTCGTAGTTGCTCTTTGTTCATAACGCTCGCAGTGAATCCGACGACGGGTCGGCACTGCGAGTTTTTTTGTTTGACTTTTGCGGTAAAAAATAGTATCTTTTAGATATAATTTTAACTTTTTTATATGGATGACCAAATTGAGCAGGAAAAACAATCTGCCTGGGAGGCGGAAAATGACGAAATCAAAATTTTATTAAATGACGGCGCGGAAAAATATTTTAAAACAGAATTTCCGGATTTAAAACATGCTTTTGTCAAGGACTTGCAGTGTGTGGTTTGTATGGATGAAGGCACTGCTTTTAAAGATTATGGCGGGGAGAATAAATTTTGTCTGGCCGGGTCCGGAATTTTGTTTCCGGCAAATTCTGAAGAAGAACGGATTGCTAAAACAGCTAAAATGTTTGTTGATTTAGGTATAACCGAGGTTACCAGTCATGAGGGTTGTGGGGCAGCTGGTTTGGCGTATAAAAGGGATTTCCCGGGCACTAACCCAACAGCTGAACAGATTGAAAATTATGCTAAAAATTGGTCAAAAATGGTTGCTGAAGAAATGGGCCGTTTAGGGCATGAAGAAAATTATAATCACATCCCGGCCGAAGAGATGGAGCGCCCGGCCGAGTTTCATGTGGCCCGCGTGGTTTATTATGATGGTATCGGCGGGTTTAATCCCAACAGAGAAATCGGCTTGCCGATGGGATTTATTATTGAACGAAAACATTTGCCGGCTGACTATACGCTTGAAGAATTAAAGGTGGCGATAAATATTGCTTTTGGCCATCACGGTTTTGGCGAAGAGAGATTTTCCAAGGACTTGCCGTTTGTAATTATTCCGATGTCAGACAGCCAAACCGGTTTGGAGGACTTAAAAAAAGAAATCACCGCAGTGCTGGGTGAAAATAATTTCTATCAGGAAGAAAAGGTGAAAGTGGATGGTTTGATCGTGTAAATTACTTCTCGTGCCTCCAGAGAGAATCGAACTCCCATCGCTAGGTTCGAAGCCTAGAATTTTATCCATTAAACTATGGAGGCAAAATTGTGGGTCGCCAGGGGATCGAACCCTGGACCTTATCCTTAAGAGGGATCTGCTCTACCAGCTGAGCTAGCGACCCGCGTACGCAATCATGTTTGCCGCCATTAGATAGGGTCTCCTGCACTCTTCTTCATCACATTTACCTTCGGACCCTTCCAGCCCTTAATTTTCAGGGCCGCTTCGGCCGCTTCGGTTTGCGCTTCCTGTTTGCTTGTGCCTTCGCCGGTGGCCACCAGTTCACCGTTTAAGTAAACTCCGATTTTGAAAAATTTAATATGATCCGGGCCTTCTTCGTGTACCACCCGGTAGGAAGGAGTCGCTCCGACAACTTCCTGCGCCGATTCCTGGAAACGGCTTTTGGCGTCCATGTATAATCCATTTTCAAGAATATACGGCAATTTTGGCAACACCCATTCAGACACAAATTTTTCTGCAGAGTCATAGCCCCGGTCCACATAGATGGCGCCGACCAAGGATTCAAAGGTGTTAGCCATGATGTAGTCCCTGGCTTTGGTGCCGGCATCTTTTGATTCGCCGCGGCTTAAAAACAAATACGGTTCCATGCCAATTTCATAGGCAATGCTGGCCAAAATTTTGGCATTAACGAGCGCGGCGCGCCAATTTGTCAGTTCTCCTTCCGGATTGGCGTATTCCTTAAACAAAAATTCCGTGACAATCAGTTCCAAAACCGCATCTCCCAAAAATTCCAGACGTTCATTATGGCCCAAAGGAAAATCATGATGCTCATTTAAGTATGAACGATGGACAAAGGCCTGAACCAGATATTCCGGGTGCTTGAATTTAATTCCGATTTTTTCTTCCAGGGAATCGTATTTTTTTTCTTTTACGTCTTCTCTTTCTGCAATTTTATTTTTCATACGCGTTTATTTTTTTTCTGATTCTTCTTCTTTCGGCAAATTTTTGTAGATCGCACCTAAAACACCGTTGACAAATCTGCCTGAAGAAGGGCCACCAAAGTTTTTAGCCAATTCAATCGCCTCGTTTATGGCTACCTTGGGCGGGACTTCGTTGTTAAATTGCAATTCATAGATGCCGATGCGCAGAATATTCCGGTCAATAATCGTGATTTGTTCAATCGGCCATTGCGGGGCGTATTTGACAATCAATTTGTCAATCTCTTTTAAATTTTTCTGCACCCCGGCGACGATTGCTTTGGCAAAATCAACCTCATCCAGCCCGGGACCGAATTCCTGCAAGTCGCGTTCGGTTATTTCCGGCAGGGCGTCTTTTGACTGGTCGTTAAAATCCCATTCAAACAAAGCTTGCATGGCGATGCTTCTGGCTAAATGGCGATTTGACATATTTTTCTCCTTTTTAATGAGCAAATTATTTTTTAGGCCTTTTTGGCTTTTGCTCTCCTGGTTGAACGAGAAGTTCGCTTATCAACATTAAAAACCTGGCGTCCGCGATAAGTTCCACAAAACGCGCAAGCGTGGTGCGGCATAACCGGGTGTTTGCATTTTGGACAAACAGTGGCATTTGCAATTTTTAAAGCAAAATGCGCGGCGCGGCGGTTCTTGTGAGATGATGTTCGGCGATGGCCTGGTAAACCCATATTAGTCGTTAAATTAGTGAAATTAAGTTGATTATGCCTCATATTATATACCAAATACGCGAGTTTGGCAAGGGGGGATAAATCTATTGACAAAAGAGCATTTTAGTGGTTAGATAGATTGTTCTTTTGACGGAAAGGAAGGAGGCAAGCCCATGGCAACAGGACGACAGGCGGATGCTTGTCTCCAGCCGGATCTGGCCGTGTTCAACATCAGACAACTCGCGGAGGCGTTCTACCTGGAGGCCTGTAACACGGAGAAGCAAGGACAGTTGGAAATCCTGCTGGAGCCGCAAGACAAGAGTCGTGGCCGGGTTCTAATCCAGAGCCGCGTGGTCGCTGAGGTGGAATCCGTGGAGTATGATGGCAGGAAGTGGGAAGTGTGTGCAGTGCTCGTGGCCGGCACCACCAGAGGGTCAGAGTTGGAGGGGTCGGCAGTGATCAAGTTGCAAGTCGGCGGGTACAGACAAGCCGATTCAGCACAAGGGCTGGGTGTGCTCGTTTTAAACACTCGGACGTACGGGAAACTGTCCATCTGGGCCAAGTCATGGCTTGATGCCAAGGAGGAGGTGTGAAACGGGGCGTGAACCTTGATGGTGAGCGCCCCGATTTGTTTAAAAGACCGCTTTATGTTATAATATTTTGGAATTCATTAATAATTTTTTTAATATGTCCAGAGAAAATCACGCTTTAAACCATCACGAAGCCGCACAGGCAATTCCTGCGGAAGAGTCCGTAGAAGAGGCGGCAAAACGGCTAAAAGAGAAAAAAGTAAAAAGCCCGGCAGAAGCTCGCAAAGAGTCAGCCCGAAAGGCCGCTGACAAAATGCACAAAGCCGAGGCCTTGTTTATGAGCGCGAAAGCACAGTTTGAAGCGCTCAAGAGAACTTTGGACGTTAAACAGAAATATGGGGTTGATATTACAAAGTCCGAAAAAGATAAGGTTGAGGCGGCCAGGAGCGCCATGTTAAAAGCGCAGAATGATTTTGTAGTCGCGCAAGGTCTGCATTCGCCATACTTAACCGAAGCACAAAGAACAGAGAAAGCAAAAAAAGCGAAGATGACTGATATTGTCAGTAGAGCGCAAAAAGAATTATTAGAGGAACCGGAGTCGGAGGAATCAAGGCCGGTTAAACATTACGCGCAAAAAAGAAAAACCAGCGAGGATGCAGATATGGTCTCTGGCGAAATCGGCGTGACGGATTATGCGGCTATAGCTGAAAAGGATATGCAGGAAACAGACGCCAGTAAAATGATGGTTGAACCGGAAGCAGTGGAAACAGAGGAACCGGAGGCAGAATCAAAACGCTGGACAGAAGCCAAACATTTTAAAGGACGCGATCTGGATGCACAAACAAAATCAGAGAAAGAGGCCGAAGTTGGTTTGCAGGAAACACTGGGTACTGAAGGGTTTACTGAAAGTGCAAAAATACTGGAAGCCGGTGCGGTTGTTAAACACAGGTTAGAAGAAATAGCCCAGGAATTAAAAACTTTAGGGTATGATTTGGAGGCGCAGATTGTTAAGCCGCCTTTTTGGGGCAGTTTAACCAAAAAAGGGAGATTGATTTTGGAATTTATAAAATTAAGCGATGATAAAAATTATCAGGCATTATTGCAGGCGCAGGAAGACGTCCGGAGAAAACCGGGGGCAGCAAATGATAATCGCGAAACTGCGCGAGCCATGAGTTATCGCGCCGGCGGAGTGGTGTCAAAAAGAGAATATGCTGCCGGAGAAGAGAAAGGCGACAGAGCCAGATTGGACTTGAATGAAGCTAGAGAGAAAAAACAAATTGAATCCGGCACAGCCGGCCCGGAGTTAAAAATGAAAGCCGGAAAAAAGGCAGAGAAGATGCTTGAACAAATTAACGAGGAACTGGCTGTGTTTGGTTTAACGGGTCCGGATTTGCTTACCATAGACAGGAAAACAGCCAAGATCGTTACAAACGCCGGTACTGATATTAAAAAATTACGAAAAGAGTATCTTGAACTAACAGAGGATCCGAATTACAAGTATTATTTGAATCATAAGAAATAATTCTGATAAAAATAGCCGAAAATCAAGCAGAATGGGACAGTTGGCTTCTTAAAGAAAACCGCCCATGCAATCGCTTCACACAGTCCTGGCAGTGGGGGGATATTTTGATAGCTGAAGGTAAAAAAGTTGAGCGACTAAAGGTAGTTGAGGGGGAAAAAATTTTGGCGGAGGCGCAGGTCGTTTACTCCAACCTTATTTTTGGGTGGAAGTACGCGTTTTGTCCGAACGGGCCGGTAATCGCTCAAGAAGATGATAAGGTTTATAAAATTTTAGCGGATTATTTTAAACAAAAGGGTTGTATATTTTTCAGAATTGAACCGGAGAAATTCACAGCGCGTGGGTCCGCCCAAAAAACCATAGAGCTTAACCCTCCAGCCACGCTCATTTTGGATTTAAAAAAATCAGAAGCGGATTTATTGGCAGGCATGCATCAAAAAACCAGATATAACCTAAATTTGGCGGCTAAGAAAAATATCAGAATTGAAAATAAAAAAGATTTTGATATTTTTTGGAACTTGATGAAAGAAACCGGCAAGCGCGATCAGTTTAAATTGCACTATGAAGACCACTATAAACAGATTTTAAGTTCAAATTTATCGTATCAACTGACGGCCTTCTGTGATAACAGGCCGATTGCCTGTATAATATGTATAGGGTTCGGCAACACATTTACTTATTTATACGGTGCCTCTGACTATGCTCATAGAAATTTAATGGCTCCGTATCTGTTGCAATGGGAAGCGATAAAATTGGCTAAGGGCTTGGGTTTTGTCTGTTATGATTTTTTTGGGGTGGCGCCCCAAACCAACGGGCAGGCCGGGGAATATGAATATAGTCCCAAACATCAGTATGCGGGAGTAACCAGATTTAAACTTGGTTTTGGGGGTATGCCGTATTCTGCCGCCGGAACCCGGGATATAATAATAGAGAATAAAAAATATAATTTTTATAAATTTTTGCGGCGGCTGCGGAGGTTAATCTAACATGTATGTCCTCGTCGTTTAATGGATAGGACACTAGCCTCCGAAGCTGGTAATGCGCGTTCGATTCGCGCCGAGGACACTATGGGCCTGACAACAAAAAAGGCCAAGGAGCTTTTAAAAAGGTTTGGGCCGAATCTAATCCAATATAAGGTTGAACACCCGCCACTAGTTCAATTTCTTTTGGAATTCAAAAATCCGTTGATTTTTATTTTGATTATCGCCGCGGTCATATCTTTTTTCATGGGCGAGTGGGTGAGTTCAATCATTATTATTTTAATGGTGCTTTTAAGTACGGTTTTGGATTTTGTTAATACCTATAAATCACAAAAAGCGGCCAATAGTTTAAAAGAAAAGGTGCGAGTTTCAGCCAATACTTTAAGGGATGGCAAGCTGCAGGAACTGCCCGTGAGTCAACTGGTGCCGGGTGACGTGGTTTTGCTTGAGCCGGGCGATGTTATTCCGGCCGACGGCAAAGTGATTATCGGAAAAGATTTTTTCGTGGATGAATCAACCCTGACCGGCGAATCATACCCCTTGGAGAAACTAAACGGCGAGGTGGTTTTTATGGGCAGCAGCGCGGTTACCGGCGACGCCAAAATTTTAATTGAACAAACCGGAAAAAATACAAAATTCAGCCATATCGCGGAAGCGCTCTTAAAAAAAGATGAAATGACTGATTTTGACCGCGGCATTCAGCAGTTCAGTTATTTGATTTTAAAAGTTATTTTGATTTTGGTGGTTTGTATTTTTTTGTTTAATATTATTACCGGGCATAATAGTTTTTTTGATGCCTTTTTATTTGCTTTGGCCTTGGCGGTGGGCCTGACTCCCGAGCTCCTGCCGATGATTATCACCTTTAACCTTTCCAAGGGGTCTCTGGCGCTGGCCAAGGAAGGCGTGATTGTGAAAAAGTTATCAGCCATTCAGAATTTCGGCAGTATGGATATTTTGTGTACTGATAAAACCGGTACTTTAACTGACGGCAAAATTGCACTGGTTAAATATACCGATGGGTTGGGCAAGGAATCGGATGATGTTTTGCTTTGTGCCTATATCAACAGTTTTTATGAAACGGGCATAAAAAATCCGCTGGACAATGCCGTCAGGGAATTTAGAAAAATTAAAATTTCCGAATATAAGAAGGTTGATGAAATTCCGTTTGATTATGTCCGGCGCCGGGGATCGATTGTGGTTGATGACGGCAGCAGAATTATGATCACCAAGGGCGTGCCCGAGGAAATATTTAAAATATCAAAATTTTATCAAAATGCCAATCATGAGTTTGCCGGAAAGATTAAAACCGAGACCTTAAAAAATTATGAAAGTTTAAGCCGGGACGGTTTCAGGGTTTTGGCCGTAGCCAAAAAAGTGCTGACGGGGAAAAAGAGTGTTTATTCCAAGGATGATGAGGGTGATATGATTTTTATGGGTTTTATCGCCTTTTTGGATCCGCCCAAGCTCACCGTTACCGAAACCTTAAAAGTTATGGAAGAATATGGAATTGAAATCAAGATTTTAACCGGCGATAATGAGCTGGTCACACAAAGAGTGGCGCAGGAAATTAATTTAAAAGTGAAGGGGGTTTTGAGCGGAGCGCAGATTGCGAACATGAGTATGGGTGTTTTGGAAAAAGTGGTTGAGGAGACCACGATTTTTGCCAGATTGTCACCGGATCAGAAGACAAAAATAATAAAAGTTTTGCAGAAAAACGGACATGTGGTGGGTTATCTGGGCGACGGTATTAATGATTCGCCGGCGCTAAAAGCCGCTGATGCCGGCATATCGGTAAATAACGCGGTTGATGTGGCTAAAGAAAGCGCGGATTTGATTCTGCTCCGGAAAAGTTTGCGGGAACTGGTCAATGGAGTTATAGAGGGGCGCAAGACCTTTTCTAATACCATTAAATATCTGATGATGAATTTGAGTTCTAATTTTGGGAACATGTTTTCTTTGGCCGGCGCCTCGCTGTTTTTGCCGTTTTTACCCATGCTGCCGTCGCAGGTCCTGCTCAACAATTTAATGTATGATACCTCTCAATTTACAATTCCCTTAGATAATGTTGATAAAGAAGATGTAAAAAAGCCCAGGAAATGGGATATAAAATTTTTAAAGAAGTTTATGCTGATTTTCGGACCGGTCAGTTCCATTTATGACTTCGCCACTTTTATATTTTTATTTTATATTTTTCATCTTAATGCCAGCGCTTTTCAGTCGGGCTGGTTTTTGGAGTCGCTGGCAACGCAGACCCTGGTGGTGCACATTATCCGCACCAGAAAATTATCTTTTATCAAGAGCCGAGCTTCGTGGGCCTTATTTTTGAGCACGTTCGCGATTGTGGTTCTTAGCTGGTTTTTGGTGTTTAGCGGCTGGGCCGGGTATTTTGGGTTTACGGCTTTAAACTTAAAACAAGGTCTGACTATAGTGGGTATAGTGATTGTTTATCTGATAAATGTGGAAGTAGTTAAAAAATGGTTCTTTAAGAGATTGGTTTTGAAGATGTAGTGCATTCTTTATTACTGCACTTGGTTTGTCCTTTGGCCGCGTAAACCATCGGGCTTTTGCATTCTGTGCACATCTCTCCGGTTGGTTTTTCCCACAAAGCAAAATCACAATCCGGGTAGCGATTACAGCCGTAAAATGGTTTACCGCGTTTGGTGCGTTTTTCCACCAGGTCGCCCTGGCCGCACTTCGGGCATTTCATGTTTATTTTAACTTCAATATTTTTTATATTTTTGCACTTCGGGTAAGCTGAACAGCCGAGAAATGGTCCGAACCGGCCATGGCGCATAACCATTTGCGCTCCGCATTTTTCGCATTTTTGATCAGTCAGCTCAATTTTTTCTTCTTCTATTTTGCCGTCAGCGCCGATATTTTTGGTGTTTTTGCATTCCGGATAATTTGAACAGGCCAAGAATTTGCCGAAGCGCCCGGTTTTAATCACCATCGGCGATCCGCATTTTTCGCAGACCTCATCGGTTTTTTCTTCGGTGATTTCTTTTTTGGAGAGTTCCTTGTCTTTGGCAGTTAAATTTTTCTTAAAAGGAATATAAAATTCGGAGATAACCGGTTGCCACTCTTTTTTGCCTCTGGCGATTTCATCCAGATCATCTTCCATTTTGGCGGTAAATTGGTAATTTACAATGTCGGGAAAATGTTCAACCAGTAAATCATTGACCACAAAAGCGATGTCTTTTGGTTTGAGGCGCTTTTTTTCATCACGCTCAACATAACCGCGGTCTTCAATGGTGGCTATGGTTGGCGCGTAAGTTGATGGCCGGCCGATGCCGTATTGTTCCAGGGCTTTGACCAGCGTGGCATCGGAGTATCTGGCCGGCGGTTCAGTGAAATGCTGTTCGGGTTTAAGTTCTTTGCAGTTTAGATCTTCGCCTTTGGTGACAGTCGGCAAAATATTTTCTTTGGCTTTATCCGGGTAGAGTTTTAAATAGCCGTCAAAGGCAATGGTTTGCCCGTTGGCCCGGAATTGGTAATTATTTTTACTGATTATATCTATGACTGTCGCGTTTAGTTCCGCGGGAGCCATCTGGGTGGCTACGGCCCGGCGCCAAATCAAATCATATAAGCGGTATTGATTTCTATCCAAATGAGCTTCCATTGACTCGGGGGTGCGCATTACTTCGGTCGGGCGGATGGCTTCGTGGGCCTCCTGGGCGTTTTTGCTTTTGTTGCTGTAAACCCGGGGATTGCTTAATTGGTATTTAGCGCCAAATTCTTTGCCGATAATTTCTTTGGCTTCGCCTAAAAATTTTTCTGATAAGTTCACTGAATCGGTTCGCATGTAGGTTATAAGACCCACGTGGCCTTCACTGCCAAGTTCAACGCCTTCATACAGCTGTTGGGCCAGTCGCATGGTTTGTTTGGCTGAAAATCCAAGATGATTATTGGCCTCCTGTTGCAGGGTGGAAGTGGTAAACGGGGGAGAGGGCATGCGCTTTGTCTTTTTTTCTTCAACCTCCGCAACTTTATAGCCAGTTTTTTCCAAATCTTTCAGGATTTTATCAACCTGCTCCTTGTTTTTTATATCAAGTTTATCAAACTTCTTTTCGTTTACAGAAAATAATTTTGCTAAAATAGATTCATGTTTGGCGGTTTCAAAAAGTCCTTCCACGCTCCAGTATTCTTCCGGTTTAAAGGCCGTAATCTCTCTTTCTCTTTCCACTGTTAAGCGCACGGCCACGGATTGGACGCGTCCGGCAGATAAACCCTTGGCCACCTTGCGCCATAAAAAGGGCGACAACTCATAACCCACCAGGCGGTCTAAAACACGGCGGGCCTGTTGAGCGTCAACCATTTTTAAGTCCAATGCGCGCGGATGTTCAAGCGCGTTTGTGATTGCGTGCTTGGTGATTTCGTGGAAGACAATTCTTTGGGCATGTTCCGGCTCAATATCCAGAATATGCGCCAAATGCCAGGAGATGGCTTCACCTTCTCGGTCCTCATCAGTCGCGAATAGGATTTCGTCAACTTTTTTGGCTGCGTCTTTTAACTCTTTGACGGTTTTGGTTTTGTCCTTGCTGATGATGTATTGCGGTTCAAAATTATGTTCCACATCGACTCCCAGTTTGGTTTTTGGTAAATCGCGGACATGGCCAAAAGAGGACTTAACAATGTAGTCCTTTCCTAAATATTTGGTGATGGTTTTGGCTTTGGTCGGTGATTCTACGATTACCAGTGTTTTCATAGATTTGTATAAGAAACACGAACGTTATAGCGGACATTATATAAGGATAGAAGATTTTTTGGTTTTTGTCAATTTTGAGTGCGCAGTTCTCCGGCCAGAAACATGGAACCGGTCACAAGCAACATGTCATTTGCCTTGAGTCGCGCTTTGGTTTCCAGGAAAGCATCTTTGGGGTCTATAAAAATTTTAATGTCTGTTTTTGGCAGCAATTTTTTAAATCTGTCAGCCAGGTCTTTGGGGTCAGCCACTTTGCGCAGAGGGTTGATTGTATATCTGGTGCAGGCAATTATTTTTGGTTTTAGCCCGGCCAGTTGGCTAATCATCTTTTTGATGTTTTTGTTGCCCGAAAATCCGACCAGCAGATTAATATTTTTTAATTTTAAATCACTAATGGTTTTGATCGCGGCTCTGATTTTGTCCGGATTGTGGGCGCCATCTAAAATAATCAGCGGTTTTCTTGACACAACCTCCATCCGGATTGGCATTTTTGTTTGTGCCAGTCCTTTTTTTATGGCCGAATTCTTAATTTTTAAAAGTTTTGCGGCTTGGATAGCCAAGATAGAGTTTTCAATTTGGTGTTTTCCTAAAACAGAGAGTGTGTAGGTCTGGTTCTGATATTTAAAGATACTGCCTTGCGTGTCGGTTTTTATTAAAGTATATTTGGAATTAAATTCAATCAGGCGCGCTTTTTGCGCCCGGGCTTCCTTAGCGAGAATCGCATTAATTTTAGGGTCGCGTTCCATAGTTAAAACCCTGCAGCCGCGTTTGATAATGCCGGATTTTTCCCGGGCAATTTTGGCTTTGGAAGTGCCCAAGATGTCGGTGTGATCAAGGCCGATGTTGGTAATGATGGCAATGTCTTTTTTGGGAATTATATTGGTTGAGTCATAGCGGCCGCCGCAACCGACTTCAAGCACGGCGAAGTCAACTTTTTTTTGGGCAAAATAACAAAGCCCCATGGCCGTGATTATTTCAAAAAAACTCGGTAGTCCCCAAGGGGAGTTCACATATTTCTGCAAATATTTTTTTAGGGCGGTTTTTAAAAAGATTGTGTTCTCCACAAATTCATATTTTTCCATCTCTTGTCCGCCTACTTCCCACCTTTCGGTTATAATAGACGGATGAGGAGAGGTGAGCAGGCCGACTTTTTTGCCACTGGCGCGCAGAATGGAACTGACAAACGTAGCCACCGAGCCCTTGCCGCTGGTGCCGGTGATATGAATGTAATGTTTAATCTTTTTTTCCGGATTACCCATAATATCTAAAAGGCACTGCAATCTTTTCAGATACAGTTTGGGATTATCTTTACCCTGCAGGTAATCATTCTTGGAAAGATTATTGAGGGAAATTATGAAATTGTACGCCTCGGAAAAATTCATAGGGTTTTGACATAATTCATACCCCCCAAGTTACGGACTTTACTCTTTACTTCCAAAAGCGTCAAATTGGCGGTAATGGTTTGGCTGGGAAGATTGGTTTCTTTAATGATGTTATCAATATGCTTGGGTTCGCCGGATAAAACCGCCAAAATTTTATTTTCGTCGGCACTTAAAGAAGCGTCGTGGCCGTCTATGGCAGTGTCGGCCATAATTTTTAGATTGAGCGCGTCGGCGATGTCTTGGGCGGCTGTAATCAATCTGGCGCCGAGTTTTATTAAATTGTTCGGCCCGGCTCCGGTCAAAGAATTTATGGGGTGGGGGACGGCAAAAACCTCCCGGTTGTAGTCCAAAGCATGTCTGGCCGTGATCAGCGCTCCGGAACTTTCCGGCGCCTCAATCACCAATGTGCCCAGACACAGTCCGGCGATGATCCGGTTTCGCGCCGGAAAAGAGTATTGACTGGGCAAAAATCCAGGAGGATATTCGGAAATAACGGCTCCGCCCTGGCTGATTATTTTTTCAGCCAGTTGTTTGTGCGCTGCCGGGTAGATATGCTGTTTGTCTATGCCTGATCCTAAGACAGCTAAAGTAATGCCGTTATTGTCCAAAGCGGTTTGATGGGCAACACCATCTATACCCAAAGCCAAGCCGCTTACTATGATTAATCCGCTTTTGGCCAGTGGTTTGACCAGCTCTTCACAGGCCTGACGGCCATAGCCGGTCAATTTTCTGGTGCCAACCACGGCCAGTGCCGGTCCGTTTTTGGGAAGGATCCCACGCACAAACAAAGTATGCGGCGGATCGTAGATTTCTTTAAGAAGCGCGGGATAATCCGGTTCTGTGATTGAAACCGTGCGAATGTTTTCTTTTTCTAATCTTTCCAAGATTTGTTCAGCCGGGTTTTGACTTCGCCACAGTAAAAATTCACGGGCAATATTTTCTTCCAACCCGGCCTTAACCAGTTCCGCCAGTCCGGCCTCCCATAAATTTTTTAAATCAGAAAAATGAGCCGCTAGTTTTTTGTAGCGGCCGTAGGTTATCTTGGTGAAGTGAGCGAGCACTGCGTGATAGCGCATGCGTTTACGATAATATTTTTTTAATTTCTTCCATCGCCTTTGCCAGCACTTTTTCCAGGATTTCTTTTTCCGCTTTGCTGAATTTATGCAGGACAAAATCCGCCGTATCACCCATTAGTTGTTTGTCTTCAGGCGCGATGCCGATGCGCACGCGGGTAAAATTTTGCGTGCCCAGGTGGTCAATAATTGACCCTACGCCGTTGTGGCCGGCCGCGCTGCGGTTTGTTTGAATCTTGTATTCACCCAAAAGCAGATCCTTGTCATCATGAGCCACGATTAAATCGGCGGGGGAGAGTTTATAAAAATCCATTTTGGCCCGCACCGCAGTGCCGGAGTTGTTCATGAAAGTTTTCGGTTTTAACAAAATTATTTTTTTAGAAACAACTTCATCCGCCAGTTTGTCTATAAACAAATATCCGGCATTGTGTCTGGTGTCTTTGTATTCTTTTCCGGGATTGCCCAAACCGACGATTAGTTTCATATTAGGCGTTTATGTCTCTTCTTATTTTTGTTAATTTGATAATAATTGGCGCTCCGAAGAATCCGAATTGTTCACGCAACCTGTTTTCTATATAGTGCACGTAAGAAAAATGCACCGAGGTTTTTGATTTTATGCGCATTTCAAACATCGGCGGATTATTGTGTATCTGATGGAAAGACAAGATTTCCGGATGTCTGGTGCCTTTGCCTCTGGCCGGGCGGTGTTCTTTGGTAATTTTTTTAAAGAAGCCGCGCAAATCTGCCTCGGGAATGATTTTATGTCTTTCTTCCCAGGCCCTGGCAATTAAAGGAAATATCTGATGCACCCGGTATTCGGTTTTGGCGCTGGTAAAAATAATCGGGGCAAAATCCAAATGGGGAAACTCGGAGCGGATTTTATCTTTGACTTCATTTCTGAAATGGTCTTCATTGCTGTCAGCCAGATCCCATTTATTTATAATGAGTATTACGCTTTTCGTGCTCTCGCGCAACAATCCGGCCAGTTGCTGATCTTGGTTGGTAACCGGTTCGCCGGCGTCTAAAAGCAATAAAACTATATCGGCTTTTTTAATCGCCTGGATGCTTTTGGCAACACCTTCTTTTTCCAGCTCTCCGGAGACATGTGATTTTCGCCTGATGCCGGCGGTGTCTATAAATAGAATCGGTTGTTTATCAACCATCACCAGCATATCATGCGGTTCGCGGGTGGTATGGGCCAGGCCGCTGACAATCACCTGGTCTTTGCCTATAAGTTTATTGAATATTGATGATTTGCCCACGTTGGGCTTGCCAATCACCGCCACTTTGATCGGATTTATTTTTTTTAATTTTTTCGGCCGCTTGGATATTTTACCAAGCCGCTTATAAATTATTTCTAAAAGATTTCCTAAGTTTGCCCCATTGGTAGCCGAGACCGGAAACGGTTCGCCAAAACCGAGAGAGAGGATGTCTTTATCATAAATCGTATCGCGCCATTTGGCGCCGTCCGCCTTATTGGCCACGAACACAACTTTGTTTTTATTTTTTATCAGCCGTTTGGCCAATTCCCGTTCTTGCGGCAAAATGCCGGCTTGAATGTCAATGACAAATAAGATTAGGTCGGCTTCGGCCATGGCCATTTCGGTTTGTTTGATAATTTCATCCTCAAGCGGTATTTTGTTGGAAAAAGTCAAACCGCCGGTATCAACCAGATTAAAATTTTTACCGCGCCAAGCGGCAACGGCAATGTTCCGGGTGCGAGTGGTGCCGGGAATTTTAGAAACCAGGGCTTTATTGGTTTCGGTGATTCTGTTAAACAATGTTGATTTACCAACATTAACCCGGCCAACCAAAGCGATGGTGGGCAAATCATGAGTTATAATTTTGGCCGGAGTAGCCATAATGCAGATTAGATATTGTCAGGCGTGTCTTCGCCAAGAATAATTAATATTTCGGTTCCCGGTTTAGTTTGCATCCAGCTTGGCATTGTGCTTGAGGCGGTGGGTTGGGTCTGGAATTGATTTTTTAGATCAGTAAGCAGTTTGGCCGGCGCCACCGGATTAATCACATAAATCATCGTGTCTGATACCGGTCTTTGTGAAGTATTGCTGATTGAAGCGATTATATACCCTTCCTCTTCCATTCTTTGTTTTGTTTTTGCGGCCAGGCCCAAACGCCAAGTGCCGTTTTGTATTTCTATTTTGGTGATCGGTTTGGTGCCTTGCAGAGGAGGTTGTTGCGGCTGGGGCGCGGCGATCATTGGTGTGCTGGTAGCCAAGAAAATATTATTTATCGCGTCATCCATACTGGCGAAATCTCCGGTCTTGGGCACAAGCAGAAAGGCGCCCTCTTCAGAAATAGTCGGCCTAAGGAAGCCGTTAGCACTGTCATCAAAGACCAGAGTTTTTACGTTATTGCTTACGTCTTTACTTAAGCTGGCCAAATACATTAATTGTCCGAAATTTAAATTAGTGGTGATATGGCTGGAAAGAGAGGAAAAAATTTGTTGCATTTTCACCGGATCAAGATAAGTTTGCGAGGACATCACCTTTTCTTTAAGAGCCGTTAAAATCAGTTGTTGTCTTTTGGCTCTGGCAAAATCAGATGCTTCGCCGTTACTGCCGTGTCTGGATCGGGCAAATTTTAATGCCAGATCCCCATTCATATTTTGAATGCCGGCGGTAAACGAAATTGTTTCGTATGAGTCGTTTGGTCCGGGATAGGAACTGTCGGTAAATGATTTTGGCACATTAATTGTGACGCCGCCAACCGTGTTGATAATATCAGTAAAGGCGCTAAAGTCCACTCTAATATAGTAGGGAATTTTTATATTAAAGGTATCTTCAAAGATCTGCCTAGCATATTCACCGCCATTACCGGCTTTTTCCGCTTCTCCGAACGCGTCCGCATAATTTATTCTTCTGTAACCATGGCCATCAATTTTGGCCATCAAATCCCTGGGCACGGAAATCATGGCCACCTGGTTTGTACTTGGTTTGATGCTTAAGATGATGTTGGTATCGCTTAAATACGGGCCGTCATGACCGGGGCCGCCGATACCGAGCAGAAGTATGTTGATTCTGTCGTCTTGTTGACCGGTTAACACATTATCTGAACTGAAGATAAAGTCCCTGACTGATTGAAAAAAACTTTGCTGTCTGGGCTGGAGAGTAACCGGGTCGTAGTAAGTATGCAGTGTCCGGCTGATAACATAGCGTCTGACGCCCAGACCAAATAAAAGCGCGATAATGATCAAAATAACAAAAAAAACCCGCTTCTTTTTCTTTGGTTTTTGGGGTGAAAATTGGGGAAGTAATGGCTGTTCATCCATATAAATACATTTCTAACTGACGTGAAGTCATTGTAACACAGCCCAAAAATAATATCAACGAATGCTGTTTGGCTTGATTTTTGGCTCCCACTGTGATATGCTAAGCAAGAAATTGGCGGAAATACTATAATACTGTGCTATAATACCGGATGATTAGCTCAGTTGGTTAGAGCGTTGCATTCACATTGCAAAGGTCACTGGTTCGAGCCCAGTATCATCCACCACACTGGGATCCCCCCTTCTTGAGAAGGGCCTCGAATCCCTCCATGGCCCTAATCTCAGCCACATTCCCCCCTTCAATCACCAGTTCGGAAAGCGCCATTGTAAGAAGATGGTGTTTTTGTTGCTCCGAAGCGTACTTGTAGCAAGAGCTAGCCAACCCCACGAGTTCGGAAAAAGTAAGGACTGCGGCGAGCTTCTCCTCATTCGTAACCTCCTTAAGTCCGCTCAGCTTCCCCCTGACATCACTGCTCTCACCCTCGAGTCGGTGGATCTCTGCCATGACGTCGGCGCCGGTGTACACGCCCTCCCTGATCAGAGTGAGCTTGTTCTCACCGAGGTATACTAGGTCCCGGTTCAGGACTCTGAGCCGGTTGTCCAGGGCCTTGCTGGCATCGGCCCGTTTCGTGTTCTGCTGGGCGAAGAAGCCTGGCGCGCGCTCGTTGAGGAACTTCTCCTCCTCATCAGTGAGCCGCGCGCGGCCGAGCAAGTCCTCGACCATGGCATCGATCCTGAACCCCGCCAGCGTGCGACTCCTATTCGTGCAGCCTCCCAGACAGGGGACTGTGTAGTAGGCGTGTCCCTTCTGGGTGTATGGCGAGTACGCCCTCCCGCACACGCAACGAAGGAAACCTCGGTAGGCGTAGAAGTCCTTGTCTAGGTAGTACAGGGACTGGGTACGCTGCCTCAACTTCTCCTGAACACAGTAGAACACATCGCGCGTGATGATCGGCTCGTGGATGCCCGGGTGCAGCTCGTCCTCGTGTCGGAGCAGGCCGGCGTAGAATGGGTTGTGGAGAACGGCCTCAATCGTCTTCTCTGTCACCGGCCTGGCCACGGGCACTCCAACGGCTCCGATCTCGATACCCGCAAGAATCTCATCGCGCGTCCGGTTTCTTCGTCGGGGCTTGCTGGTCAGTCCCTGATGCAGAGCCCACTTGGCGATCTCGGCGAAGCTCCACTGGCCGGTAGCGTATCGCTCGAAGACGCCCCTGATGATGTCTGCCTGACGGCGATCGACAGGCTTGTTGTCAGGCCCGAAGTCAAGGTAGCCCATCGGGGCCCGCGTGGTGCACTTGCCCTCGCCGCGGAGTTTGGAGTTCGCCGCACGTATGCTCTCGCTAATCTTCTTCGAGTAGTGTTCGGCGAAGACGCCGTCGATAGACTTGTGAAGGTGGCCGGCACTGGACTTTTCGTAGTTCGCCTGCACATAGCGAATATCGCGGCCGCCTTCTGTCAGCGTATCGATAACCACCTCGTCTTGTTTGTTGCGGCTCAATCGGTCGAGGCACAATGAGACTGAGCCTTTGAACCTGGCCTGCGCCAAGACCACGGCCAGCCTCTTGAACTTCGGCCGGTCAATCTTGCGCTTGACCGTGCCGTCAGCGAGGATTCTCGGCAGCTTCGTCTTATACGCCGTATGCAACTCGATGATTATTCCGCGCTCGCAGAACCCCTTCTCCGTGTAGTCAGCGAGCTTCAGGCCGTTGGCTCGCATGTACTCGAGGCCGCGCTGGACTTGGTATTCGATGGTGTTCTGTTGATTGTCGACGTCAGCCGAGCTCCGGCGGGCGTAAAGTAAGTATTCGTCTTGATACATATAGTTTGTAGATTAGGTCTGTCACATTCTCTTCCTCCAACCAGACGGTGGAAAAAGCCGTCCGTCCTTGCAGGTGAAGCCCTGATACCGTAACTGATCGACTATGCCGCGGACGACAGCCAGGAAGTCGAGAAGGCTCGAGACTGCCTTTTCGGACAATGGCGGCGCCCCCTCTGTGTCGGGCTGGACCGCTCTACTTGACGGACGCGATGTCGGTGACGTTGTTGTATGTTGCTGATGAGTCATAGACTCATCAGCGTACCAAACACTTAAGGCCCACGTAAGTGGCAGAAGCGGCAATCTCAACAAATAACAAAGAGCCTCCACGCGAATGTGGGGGCTCTTTGTCATGCTTGTCCATCTGTCCCAACGGCGACTTATCCACAGGAGGGACAGGATTCTGCCGGTTGTGCCACCTCTCAAACCCCTAGGAGGTTTGTTATGATACTTCAACGGTTCGAGAGGAAGGATAGACAGTTTGTTTGCTATCACCTCCGCGACCGCGATAGAGAGCCCTTGACCAGGCCAATCTAACCACAGAAGGGAGGTGAATGGACACATTAACAGGAAACGAAGTTTCCTGTCAAGTCCAGCAATATATTATGGACACAACTAATGACCAAGAGCGTGATCTCGAACAATCGGGATCACTTGTATTCCACATTCGCCGACTTCGCCAATGGCATGGCGAGTCTGGCTTATCGCAAACCGAATTGGCCGAGCTCGCGGGCGTATCCGAGAGGCAGCTTCGCCTCTATGAGTGCTCGCGCTACCTGCCACTTTCGGTGCAGTTCATGTTCGCAGTGGCAATAGCCCTGCAGGTACCGATGGAGCGCCTGATCGATCCCGAGTACTTCGAGAACCTCAAGCGAGACATCAACCGCCGCCGGGCAACGAAGGAGCGCACCGACGGACAGACCTCGATGGATCTCCAGCGCCGCCGGCCATGACGCACACCACCCATCAGGCGTACACCCTCGCCGTCGCCTACCGCGGCCACGGCCTGGGCATCGCTGTCACGTTGGATGGCGAACTCCTTGATGTCCTGCGCCATAGGATTCCTGCGAGACGTCCCGTTCGCTCGACCATCAGGTTTCTGGTCCGAAAGGCGACCACCAGCTACCCGCCGAGGATCGTCATCGTCGAGACCAACACACGAGTCCACACCATCGCTCGGCAACTCGACCGTTGCCGGGTGCGATCCGTTTCGCTCGACGAGATCAAGAGCGTCCTCATGGCGGGCCGCAGGCGTTCCACCCGCCACGACGTCTTCCAGCACCTCATCGACCTCCACCCCAAGCTCAGGCGACTGGTGACGCTCATCCCGGGGACGAGACGGCTCGCGATCAACGAGGCGCGACGCACGGTACCGCTCCTCGCAGTCGCGCTCGTTCTGGCAGCGCAGAGGCTCCAGACCCACCGTCGCCGGCGGCCCCACGGCCGACCGGCCACGATCTAAGTTATTAACATCTCACAACTATGTTCAGGAACAACGGCAGCTCTCGCTCCACCAAGATCGAGAAGCTGCTCAACATCATCAAGGACGGCCACTGGCACTCCACCAAGGAACTCGTCCACAGGGTCGGCCACACATTCGCCGGCGCCAAGTTCAGGCTGCTCGCATACGGCTACCCGGTTGAACGCCGCAGCCACCCGACCAAGAAACACCAGTTCCAGTATCGCCTGGTCGAGCACCCGCACGCTTAGGCGAGCGTTCCATTTGACGCTACTCTCTCCACCCGTTACCCTGGGTCCCCTCAGGGAAGGAGGGACTGCAAATGCTCCGCACATCATGGGGTGCGCTCATTGTCCTGCTGCTCGGCGGCTGCATGAACACTCTGACGCTCAAGGTCACCAATCCCGACAAGGATCAGGCCTACGAGCTTCGCTACCAGATCAAACCAGAGAACAAGCCCCCTCAGTTCCGTGCAGTTCAGACAATCAAGGCCGGCACCACGAGCGAATTGGCCGAGAAGTTCCCGAAAGACAGCGAGGTCAGCCTCCAGGCCCGACAGAACACCTACATCATCTGGGAATCTCCTGCCTACACGCTCAACAAGGACCGCCGCGACGAGATATCCATCGACTCCAGCAAGGTCAAGAGGTTCGATCCTGAGGAGGCCGCCAAGCAGCTGCTCGAATCGGACACGAAGTTCCGCGAGCTCGTTGTCGCGAAAGGATATCGTGCGCTAGTAAACGTCCTCGAGGCAGACTTCGGCAGCTTCGTCGCAAAGAAGAAGGGTGGAACGTGGTTCACCGTGGTTGGCCCGGCCGTATATGGCGGCAAGAAGGATCTCAATTGGGTCAGCACGAACATCGGGGCATCTGCGATAAAGATTCAGCGAACTGTCTTGATGAACCGCGCCGTGACCGCGAGAGCCTCGGCGGGCTATGCCATCTTTCAGGCCAAGAGCGGATTCACGGACACCGACCTATACCAGTACGGACTCAATATCGACATAGTCACGTTGATGCACGACGACACGTTTGTTACCGCTAAGACCAGGCTCGCATTGAAGGACGATCCAGTGGCCAAGGCCGCAAACGCCAAGCTCGATGAGTACCTGAAGGACACCAACTACGTCGTTGCATTCGTCCGTGGCATTCACTACTTCAAGGACTACACAACGAGCTATCGGAAGACTCGCAAGGTCGCCCTCGACGCCACCGTCACTGCCGGGAGCTTCCTCGACGGTGGTGCAGCCTACGAGCTCACCGACAACACCACGTCGGATTCTACCTACAAGGACACCGTCGGCGGCTTCTTCTACGAGTCCGATGCGGACGTGATCGACCGCGCCACAAAGTCCACGAAGTCAATTGACAAGCCTGACCGTGCCTTGCTCGTCGAGCTTGTGCACAAGCCGCTGTGGATTCCGCTTGGTAAAGTGCTCTTCAAGGTAAGGGACACCGCGGCCCGGAAACACCGTGATCGCGCCCTAGACGACTACCTACTCGCCAAGCAACCTAAGTAGTCAACGCCATCCTGCCGCTGCATTCGACGTCCTGACCAATCATCGGTGCCACGACTACTCGCCATAACGGACGAGTAGGCACCGAACGGTCTAACACTCTAACAACCGCTAACCTACGGGTTAAGAAAGCGACGATTGTCGGGGGCTCCGCCCCCGACGTTTTTCTGGCATCAAGGTGGGTTCCCGGCGGTTCATCCGAGGGAGAACGCGCCACCCTTCCATGAGCCAGAAAAACGTCGGGTGCCGCTGCGCGCTACGCGCTCCGCGGCCCCACGACAATCGCGCAGCGGGTTACCCCGAGGAGGCGCCGGACACCGATTCCCGACCAAGTCGGGACCGGGTCCGTCACCTCCATCGAGGACCCAACGGTGAACGGTTCAACGACCGACGCCAGGAACCAACAACCACTATGCCAACGTCCCAAGGAGAGAAACAAATCGTGCTCGCCATCGTCTTCATCTGTTGCATCTACCTTTTCAACCTGTGGTCCGGCCCGCGACCACGATGCTGAACGCCGGCCAAGTCCTCGGCGCGGCATCTTCGTGGCTGCGTGCTACGCTTGAGCCTGCGGGCCCTGGCGTTGCCGCGGCCGTTGCCCCCCCTGACGACGCGAGTGGCGCTGGGGCCCGCGTTCACTGCGGGCACCCGGCCTCAAGTCGGCTGCGCTGTCTGCCGATGGTGAGCTATGCCACTGAGCCACAAGGAGACGTCCATGCCCATCGCTGCGACCATCGTACAGGGGCCCCGGCATGCTCGCTCTCTCACCGAGCGGGCGCTGGATCAGATACTGGCCCTCGCCATCGCGAAGGAGCGTTCCGTGCTGGGACTGTACCTGTACGCGGCGGACGTCGCAGGCGCTGACACGCCGCTCCACGCAATGTTCATGCGGCTCGTGGACGAGGCGACCGACCGCGAGGAGTCGCTGATGGAGGCCTACGGCAACTTCAGGGCGGAAATCGCGACGGCGCGCTGACGGTCGTCCTCTCCTGTCGGAGCCGTACCTCGTCCCGTCCCGGCGCCGCACGGCGCCATCGTCAATCAAGTAACCCCACCTCCATGCGTCCATCACGCTTCATCCGTCCGGATCAGGCCACCGGCCTAGTTCTCCAGCCCCGCGACCGGGCAATCCTGGTGTCGGTGTTCAAACACCGATTCATGTGCAGCGACCAGCTGCACCAGGTCCTCTGCCCGGATGTCAGCCTCCGAGTGCTCCAGGTCCGTCTCCGCAAGCTCTGGGAGCACCAGATGCTCGATCGGCACTTCATCCCCTTCGTCCTCGACGGAGTGCATAGGCCGCCCAAGAGAGCGTCCCAGCCCATCTACAGCCTGGCGCCGGCCGGCGCTGCGGCTCTTGATGACGAGTCGAGGAAGGAGAGCGAGCAGCTCGCGAAGCTGCGTCCAGCTGGGAGCGCGCCCGCGCTCCTCGAGCACAACCTGGTCGCCACCGACTTCCTGGTCGCCGTCGAGGCGGCCAGCCGTGGCCACGCTGACGTTCAGGTCGAGTCCATCGAGGCCGAGACGTCGCTCTGGAGGAAGGTCTGGAGCTGGCGGCAGCGAACCGGCAGGGACACCGGCTTCATCATCCCTGACGCCGCAGTCGTTCTCCGATTCCCAGCCACTGGCGAGCGCCGCGCGTTCTATCTCGAGGTCATCCGATCCGACATCAAGGGCGGCAACCGACGGCTGCTCGTCAAGCTCAAGCGCTACACCGAGCTGCTCAGACGGGGGTTCTTTCGCCAGGCCTTCGGCCACGAGCGAGTTCGAGCGGTGCTGGTTGCGACCAGCACGGAGGCCAGGGCCCAGAACCTGAACGCCCTGGCTCAAGAACTCGCTCACGGCCGGCGGTTGTTCTGGTTCGGGGCCTATGAGCACAAGGACAACGACGGTCGTGGAGTTACCAACTTCACGGCCGACACGATCCTCTCGCCGATGTGGAAGTCCGTCGATGGCGAGACGATGGCGCTGGCTCCGGCCGCATACGCAGCTCCGACTCCAACAGCTACGCCCGCGTCGGCACAGCCCTTCACTCCTAACCCTCCACCCTCCAATGCCACCAGCCTACATCCTCACGCCACCGCAGCCGGCCCGGGAGAAGCTGCTCATCCTCGGGGAGACAACCTGGAGGGGCAAGCACCTCCGGTTTGGGCTCCTGCCTGATGACCGGCTGCGCCATCTCTGGCTGCTCGGCAAGACCGGCTCGGGCAAGTCCACGGCCCTCGCCAATCTGGTAGCGCAGGACCTCGCCGCTGGCGTAGGCCTGGCGCTCCTCGATCCGCATGGCGATCTGGTCGACAGCGTACTCCCCCTTGTCCCTCGGAGCAGGACCAACCAGGTTCTTCTCTTCGCTCCGGAGGACAGGGAGTACCCGCTCTCCTTCAACATCTTCCGGCGGGGAAGGCAGCCTCATCCGGACACGGCCCTCCTGGCTTCCCAGCTTGTCTCGGTCTTCAGGAAGTACTGGGCTGACTCATGGGGCCCGCGGCTCGAACACATCCTGCGAAACGCCATCCTCGCGGTCGCGCCTGATCCGAGAGCCACGCTCCTGTTCCTCTACCGGTTCCTAACCGACGAGGGGCTACGAGAGAAGGTCACCTCGTCGATCACGGATCCGGTCGTCTCCCAGTTCTGGACCAAGGAGTACCCGGGCTACACCAAGGCCCTGCAGAGCGAGGCCGTGGCTCCGGCCCTCAACAAGCTGGGCGCCTTCGTTGCCCACCCTGTCGTGCGCAACATCGTCGGACAGGAGCGCTCGCGACTGGACTTGGTCGAGCTCATGAGCGAGCGCGGGATCCTGCTCGCCAACTTGGCCACTGGAAGGATAGGGGAGGATGCGAGCCATCTGCTCGGCGGACTTCTCCTATCAGCCATCCAGCTCGCGGCCATGGAGAGGCCACGAGGCGGTCCGCCCTTCATGGTCTACGTCGACGAGTTCCAGCACTTCGTCACGGACTCGCTGGCCACGATGCTCAGCGAGTCGAGGAAATTCGGCTTGGGCTTGACGCTGGCTCACCAGTACCTGGCCCAACTGACACCCGCCATCCGCGACGCGGTTCTTGGCAACATCGGCACCTCGGTTGTTTTTCGCCTCGGCGGCCACGACGCCTTGCTGCTCGAGCCCGAGTTCGCGCCGGCGTTCACGGCCAACGACCTGCAGCAGCTCGAGCGCTACCACGTGGCCGTGAAGATGCTCGCCCGCGGGGAGAGCTTGAAGCCGTTCTCGGCACGCACCTTGCCGGCGATCGTTCGTCCAACCGACGCGGCTGAGACCATTGCCAGGATCAGGGAGCAGTCGCGAGCAAGGTTCTGTTCTCCGAGGGAGCAGGTGGAACGGGCGATCAGCGCTTTCTGCGGGTAGCTCGCCCTCTCATGTCGGGTTTCGAACGGGATGTCTACTCCGGGTCACTGTCGGCGACGCCGGCAGGCGCACTTGGAGATCGATCAACCGCCGAGACCATTTCCCGGACCTCTGCCCAGGTCAGCGTCTCGCGCTCAAGAAGCGCGTTCGCAACGGCCGCGACCGCAGCCCAGTGGTCCATGAGCAGGAAAAGCGCCCGGCGCGAAGCCCAGCGATAGAGGGCTCCTCGGAACGCCTGATCATCCTTGTCCGACGCCGAATGCCGGCGGCCCCTCGGCACGCTGGCGATGACGCAGTCCATGTAGGCCAAGTCAGTCTCGCCCGCATCGAGGAGCTCGTGGTCATATGGACTGGCAATCGTCTCGTCGTGCATGGCCTCCGCCATCATGCCGGCCATGCTGGAGACAAGCAGTCGGAGATCGAGCAGAGCAGAATTCCGTTCGACCCGTGCCTGGTTGCGGACACAGTCCTCGTCGGTCACGCCGACGGTGAAAACGCGAACCGTTGCTCTGCCATCAGGCAGCTTCTCCGGGGTCCTCTGGACCCGCATCGAGACATCGCGAAAGGGTCGGTCAAGCAGTACGTCGGCGACTGCGTGTCCGGCCTCGTGCGCGGCGGTCCGGACGCGAGCTTCCCCGTCGGCCCCCGCCTCCTTCTGCACGAGCTTCCTGAGCCATGCCGGCCTGCCGTCGCTCTTCCTTGGTTTCTTGCTCACGTGACAGAACTCCTCGAGCCGCACGATAGCACGCGAGGGGTAGAGCCACTCGATTCGGTGTTCACACACCGAAATCGCCCGTCTCTGACGGGCCGTCCCCTCTGACTCGGCCGCTAGCCAACGCCGGTCGTGGCGCTTGCCCCGTCTGGTCACGGGCCTGCGCGCATCGGTCTCCTCGAGATCAGTCGAAGACCGGTGCTCAGAGGGGACGGTGCCCCATGTCGGGGCGCTGCCAATCGCTCTTTCACGTACGCACCCCGGCAAGGAAGTCGGGGAAGGGAGGTGTACCCATGGAAGCTCTGCACTGCAGCCGGCCCAGGCACTGGCGCGACAGCATCGTCGCCGCCAGTCAGCCCATGCGCCGGCTGCTCTCCCTCATCGAGAGGGTCGCACCTTCGACTCTTCCGGTCCTCATCCTCGGAGAGACCGGTACCGGCAAGGAGGTACTCGCTCACGCCATCCACGAGGCCAGCGGTCGCATTGGGCCGCTCGTGGCCCTCAACTGCGCCGCCGTTCCGTCCGGTCTGGCCGAGAGCGAACTCTTCGGCCACGTGCGCGGCGCTTTCACCGGCGCCACGAGCGCTGCCCCGGGTCTGTTCGAGGAGGCCAATAGCGGTTCGTTGTTCCTCGACGAGATCGCCGAGCTCGACCTGCATCTGCAGGCGAAGCTCCTGCGCGCGCTCGAGGAGGGCACCATCCGTCGGCTCGGCGCCACGGCGCTCGTCACGATTGACGTTCGCATCATCGCGGCGACCAGCCGGAACCTCGCCCACCTTGTTGACCTCGGCCGGTTCCGCGACGACCTGGTGCAACGGCTCGCCGGCGTCGTGCTCCAGATTCCGCCGCTCGCGCAGCGTCCCGCAGACGTCGAGCCCTTGGCTCGGCGCTTCCTGCACCAGGCCGTGGGAGACAGGAGGCCACCGGAGGTCTCGCCTCTGGTCTGGCCCTGGCTCAACAGCCAGCCCTGGCCCGGCAATGTCCGTCAGCTGAAGCTGGCAGTCGAGCGCGCGGTCGCGCTCGGGGAGGACGTCCTTTCGCCGCAGCACTTCGAGACCGGAGGCTCTAGTTTCCGCCTCTGCGACTCGGGTGTTCCGGAGGCTTGGCTCGAGAACAGGAGCTGGCTCCGGATTGAGCGGGAGATTCTGGCCTGGGCCGTCCGGCACTACGGCT